>CACGAC010000003.1 GCA_902571015.1 uncultured Pelagibacteraceae bacterium | reverse complement strand
ACTGGATGGAATAGTGGATATAAATCTGGAAAAGGTGTCGACACAATAAGCAGTGGTATCGAAGGTGCTTGGACTCAAAACCCTACTAAGTGGGATATGGGTTATTTAGACTGTTTATATGGTCATGATTGGGAGCTGACAAAGAGTCCAGCTGGAGCTCATCAATGGACTCCAAAAAAAAATGGTCAAGAAATTAAAATGGTTCCTGACGCGCATCAAAAAGGCGTGCTTCATCCACCAATGATGCAAACAACAGATATATCAATGAAAGTTGATCCGAGTTATGGACCAATTACAAAGCATTTTCATCAAAACCCTAAAGAGTTTCATGATGCATTTGCTCGGGCATGGTTTAAATTAACTCATAGAGATATGGGTCCAAGAGTTTGTTATTTGGGTAGTGAAGTTCCAAAAGAGCAATTAATTTGGCAAGATCCAATTGATAATCCAAAGTATAAACTTAAATCGAAAGATATAAAAGATTTAAAAAACAAAATTTCTAAATCAAAAATATCAATTTCAGATTTAGTTGCTACTGCATGGGCATCAGCTTCAACTTTTAGAGGATCAGACAAAAGAGGTGGTGCTAACGGTGCAAGAATAATGTTAGAACCACAAAAAAGCTGGGCTGTGAATAATCCCAATAAACTATCAACTGTAATTAAAGCTTTAAATAAAATTAAAGATCAATTTGATAATAAAAAGAAAAGTGTATCAATGGCAGACTTAATTGTCTTAGCAGGTGGTGTTGGTATTGAGATGGCTGCTAAAAAGGCAGGTCATAAAGTTAACGTCCCATTTTCAGCAGGTAGAGGAGATGCAAGGCAAGATCAGACAGATATTCATTCTTTTGGCCTTCTTGAGCCCCAGGCAGATGGTTTTAGAAACTATCTAAATGGTGGAGCTTCAAATGTTTCAGCAGAGGAAAAATTGGTTGACAAAGCACAACTAATGGGTCTGACTGCACCAGAAATGACAGCACTTATAGGTGGTATGAGAGTTTTAAATACTAACTATGATGGTTCTAATTATGGTGTTTTTACAAAAAAACCTGGTTCTCTTACTAACGATTACTTCGTAAATCTATTAGACATGAATACTACATGGAAAGAAGAAGATAAATCAGAGCAAACATTTGTTGGAAAAGATAGAAAAACTCAAAAAACAAAATGGAAAGCAACAAGAGTTGATTTGATTTTCGGTTCAAATTCTCAACTAAGAGCTCTTGCAGAAGTTTACGCCTGTGAGGACTCAAGTGAAAAATTTGTTAAAGATTTTATAGCTGCATGGGTAAAAGTTATGAATTCCGATCGATTTGATTTGAAATTAAATTAAATTTTAAAAAAGATAAAGTTATATGGAAACAGCAAATTTTAAGGATTTTTACGAAGTTCCTAATCTAAATTTTGACATTTCAAAGTTAAAAAATGACTTAGATAAAATTTTGAAATTAAAAAAATTTAATACGCCGGGTGTTACACATTTTGGTGCAATTCCATTAAACCAAATTCCAAACGACAAGAGCTCGATTGAAGGGAGCAATATTAGAGGAAAATATTGGACAATTGCAGACGAAACTGGAAAAGAGGTTTCAAGAGATGTTGATATAGATGAGTCTAAATATACACAATTAATACCTGAATTTGAAAATACATACTTTGCCGAAGTTTACAAAGTTCTAAGCAAGAGATTTAAATTAGGAAGGGTTAGGCTCTTATTAAAAGAGCCTAGATCAACTTTGAGTTGGCACAAAGATCCAGAGTGTAGGCTTCATGTGCCTATAATCACAAACAAAGGGTGTTCAATGGTTATAGAAAATGTTGCTAAACATTTACCCGCAGATGGGAAAGTTTGGATTACAAATAACACTAAATATCATAATTTTTTTAATGGAGGTGAACAGGCTAGAATACACCTTGTAGCATGTGTTCTTGAGAGTCCTTTCAAAAATTGATGGAAATAACTAAGGGCATATTTCAAGCATCTCAAAATATTTATCAAAATAACAAAGGCTCTTTACTTAGAACTGTAATTTATACAATTGGGCACTTTGCAATTGCGATTACAGTTTTAATGATAGTGGCAGATGTTTCTTTTAAAATTGCTCTAACCGATGCTATTGTTGAACCAATTGCAAATTCAATTTGGTATTTTATTTTAGACAAATGGTGGACAAGTAAATCAAAAAAATAATTTGACTGAATACTCCAAAAAAAAAGCAATTAGTAATCATTCGCAAAAAAATTTCGATAATAATAATCATTCGCACACTTAATAATTGAAATAAGTTTATTTATGATTAATCTTTTACTATGCAAACAGAAAATTATAATTGTAAAAAATGTGGACTAACAATCTCTTCAACTTGTTCCAAATGTGATAAAATCGTTGATGTTGAGATTCTTGATGATGGTTGCATTGTCCAGAAAACAAAATGTTTAGACTGTGCGAATGCCCCTGTGATTAAGGATGTTTGTGAACAACAAAAATAGTTTACGATAAAATCAAACAGGGTTAATAAAGATTAGTTAAGCCCCCAAGAGCTATCTACTTTAATCCAGCCTTTAAAATTACCAGTTTTTATTTTACACCAATTATTGCTACAATTCTTGACTAACAAAACTCTACCCTTTTCTATTTTTGCTAAAGGCTTTGAAAAATTCGTTGGTTTACTGAACAAGATTTTATCTGTTTTAGGTATAATGGAATTTACTTTTTTAAGTTGAGAGACGTGTATCCATCCACTATTGTTTTTAAGATCAATAATTCTTCTAAAATTTTCTTTCTTATCAATTTGCTTTATGGGTAAATTAATTTTTTTATAAATATATTTAATAGGATACTCAAATCCTGGACCATATCTTACATTTACTTTATCTTTTTTTAACGAGAGAAAAGTATCATTTGCAAAAATGTTAAATGGAAAAAAAACACAGAATAAAATTAAAAAAAATAATTTTTTCATTATTTAGTGTTACCTTATTTTTTATTAAATCTTACTTTTCTAAAATTAAGATTTAAAAGATCTATAATTAAAATTTGATTTTTCAAGTTTTGCCCAATTTTCATGATCATTTTTAATGCCTCATTAGCTTGGGTTGTTCCCACAATAGATGCAGTTGTGCCAAGAACCCCCTCAAATTCACAATTTAGGTCATCATCTGAAATTTCATTTTCTTGATAGAAATTTTTTAAAGAAGCTGTTTTTCTATCATTAAAATCAAATGTAAATATATGACCATCAAATTTGCTGATTGCTCCTGTCACTAATTTTTTTTTTAACTTTATACAATAATCATTAATTAAAAATTTAGTTTTAAAATTATCAGAACCGTCAATTATTATTTCATAATTTTTAATTATTTTTTTGATATTATTTTCGTCCAGCCGCGATTCATAAGTTTTAATTTTAGTAGTTGGATTTATTTCTCTAAGTTTTTTTGCAGCTACTCTAACTTTTGATTTTTTTATATCTTTAGAAGTAAATAAACTTTGTCTATGTATATTAGAAAGATTAACAATATCATTGTCGATAAGACCGATATTTCCAATACCAGCTCTCACTAGATTTTCTGCAGCAGGGCAGCCCAAACCCCCAACACCAACTATTAAAATTTTAGATGATAAAATTTTTTTTTGACCTTTCGCACCTATGTTTTTTAAAACTAATTGTCTTGAGAATCTTTCAATTTGAGATTTGTTTAGACTTTCTTTCATTTACCAGTTGAACCAAAACCCTCTGTTCCTCTTATTGATTTTGGAAGTTCATTCGTTTCTTCTAAATCCATTTTTATAACTGGAGTTAAAATCATTTGGGCAACTCTATCGTTGTTATTGATTTTAAAGCTTTTGTTACCATGATTAATTAAAATAACTTTTATTTCACCTCTATAATCACTATCAATTGTACCAGGTGTATTTAAAACACTTATATTATTTTTTGCTGCTAATCCTGACCTTGGTCTAATTTGAATTTCATATTCTTTAGGAAATGCAACTGACAATCCGGTTGGTACTAGGCATGTTTCCCCAGGCTTTAATTCAATTGATTCATTTATATATGCCATTAGGTCCATACCAGATGCACCATCGGTTTTGTATGATGGTAATTTTACAGAAGGTTCTAATTTTTTAACTAAAACTTTAATCATTAGTTTAAATGATCAATAATTTTTCCAACTAATTCGTCTGAAATTTCTGACTTGGATTTATAGTTAAGTCTATCAATTTGTTTATTTTTATAAAAAATTGAAACCTCATTAAAATCTGAGTCAAAACCTATTGACTCATTTGACACATCATTTGCAACTATCCAGTCACAGTTTTTTTCACTTAGTTTTTTATAAGCATAGTTTTCTAAATCATTTGTCTCAGCTGCGAAGCCCACCACAAGTTTTGGTCTCAAGGAGTTATGATTGGAGACATAATCAAGAATATCCACATTTTTCTCTAATTCTAAACTAATTTCATCTTGTTTTTTTATTTTTATTTTAGAGGTTTCTTTCACTTTATAGTCACACACTGCTGCTGAAAATATTGCAACATCTACCGGTAAACTTTTAAGTGTCGATTGAAACATTTCTTCAGCGGTTTCAACCTCGATCAAATTAATATCATTATTTATTTTTAAATTTGTTGGTCCTGAAATTAAAGTTGTTTCAAAACCTTTTTTTGAAAGTGATTTCGCAATTTCATAACCTTGTTTACCACTCGATTTATTAGATATATATCTTACTGGATCGATGTACTCTTTGGTTGGTCCTGCAGTTACGATTGCCTTTAATTTATTTTTAAGTTTGAAATCTTTAAAATAAATTTTAAGTTTACTTATTATCTCTTTTGGTTCTGACATTTTACCATCACCATATTCTCCACATGCCATATCTCCAACTTCAGGACCAATTAATTCATAATTATAGGTTTTAAGTTTTGTTATATTTTGTTTAGTAGACTCATGTTCCCACATTCTTACATTCATCGCTGGGGCAATAAAAATTTTTTTATTTGATGCAAGAGCAACAGTTGAAGCTAAATCATCAGAATTTCCATTTGCAAGTTTAGATATTGTATTAGCTGTTGCAGGTGCAATTAAAATGAGATCTGCCCATCTTGAAAGACTAATATGATCCATTTCTGCTTCATTTTCTATACTAAAAAGATCTTGATAAACTTTAGACTGAGATAACGCAGTAATTGAAAGAGGTGTTACAAATTCAGCACCACTCTTAGTGAGAATTGTTTTTATACTTACACCATCTTTTTTTAAGAGTCTGATTAATTCTAGACTTTTATATGCAGCTATACCTCCGCAAATTATTATTAAGATTTTTTTATTATTCAAGTTTCCCATGGAGTGAATTAAAATACCAATAGACTAAAAATTACAAGGACTAAAAAGCCAATAATAGATTGATTTCTAAAAGCAGTCATTTCTGATTTTTTTGTATTCAAAGCGGTATAAGAGTTTGAATTTTGGGGAATTTGACCACTAGCTAAATATGTTAGAGCTTGATTAGCTTTATCCATTATTTCTGGGAATTCTGGTAATCTTTTAATCACTTCAGAAGTACTTTGAATTGTTTCATTAATTGTGGTCATAGGATCTTTTGTTTCTCTTAACCAATTTTCTAAAATAGGTTTTGATGTAGTCCAAATGTTTGTATTTGGATTTAATTTTCTGGCCACCCCCTCCACAACAACCATTGTTTTTTGGAGCATCAGAAGTTGAGGTTGTGTTTGCATGTTAAATTTTTCCGTAACATCAAATAATTGTTTTAATAATTTTCCACCAGAAATATCTTTTACTGTTTGGCCAAAAATTGGTTCACCAATTGATCTTAGAGCTTGAGCAAGGTCATCGATTGGAACTTCTTTAGGAACCAGTCCAGCAACCAAATGCACTTCTGCTACTTTACGATAATCTCTTTGAATAAAACCAAATAATATTTCTGCCAAAAATCTTTTACTCATTTTATCAAGTCTACCCATTATTCCAAAATCAATTGGGACTATATGACCATTGTTATCTATGAATATATTTCCTTGATGCATATCAGCGTGAAAAAATCCATCTCTCACTGCATGTCTTAAAAAATTTTGAATAATGTCGTTTGCAATTTTTTCAGTATTTAAATTTCTTTTTTTTAGCTCCTCAGTTTCCCTAATAGAAATTCCATCAACCCAATCTAATGTCATTACATTTTCACTTGTAAAATTCCAATAAATTTCAGGAACTCTAAATCCAACATCGTTTTTTGTATTTTCCGAATATTCATTAGCTGCGGCTGCCTCAAATCTTAAGTCCATTTCTAAATTTGTTATTTCTTTAAGTAAAAAAACTACCTCAACCAATTTTAATCTTTTTGTCTTTTTAATAAATGACTCCACTAAAAAAGCAAAAAGCATAATTGCATCAATTTCATCATTAAAAATTTTTTTAATGTTTGGACGTAAAATCTTTATTGCAACATCCTTGATAGTACCATTATCGTTGATTTGAGCTTTATGAACTTGGGCTATAGAGGCTGCTGCAACAGGCTCACTTAAATTTATAATTGAGTTATATGTTTCCTGTCCTAAATCATTTTTTACGATTTCTTTAGCTTGAACAAGTGAAAATGGTGGCAATTTATCTTGAAGATTTTCAAGTTGTTTTGAGAGATTTTCCCCAATTATATCTGGTCGTGTAGCTAAGAATTGTCCAAGTTTTATAAAAGTTGTACCCATAGACTCCAAAGAGTCTGATAATCGTTCGCCCTCACTTTTAATTAAGTTCTTTTTTTTAGGTGAAAAAGATATTGCTAAAAATTTAAATAGTAGTGTGATTGCTAATGGTGGTTTTTGAAATTTTGAGATTATCTCTAATATATCTGAATGAGCTATTTTTCGTCCGAGTTTAAATAAAGTTATAATCTTTTTTATCATTAAACTTTCCAACCACTATGTATAGATACTATTCCATTAGAGAAGTTCCTGTAATTGCATTTTTGAAATTTATTCACTTTCATATATTGTAAGAGCTCCTCTTGATTGACAAAATTATCAATACTTTCAATAAGATAATCATAAGGCTCTCTTTGTCCAACAACGTATTTACCAACTAAAGGAATTAATTTTGAATAATTTTTATAGATAAGTTCTAAGTTCTTATTTTGTATTTTGGAAAATTCTAAACAAAAAAATCGTCCACCTTTTTTTAAAACTCTATATGCTTCTGATAAAGATTTATTCAAATTTTTAGTATTTCTTAAGCCAAAACTAATCGTATAAAAATCAAATGAATTACTTTTGAGGGGGAGTTTTTCTGCATTGGAAATTATCCATTTTATATTTTTATAATTTTTTAGCTTTTCTTTTCCTTTTGATACCATCCCTCTATTTGGATCGATGCAAGTAATATTATTATAGATATTAGTGTTATCTAGATAAAGTTTTCCTATATCTCCAGTACCGCAAGCAACATCAACTAAGCTTTTATTTTTTGACGGTCCCATCATATTGATTAAGTTTTTTTTCCACAGTCTATGTATTCCAAAAGACATAAAATCATTCATTAAATCATATCTATCAAAAACTTGATTAAATACGCCCTGAACTAACCCTTTTTTATTTTGAAGATGTTGTTGCATTTTTAATTAATTATTCATTTAATATAATAGTAAATGCCAGAATTACCAGAAGTAGAAATAGTCCGACAATCTTTATTAAAAAATATAAAAGGTAAAAAAATCAATAAAGTTTTGGTTAGAAACAGAAACTTAAGATTTAAATTAGAAACCTCCTTTGAAAAAAAGCTAAAAAATAAATTTATTTCAAATATCAAAAGATTCTCAAAATATTTAATTATTGAGCTGGAAAATAAAAGCTTTTGTATAGTCCATTTAGGAATGTCAGGAACAATTCATATTATTAAAAATAGAAAAAAAAATCTACACACCAACGCTAGTTTTTATAGTTCACCAAATTTGCCTAAAAATCATAATCATGTTGAATTTCTCTTTAAAAATATCAAATTAATTTATAATGACCCTAGAAGATTTGGATATTTTCAATTTTTTAGTGATTTTAATAGTTTAAAAAAAAAGTTTAAAAGTTATGGGCCAGAACCTTTTAATAAAAAATTTAATTCAAAATATTTGATTAGTTATTTTAAAAAAAAAGGTAAAAATATAAAAAATTTTTTATTAGATCAAAATTTTGTATCTGGAATTGGAAATATTTATGCAAGCGAAATTTTATATTTATCAAAAATTAATCCCTTATTACCGGCTAAGTATTTGAAAAAAAATCAATGCAAAAATATAGTTATTAATTCAAGAAAAATTTTGCAAAATGCTATTAGAAAAGGCGGATCAACCATAAGGGATTTTAAAAATACGAAAGGCAATCAAGGTAATTTTCAAAAAGAGTTTAAGGTTTATGGTAGAGATAAACAAAAATGTAAAAGAATTAGATGTTCAGGAACAATTAATAAAATAACTCAATCAAATAGATCAACTTTTTTGTGTGAAATATGTCAAAAATAATAAATATATTATTGACCGGGTCTATTTAAGCGGTTATACCCCTGCAAATTATGGCTAATACAAAATCAGCAATTAAAAGAATTAGACGAATATCTAAACAGACTGCAGTTAACAAAGCGAGAAAGAGCAGATACAAAATTGCATTAAAAAAGATGATCGTTCTGATTGAAAATAAAAAAAAATCAGAAGCTTTAAAGTTCTTACCTAAGTTGAATTCTGAGTTAATGAAGATTGCTAAAACTGGAATAATAAAAAAACAAAATGCATCTAGGAACGTATCTAGAATTACAAAAAAAATAAGTTCCTTATAATTTCTATACCCTAAGTTGATTCAACTTAAAGAATACGCTTCATATATGATGTGTTAATCTTATATTACAATATTTAGAATTAGTAAAAAAATATTATATTTAATTCAATCATAAATTTTATTTATTTTTTTGATACATAAAAAAAAAATTTGTCAAAGAAATTTTTAAAAAAATTTTTTACACAATCCCAGATTTTATTTATTTTCGGTTTAGTAAAATAATTTGTTGCAATAACCATCATTATTGATGTAACTGGAGTCTCTCCAAAAAAATGAACAATACGCACACAAATAAAAGTTTTGATAAAATTAATCTTGATTGGAAATTAATTCAGACTGAATTAAAAATTAAATTGGGAATAGAAGTTTATGAAAGTTGGATAAAAAAAATTGATTTACATGAGGAGTTTAAAAATTATATCTTATTAACTGTCCCAACGAGGTTTATCCGTGATTGGATTACATCAAGATATTTAGATCAAATTTTACAAACTATCAAAAAACATAAAAAACAAATCATAAGGATAGAATTTAAGATTATAGAAAAAAATGATAGTAAAAGTGAAAAATTTGATGATTTTAATCAAACAAACAAAACCGAAAAAGTCTCATTTATAAAAGACTCTCATTTACAATATAGTCGAATAGATCCCAATAAAAGATTTGAAAACTTTTTAACTGGCTCAAGTAATAAAATAGCTTTTGAAGCTTCTTTAAAGGTATCTGAGAATATTTCTTATTATAATCCGCTTTATATATACGGGGGTGTAGGTTTAGGTAAAACTCATCTTCTAAATTCTATAGGCTACGAAATGAGTAAAAACAAAAAAGTGATGTTTATTTCAGCTGAACGTTTTATGTATCAATTTGTAAAATCAATTAAATCTAACGATATGGTTAAATTTAAGGAGTATTTTAGAAATACAGATGTTTTGTTAATAGACGATATTCAGTTCATGAATGGCAAAGAAGCTATGCAGGAAGAGTTTTTTCATACTTTTAATGCACTTTTGGATAAAGAGTCACAAATAATCGTTTCAGCTGATAGACCACCTAATAAGTTGTCTAGAATTCAAGAGAGAATTAAATCAAGATTTTCTGGAGGTCTAGTTGTGGATATTCAAAAACCTGAGTATGATTTAAGAAGAAAGATCATCGATCACAAGATAAATGAATTAACTTCTCTATATGCTGACAAAGTTAATGTTACAGATGAAATTCAAGATTTTATAAGTAATAAAATAACCACTAATGTAAGGGAATTAGTTGGAGCAATAAATCGTATAGTTTCATTTTCGAGGATTTATAACAAACTACCAAGCCTATCCGAAACAAAGATTATTTTGAAAGATTTATTAAATTTAACAGAAAATAATGTAACAATAGACTCAATACAAACAATTGTCTGTAAATTTTTCAAAATTAGTAAAAATGAGATGTTATCTTCAAGAAGATCGAGATATTTAGTTAGACCAAGACAGACAGCTATTTACCTTACTAAAATTTTAACCACAAAATCATTACCAGAAATCGGACGAGAATTTTCAAATCGAGATCATACGACTATAATTCATTCTGTGAAAACAATAGAAAAATTAAAAGAAAAAAATCCAGACATGAATGATAATATAAATAAATTAAAAAATATTATTTTATATAATAAAGAAGGATGAAATTTAACGTTAATCAAAAAGAACTTCAAGAAGCCTTAAGTTATTGTCAGGGTGTTATAGAAAAAAGGAGCACGTTACAGATACTTTCTAATGTTTTACTAAATGCAAGTAACTCAAAATTGACAATCACAGCCACTGATCTTGATTTGATTTTCATTCATCAAATTGAAAATGTTGAAATTTTAGAGGAGGGAAACACAACTACAACTTCATCAATTATGTTTGATATTGTTAGAAAATTTTCCTCTGATAAACAATTAAACTTATCAATGAATAGCGAAAACAAACTTCAACTAGAGTCTGAAAAATCAATATTTAATCTTAATTGTATAAATTCATCAGAGTTTCCACTTACGGACGAAAATTTTAATGATAATACTTTTGTAATTAATTCAAAACATTTTTTAAAATTACTTAATAAGTGTAAGTTTTCAATATCGAATGATGAAACACGTCATTACTTAAGTGGTATATACTTTCACCAAACTGAAGTTGAGGATAAGATCTATTTGACTGCTGTAGCAACTGATAGTCATAGAATGTCAATTTCCAAAATTAGATTAAGTGAAAAAATAAAATTTGACCCAATTATTCTTCCAAAAAAAACCATTTTTCAACTTTGCTCTCTACTAGATAATTATGATGGTGATCTTAAAATATCTAATTTAAAATCAAAAATAAAGTTTGAATTAACTAATAGTATTTTAATTTCTAAATTAATTGATGGAAAATTTCCAAATTATGTACAAGTAATTCCTAAGAATAATCAAAAAAAATTAGAGACAAATCTTAAATCATTTTTAGGATCTATTGATAGGGTCGCATCAGTATCACTAGATAAAAAAGATGGAGTTAAGTTTAAGTTATCTAAAGATACATTAAATCTTTCTGTTAATAATACTACCAGTGGTGATGGAAATGAAACTTTAGGTGTTCAATTTGACCATGATCTAGAAATCAGTTTTAATTCGAGATATCTAATAGATGTTGCGTCACAGCTTGATGGTGAAAAAATAGAGTTATTTTTAAATGAAACAGGATCGCCAGCTTTAATAAAAGATCCTAGTGATTTTGATAGTATCTATGTAATAATGCCCATGAAAGGCTAATCTATAAGATTTAATTCTGAGTAAATTTTATCTTCTAAAGTTTTAAGAAATGTCTCTTTTTCTAGATCATTATTTATTCTTTGCATTATAGATACAGTGATGGTTCTGTTACTAATTTTTCTCCCTGATTTAGGCCAGACATATCCAGAATTAATTGCAACTGGTTGACAAGCAATTTTAAGTTTTTCATAAATTCTAGAGGCTCCTTTTTTAAAAGGTGGTCTTTCATTAGGCAAAACTCTAGTTCCTTGAGGAAAAATTATCAAAGGTCTATCTGAGTTAGTAGTTACACTTGAAATTTCATCATAAAAACTGAGATTATCTTTTGTAATTTGACCCCTTTTAATTGATATGGATCCAATTTTTTTTAGATACCACCCAAATATAGGTATGGATAATAATTCTTTCTTAAGAATAAATACTGGTGAGTTAAATAAAGTTTGAAGGAAGAATGTTTCAAACATTGATTGATGTGATGCTGCTATAAAAAATTTTTCATTCCTAATAATATTTTCAGTCCCTTTAATTATTATTTTTGTTGAAAGAAAAAATTTTAAGCAAAAACTCGTCCAGTGACCCATTAACTTACCTCCAAATAACACAACTTGTTTAGGTAAGAAAAATGAGGGCAAAAAAACTATTGAAATAATAATAATTCCAGTAAAAAAAAATAATGAAAATATAAAGTTTCTTAACATTGTGTTAAAAGCTAGATTATTTCCGCGTGCTTTTGTCTTTTTCTAATTACATTAATTTTTGAACCTTTAATTAATAATTCTATTGGTTTAGGTCTTAAATTATAATTTGAGCTTAAAGACATACCGTACGCGCCAACATCGCATATAGCTATTAAATCTTTTTCCTCTAATTTTTGAAATTTTTTTAATGTTATAAATTTATCAGTACTTTCGCAAATTGGACCAACGAATTCATAAGGTTTATTTGATATTTTATTCGATTTTATTACTGGCAATGTCCTATGAAATGCCCCATATAATGCGGGTCTCATAAAATCATTCATAGCAGCATCTAAAATTATAAATTTTTTCCTTCCACTGTCTTTAATATAAATAACTCTACTAATTAACATACCAGTATTGCCTATTATAGATCTTCCAGGTTCAAAAATAATTTTAACTTTATGTTTTTTGAGAAAATTATTTATTGCAGTGTTATACTTTTTATAATTAAGTGTTTTGTCTTTATTGGAATAATTAATTCCCATACCTCCACCTAAATCAATAAATTCAAATTGATGATTAGTCTTATCTAAGATATGGCTAACAGCTTCAAGCATTTTTCCATAGGGTTTATGATCTAAAATTTGACTACCTATGTGAACACTCAAACATTTTAGGTCTATATTTTTTGAATTTTTACAAAAATTAACAATTTTGTGAAATGTATCTTTATTTACTCCAAATTTATTCTCTTTTTTTCCTGTAGAAATTTGATTTAGTGTTTTTGCATCTGTATTAGGATTAAGTCTAACTCCAACCCTCACTTTTTTGTTCCTTAATTTTGCAAGTTTATTTATTTCCATTATTTCACTTAATGACTCAGCATTAATGAGTAGTATTTTTTTATTTATTGCAAAATTCAATTCACTAGAAGTTTTTCCAACTCCAGAGAATACTATTTTATTTGGTTTTATTCCTGCTTTTATGGCTATCATGAGCTCACCTAAAGAAACTACATCAGCCCCTAAACCAAATTTTTTAATTTCTCTAATTAAATTAACATTAGTATTCGATTTAACTGCAAAACAAATTAAAGGTGAAAAAGATTTAAAATTTTCTTTAAATTTGTTTATATTTTCTTTTAATTTTGAATATGAATAACAATAAAAAGGTGTTCCAAATTTTTTAGCTATCTTCTGGAAGTTGACTTTTTCCAATGTTAGTCTTTTATTAATGTATTTCATGAAGTTTTGTTAATTATAATTGTTGGTATTTAATTTCATGATTTAATGCTTTATATTCAGGATCACCTTTCTTTCCACAAGAAACTAAAGAACAACAAACTAAAATAACAAATGTAATTTTTTTAATCATCTTAATTTTTTATATTTCCTTATCATCTTTTTGATATTATCAAAAGATGTTCCACCATAAGATTTTTTGGAATTGACAGAATTCTTTAAATCAAACACTTTTAGGACATCTTTTGTTAATGCTGGCTCTACTTTTTTTAAGTCTTCTAATGATAATTCGTTTAGTTTTTTCTTTCTCTTTTCAGCTAAATTCACTAGCAAAGCTGTTTTTTGATAAGCTTTTCTAAAAGACATTGAATTATTCTTAACAAGGTAATCTGCTAAATCTGTTGCAGTAATGTAACCTGAGTATGCCAATTCAAGCATTCTTTTTTTATTAGGACTTACATTCTTAAGAATTTCATTAAATACTTTTAAACTTTGAAAAAGAACATCATATGATTTAAAAATAATTTCTTTATCATCTTGAAGATCTTTGAAGTATGAAAGAGGCAATCCTTTTAATATAGTAAACATTGAAAATAAATTACCAAAAGTAATTCCAGATTTACCTCTTAAGTGCTCTAAAAGATCAGGATTTTTTTTTTGCGGCATTATTGATGAACCAGTTACTATTTTATCTGAGAGGTTAATTAGATTAAAACCATCGGAATTCCAGATAATTAATTCTTCAGAAATTCTTGATAAATGCAACGAACAAACAGAAACACTATAAAGAAAGTCTAAAACGAAATCTCTATCCGCTACAGTGTCGATTGAATTATTTGTAGGCTTTTCAAAACCAAGTTTTTTTGTCGTATAGTTCCTGTCAATGTTAAAAGAAGTGCCAGTTAATGCAGCAACACCTAATGGGTTTTCATTTAGACTGTCTAAATTATTCTTAAATCTGTCTTCGTCTCTTTTAAACATCTCTACATATGCCATTAGATAGTGTGCAAATGAAACTGCTTGTGCATTTTTTAAGTGAGTAAAACCTGGCATAATAGTATCTATATTTTTTTCAGCTAAATTAATTGAATTTTTAATTACGTTATTTAACATCATACTAATTTTTTGATTTGCAGATTTAATCCAGATCTTAAAGTCGGTTATTACTTGGTCGTTTCTAGATCTTGCTGTGTGAACATAACCCGCTTCTTCACCAATTATTTGAAACAGTCGTTTTTCAATATTAATATGAATGTCCTCGTATTTTTTATTAAATTCAAATTTTTTATTGGATATTTCTTTTTCAATTTTATTTAGTCCGTAAATAATTTTATTTTTTGTTCTAAAAGAAATTATTTTTTGTTTAAATAACATCTCTACATGAGCAATAGAACCATTTATATCTTCTTTATACAGTCTTTTATCTACATCAATAGAGCTACCTATTTTTTGTGAGAGATTATAAGAATTATTTTTAATTCTTGTATTCCATATTGTCTGGTTGTTTTTATTTTTTACCATGATAATTAATTATACCTATTTAACATGAGATTATTAATAATATTTGTTTTAATGCTATCAAATTCTTTTGCTAGTGACGCATCCGATATAAAAAATTTAGTCATTAATAAAGAGTTAAAAAATTACAGTGATATAACGTTTTTAAACATTAAAAATAAAGAATTATACTTAAATGATTATAAAGGAAATCTAGTTTTATTGAATTTTTGGGCAACTTGGTGTGCTCCATGTAAAGATGAAATGCCATCTTTAGATTTGTTAGCTGAAAATCTAAATTTAGATAATCTAAAGATATTTCCTATAAATATTGGCAAGGATACTAGTCAAAAATCTTTAACTTTCTTTGAAGATTTGAAGATAAAAAATTTAGAAATATATTTTGACTCGCCCAATACATTGGCAAAGAAATTTAAATTAAGAGGTCTTCCTACAACTATACTTTTTAACAAAGATGGACTTGAGTTTGCAAGAATAATTGGATCAATCGACTTTGTTGATGAAAAATTTATTAAGTGGCTAAGTAATTTTAATTAATTTTTAAAAAAATATGCAAAAGCAACTAAGGCTATAATTGCTATAAATTGTAGCAAGACTCTTAACTGCATTAATTTATTAGAGTATTTCTTACTTGTCTCTCCACCTTTAAATAAAGTTCCAATACCAAGAATCAGAACTAAACCAACAGCCACAAGTAAGATTATAGATAAAATTTTTACTAATATTCCAGAAATCATAAAATTATAGTAGGCTGTTTTATAGATAAAAAAACATAAATCAATTACTATGACATTTTGCCTTGATACAACCATTATAAAACCAGAAAAAGATGTAAAAATTGAAAACGCAGTCATTTTACTACATGGGTACGGAGGTGATGGTAAAGATATAAGTATGCTTTCATTAAATTGGAAAAGACACCTTACAAATACAATTTTTCTCTGCCCGAATGGTCATGAGCCTTGTCCAATAAATCCATCTGGGTATCAATGGTTTGATCTTACAAAAGATGATCCAAAATATATTTTAGATGAGACAATCAAGGCTGAAAAAAAACTCAATCAATTCATAGATGAGGTAAAAATTAAATATAATCTTGAAAACAATAAAATTTGTTTATCTGGTTTTAGTCAAGGATGTATGATGTCAATCAATTTAGGGCTTACATCTAAAAATAAATTTAGTTGTGTTGTAGGTTTCTCTGGTAAGATTATTAATCAAGAGGACCTCAAACAAAGAAAGAGAACATCAACAAATATTCTTTTAATTCATGGTGATTCTGATCAAGTTGTCTCACCCAATTATATGTTAGAGGCAAAAGATTTTTTTATCAGATCTAATATTGAAATAGAGACCCATTTAATTAAGAATTGCGACCATCATATTCCTATCGAAGCTTCCAGTATAGCATTAAATTATATTTTAAAAAAAATAAAATGAGTTCTTAATATTGAAATCATTTTTTATTTAAGTTAAAATTAATTTATGAACAACTTTATTGAACAAGATGTATCATTAGAAAAATGTCCTGCATTAGTTTTAAATGCTGATTATAGACCTTTAAGCTATTATCCTTTATCATTATGGTCTTGGCAAGATACAGTAAAGTCAGTTTTTTTAGACAGAGTGATTATAGTAAGCAGTTATGATAGAATTGTACGAAGTCCATCATTCAAAATGCAGCTTCCAAGCGTTATTGCTCTTAAAGATTACATAGTTCCACAATCTAAACCAAGTTTTACAAGATTTAATGTTTTTTTAAGGGATAAATTTTCTTGTCAATATTGTGGAAGTGGAGAGGAATTAACTTTTGATCATTTATTACCAAGATCAAAAGGTGGAGAAACACACTGGGATAATGTTGTAACAGCATGTTCAGCATGTAATGTTAAAAAAGGTGGAAAATTATTAAAATCTTCAGGAATGAAACTTAATCAATATCCTTATCAACCATCAACTGAAGATTTACATAGAAATGGAAAGAATTTTCCTCCTAATTATTTACATAAAAGTTGGATGGACTATTTATATTGGGATGTTGAGCTAGAAGCTTAAAATTAAATTTTCTCAGAAATATTTATTGCTAATTTAGATCCTGTTTTGATAATTCTGTCCATTATAGCGTAAAAGCCTTTTTTTGTTGCACCCTCTTCATAAGCAATATCCTTATGATCTAATTCATCTTGTCTAAATTTTGTAATTTTCTTTTTTAATTCTTCCTCTTCAGGACCAAGCTGATTAATTTGATCTAAATAATGTTTGTCAATAACTTCTTCAACGGATGCTGTACACAGCATTGCAGCTTTTTTGCCTAATAATGTAGAGCCAAAACCCAAACCAACACCTAGCAAATCCCATAAGGGTAAAAATTTTGTTGGTTCTATATTTCTTTTTTTTATTTCTTTTTCAAAAAATCGACAATGTTCTATTTCGTGTTCTTTCATATCTTCAATTGTTTTTTTTAAACTTTCATTTTTTACAATAGTGTTTAAAGCTAACAATTGGCCTTCATAGATTTTGACAGCACCTCTCTCACCAGCATGATCAACTCTAATAAATTCCTGTACTCTTTTATTTGTTTTTTTCATATTTCTTAAAAATTTTTAAAAGTGTTATAATAAACAATAAACTAAATACAATATTAATGCTTGTGAGTGATAATCCAAAAATCCTAAATGTCACATCTTTACAACTTATTGTTTTTTCACTTAATTGTTTAAGCAAATCTTCTTTAGTGACAATTTCTGTCGAACTCTTTACTCCACAAACAGATGACTCCTGAAAAAAACCTTGTTCAATTCCAAAATGATAAAATGAAATTGTAAAAGAGAAGATAAAAGTAAGGATTAATAACATAACTAAGAATTTCTGATTTTTTTTAATTAAAAAGATCACCATTATTATCATAATGCTTAATCCATAGGGAATTCTCTCTATCAAACATAAATTACAAGGCTGATGTCCAAGAATATATTCTATAAAAAAAGCAGAAATTAAAGCAATAAAGCAAAATAAAAAAATTATTTTTAAATAAAATTCAGCTTTTAAATTAAACATTAGATTTATAAATTAGATAGACCACTAATCCAACAATAACAATTAATATCCCAATTATCGTAAACCATTTTGACCCATGTTTATCCATAAATTCATTAAACAAGTCTCCAAACTTATAAGAGAGATATGACACTAAAAAAAATCTTAACCCCCTTGAAATTAAACTTATTAAAACAAATATCAAAAAATTAAATCCTATGAGACCACTTGCAATCGTAAAAACTTTATAAGGAAGAGGGGTAAAACCTGCTAAAAAAAGAATCCCTAGCCAAGCATAAAAACCATCATTTTTTATCAAGCTTTCTTTTAAGTTATATAGTTTATCCTCATAACCATAAAAATTCATGATATGTGCTCCAAACTCGAAAAAGAATGCTCCAATTACATAGCCGAGCATACCTCCTAAAACGGAAAATATTGTTGTTATAAAAAAAATTTTTTTAAAATCCGCTTTTTTGGAGATTACCATCGGAA
Organism: uncultured Pelagibacteraceae bacterium; assembly: GCA_902571015.1. Taxonomy (GTDB): domain Bacteria; phylum Pseudomonadota; class Alphaproteobacteria; order Pelagibacterales; family Pelagibacteraceae; genus Pelagibacter. Next base: position 148,725 of record CACGAC010000003.1, on the reverse strand, counting down.
TAACCATAACGTCAGGAGGAATAGGAAAAAATGAACTTTCAACAAATGACACAATTGCTAAGTAATATTTAGAACTTTTGTGACCTGCTAAATCTAAACATTTTTTGTAAAGATTTTTAAACATTTTTTGGTTTTAATATAATTTTAGTTCTTATACTATTTAATAAATTATTAAACAATCGGGGCGAATGGCGGAACTGGTAGACGCGCACGACTCAAAATCGTGTTTCGCAAGAAGTGAGAGTTCGATTCTCTCTTCGCCCACCAAATTATGCAATTAAGTAGAATAAACAGTTTAGTAGAACTTTTTTTTTCCAAGTATAAAGAAATAAACTCAGTTGCCGATAAGCCATTTTTAAAATGGTTAAAAGAAAATGAAAAAAATTTTTTTAGTTGGGAACAAGTTGCGTTAAAAATTCAAATTTTGTCTGAATACTTAAGAACAAATTTAGCTGATGGAGACCGATGTATCCTATTATCTGAAAATCGACCAGAGTGGCTTATCTCTGACATATCGATTATGAATGCTGGTGGAGTAACGGTTCCACTATTTACAACTTATTCAGAGAAAGATTATGAATACATCATTAATGATTGTAAGCCAAAAATTTGTATCGTTTCTAATGAAATTCAATTAAAAAAAATTGAAAAATTTATATCGGACGATATAAAAATTTTATCTATTGAAAATATAAATGAAAAAGTAGAGAGTATTGAAAATATATTCGATGAATATTCAAAAAAAAAGAAATCAGTTCCTATTATAAGTTTTAATCAAAATCTAAAAAGGAAAGATCTCGCTTGTATAATTTATACGTCTGGAACGACTGGTAACCCCAAAGGAGTAATGCTCAGTCATGGAGGGATTTTATCAAATTGTGAAGGAGCACAAGAAATATTAAATAAATTAATTAAAAATAGTAAACCTACCTTTTTAACATGGTTACCATTATCGCATTCTTATGAGCATGCAGTTCAATTTGTTCAAATCTCTCTAGGTGCAAAAATCTATTATGCTGAAAGTTTAGAAAAGTTATTATCCAATATGTCTATTGCAAAACCAACGATTATGACAGCTGTCCCAAGATTCTATCAAAATTTGTATAGTAAAATTTCAATGAATTTTTCAAAGCAGAAAGGTTTTAAGAAAAAATTGATATCGTCAACGATCTCACTTGGAATTAAAAAACTCAATAATGAGAATTTAACATTAAGCGAAAAATTAATTAATTTTTTATGTGAAAAACTTGTAAGAAAAAAGATTAAAAAACAGTTTGGTGGAAAATTAAAGGCATTTGTGTCTGGGGGTGGTGCTTTAGACCAAAAAATTGGAGAATTTTTAAATGCTATAGGATTACCCACTCTACAAGGTTACGGTCTTACAGAGGCCTCCCCAGTTGTAAGTTGTAATATCCCTGGCAAAATCAAAATAGACACAGTGGGACCTCCTTTTAAAACAAACCAGGTAAAAATAGCTGACGATGGTGAAATTTTAGTTAAAGGAGAAAATGTCATGCTTGGTTATTGGAACATGAAAAAAGAGACAGCTGATGTAATTAAAAATGGCTGGTTACATACTGGTGATATTGGTGAGATCAAAGAAGATGGAAATTTAAAAATTACTGATAGAAAAAAAGAAATAATAGTTACTCTTGGTGGAGATAATATTTCACCATCAAAAATTGAAAATTTATTATGTTTAAATGAAAAAATTAAACAAAGTTTCGTTTATGGAGATAAGAAAACTTATTTAGTAGCGTTAATTGTTTCAGAAAGTAATGAAAATAGAAAAGAAATTGAAATTTTTTTAGAAAATTTAAATAAAACTTTATCTTTAGTTGAAAAAGTTAAAAAATTTAAATTAATTCAAGAAGAATTTTCAATTGAAAATGGAATGTTAACACCAACATTAAAATTAAAAAGAAAATATATTTTAGATAAATATAAAGATGATTTAGAAAAACTTTATTAATTTATTAAAAGTATTTGATTATAAAGCGCATAAACATTAACTTTTTTACACTTAAATTAATTTAAAAAAATTAATTTTGAGTTTTAATTTTTTAAAATTAAAACTTTAATTAAAGAATTGACATAACGTGTATAAAAAAATAAAAATAAGTTAAATGCGAATCAATTTGATTCGTTTAACTAAAAAAGGGAGCTAAAGATGCCTAAGAGAAGAAAAAAAGCAAAGAAGGCTAAGAAAAAAGCTAAGAAAAAAGCTAAAAAAAGAAGAAGAAGATAATAACTTAGTATTCTTTAGAAAAACGCTTCTCATAACTAAAAGTGTGGGAGGCGTTTTTTTTATTCATCAATTTGCTCCTCTACATCAGAAATTGGTTCTTCAATTGGTATTTCATTATTAGCTGTCTTTGTAGGTTTCGCCTCTTCATTTTCATTTTTTTTAATTTGATTTCTTTTTAAAGCTTTATCTAATTTTTTTTGTGTGTCTTCTTTGGATAATTCTAAAACAACTTGAAATTCTGCAAGTATTCTATCATAAGCTTTTTCAAAAAGTTGTCTTTCACTGTAGGATTGGTCTATCATCAAATCATCACCTTTATTAAGATCTCGCACAACCTCTGCTAATTCATAGATTTTTCCAGAGGAGATTTTTGCTTCATATTCCTGAGCTCTCCTACTCCACATAGATCTTTTAATTTTCGGCTTACTTTTTAAAATTGAAATACATTTATTTACTTGATTGATTGTTGATAATGGACGTAAATGAGACTGTTTATTTATTGGAACCATTCCATTGGCTTTATCTTTTTCAAATTTTATAATGTATGTCTCAACATCAATCCCACCAATATTAATTTTTTTGAATTCTGTAATTTGACCTAATCCGTGCTTCGGGTATACGACGTAATCTTTTATTTTATAAATTCTTTTCTCTGAACTTTGTTTCTTAACTTTTTTAATCTCAGGTTTTACCTCATTATTTTTAGGAATTCTTAAATTTTGTACCTCCTGCTCTTTCTTTTTTTCAGATTTTTGTTTTAATTTGGGTGAAATTTTTTTAATTGGCTTTATTTTTTTAATTGGCTTTATTTTTTTAATAGTTTTAATTTTTGTTTTTTTAATTTTTTTGATTTTTTTAACTGGTTTTACTTTAGCCTTTGCTTTTGGTCTTTTTTTAAAGGTTTTCTTTAAAATATTTTTCAAACTTATTTTGCTCATCTTTATATTTTTCGTGATCCACGGGCGGATCTTTTTTCTCACTAATATTGGGCCAGATTTCAGAGTATTGTTTATTGATTTCTAACCACTTCTCGCTGCCTAGTTCAGTATCAGCTTTTATAGCATCAACAGGACATTCTGGCTCGCAAACGCCACAATCTATACACTCATCCGGTTTAATTACAAGCATATTTTTTCCTTCATAGAAGCAATCTACAGGACAAACTTCAACACAGTCCATGAGTTTACATTTAATACATTTGTCGTTTACTAAGTAAGTCATGATCAGATTTTATTTTTAATTTTTTCTTTTATATCGCCCATTAGTTTATTATCAATATATAATAGTCCACCTAGTCTTCTCATCAAACTTGTTTCATAAATATCTGCTTCATTATTTGAGTAGATTATTTTCCAAAGTGTCTCAATTATTTTTATTTTATCGTTTTCTTCCATATTTTTTACTTCTTTTGTAAATTCTAAAATTTGATTTGAATTTTCCTCAATTTTTTTTCCTTCTGAAAATATTTTTCCCAAATTTTCATTTCTTGCACCTATTTGTAAAAGAGCTTGTTTTATTATTACTTCTTCACTTTTTGAAAAGTTTTCATCGATTTTAGCTGCGTGAATTAAAAGTGCAGCTACTTTGGATAGATCACTATTTTCATTTCTTTCTTTTTTAAAAAACATACTTTAATTAAGATTTAAATGTTTTAGGACACCAAAAGGGTTTTCTTTAATATTCTCTTTATTTTGAGATTTTATTCTCTTTTTTGGAATATATTTAAAGTAAATTTCATTATTTTTTTCTAAAATCTTATAACTCATAGCTTTAAGCAGTTGTTTAAAGTCATCTTTATTACATCCCAATAAATTTAGCATCTCTGGTATCATTTTTATTTCTTTCACATTCTTTGTATCTGAATTTATTATTTGTACAAATAATCTCTCTAAAATATCTATTCTAATATAAAAATTGTTAAATTTCTCAAATCCGCACAGTAACATAAAGTTTTTATTTTTAATTTTGTTATCATTTAAAAAATTTAAACCAAAAGTAGGAGGTTCTAAATTAAAGTATTTTTGATTATGATTTTTCCACAAAAGGGTTCTTAGAGAAACTGGTTCTGGTTTTATTAATTTAAACAAAAAGACATGGTATCTACCAAATTTTACACCAAGATCTCTTAAAATTTTTCTATCATTTTGATCTAATTTCTTTAAATACTCAGATACATAATCTCTCTTAATAACACCATTATTCTCATAGAGTTGATAAGCCAAGGCTTTGATTGACGAGTTTTTATCATTTAGATCTTTTAAGTCAAAAAGACTTTTTAAAACTGTTGAAATTTTATTCTTTAACCATTTTTCTAAAAAAGTAATTAATCTATTTTTTTGATTTTGCTCCAACATGTCATCTACTAATAATTCTATGCTAGGGCTCAAATAATCTTTTCCAGGAATTAACTTACCAATTGTTGCATTATTCCAATAAATCTTAGAGTCGTTTTTTAACTCAACTAAACCTGTATCAATTACAATTTGGATTCTCTTTTCAAGTTCCGGTCCAATTGTTTTCCTTGCAGCTTTTTTTAGAGATTTAATATCAGTCTCTAAAGCTCCTTTCTTAAGATCAAGTTCTAATTTAAGTCCATTTATTTTACCTATAAATTGATCATCAATCATAACATTATTATTTTCTAAAATTTTAGTATCAAATTCCATATCTTGTTTTAAACCTCTTGCAAGTACACTTGCTCTTTTATCAATAAATGTCTTAGTAAGCTCTTCATGAAGTCTATCAGAAAGTTTATCCTCTAAGAATTTAGTTTTTTCAATCCAGTAATCTTGGTTTTCAACCCAATTATTTTTATTTGAAACATATGACCAAGTTCTCACATTTGCAATTCTATTCGCCAAAGAATCTACATTTCCGTCCAATTTATCTAGCTTCATAAGCTGTAAATGCATAAAATTATCTGATATTTTCCCATTATCATTGTTTAAAAAATTAAATACTTTTTCAACAACATCGATGTGATTTCCATAGGTTCTCTTTACAAAGTCAGGAATTTGACAGCATTCCCATAGTAGCGTCAAGGTCTCTTTTGAATTCGACAAATTATATAAGTCCAACTTTTTTAAGAAATACTTTAAAACCTTCTCATCTTCACACTCATGAATTTTTCTAAGCCAATCTTTATTTGGTCTTTCTTCAAGTGATTTTAATAACGAAGTAGGATTATTAAAATTTAAATCTGAATTTCTCCAAAATAATGTTCTAATATTTTCAAATTTATGATTTTCTAAAAGCTCAACATCTTCAGCTGTAATTTCTTTACAATCACCTGTGATACCAAAATTACCGTCATTGAGGTATCTACCTGCTCTTCCAGCAATTTGGCCTATTTCGGATAGATTTAGTTTCCTCAATTTTTTTCCATCAAACTTTTTTAGATTTGAAAAATAAACCTGATCTAAATCCATATTTATACCCATTCCAATTGCGTCGGTTGCTACTAAAAAATCAACGTCACCTGACTGGTATAAGTCTACTTGTGCATTTCTTGTTTTTGGACTTAAAGATCCCATAACAATTGCGGCCCCACCTTTTTGTCTTCGTATTAATTCTGCTATGGCATAAACTTCTTCTGTTGAAAACGCTATAATTGCTGTTTTTCTATTTATACGTGAAATTTTTTTATGACCTGAGTAGGAAAGTTTAGATAATCTTTTTCTATCTATGAATTCTATATCATCATTTAATTTTGAAACTATTCCTTTGATTGTGTTTGAACCCATAAACATTGTAAGTTTACTTCCTCTCATATTAAGCAACCTATCTGTAAAAATATGACCTCGTTCATGGTCTGCACACATTTGAATTTCATCAACACCTACAAATTCTAAATCTTTATCTATTGGCATTGACTCTACTGTACATAAGAAATATTTTGCATTTGAAGGTATAATTTTTTCTTCACCAGTTATCAAAGCAACTTCATCATGTTTAGTTTTTTTAATAACTCTGTCATAGACCTCTCTGGCTAAAAGTCTTAATGGAAAACCAATCATCCCAGTATCAAAAGAGAGCATTGTTTCTATTGCTAAATGGGTTTTTCCAGTATTTGTTGGACCGAGTACTGCTGTAATTTTATTTTTATTCATTTCTATCTTTGGTATATTCAATATTTTACCTACAAGATGTAGTTACTCATAAAGAACAAAAATAGGCTAAAACATGACCGAATCGCCCTATAAAAAGTTCTCATTTATGGTTCTTAAGATATTTAGTTTAACATAATATGATTTATTTTCCAAATTACTATCAAACCTAAAGTCTTAAGACTTTATTTTAAGAATTTTCCAAACTCCAGATGCAGATGTAATAATTTTGTCATTACATTTTAATTCACAAAATAAAAATACTAAAGTTTTTGTTTTTTTTAAAATTTTAACATTTCCTATAATTTCATCACCAATTTTTGAAGCGCCGATATATTTAAGATCCAACGAAATTGTTACACACGGTGCATTTTGGACACTACGGTGTGCTGCTGTTCCTGCTCCAGCATCTATCAAAGCGGCCAAGTATCCTCCATGTGTTATTCCTGCAGCATTTAAATGATTTTCATTAATTATTGATTTAAATTCATATTCATTTTCTGAGATATTTCTAAACATAACGCCACCATTATGTTTCATAAAACCTTGATGTAAACTTATTTGTTCAAATTTGTCTGACATTTATCTATAAAATAAAACTTAGTAATATTAGTATTATGAATATAATTATAAAGAAATACACTACCGAATTTTGAAGTGAAGAATTTATTAACCATTTAATCATTGTAGAAATATTTAATAGATACAATAACCATAAAGTAAATCTTTTCAATATAAACAAGAACTATTTTTTAATGTTTATATTTTTAAGTCTCATAGACAAAAATTATCAATGAAATTTTATCATAATTGAAGTACTCATATTTCTTTAGTGAATTACAAAATTTTATGATTTATTATATAAATTTAAATATTTAAAAATTATGAGTACAAACAGAAGTTTTGGGATAGTTTTTTTTATAGTATTTTTTATTATAGCTATTTTTCCATTAAAAAATGATGGGGACTTAAGAATATGGTCTCTTGTTATTTCTATTATTTTTTTATTATTGGGTTTATTGAACTCTAAAATTTTAACACCACTTAATAGACTTTGGTCTAAGTTTGGAATATTGTTAGGTAGGGTAATGTCACCACTCATCATGGGACTAATTTTCTTTTTAGTAGTTTCACCAATAGGTTTAATAATGAGAATGTTAAGAAAAGATTTACTTAATCTGAAGTTTGATGATAATAAATCATATTGGATTGAAAAAAAGGGCTCTAAAAGTATAATGAAAAATCAATTTTGAAATGGATTTTGTAAAAGAATTTTGGGAATTTTTAAGAGTAAGAAAAAAATATTGGCTTTTACCAATAATAATTATACTTGCATTATTTGGAGGGTTAATAGTTTTGACACAAGGTTCAGCAATAGCTCCATTTATTTATACAATTTTTTAAGTGACTACAATTTTAGGTATCTCTGCATTCTATCACGACAGTGCAGCTTGTATTTTGAAGGATGGCGATATTATTGCCGCCGCTCAAGAAGAAAGATTTACAAGAAAGAAACATGATCCAAGTTATCCCAAAAATGCAGTAGAATTTGTTTTGAAATATTCAAAATTAAATTTGAGTGAAGTTGATAAGATAGTTTTTTTTGAAAAACCTTTTTTAAAATTTGAGAGATTGCTTGAGACTTATGTTGCTTTCGCTCCACGAGGTTTTATTTCTTTCTCAAAAGCAATGCCGCTTTGGATTAAAGAGAAACTTTTTCAAAAAAACTTTTTATTTAATAAATTGAAAGAACACGACAAAAATTATAAGTCTGATAAAAATATTTTTTTTTCAGAGCATCATTTGAGTCATGCCGCAAGTGCTTTTTATCCATCTCCATTTGATGAAGCTGTGGTACTAACAGCTGATGGTGTAGGCGAATGGGCAACAACAACTGTAGCAGTTGGAAAAGGAAATAATTTAGAAATTAAAAAAGAAATTCATTTTCCACATTCACTTGGACTCCTTTATTCAGCTTTTACCTATTACACGGGCTTTAAGGTTAACAGTGGCGAATATAAGTTAATGGGTCTTGCACCATATGGAAACCCTGTGTATGAAAATAAAATTAAAAAATTGATTGATATAAAGGAAGATGGATCATTCAGGTTAAATCAAAAATACTTTAATTATGCAACCGGATTGACAATGACCAATGATCATTTTAACAGATTGTTTGCACAAAAACCACGTGATCCAAAAAAAGAAAAAATTACACAATTTCATATGGATATTGCAGCATCAATTCAAAAAGTAACAGAAGATATAATGATTAAGTTAGCTAAATCAATTCGAAAGGAATACAATATAAAGAATCTATGCTTAGCAGGAGGTGTTGCTCTTAATTGTGTTGCGAATGGTAAAATTCTTAGTGAAAAAATTTTCGATCAAATCTGGATACAGCCTGCAGCAGGAGATGCGGGAGGGGCACTAGGAGCAGCTCTAGCGTTGTGGCACCTCGAGTTGACCAATGAAAGGACTGTGAATTCAATAGATAACATGAAAGGTTCATATTTAGGAACCGAATTTAGTCAAGAAGAAATTGAAAAAGAGCTAAAATCTATTGGAGCAAACTTTAAGATATTTGAGTATGAGGAATTAATAAGCAAGACCTCTGATTTATTAAATGATGAAAAAGCAATTGGCTGGTTTCAAGGAAGAATGGAGTTTGGTCCAAGAGCATTAGGTAGTAGGTCAATTTTAGGAGATCCAAGGTCTGAAAATATGCAAAAAAATTTAAATTTAAAAGTAAAATTTAGAGAGAGCTTTAGACCATTTGCACCCTCTATTTTAAGAGAAGATTTATCAACGTGGTTCGATATTAATGTTGATAGTCCATATATGCTTTTAGTTGCAAATATAAATTCAAAAAAAAAATTCAAAATGACACAAGAACAAAAGGAACTTTTTGGGATTGATAAATTAAATGTGAAAAGATCAGAGATCCCTGCAGTTACACATGTTGATTATTCTGCAAGAATTCAAACTGTCAATAAGAATACCAATAAACGTTATTATGATTTGATTTCAAAATTTAAAGAAAAAACAGGATGTCCAGTTATAGTAAATACCTCTTTTAACGTAAGAGGAGAACCAATTGTTAATTCACCAACAGATGCTTTTAATTGTTTTATGGGAACTGAATTAGATTACTTAGTTATTGGAAACTGTATTTTAGAAAAATCTCAACAAGACTCTAATCTTAAAAAAAATTATTCTGAAGAATTCGAATTAGATTAGAAAAATTCTGAATACTTAGTCGATGAATTATTTTTTTTAATTATTATCCTGCTTAATGGTGGACCAGGAAAGACTCGAACTCTCAACCTCACCGTCCGTAGCGATGCGCTCTATCCAATTGAAGCTACTGGTCCATAATTTTTTATTGATTATTGTATATCAATATTTAGTGTATTTTAATAATAAGTTTAATTTAGATTTTATGATAAATAGTCTTAACGAAGTAGTCATTGTCAGTGCATTAAGAACTCCAATTGGAACATTCAATGGATCATTAAAAGATATTAAAGCTGACATTCTAGGATCTATAATTATTAAAGAAATTTTAAAGGAAGCAAAATGTAATAAAGAAAAAATTGATCAAGTAATTATGGGTCAAGTATTAACGGCTGGTAATGGACAAAATCCAGCAAGACAAGCTTCAATAAATGCGGGTATACCATTTTCAAAACCAGCTTACTTAATAAATCAAGTATGTGGCTCAGGCCTGAGAGCAGTTGTTTCTGGTTTTCATTCTATAAAATTAGGAGAGTCAAAGTATGTAATTGCTGGTGGTCAAGAAAATATGTCTGCATCGCATCATTCAATTTTTTTTAGAAATAAAAAAAAAATTTCAACTGAAGAATTAAAAGATACTATGATAACTGATGGCTTGTTAGATGCATTCTATAATTATCATATGGGTTTAACCGCTGAAAATGTTGCAAAAAAATTTAAAATTACAAGAGAAAAACAAGATGAATTTGCTTTAAATTCACAACAAAAAACTGAAATTGCTATTAGAGAAAATAAATTTGATAATGAATTAGTAAAGATAATACAAAGTGGTAGTTATCTTATAAAAGACGAACATCCCAGGAATGGACTAAAAATTGATGATTTGAAAAAATTGAAAACTGTCTTTTTAAAAAAAGGGACTGTTACACCTGGTAACTCTTCCGGTATAAATGATGGAGCAGCTGCATTACTGATGACTACATTGGAGGAAGCGCAAAAAAAGTCATTACGACCTTTGGTAAAAATTGTTTCATGGTCATCTGTTGGAGTAGATCCATCCTTAATGGGGTTAGGACCAATAGGAGCTGTTCGTCAAGCTGCCAAAAAAGCAAAATGGAATTTGAATGATATAGATCTTTTTGAAATTAATGAGGCTTTTGCTGCTCAAAGTATTGCGGTAATACGTGAATTAAATATTGATGAGAAAAAAGTTAATGTTAATGGAGGAGCTATAGCTTTAGGCCATCCCATAGGAGCATCAGGTGCCAGAATATTAGTCACTCTCATTCATGAAATGATAAAACAGAAAAAAGATAAAGGTTGCGCTACACTATGCATAGGTGGTGGAATGGGCATAGCCATATGTGTTGAGAGAATTTAAGAATTAATTTTTTTAAATTTCTCTTCAAGTAGAATTTTTTGTATCCAAATTTTAGCATCAATGTAAGTGCTTTCTTTTGGTTGCAAGAGTGTATTTAATAACTTTTTAATCATTTTTTAAAGGATACTTCAGAAGAATGTCAAAAAATTGAGCAGAATGTGTTAAAATTAGCAATTAAGTAAAATTATATAGTGTATAAGATCTAATATTAAATGAGCGAAAAACTATTAGTTCCTGATATAGGTGACTTTGAAAACGTAGAGGTCATTGAATTGCTTGTCAAAGAAGGCCAAAAAATTTCTAAAAATGATCCAGTAGTTACAATAGAAAGTGATAAATCTAGTGTTGAAATACCCTCAATTTTGTCGGGTACTATTGAAACAATTAAAGTTAAAGTAGGTGATAAAGTTTCAAAAGGTGATTTAATTCTGAGTATTTCAGGTGTAAATGAAAAACATTCTTCAGCAAAAACTATTCCAAAAGACACTGAAAATTTGATTAAAGAGGCAGAAAAATCATTAGAAAAAAAACAAGAGCAAATCATTCATACAAATAATGTTGAGAGAAAAAAATCAGAAATAATTCAAGTAGTTAATGATGGTGATATTGATCCATTAGAAACAAATGAGTGGTTAGATTCACTCTCTGCAGTGATTGAAAAAGATGGAAATCAAAGAGCTCATTATTTAATAAAGGAATTAATAAATAAAGCTTATATGGAGGGTGCAAATATTCCCTACACTCAAAACACACCCTATATCAATACAATTCCAGTAAATGAGGAGAAAAAATCAAACGGTGATCAAAATATTGAGAGAAGAATTCGGTCATTGATAAGATGGAATTCTGCAGCAATGGTTGTTAGAGCAAATAAAAAATTTCCTGAACTTGGAGGACATATTGGGACATTTGCATCAGCAGCTACGCTTTATGATGTAGGAATGAATCATTTTTGGAGGGCAAAAAATAATAAATTTGGGGGAGATTTGATTTATTTTCAAGGACATAGCGCTCCAGGTATGTACGCAAGAGCATTTCTTGAGGGAAGACTTAATGAAAAACAATTAGACAGTTTTAGACAAGAAGTTAATCCAGGAGGTTTATCATCTTATCCTCATCCTTGGTTGATGCCAAACTTTTGGCAATTTCCAACAGTCTCAATGGGTTTAGGACCAATGTTGGCTATCTATCAAGCAAGATATATGAAATATTTGATTAATAGAGGTCTAATCAAAGATGAGAGAAGAAAAGTGTGGGCTTTTTTAGGAGACGGGGAAATGGATGAACCAGAGTCTTTAGGGGCAATTGGTTTAGCAGCAAGAGAAAAATTAGATAATTTAATATTCGTGATCAATTGTAACCTTCAAAGATTGGACGGACCTGTGAGGGGTAATGGAAAAATCATACAAGAATTAGAAGGTATTTTCAGAGGAGCTGGATGGAATGTAATTAAAGTAATTTGGGGTTCTTATTGGGATCCGTTACTGGCTAATGATAAAACTGGTCATTTAATTAAAGTTATGAATGAAACTGTCGACGGTGAATATCAGGCAATGAAAGCAAGAGATGGAGCTTATGTGCGAGAAAAGTTTTTTGGCAAATATCCTGAAACTAAAGAATTAATCTCAAGCCTTTCAGACAAAGATATATGGAGATTGAATAGAGGTGGACATGATCCTCACAAAGTTTTTGCAGCTTATGATAAAGCCTCAAAAAATACTGGAAGCCCCACAGTTGTAATTGCCAAAACTATAAAAGGTTATGGAATGGGCAAAAGTGGTGAGAGTGTAAATACAACACATCAAACTAAAAAATTAGATATAGACGATTTGATGTATTACAGAGACAGGTTTGATGTTCCTCTAACCGATAAACAGGTGCAAAATATTGAATATTATAAACCAGACCAAAACTCACCTGAAATAAAATATATTAAAGAAAGAAGACTTCAATTAGGAGGATTTATCCCAGAGAGAACTACTTATGCAAAACCCATTAAAGCTCCTCCAAAAAACATTTTTGATAACATGAAAGAATCAACCGGAAAAAAAGAAATGTCTACTACAATGGCATTAGTAAGAATGCTTACTAACCTTCTGAGAGATAAAAATGTTGCTCCAAGATTAGTACCAATTATTCCTGATGAGGCGAGAACATTTGGTATGGAGGGTTTTTTTCAAAAAATTGGTATTTATGCTCACGAAGGACAAAAATATGAACCTGAGGACTCTGCACAATTAAGTTCATATAGAGAAGAAAAAAGTGGACAAGTTCTGGAGGAAGGAATTAATGAGGCAGGTGCAATGTCTTCATGGATTGCTGCAGGCACTTCATACACAAATCATGATATTGAAATGATCCCTATATATCTTTTTTACTCAATGTTTGGTTTTCAAAGAATAGGTGACTTTGCTTGGGCGGGAGCAGACAGTCAATCAAGAGGATTTTTAATTGGTGCTACCGCTGGGAGAACAACATTGGCAGGAGAAGGTTTACAACATCAAGATGGACATAGTCATTTAATGGCATCAACTATTCCAAATTGTAAGTCCTATGATCCAACATTTCATTATGAACTAGCAACAATTTTTAGAGAAGGATTGAAAAGAATGCACGAGAAGAAAGAGAATATTTTCTATTATATCACAACAATGAACGAAAATTATCCTCATCCTGCTATGCCGACTGAAAAATCATGTGAAGAAGGCATTTTAAAAGGAATGTATAAAATTAAAGAATTTAACAAACATAAAAAAACCAAAATTCAATTTCTAGGATCAGGCACAATTTTAAGAGAAATGATAGCTGGTGCGGAGATTCTACAAAAGGAATATCAAATTGATAGTGAAGTTTGGAGCGTAACTAGTTTCAATGAATTAAGAAGAGATGGCTTAGAGGTAGAAAGATATAATTTATTAAATCCTGAAAAAGAACCGAAAAAATCATATGTTGAAAGCTGTTTAGGCAAAACTGAAGGTCCAATTTTGGCTGCGTCAGATTATATGAGGATGAATTCAGACCAAATTAGACCCTATATCAACAAGAGCTTTTACTCGTTAGGAACAGATGGATTTGGTCGAAGTGATACCAGAAAAAATTTGAGGAAGTTCTTTGAGGTTGATAAAGAACATGTCGTTGCATATGGACTAAGTGTTTTAGCTAAAGAACAATTAATTGCATCTAAATACGCTCAAGAGGCAATAAAGAAGTATCAAATTGATAAAGATAGACCAATGCCGACAAAATTATAATGTCAAAGAAAAATATAAAAGTTCCAAATATTGGTGAATTCAAAGATGTGGAAGTCATCGAAGTTTTAATTAAAAAAGGTCAAAAAATAAAAAAGAATGATCCACTGATAACTATAGAAAGTGATAAATCAAGTGTGGAAATACCCTCTTCTGATGATGGAACCATAATTTCTTTGAATGTCAAAATTGGAGACAAGGTATCGGAAGGTGATAAAATTATTGAAATTGAAAGTGAGAAAGAAATAAAAGAAATAAGTGCTCAAGAATTACCAAAAAGTCAATTACCAAAAGAAATAAAAAAAAATGATATAAAAAAAACCAAAGAGTCTGAAAATATAATAGATAAAGATTTTTCTACAAAAGCTTCTGCTTCACCAAAAGTTAGAAAATTTGCGAGAGAACTTGGGGTTAATATCAACAAAGTCCCAGGTAGTGAAAGACAAGGTAGGGTTACTGAGAATGATGTAAAGTTATTTGTTGCAACTAAATCTGATAAAAGTTTCAAAGATCAAAATACAACTGAACAAAAAATTGAACTAGAGTATTCCCATTCAGATTTTGGAGAAGTAGATATTAAAGACATTCCCAGAGTAAAAAAGTTGTCATCTAAATATTTAATGAACTCTTGGATAAAAATTCCTCATGTAACCAATCATGATGAAGCTGATATAACCGAATTAGAGGAATTTAGAACTTCTCTTACGGACGTATATACTGGCGAAAAAAAAAAAATTACACCATTAGCTTTCATCGTAAAAGCATTAACAACATCATTAAAAAAATTTCCAAATTTTAATACCTCAATCGATCAAATTGAAAACGGTAAAATGACTGTTAAAAAGTATTATCATGTTGGCATAGCAGTGGATACACCACACGGTTTGATGGTTCCTAAATTAAGAAATGCAGATAATAAAAATATTTCTTTAATAAGCACAGAATTAAAAAAAATCAGTCAGCAATGTAGAGATCTTAAAATTGATAAAAAAGAGTTATTCGGAGGTTCTATGACGATAACTAGCCTAGGAGGAATTGGTGGATCTTTTTTTACCCCAATTATAAATTATCCGGAAGTTGCTATTTTAGGAGTAGGAAGAGCAGAAAAAAAACAAGTATTCATTGATGGAAAATTTGTAACGCGTACTATGTTGCCACTTTCACTATCTTATGATCATAGAATTATTGATGGTGCGGAGGCAGCTCGATTTAATAATGATTTAAAAGAAAATCTTGGTAAAAATTTTGCTTATAAGTTAGCTGTTTGATAAAAATTATGTCTAAAAGCGTTTCATTGTTAAGTGCTTTGCTGTGTACATTTATTTGGGGAACCACATTTATTGCTCAAGATACTGGCATGGATGATATTGGCCCGTTTACATTTAATGCTGTAAGATTTTTTGTGGGTTTTTTGGCAATTCTTCCTTTAGCATTGTTATTTGAGACTAAAAAATTTAAATTAGAATTTAAAACTAGTTTTAGATATTTTGCTATTCTATCTTTTTTAATTGGATTATCATTATTTTTAGGATCGGCATTGCAGCAAGTAGCTCTGCTTTACACAGATGTAGCTAATGCTGCTTTCTTTACGATTTTTTATGTTCCGATGGTACCAATTATTATTTTTATATTTAAGAGAGACTCTTTGCATTGGAGTTTATGGCCTTCAGTTATTTTATGTTTAATTGGTGGATATCTTTTAACCAATTTTTATGATGCTACGGTTAGACTTGGAGACACATTAGTCATTCTTGGAGCATTATTCTGGAGTACTCACATCATATTTACTGGAATGATTGTTAAAAAATATAACTTACCTTTAACATTAGGTGCAATCCAAACCTTATTAGTGGCTTTATTTTCTTTTATCATTGGTTTGATTTATGAAGAATTTGTAATTGAAAATATTCTCAACGAGATAGACTCTATACTCTATGCAGGAATCTTATCAGGTGGTTTTGCATTTGTTTTACAAATTTACGCTCAAAAAAACATAACACCTGCACCAGCAGCCATAATTTTTTCATTAGAAGGTGTATTTGCAACTATCGCAGCATGGATTTTATTAAGTCAAATTTTAGATTTTAATAATATATTAGGGTGCTTGTTCATATTGTGTGGTGTTTTAATTTCTCAATTATTACCCTTGATGAGGAAAATAAATTATCAATAATAAAACTAAAGCAATAGTAATTCTATAAATTACGAACACGGTTAAAGAAAAATTCCTTACATATCTTATAAAATATTTGACTGTGATAAATGAGAAGATAAAAGAAAGAGTAACTGCAATTAATAATAAATAATTAAATTCAGTAGACTGTTGTACAGCATCTTGAAGACCTAAAAAACTTGCCCCTGCTAACGCGGGTATAGATAATAAAAAGGCGATTTTACTTGAGTCAACTCTATTAAATTTTAGAAATCGAGCTGCTGTTAAAGTTATTCCTGCTCTACTCACACCAGGTATGAGTGCTAAAATTTGAAATAAACCTATGAATAATATTGATTTTATATTTAAGTTGGTTGATATATTTTGATCACTATCTCTTTTATCTGATAAAAACAGAACTAAACCAAAAAATAGCGTTGTCCATGCAATAATTTCTATGTTTCTTAAAAGATTAATTATTTCGATCGAATATATTATATATCCAAAAATTATAAGAGGTATTGATCCAACTAAAATCAAAACCAATAGTTTTTGATTGTTTCTTAAATTTAGTAAATCTTTTTTAAAGTAATAGATTATTGCAAATAAAGAACCCAGGTGCAGTCCAATATCAATGAATAAAGAGCTTGAGTTAAAATTATAAAAATTTGATATTAAAATCAGATGGGCTGAAGAGCTAATAGGTAAAAATTCAGAAATTCCTTGAACTGCGGAAAGAATTAGTATTTCTATAAAATCTTGAAGCATAAAGATGTCGTAACTTAAAAAATATTCATTTTAAACAATTCGATTTAATCATAATAGGTATGCAAAAAATAAATTTCTCACATTTTATGCTAAATAAAGTTAATTATAGGTCATATTTATTGACCTAAATAATACTTTTATAACTAAAAACAATGTATAATTTACCGAAAATTTAAAGATTCTATGACTGATAAAATGTTAAAATTTGTAAAAATAGGTCAACAGACTCCACCTAAAAGAAAGATTGGCACAAGAAAAGAGGATTTTAATGAGATCTATGACGAGTTTGTAACTAAAAAAGCTGAAGAACAATCAAGCAGATGTTCTCAATGTGGAGTTCCATTTTGCCAAGTACATTGTCCTTTAAGCAACAATATTCCAGATTGGTTAAAACTTACAGCTGAGGGAAGATTAAAAGAGGCCTACGAATTATCTCAAAGCACTAACAATATGCCAGAGGTGTGTGGAAGAATTTGTCCCCAGGACAGATTGTGTGAGGGTAACTGCGTTATTGAGCAATCAGGACATGGAACAGTTACTATAGGTTCAGTTGAGAAATATATTAATGATAAAGCGTGGGAACAAGGCTGGGTTAAACCAATTTCTCTAATACATGAAAAAGACCAAAGCGTTGGAATAATTGGTGCCGGTCCCGCAGGATTGGCAGCCGCTGAGCAGCTAAGGAAAAATGGATACAAAATCACTGTTTATGACCGATATGATCGCGCAGGTGGATTATTAATTTATGGAATTCCAAATTTTAAACTTGAAAAACATGTAGTTGAGCGAAGAACAAAGTTGTTAAAGGATGGTGGGATAAAATTTATTCAAAATTTTGAAGTTGGTAAAGATGCAACTCTAGAACAGCTGCGAAAAAAACATGATGCAATTTTAATAGCGACGGGTGTATATAAACCAAGAGAAGTTGAATTACCTGGTAATGATTTAGGTAATATTTTTCCTGCAATGGAGTTTTTGACAGCATCAAATAAAAAAGGCCTAGGAGATAAAGTAGAGTTATTTGATAAAGGAATTTTAAACGCTGAGGGAAAAGATGTTGTTGTGATAGGTGGCGGTGACACAGCAATGGATTGTGTAAGAACTTCAGTAAGACAAAAAGCAAAGTCGGTAAAATGTTTATATAGAAGAGATAAAGAAAATATGCCTGGATCTGCTAGAGAAGTTGCAAATGCTGAGGAAGAGGGTGTAGAATTTGTTTGGCTTTCTAGTCCAAAAGAATTTAAGGGAAAAAATAAAATCGAAAATTTAGTTGTTAATCGAATTGAATTAGGTGAACCAGATGAGTCAGGAAGACGAAAACCAGAGATTAAAGAAGGTTCAGAATTTACGGTGAAAGCCGATATGGTAATCAAAGCTCTTGGATTTGATCCAGAAAATTTACCATTATTATTTGATGCACAAGAGTTACAAGTAACAAAATGGGGAACAATTAAAAGTGATTTCAATACCATGGAAACAAATCTAAAAGGTGTTTTTGCTGCAGGAGATATTGTAAGAGGAGCGTCGTTAGTAGTATGGGCAATCAAAGATGGGAGAGATGCAGCTTCCTCTATAAAAACATATTTAGAAAATATGCATCTCAAAAAAACAAAAGTAGCATAATGAAAAATTATAAAAAAAATTTAGAGTTACTCACAAAAAATCATGTTTATTCAAAAGAGATGGAACATGATGCTTGTGGAGTTGGTTTAATCGCATCTACTGAAGGAAAAAAATCTAGGGCTATAGTTGAGTATGGAATTGAAGCTTTAAAAGCAGTTTGGCACAGGGGTGCTGTTGATGCAGATGGTAAAACTGGTGATGGAGCCGGAATACATGTTGAAATTCCGAAAGACTTTTTTATAGAAAAAATACAAGTTACCGGACACGATTATGATAATTCTGAAATCTGTGTAGGAATGATTTTTTTACCTAGAAATGACTATTCAGCGCAAGAGAGTTGCAAAACAATAGTTGAGAGTGAACTAACTAAAAATAATTTTAGTATATATGGTTGGCGACAAGTACCAGTAAATTCAAAAGTTTTAGGGGAAAAAGCCCTTCAAACTATGCCAGAAATCATACAAGTTCTTTTTAAACCTAATGATCCAAATTTATTAGATAAAAACTTAGAGAGAAAAATTTATGAAATAAGAAAGAGAATTGAAAATAAAGCTTTTGATGCCTCATTGAATAATTTTTATATTTGTTCAATTAGTTCAAAATCTATAATTTATAAAGGGCTATATTTAGCAGAGTCTTTATCTGACTTTTATTTAGATCTTAAAGATGCAAGATTTATTTCAAGATATGCAATTTTTCATCAAAGATTTTCAACCAACACCGCACCGAGCTGGAGCTTAGCTCAACCATTTAGGGCCATAGCGCATAATGGTGAGATAAATACTTATAAAGGTAATAAAAACTGGATGAAAGTTCACGAACAAGAAATGAGTAGCCCACTTTTTGAGGACATAGAAAATTTAAAACCAGTAATTCAAAAAGGTGTCTCTGACTCTGCAGCTTTAGATAATGTATTTGAATTGTTAAATAAATCAGGCCAATCTGCACCATTAGCTAAATTAATGCTAGTACCGGATGCGTGGTCGAAAAAAAATAAGACATTATCAAAAAGTCATCAGCAATTATTTAATTTTTTAAATAGCACAATGGAACCATGGGATGGACCTGCTGCTATTGCTGCTACAGACAATGAATGGGTTATAGCTGCAAATGATAGAAATGGTCTTAGGCCTTTGAGATATGCCATTACAAAAGACAAAATGATCTTCGCAGGCTCAGAAACAGGAATGATTGATTTAAATGAAAAAAAAATTTTAACCAAGGGAAGACTTGGTCCTGGTGAAATTATCGGGGTCAGAATTGAAAAAGGTAAAGTTTTTTCTAATAGTCAAATAAAAGATTATTTGGCCAAAGAATTTAAACACTTTAATTCTCAAATAATTGATCTAGATGAAAAATTATCAATCTCCAATGAAAAACATAACTTTGATGGTGAAAGTCTAAGGAGAAGACAATATACTTTTGGAATAAGTTTAGAGGATCTAGAACTTATCTTGCATCCAATGGCAGAAGATGCAAAAGAAGCAACAGGTTCCATGGGTGATGATACCCCTTTAGCAGTGTTATCTGATAAGTATAGACCACTTTACCATTTTTTTAGACAAAATTTTAGCCAAGTAACTAATCCGCCGATTGACTCTTTAAGAGAAAATAAAGTGATGAGTTTAAAAACTAGATTTGGAAATTTGGGTAATATTCTTGATTTTGATACTTTAACTAAAGAAAATATTTATGTTTTAAATAGCCCTATTCTATCAAATTCACAATTTAATAAGTTCACTAATTTTTTTGGTAAAAATTCAGTAACTATTGATTGTTCATTTTCACAAGATGACAATTTAGAAAATTCTATTAACAGGATCCAAAAAGAATCTGAAATTGCAGTAAGACAAGGTATTACCCAACTGATTTTAAGTGACAAAAATCTCTCATCTGAAAGATTGCCAATGCCTATGTTATTATGTGTCGGAGCCATAAACACATTTTTGATACAAAAAAAATTAAGAGGTTATGTTTCTATAAATGTTCAGTCTGGAGAGACCATAGATACTCATTCATTTGCAACATTAATTGGAGTTGGAGCAACTACAGTAAATCCATATCTGGCATTTGATAGTTTATATCAAAGATATGAAAAAAAACTTTTTGGCCAATTTAGTTTTGATGAGTGTGTACAACGCTACATTAATTCAGTTAATGCGGGTTTATTGAAGATAATGTCAAAAATGGGAATTTCAGTTTTAAGTTCTTACAGAGGTGGATGTAATTTTGAAACAGTAGGATTGAGCAGAACAGTTGTAAATGAATACTTTCCTGGAGTTACCTCGAAAATTTCAGGTATTGGTTTAGTTGGAATTGAAAAAAAAATAAGAGAAATTCATAAAGAAGCATTTGAAAGTACAGAAACTATATTGCCAATTGGAGGTATTTATAGATACAGGAAAAACGGAGAAACACATCAATATCAAGGAAAGCTAATTCATTTATTACAAAGTGCTGTAGGCTCAAATTCATATGAAGCATATAAGAAATATGCTGATGGTATATATAATTTACCACCAATAAATTTGAGGGATCTAGTTGATTTTAGAAAAAAAAAATTGGGTCCGTCAATTAATTTATCTGAAGTTGAACCAATAGAAAAAATATTAAAAAGATTTGGTAGTGGAAGCATGTCCCATGGTGCTTTATCTAAAGAAGCGCATGAAACACTTGCTATTGGAATGAATAGAATTAAAGGAGCTTCTTGTAGTGGTGAAGGTGGAGAAGATGCAGAAAGATTTAAGGTGATGGATAGTGGTGATAGTGCAAATTCTAGAGTTAAACAAATTGCATCTGCTAGATTTGGTGTGACTGTAAATTATTTGAACAATTGTAATGAAATAGAAATTAAAATGGCACAAGGCGCTAAACCAGGGGAAGGCGGTCAGTTACCTGGCTTTAAAGTAACGAAAGAAATTGCAAGACTACGACATTCCACACCAGGAGTAACACTAATTTCTCCACCTCCACACCACGATATTTACTCGATAGAAGATTTGGCACAACTGATTTATGATTTGAAGCAAACAAATCCAAAAGCACGAGTTGGCGTTAAATTAGTCGCATCATCAGGAGTCGGAACTATCGCTGCAGGAGTAGCTAAAGCGAAAGCAGATATTATTTTAATTTCGGGTCATAATGGAGGAACAGGCGCAACTCCTCAAACAAGTGTCAAATATGTTGGAATACCTTGGGAGATGGGTCTCACTGAGGCAAATCAGGTTTTAACATTAAACAATTTAAGACACAAAGTTACATTGAGAACTGATGGTGGTATTAAAACTGGAAGAGATGTTGTAATTGCTGCAATGATGGGAGCAGAAGAATATGGAGTTGCTACAACAGCTCTAGTGGCAATGGGATGTATAATGGTAAGACAGTGCCACTCAAATACTTGTCCAGTGGGTGTTTGTACACAAGATGAAAAATTAAGAGAAAAATTTACCGGTACTCCAGACAAGGTTGTAAATTTATTCACTTTTATTGCATCTGAAGTAAGAGAAATTTTAGCTGAATTAGGTTTTAAATCATTAAATGATGTTATTGGAAGAACTGATCTATTAATGCAAGTTAATAAAGCTTCACCAAATTTAGATGATTTGGATTTAAATCCATTATTTGTTCAGGCAGACCCAGGAAACAATAAAAGATACTGTGATTCATTGGAGATCAATAAAGTACCAGAAACATTAGACCAGGAAATTTGGCCAGAAATAGAAAAATCTTTAGATAATTTAGAAAAAGTTGAGAAAGAATTTATTATCAAAAATACAAACAGGGCGGTTGGTACAAGAATTTCACATCATCTTTACAAAAAGTATGGTTACGAAAAACTTGATGAAAATTTTCTTACATTAAATTTCAAAGGTTCTGCGGGTCAGTCATTTGGTGCTTTTTCATCAAAAGGACTAAAATTAAATCTTAAAGGTGATGCAAATGATTATGTCGGCAAGGGATTGTCAGGCGCTACAATCTCGATAAAACTTTCGGATGAAAGTAATTTAATCTCTAATGAAAATACAATCATCGGAAATACAGTTCTGTATGGAGCTACTTCAGGTAAACTTTTTGCTGCGGGTCAAGCAGGGGATAGATTTGCTGTAAGAAATTCTGGTGCAACTACAGTTATTGAGGGTTGTGACTCGAATGGTTGTGAGTATATGACTGGAGGAACAGTAGTCATTTTAGGAAATGTCGGTGACAACTTTGCAGCTGGTATGACCGGAGGTATGGCATTTATCTATGATAAATCTAATGAGTTTGAAAAAAAAGTAAATCCAGACTCAGTTATTTGGCAAAATGTTGAGACAGATTATTGGACAAGTTATTTAAAAGAATTAATTTTAGAACATTCAAAAGAGACAGGATCGATGATATCAAAAAATATTTTTGAAAATTTTAAAGTTGAAATTAAAAATTTTGTTCAGGTTTGCCCAAAAGAGATGATTAATAAGCTTAAAAATCCAATTACATTTAAGTCTAAAATTAAAGAAGTTAGTTAATTATAATTTTTAATTCTTTTTTTAATATGCTTAACCATTTAGGTGAAGATAAGCTGTGATCACCCTTTTTAATGATAACTAATTTTTTTTTTGAATTTACGAAAATTTTTAAAATTTTTTTGGAATAAGTGACAGGGACAGACTCATCCTTTTGTCCATGAACCATGGTAATCTTTAATTTGTCGTAAATTTTTTTATGAAATACTTTATTTTTTCGGCCATCTTTAATTAGTTGTAAAGAGATTGGATATTCATAATTTCCATGCTTTAAGTTGATAATCCCATTTTTTGTTATTTCTTTTTTCATTTTTTTTGAAAATTTATTCCACATTAAACCTTCTAAAAATTGAGGTGCAGAACCAATTCCCAAAAATCCTAAAATTTGTTTCTTAAAAAACTTAAATTGATTTAAAGCAATCCAAGAGCCCATACTTGAACCAACTAATATGATTTTATTTTTTTTGACGTTTTTTTTAATTAATAAAGTTGTCTCTTTAGTCCATTTTGAGATATTCCCATTGGTAAATTTACCAGATGATTTACCATGACCAGAATATTCTAGTGCAAGAAAACCAAGTTTATTTTTTTTTGCAAAATTTAAAAATGCTTCAGGTTTTTTTCCCTCTAAATCAGACATAAACCCGTGTAAAAAAACAATGTAAGTTGTATTTTTTTGGCTGTATTTTAAATATCTGATTTTTTTATATTTATTTATTTTAAGATAATTGAATTTGCTCATAAAAGTTTATTAGTTACCTCTATTATTATATAATCTAACTGTATGTCGTCTAATATAAAAGTCCTACAAGTAATACCAAAACTAGGTTACGGAGGGGCAGAAACTGGATGTTATGATATTGCTCATTATTTACCAGAAAATGGGTGTGAGTCTTTTATAGTTACTAGCGGAGGGGAATTAGCAAAATTCGTTGATAAAAAAAAAGTGAAACTAATTAAACTTCCAGTACATAGTAAAAACCTATTATTGATTCTAATAAATACAATTTTATTAATAGGGATAATTTTGTTTTTTAAGATCTCAATTGTTCATGCAAGAAGTAGAGCACCAGCTTGGTCCTGTTTATTTGCAACAAAGTTAACTAATAGAAAATTTGTTACCACGTTTCATGGAACTTATAATTTTAGTGGTAAACTTAAAAAATTTTATAATTCTGTCATGGTAAGATCTGATTTAGTTATTGCAGGATCAAATTTTATTTTTTCTCATATTAAAGAAAATTATTCTGAATTTTTAAAGAGCCAAAAAAAATTTTTAGTTATTTTTAGGGGAATAAATGTTGATTATTTCGATTCATCTACAAAATTAGAAAATGATGAGAAAAAATTACTTCAAAAATGGAATATAAATGATCAAAAAAAAATAATTTTAATGCCAGGTAGACTTACTTCTTGGAAAGGACAAGAATTATTTATTGAGGCAATTAATCTTGTTAAAATTGAATTAGGTTATGAAGCTTTTCATGCAGTTATACTTGGAAATGATCAAGGCAGAGATCTATACAGAAAAAAATTAATACGTCTTACCGAGCAATACAGTTTAACAAATCAAATTAAATTTATAGATCATTGTGAGGATATGGCATTGGCTTATAAAGTTTCTGATATAATTGTATCAGCTTCAATTGAACCAGAAGCTTTTGGAAGAGTAGCTGTGGAAGCACAATCTATGGAAAAATTAATTATAGCTAGTAATATCGGAGGATCTAATGAGACAATTATTGATGAAAAAACAGGTTTTTTATTTAAATCAGGGGACGCAGAGTCTTTAAGTAAAAAAATAATTCGTGGATTAACAATGGACGAAACATCTATAAATCTTATGGGTAAAGAAGGAAGAAGTAATATAATAAAAAAATTTAATGTTGAAAAAATGTGTTTTTCTACATATTCAGAGTATAAAAGATTGTTAAACTAAATGCCTACAATTACATTACCAGACGGAAAAAATATTGAATTTCCCAAAGAAGTTACAGGTTTGGATGTTGCAGAAAAAATAAGCAAGTCATTATCAAAACAAGCATTGATAATGAGTGTCGACGGTGAGTTAAAAGATTTGTATTTTTCAATTAAAAAAGATTGTTCAGTAAAGATCTTTACTGCAAAAGACCCAGAGGGTCTTGAAGTTATAAGACATGATACTGCTCACATTATGGCGATGGCTGTTCAAGAATTATACCCTGGCACACAAGTAACTATTGGACCAGTAATTGAAAATGGTTTTTATTATGATTTTGCTCGTAAAGAGCCTTTTACAGAGGAAGATCTAAAAAAAATAGAAAAAAAAATGTCAGAAATAATTGACAAAGATGTAAAAACAAAAAGAGAGGTTTGGGAAAGAGATAAAGCAATAAGCCATTTCAAAAAAATTGGTGAAAACTATAAAGCAGAAATTATAGAGAGTATTCCAGAGAGTGAGGAGCTAACCGTTTATCATCATGGAGATACTTGGCATGACTTGTGTAGAGGTCCACACTTAGTTTCTTCTGGAAAAATTGGCAAAGCGTTTAAGCTTACAAAAGTTGCTGGAGCATATTGGCGTGGAGATTCAAAAAATGAGATGTTACAAAGAATTTATGGAACTGGTTGGGCGTCTCAAAAAGACTTGGATGATTATTTAAAAAGAATTCAAGAAGCAGAAAAAAGAGATCATAGGAAACTTGGTAAAGAGATGGATCTATTTCATTTTAGAGAAGAGAGCCCAGGATCTGTTTTTTGGCACGAAAAGGGTTGGGCTTTGTTTCAAAAATTAATTAATTATATGCGAGCACGCCAAGATGCAGCAGGATATAAAGAAGTAAATACCCCAGAGGTACTAGATAGATTGTTATGGGAAAAATCAGGGCATTGGGAAAAATATGGTGAAAACATGTATACTTCGGAGACTCCTGATGAGAAAGTTTTTGCTATAAAACCAATGAATTGTCCAGGTCATATTCAAGTTTTTAATCAAGGTTTGAAAAGTTATAGAGATTTACCATTAAGAATAACCGAATTTGGTAAAGTACATAGATATGAACCATCTGGAGCTCTGCATGGACTTCTCAGAGTGAGAGCTTTTACGCAAGACGATGCACATATTTTTTGTTCAGAAGATCAAATTACAAGCGAGTGTTTAAATGTAACTAATTTAATTTTAGATATTTATAAAGATTTAGGTTTTGAAAAAGTAGTGTTAAAATATGCAGACAGACCAGAAGTAAGAGTGGGTGAAGATAAAGTTTGGGATAAAGCCGAGGCTTCTTTATTAGAAGCAGTCAAAGCAACGAAATTAGAATACAACATAAATAAAGGAGAAGGTGCCTTTTATGGTCCAAAAATAGAATTTGTATTAAGAGATGCAATTGGTAGAGATTGGCAATGTGGAACAGTACAAGTAGATTTGAACTTACCTGGAAGATTAGATGCTACTTACATTGATAAAGATGGTACAAAAAAAGTTCCAGTGATGTTACATAGAGCATTGTTTGGATCACTTGAAAGATTTATTGGAATTTTAATAGAAAATTATGCTGGGAAGTTTCCATTTTGGTTATCTCCACTGCAAACAGTAGTAATTCCAATTTCAGAAGACTTTGAAGAATATGCAAGTAAAGTTTCAAAAAAAATAAAAGAAGCAGGGATGAGCTCAATTGTTGACTTAAAAAATCATAATTTGAATTATAAAATTAGAGAACATTCTCTTGCAAAAGTCCCTATTTTATTAATTTGTGGTAAAAAAGAAGTTGACAGCAACACCGTAACTATTAGAAGATTGGATTCTAACAAACAAGAAAATATGGAATTAAATAAATTTTTAAAAACTTTTTCTGCTTTAAACAAAGCGTCTTCAATTTAAGTGGCAGATTTTAAACAAAACTATTTTCAAAGAAGAACTAAAGATCGAGGTCCAAGATCTAATAACAGAATTTTGTCTCCAGAAGTTCAAGTTATAGGTAGTGATGGAGAAAATTTAGGTGTCATTGGCACAAACGAAGCAATATCGATGGCGAGGAATCAAGGTTTAGATTTAATAGAAATAGCTCCAAATGCAAATCCACCAGTTTGCAAAATCATGGATATGGGGAAATATAAGTATGATGCACAAAAAAAAGCAAACCTTGCAAAAAAAAAACAAAAAATAATTGCATTAAAAGAAATAAAAATGAGACCTGTAACTGAAACACATGATTACGAGTTCAAAGTAAAAAATGCCAAAAAATTTATTGCTAAAGGCGATAAAGTAAAATTTACAATAAGATTTAAAGGTAGAGAACTTCAGCACTCGCATTTAGGCAATGAGTTAATGACAAAGATCAAAGAGGATATGAAGGAAATTGGCAAGGTAGAATTACATCCGAAGTTCGATGGAAAGCAAATGATAATGGTAATTCAGCCTTTATAAGCTTTAATAGTAGTTGTAAATTAATAACATTCTTTGTATAAACTCGCAAAATTATGCCAAAACTAAAAACAAAAAGCTCTGCAAAAAAAAGGTTCAAAATATCTGCAAAAGGTAAAGTGATTATGGCCCAAGCTGGTAAAAGACATGGCATGATAAAAAGAACTAATTCTCAAATAAGAAAATTAAGAGGCACCACAACTATGTCGAAACAAGACGGTAAAATCGTTAAGTCATATATGCCTTACAGTCTAAGGGGTTAATATGGCAAGAGTTAAAAGAGGTGTAACTAGTAGAGCAAAACATAAAAAAGTTTTAAAAGCTGTTAAAGGTCAATGGGGCAGAAGAAAAAATACTATCAGAGTTGCAAAGCAAGCTATGGAAAAAGCTATGCAATATGCTTACAGAGATCGAAGAAATAAAAAAAGAGATTTTAAATCACTTTGGATACAGAGAATAAATGCTGGGGTTAGAGCAGAAGGTTTGACATATTCTAAGTTTATTAATGGATTAAATAAATGTGGAATAAAAATTGATAGAAAAATTCTAGCTGAGATAGCCTATGATAGTCCAGAAGCCTTTAAAACTATCGTTCAAAAAGCTCAATCAGCTTTAAATTAATCTTCGCTATTGTTTTATTTCTCTGAAGAAATAATCTGTAAAAATGTCAGATCTTAAAAAAATAAAAGATGAATTTCTTTCAAAGCTTAGTGGAAAATTAGATATTTCAGAAATAAACCAAATTAAATCTGACCTGTTTGGTAAAAGTGGATTAATTTCAACTCAATTTAAAAAGATTGGAACAATTGCAGAGTCTGAGAGAAAAAAATTTGCTTCTGACTTAAATATAATTAAAGATGAACTACAGGATTTAATAAACTCAAAAACAAATGAACTTAAAAGTGCTGAAATTAACGAGAAATTAGAAAAAGAAAAAATTGATATTACATTACCTGAGAGATCATTTGTTCGAGGAAAAATTCACCCAGTCTCACAAACGATCGATGAAATATCATCAATTTTTTCCGAAATAGGTTTTAGCGTTGAAGAAGGACCAGACGTCGAGAATGAATATAACAATTTTACAGCGCTAAATACACCAGAAAATCATCCTGCTAGGGATATGCATGATACGTTCTATTTAGATGAAAAAAAGCAGAAACTATTGCGAACTCATACTTCTCCAGTTCAAATTAGAACTATGTTGAAAGATAAGCCACCATTTAAAATAATTGCTCCTGGAAGAACTTACAGATCAGATAGTGACCAAACTCACTCACCTATGTTTCATCAAGTTGAGGGACTTCATATAGACAAGAATATAAACATGGGTCATCTAAAGGGATGTTTAAATTATTTTATCAAAGAGTTTTTTGAGGTAGATAAAATTAAGATGAGATTTAGACCTAGTCATTTTCCTTTTACAGAACCATCTGCTGAAGTTGACATTGGATACGAGATGAAAGATGGAAAAATTATAATAGGAGAAGGAAATCAATGGTTAGAGATTTTAGGGTGTGGAATGGTTCATCCCAATGTTTTAAAAAATGTCAAAGTAGACCCATCAAAGTTTCAGGGATACGCATTTGGTATTGGGATAGATAGACTTGCTATGCTGAAATATGGAATCAACGACTTAAGAGCTTTTTTTGATTGTGATTATCGATGGTTGAATCATTTTGGATTTGACCCGTTGGATGTACCTACGAATTATAGAGGTCTCAGTCGATGATAATAACATTTGATTGGTTAAAAGATCATCTAAAGACGAATCTAAAAGAAAAAAACCTTTTAGAACAACTTACCAATATTGGTCTAGAAGTAGAAAGTGTAAAAAGTCTTTCTGGTGATAATGAATTATTCAAAGTAGCTGAAATTATAAAAACTGAAAAACATCCAAATGCAGATCGACTTAAAGTTTGTGACGTAAATATTGGAGAGAATGAAATTAAAAAAGTTGTATGTGGTGCAGAAAATGCAAAAGAAGGATTGCTTACTATATATGCTCCTCCAGGTGCAATTATCCCTAAAACCAAGACAAAATTAGTAGTCGCTAAAATAAGAGGTGTTACTTCTTATGGAATGCTTTGTTCAGAGTCTGAATTGAATCTGTCTGATGAAAGCGATGGGATTACTGAATTAACCAAGGAATTTAGAAAAAATATTGGTAAAAGTTATTTCTCAAAATCAAAATCAAATCTTATTGATCTATCCATAACACCTAATAGACCAGATTGTCTTGGAGTCAGGGGAATAGCAAGAGATCTAGCTGCATCAGGTTTTGGAAAGCTAGTAGATTTAGAAGAAAAAAAAAATCATTCAAAAAATAGACACACCTTAAAAGTAAAAATTAATAAGGAAAAAGGCCAAGGATGTACTGCGTTTGGAAGTTGTTTGATAACAAATGTGAAAAATTCTGAAAGCCCTAAATGGCTTAAAGATAAGTTAATTTCTATTGGTCAAAAACCAATCTCAGCAATAGTTGACATTACAAACTATGTTATGCTTGATATTAATCGACCATTACATGCTTATGATGCTGATAAAATTGAAAAGGGTATAATTGTTCGAAATTCTAAGTCTGGAGAAGAGTTTACAGCACTTGATAATAAAAATTATAAACTGGAGAGTGGCATGTGTGTTATTAGTGATAATAAAGGTGTTTTAGGACTTGGAGGAATTATTGGTGGCACAAGATCTGGTACAGAATTTAATACAAAAAATATATTACTTGAGTCAGCTTATTTTGAACCGGGATCAATAAGAAATACAGCAAAAAAATTAAATCTTGATACCGATGCAAAGTTTAGATTTGAAAGAGGCATAGATCCGTTATCAATCGAAGATGGTTTAAATAAAGCTGCAAAATTAATAAAAGAGATTTGTGGTGGTGAAATTAGCAAAATTGATATTCAAAAAATAGAAACTTACAAAACAAAAAAGATTAAATTTGACCCAAATATTTTTGAAAAAATATCTGGTTTTAAAATTTCTTTAAAAGAAATGATTAAAATTTTAGAGGATCTTGGTTTTGAAGTAAAAAAGGATAAGAAAAGACTCGAATTAATCGTTCCTTCATGGAGACCAGATATTTCACAGGAAGTGGATATCGTAGAGGAGCTGGTAAGAATAAGTGGTTATGAAAAGATAAAGTATATAGAGCCAATTAAACAAAGAAAAAAATCTACTTTAAATAAATATCAGAAATTATTTCATTTTTTACAAAGATCAGTTGCATCCAAAGGTTATTTGGAGGCAATCACTTGGTCGTTTACAGACAAACGCTATAATGATTATTTTAGAGATATAAAAAAAGAGATAAAAATTATTAATCCTATTAGTTCAGAATTAGCAGTTTTAAGGAATTCAATTTTTTCAAATTTAATATTATATATTAATAAAAATCTCGACAGAGGTTTTAAAGATTTATCAATATTTGAAATAGGTCCTATTTTTAATGGTTCTAATCCTGGTGAACAAAATACGATAGTTTGTGGTTTGTCAGCAGGTAAAAAATCTAGATTATCTTGGATTGAAAAGGAAAGAAACGTAGATGTATTTGATGTGAAAAGAGATGTTGTTCAAACTTTAGTTGAAGCAGGTTACAATTCTGAAAAATTTTTTATAGATAATGAAACACCCAATTATTATCACCCTGGGAAATCGGGAAGATTATTTTTAAATAATAAAAAAAATCAATTAGTTGCATATTTTGGAGAAATTCACCCAAATATTTTAAAACAAATTGATATTAAAACAGAGTCTTTAGTTGGTTTTGAGATCTTTATGGAAAATTTAGAATTACCCAAGAAAACTCTTAAAGATCTAAAAGTAAAATTTTCATTTTCAGATTATCAAAAATCTGAGAGAGATTTCGCATTTATCGTAAACAAAGATGTAAAAGCCCAAGATTTGATAGATATTATTTCAAATGTAGACAAAAGTTTAATAAAAGATATTAAAGTTTTTGATGTTTATGAGGGTGATAATATTCCTGAAAATCAGAAATCGATCGCAATCAGTGTAACGATACAATCATCTGAAAGAACTTTAAATGAAAATGACTTAGAAAAAATTAATAATTTGATAATCAAGACTGTTGAAGATAAAACTGGCGCAAAAATTCGATCTTAATATCTAAATGAACACTATCGATAATATTAGAAATTTTTCAATCATTGCCCATATTGATCACGGTAAATCAACGATTGCAGATAGAATAATTCACAAATGTGGTGGTTTATCAGAAAGAGAGATGAAAGCTCAGGTTTTAGATTCTATGGATATTGAAAGAGAGAGAGGAATAACAATAAAAGCTCAAACAGTTAAGCTAAACTATAAAGCTAAAAATGGAAAAGAATATATATTAAATATAATAGATACCCCAGGACATGTTGATTTTAGTTATGAAGTCAGTAGATCTCTTTATGCATGTGAAGGTTCTATACTTATTGTTGACAGTACCCAGGGTGTTGAAGCACAAACATTAGCTAATGTGTACCAAGCTTTAGACACTAACCATGAAATAATTCCTGTTTTAAATAAGATTGATTTACCGGCATCAGATTTAGAGAGAACTAGTAAACAAATTGAGGATGTAATTGGCATTGATACTGAAAATGCTATTCCATGTTCTGGAAAAACAGGAGAGGGTATCGAAGAGATATTAGAACAAATAATAAATCGATTACCAGGACCAAAAGGTAAATTAGAGCAAGATTTAAAATGTTTATTGGTTGATAGCTGGTACGACACATACCTTGGAGTAGTTATACTTGTAAGAGTAATAAATGGAAAGATTACTAAAAATATGAAAATAAAGATGTTATCAACTAATCAAGATTATGTTGTTGAAAAAGTTGGTGTATTTACACCAAAACCAAAAGATATAAATGAGTTAAATGCTGGTGAAATTGGTTTTATTACAACAGGAATAAAAGTTTTATCTGATACAAAAGTTGGAGATACCATTTGTGATGCTTCTAAGCCATTAGTAAATCCGCTACCTGGCTTTAAACCAAGTAAGCCAGTTGTCTTTTGTGGATTATTTCCAGTTGATAGTTCAGAGTATCAAAAATTAAAAGACGGATTAGCAAAACTTCAATTAAATGACGCAAGTTTTTCATTTGAAGCTGAATCTTCGTCTGCTTTAGGTTTAGGTTTTAGATGTGGTTTTTTGGGACTACTTCATCTTGAAATTATTACAGAAAGGTTAGAAAGAGAATTTGATGTAAATTTACTCACAACAACTCCAGGAGTTGTTTACAAAGTAAATTTGAATAAAGGAAATACAATTGATTTACAAAACCCATCAAGTTTACCTGATCCCACATTAATAAAATCTATCGAAGAGCCTTGGATAAAAGCTACAATTATAACACCAGATAAATATTTAGGTTCAATAATTAAGTTATGCCAAGATAAAAGAGGAATTCAAATTAATCTAACTTATTCAGGCAATAGAGCCGTCTTAAGTTATGAACTTCCTTTAAACGAAGTAGTGTTTGATTTTAATGATAGAATAAAATCTATGACAAGCGGATATGCAAGTTTTGATTATGAAATAATTGAGCATCGAGAGGGTGATTTGGTAAAACTAGGAATTCTAGTAAATGCTGAACCAGTTGATGCATTAGCAATGATGATACATAAAGATTTTGCGCAGAAAACTGGAAGAGAGGTTTGTGAAAAATTAAAAGATTTAATTCCTAGACATAATTTTATGATACCAGTACAAGCTGCAATTGGTGGTAAAATTATAGCAAGAGAGACAATAAAAGGTTTTAAAAAAGATGTTTTAACAAAAATTCATGGAGGAGGAGCAACTGACAGAAAAAGAAAACTTTTAGAAAAACAGAAAAAAGGAAAAGCTAGATCAAAACAATTTGGTAGAGTTGAAATTCCTCAAGAAGCATTTATTGGAGTTTTAAAAATTAATAAAGATAAATGATTAAAAATTTTTTTTTAAAACTTAAATTTTTCCCATATAGAATAAAATCTAATTTTTTAAAAAAAAAAATCAAAGATTATGGCAAAAACGACTTTAGTTCTTTTAAAGAACTTGTAAAAAATAAAACTTTTAATTCTCGTTGGTTTTTGAACAATTTTTTAGTATTTAATTATTTTTTTCCTGATGATAGAAAAAAATTCTTTGACTTTCTTGAAATCGGATCTTTTGAGGGCATGTCAGCTTTATATGTGCTGAATTTCTTCAAAAATAGCAAAGTAACTTGTGTTGATTTATGGGATGTAAAACACGCTAATAAAGAAAATTTAGAGTACAATTTTGATTTAATTGAAAAAAATTTTGATCAAAATCTAAAAGATTTTAAATTTAAAAAAATAAAAGACTATTCAGTTAAAGCTCTTCAGGAATTAAAAAAATCAAATCATTACTTTGATTTTATTTATATTGATGGATCTCATGAGGGTAAAGCAATATACGACGATGCTTTTGAGGCTTTTCATATTCTTAAAAAAAATGGATTGTTAATATTTGACGATATAGACATTAATAAAAAAGATGGTGTATTTACTCCTATTGAGGCTATAGATGAAATTTTGAAGTGTTTTAAAGGCTCACTTCAAATATTATATTTTAAAAGATTAGTTTTTTTGAAAAAGATTATTTAATCTTTTTAAACTCATATAATTTTAATTGTGAAAAGTTTCTTATGATATTTTGTGGCAGTCTCCAACCAATAATATTTAACATATCGCTATACTTTGGAACTTTCTTTTTCTTTTTGGCTAACGCAGCATTAAGAGTTCTTGAGATAAAGTAATAAGTACTAAAAAGCTCTTTGATTTCTAATAATCTGATATTTTTAAATTTTGTTTTTCTTATTTTTTTATCATCTAGATATAGATTATGCCAAGGCTTGACTATTTTCTTTAATTTCAATTTCTCTCTTACAATGTTTATATTCTCAAGTGCTGTACTAGAGCTTTCAATCAACAGTATTCTTGATTTTTTTTTTGAAAATAAATGTAAATTATCTATAACTTTTTTTTGATACGACCATTTTGTTAAATTTTGTATAGATCTTTTAGTAATAATATAATCATAAGTTTTATCAATTTCTTTTTTCAAATTTCTCATGTCTAAACATTTAAATTTAATATTCTTTACCTTATTTTTATTTGCTTCATTGATTAGTTCTTTACTGTAGTCCAGTCCAAGTCCATTTATTTTTTTTATTTTAGCCAATTTTTTCAATAACATTCCATCTCCACAACCTAGATCTAAAATTGATTTATTGGGTTTTATGATACCAAGTAAAATCTCAAGTTCTTTTTCCTGTAGATTTAGGTCATTAGTACATCTATAGAATTTACTTTTTGCTCTTTTATTCCAATAATTTTTGATTTTATTAATATTGTCCATGACAGAATTCTTTAATTTTATTCATTATTTTTTTTTGGTCTTTTAATTTCATGTCAGGATAAAGTGGAAGTCTAACAACTCTCCTGAAAATTTTTTCAGTAACTGATAATTTTTGCTTACTTATTTTTCTGGCCATTTTAGATTTATGAAGAGGCACATAATGAAAAGTAGCAGCAATTAAATTTTTTTGCATAAAATCAATGAATTTTTGAGATTTTTTTTGATCTTTAAATATAATTACGAATAAGTGATATGAGCTTTTAGTATTTACTAACGGTTCAATTATATAAAAATCTTTATTTTCAATATTAAGTATACAATTTTTAAATTTTTTCCAAATTTGCTCACGTTTTTTCTGAATTTCATTTACTTTTAACAATTGAGAATACAATAATGCACTAGTTAATTCACTTGCACGATACTCAGAGCCATAATCTACCCAACTGTAATATTTTCTAACTTTGCTTGAGATTAGCTTTTTTTTGTAATTTCTAATAAAATTGTATCTATCAGTGCCTTTATCCAAAATAAAATTTACCCTTTTTTTTAGTTTCGGATTATTAATTGAAATACAACCACCTTGTCCGCTAACTAAATTTTTTGTTTCATGAAAACTAAACACACCAATATCTCCAATTGTGCCAAGATATTTATTTCTGCTTTGTGATAAAAAAGAGTGAGCGGCATCTTCTATTAAATAGATGTTCTTTTTTTTCAGATGTTTCTTTATCCTATAGATATCACATGCATTCCCTGCGTAATGTATCACGTAAACTGCTTTAGTTTTTTTGTTAATCTTTTTAATAATATCATCATGGGAGATATTTAGAGTTTGCGGATCTATTTCAGCAAAAATAGGTTTGGCACCCCTCATTACTATAGCATTAGCAATAGAAACAAAACCATATGAAGGTATGATAACCTCATCACCTTTTTTTAAATTAATTAATAAAGTTGAGATTTCTAAAGCACCAGTGCAACTATGAGTTAAAGCAACAAATTTTGAGGAGATTTTCTTTTTAATAATTTCTTCACATTTTTTTTGAAAGAAACCATCAGTTAATATTTTGCTTTTAAA
This sequence comes from uncultured Pelagibacteraceae bacterium, assembly GCA_902571015.1. Lineage (GTDB taxonomy): Bacteria > Pseudomonadota > Alphaproteobacteria > Pelagibacterales > Pelagibacteraceae > Pelagibacter. The sequence goes on along the minus strand of CACGAC010000003.1, from coordinate 112,593 downwards.
TAATTTTTTAAAATATCTCAAATCTTTAATGTCTATGTATGGATTAGAGACAGGAATCATTTTAAAATCCATTTTTTAAATAAGTTTAAATTATTTCTTATATATGATGGATAAGTTTGATCAATTGAAACTTTTTTAAGATTAAAATTTCTGTCAAATGGATCCTTTAAATTAGATATTTTTTTTTTAATATTTTTTATATTAGTAAAATTTTTCTTATTAAATTCTGTATGGGACATACTTTTTATTTTTTTAGATATATCTTTAGGTGACATTAAGTACGTAAAATGCCAACCCCCTTTTTTTATTAGTTGTATGTTTTTTTCTTTATCAAATCTCCAAAATGGATAATCAATATTTTTAGTTTTTAAAAGTCTTAATTTGAAAAATGATTTAAGATATTTTTTTTTACATATTCTAGAACCTGGCCAATTACCTTTTCCTTCATCAAAATTTTGTATATTTAATCTAAAGTAGTACATATTTTGTAGAAAAATTCCAAATTTGAATTTTTCTTTCTTAAAATTTTTAATACTTTTTGGATTTGGAATTTCATCTTCATCAGAAAATATTATTAAATCGTCATCGTTTGCATTTTTTATACCTTTAAAAATATTTTCCATTTGGACTCTTAAAATTCCATAATCTTTTTTCCCCTTTAATCTAATATTTGGTAAATCATTTACCTTTATGTAGATAAGTTTTTTGGAATATTTTTTTAAAAAACTTTTGTTAAAGTTAAACGCTTTTTTTTTCCCTACATGATCTTTGTTTGCCTCACATACTACAAAATAATCTACATGATCTTTTAGAATTTTATATCTTGTTTCAAAGAGTAAATTTCCTTGATAAAATGTGGTGCAGTCATAAATTTTATTTTTCATCAAAGATATAATATTATAATGATTAGTTACAAAATATTAAATAATAAATGTCCAAAATTGAGATATTCTGTGTCACAAATATACCACAAAAGAAACTTGAGACTCTTAATGTGACTCTTGTTGGTGTAGGCAAAAACACTTTTTCAAAAAAATATATAACATGCTTAAAAGGTAAAAAAATTCAACATAAAGAAAAAAATTACTCAGAACTTACTTTTCATTATTGGTTCTGGAAAAATAAATTAAAAAATTATAATCAAAACAAATGGATTGGATTTTGCCAGAAGAGAAGATTTTGGTTGATCAAGAAAAAAAAGATAACTTCTTATAAGTTATTAAAAAAACTTATATTGAAAAAACCTAAAAACTCTTGGAATAAATTTGACAGTGTCTTGTGCAAACCTATAAGTGTAATGGGTCATAAAAAGATGAAATTAATTAAGAGAGGATGGAAAAATATCCTAGTTGATCCAAGTGTTTTTATAAATAAAGGAAAACATAATATTAAATTGCATTTTGATATGCACCATGGCTATGGTGTTTTGGATAAAGCGATTAATGAATTATCAATAAAAGATAGAAATGAATTTCGTAGATATGTTCAAAATAATACTGAGTTTAATCCTAACATAATGTTTATATCCAAAAAAAAAATTTTGGATAAGTGGTTTAAAGATTTGTTTCAATGGCTTTTTAGATGTGAAAAAGTTTTTGGCACTAAAAAACTTAAGGGTTATGATCAAGAAAGATTATATGCTTATCTAGCTGAGAGGTATCTCCCTTTTTGGTTTAAAAAATATACTCGTAATACAGTATGTGATTGGGGTTATTATGATTTTAATAAAGAATATAACAAAAAAATAATTACTAAAAAATAATTAAAAATTTAAAAAATGTTTAATGCCTCTAAAAATTTTATTTGAAGTTTTATTTAAAATTATTTTAATAAATGAAAACCAAGATTGATGTCTATTGAGCATATTTCTATTGTTAATATTTGGATGTGAGTATTCATAGCTTACATAATTGTATCCAAAAAAAATAGAAATTTTTTTTTGTAAATTAGTTAGTGTTCCGTTCAAACCTATTCTAAGACCATGTATTAATTTTTGTTTCTCATAAGAATATAATAAATTAGATTGCCCAATTAATTCTTGCTCAGAAAACATTGATCCATTAAAATTTTTATGAGAAGCAGAAATTGCCCATGAAACGATGTGTGAAATCCACAGGGGTGTTGGTCTCTCTCTTTTTTTAATTTTTTTTAGTTTTTTTATCAAAAATTCATTTTCTAATGGTGTAAGGCCAATAAATTGATTCGTCATAGCAATAAAGTATTTTGGTAATTCTTTTAATATTTTTTTATTAGTTTCAAAATAAGCACGATGAAACTCAAATGTAGTACCATACTTAATAGTTTTTCCATGATTAAAAAAATCAAACCTTTTTAGTAAAATTGCATCTGCATCCCACATTAATAATGGCTCCTGTTCTTTAGAGACAAAGTCTATCATAAATGAAATTTTCAAAATTTGTTGATAATACCAACTAAGCCTAGATTGAATTTTTCTGTAATAGTTATTTTTTAAAAAATATTTATTAGCGATATAGATAAACTTTTTTAAAGGTAGAACATTTTCCTCATTAATTATTTTGCAATTCTTGAAATTGATGTGTCTTTTAAAAAAATCAACATCTTTTTTAGGACAAATTATAAATAATCTAAAGTTAGGATAATATTTTTCAAACATTATAATATTATTTTTTATGGTAGGAATATTTCCACGAAGTGTTACTTGAAATATATTGAGTTTCTGAAAATTATCTTTTTTTAATTTTGTTCTCATATAAAAGTTATTAGTTTTTATAGATAAAATATATTTAAAATGTTATAAAATTATATTAGAAGATAACTTCAAAGGTAACAATTAAAATCATAATTTATGAAAAAAAATATAAGATTTATATTAATACTTGTCTCACTGATTATATTATTTTTGGGATCTAAATTTTTTTTCACTAATGATATATTTAAAATTCAAACTAAGATTTTTGAAAAATATCCCAATTTACAAATTGAGTTCAGGGAAAATTTGTTTAAAGAAACCTCAGTTATCGAGAATCTCAAAAATGATTATAATTTTAAATTCTTACCTGACACTCAGTTTATTAAACTTAATCTTAAATCAAAAAAACTAGTTTTTCCTGAAGAATTCATATTGAACCATAGTAATAAAAAAAAGCTAGGTGGATATAAGCATAGGTTTAAATCGTTTTTCTTCGATCAATTTAATGAAAAAATTTTATTAACTGATTACTTGGGTGGGACATATGAATTTGATCTTAATTTTCTATCTAATTCTCAAGCTGAAGAAATTAATCTTAACAAGATAAAAAATAACTTAGTAACTTCAAAAGTTTTAGATACTTTGGTTGAAGGCAATTATTTTTTTGTTTCATATATTGGGGGAGACAAAACTTGTGAGACAATGAATGTAGCAATGTCAAAAATAAAAAACTTCACAGAATTTGAATTTAAAAATATATTTTCCGCTGATGAGTGTGGAGACTATATACAAGCAGGTAGAATGGTTTTAAATAAAAAAGACGATGAAAACAATTTATTATTCTCAACAACGAACCAAACCCCCGATAAAATAACTAATAGACCACAGAGTGACGAATCAATTTTTGGAAAAATCATTTCTCTGAATCTAAAGGATTTTACATACTCATTTTATTCGAAAGGACATAGAAATATACAGGGTCTGTACAGTGATAAAGAGGTCATATTAGCAACAGAACATGGGCCTAGAGGCGGTGACGAAATAAATAACATATCAAAAGGTAAAAATTATGGTTGGCCATTAGCTTCTTACGGTGAGAGATACTCGGGAAATAAAGATAAAAATGTTTATTTAAAAAATCATAAAAAACATGGATTTCAAGAACCAATTTATGCGTTTGTCCCGTCAATAGGTATTTCTGAGATTATAAGACTATCAAATAATTTCTCAAATAAATTTGAAGATAATTATATTCTTACATCGTTATATGGAAGAAATATTTTTAGAATAAAATTTGATGAGGAGTATGATAAAATAATTTTTATTGAAAAAATTTATATAGGAAACAGAATAAGAGATATTAAGTTTATAGAGGAAATTAGAAGTATTATTTTTGCATTTGAGGAGGAAGGTGAAATAGGGGTCCTAAATGTTGATTAAAGTGTTGTCTTAGGATAACATATTAACCAGGTCATTTCACTAGGCCTACCTTCCGAAACAATCATCCATCTTTCATCATCAGATAAGTGCTCAATTTCTCTTAAATATGGATTTCTTCTGCCATTTCTAATTTCCTTAATTTTATAAAATTTTTTCAGTAATTTAATAAATTTTTTATGTTTAATTGAGGAACTACACATAAATTGATGAAGTTCTATAATTAAAAGATTATTTTTAAAGTATTTCATATTATATTTATTTAGTAAATCATACTCATTTCCCTCAATGTCAATTAGAATTAAAATTTTAGATGAATCTTTTTTTTTAATCTTTGTTTTTAACAATTTAAAATCTTCAAAATTTATGATTTTTATTTTGCTTGAAAGTTTATTTAAAACAATGTTTTTTTTTAAAGTTTTTTTTGTTTCTTTATCGATTTCGATTCCATATCCGGATGAAATTATTTTTTTTTTTATTGGGCCAATCAGATGATAACCCTCTGCTGCACCGAAGTTTATTAAGATATTAATTTTTCTTTCCTTAGCGATTTTATGTATTATTTTCTGAATTTGTTCCTCGTATATACCTAAAATCTTTGAACCAATATCATTTCCCCAATTTTCTTTAAGAGAAATTTTCATATTTTTATATAAACCACTAGCAACTTTACCCTTAAAAATTTTATGAATTTTAGTTCCAATTTGTTTTTTTTTTAAACTTACGATTTGATCGTAAGAATATTTTTTTTTCTTTGAGAAAAATTTTATTAACATAATCTTAGCATGTACAACTAAATAGTTTTGAATTATTATAAAAACCAAATATACTAATTATAAACATTTCTAATGTATAAAACCAATCAAATTTATTATATACAATACTTAAGAGCACTTTCTGTATTATTAGTATTTTTTTATCATTTAAAATTTGAAATATTTAAAAATGGATATTTAGGAGTAGATATTTTTTTTGTAATCTCTGGATATGTCATAACATTAAGGCTTTATGAAGATTTTAAAATTAATAATACTATATCTTTAAAAAATTTTTTTATTAAAAGATTTAAAAGAATTTATCCTGTTCTAGTAGTATTCTTACTTACCACATTTATTGTAATTATTATTTTATCTCCTTTAGAGTACTTTTTGAACAGATTGTATACTTTGCTTTTCGCTTTTATAGGCTTATCAAATTTTTTTTATCTTTTTTCTAAGAGGGATTACTTTGATACGATTTTTGAAGATCCACTTAATCATACCTGGTCATTAGGTGTAGAGGAACAATTTTATATTATATTTCCAATTTGTTTTTTGATTTTAATTAATATTTCAAAAAATAATCTAAAATTTATCTTTTATTTTTTTATTCTATTAATTTTTATAGGAATTATTTTTACCTTTTTAAATCGAGATGAATTAAAATTAGTTTTTTATTCTCCACTTTTTAGATTCTGGCAATTTTTATTTGGTAGTGTAATCTTTTTTATTTCATTAAAATTTAACTATAAAAATAGATATTTATCTTATCTTTTAATACTAATAATTATTTCAATTTCACTAAGTGGAAATTCTTTTGATAATTTTCAGAAAGTTTTATTAATAACTATTTTTTCATCTATGATGTTATTTTTTTGTAAAGATACATACTTTTATAAAAATAATTTAATAGGAAATAGTGCTTTAATTTTGGGGAATATTTCCTATTCTTTTTATCTTTGGCATCTTCCCATAATATATTTTTATGATTTATATTATGATGACAGTTTTTTTAGGTTACCAGTAACTTTTTTGTTAACAATTCTTATTTCAAATTTTTCATATCTTTACATTGAAAATAAATTTCGACATTTCAATTTTAAACTGGGCAAAAAGTTTCCTAGTATTATTTTATTAATGTTTTTCTGTTTTATTTTTATGTTTATTATATCAAAAAATGAGCAAACTATCCTTAATAGCATCAAATTAAATTCAAAAAAAATTTTAAATGAAGTAAATTATCTTGAGCACAAATCCAATTTTTCTGAAAGAACGGTTTTTTATAAATTTTCTATTAATGATTTTCCTATATATAAATACTGCACTCAAAATTCTAAAATTTTCAATACTAATAATGATGGATTACGATCTGAATGTTTAAATAGTAATGATAATGAAAATTTGTTCTTTATTATTGGTAATAGCCATACAGCTCATTTTATTCCAATGTTTGATAAGTTGGGTAAAAAAATAAATTTTTACTATTTACATAATGTTTCATTGAGTAATAGTAGTGTGGCTGATCTTATATCTAACGTCTCAACAAAATATAAAAAAATAATTTTTGTTACAAACGTAAGTAGTGATAAACATATGAACTTCTTTTTTGATAATATTGACAAAATGAAAAAAAATGTTTCTGGTCTTATTATTGGACCTATTCCAAACTTACAAAAAAAACAGGAACCCCTAAAATGTCTGATCAAACAAAAAAATTGTTTTTATGATTCGAAAATAGATAAAAAAAATAGAAAAATCCAACAATTATATAATAATATAAATGATAAAATAAAAGAAAGAAAAAGAGAGATAAATTTTTATTTACCCTATGATGAAATTTGTCCAACTAAAATTTGTTATTCATACAATTTAAAAAATGATTTGATCACCCACAGAGATGATGGACACTTAACTAAAGAAGGCTCAGAATTATTGGTAAATAGTTTTTATAAATTTTTAGAAAAACTTAAATTACTTTAAATTTCTCTTTAAATAATTGACTCTATTTTCTTTTGTCATACCGGCTAAATGAATTATACATGGATTTTGTTTTTCCATACTTAGATCATAGTTTGAAGGTATTGAATTCCATTTATTTGATAAAAATTTCAAATTTTCTAAATAAAAACTATCACCTTTGTTATCATTTAAATTTCCATTCAATTCCGACTTAAAACCCAAGATATCCATGATCGCAGCTTGTTCCCACCAATCATGGTTAATATATTCTTCTTTTCTCCAAACTTCTTTAAGAAATTTTTCGTTATGTAAGCAGCATTTCATTAACAATACGCCAGTATTTATTCTCAAAATAGCCAGTTTAGTATTATCGTAATAAGATCCTTTATGAACCTCGCAATAGTGCTTTACTAAATAAATGTGTTTATTTTCATCAATTTCGTCTGCTATATCAATATCATATCTATTAAAATATGCATCTGCATCAACCCACAAGATATAATCAAAATTTGAATTTTTCATTTCGTTCAATAAAATTTGTATTTTATTCCAAGCATATGGTCTTTCAAAATTCACTTGATTAATTTTTTCAAAAGTATAATTAAATTTATCCGCATAATTCTTTAAGGTTTCTGAGGTTTTATTACCAATTTCTTCAAAGTTTTTATCATATGAAGTAACTAATTTTATCTTATATTTCTTTTGATCGTACTTTCTTTTTTCAACTTTATAATCGTTATGACTAGACTGATCCTTCGAATTAATTCGAAATTTAGTGTCAAAAAACTTTTTTAAAAAAATTCTAATTTTAAACCTACCCATACAAAAAATATGTTAGATAAAAAAAAATTATATTCAAGCTAAGATTGATATATAATAATTAGCATTATTAGGAGAGATGGCCGAGTGGTTGAAGGCGCACGCTTGGAAAGCGTGTAAAGGGGAAACCCTTTCATGGGTTCGAATCCCATTCTCTCCGCCATTAAATAAGTCCTGATACATATACTTTATTTGAGATTTTTATTTAAAATTTCTAATTATAATTGAGCAATTTTTCTTAAAAAATGTTATAATTTTTTTTTCCTAAATTTAAAAAAATGACAAATAAAAATACATATCAAGCAGACTCAATCAAAGTGCTTAAAGGCTTAGAGGCGGTAAGAAAAAGGCCAGGCATGTATATTGGAGATACTGACGATGGAACTGGTTTACATCATATGGTATACGAAGTTGTTGATAACTCTATTGATGAAGCGTTAGCAGGGTATTGTAAAAATATCAACGTAAAATTAAATTCCGATGGAACTGTTACCGTCAATGATGATGGTCGTGGAATTCCCACAGATATTCATAAAATAGAAAAAAAATCTGCTGCAGAAGTAATAATGACACAACTTCATGCAGGTGGAAAATTTGATCATGACTCTTATAAGGTTTCTGGAGGATTACATGGAGTGGGGGTCTCTGTAGTTAATGCTCTTTCAGAGAAACTATTCCTAGAAATCAATAGAGATGGAAAAAAATATTCTATGGAATTTCGTAATGGTGAGGCAAAAGCACCTTTAAAGATTTCTGGTAAATCAAAACAAACAGGAACTCAAATAACCTTTTTACCTTCTAAAGAAGTTTTCTCATCAATCAAATTTAGCGCAAATATACTTATTAAGAGAATGAGAGAATTAGCCTTCTTAAATAAAGGTATAAAAATAATTTTTATTGATGATAGTCAAAAAAAGGAAAAAATCCTGGAATTTAAATATGATGGAGGCTTAATTGAATTTGTAGATTATTTAGATGAGAAAAGAGAAAAGTTACAAAACAAAAATGGTAAAGATTTATTCAGAAAACCGATATACATTGAAGGTAAAAAAAATAGTGTAGAATTAGAGTGTTCATTAAAATGGAATGCGGGTTATTCTGAAGATATTTTTCCATATACAAATAATATTTATCAAAAAGATGGAGGAACACATTTATTAGGTTTTAGAAGTGCTTTAACAAGAATAATAAATAAATATGCGAATGAGAACAATCTTCTCAAAAAGAATAAATTAACAATTTCTGGAGATGATATTAAAGAAGGCTTAACATGTGTATTATCAACAAAAATACCTGATCCCAAATTTTCTTCCCAAACTAAAGACAAGCTAGTGTCATCTGAAGTAAGAATGATAGTTGAAACATTAGTAAATGAAAAATTATCTATCTGGTTTGACCAAAATCCCTCTGTAGCTAAAACAGTTTTAGCTAAAGTAATTCAGGCTGCAATGGCCAGAGATGTGGCCAGAAAGGCAAGAGAAAATGTTAGAAGGAAGGGGGCTATTGAATTAAGCGGGCTTCCAGGAAAATTAGCAGATTGTCAAATAGGAAAACAAGAAGGAACAGAGTTATTCATAGTTGAGGGAGACTCGGCTGGTGGTTCAGCAAAACAAGGTAGAAATAGATCAAATCAAGCAGTTTTACCCTTAAGAGGAAAAATACTTAATACATACGTTGATGATTTAAACATTAAAAAAAACGTAAATGGAAATGGTTCAGATCAAAGAACAAAAGCATTGTCAAAAATGATATCTTCAAATGAAATAGTTACATTAATTAATGCACTTGGATTAGATCCTAAGGCTCATGAAATTGATTTAAAGGATTTAAGATACGGGAAAATAATTATAATGACAGATGCTGATGTTGATGGATCTCATATCAGAGCATTATTATTAACTTTCTTTAATAACAAACCTTTTAATAAATTGATAGAACATGGTCATGTCTATCTTGCTCAACCACCATTATTTAAAATTAATAAAGGGTCAAAAGGAATATATATTAAAGATGAGGAAGAATTAGAAAATTATATAATTACAAATAGCAAAGAAGTTAAAAAAATTAAAAAAGGTTCAAAAGAATTTTCAAAATTGATAGAAATAGAAAAATCTAAAATGAGTATACAAAGGTTTAAGGGTTTAGGTGAAATGAACCCGGAAGAACTTTGGAGCACAACCCTAAACCCGGAAACAAGAAATTTACTTCAGGTTCAATATTCAAAAAATTCAAAAAAAGACCAAGAATTGATACATACTTTAATGGGTAATGATGTAACATTAAGAAAAGATTTTATCATTTCTAACGCGATAAATGTTCAAAATTTAGATATTTAGATTATGAAGTTTTTTGAAACTTCAAAATTTCATACTTTAAAGAAATCTACTTATATATCTTTAAGATGGATTGGTATTATTGGCCAATTAATTTCAGTTTATATTGTTTATTTTTTTTTTAATTTTGACTTTAATTTTATTCTAACAAATTTGATTATTTTTATTGGAATTTTAAGTAACTTTTATTTGATCTTCGTTTATAATAAAACTCAACTTTCAGATAGATCTGCATTATTTTTTTTAATGATTGACATCTTTCAATTGGGTTCACTAATATATTTAACAGGTGGAATCGTAAATCCTTTTGTAATTTTTTTATTGATTCCTAGTGTGTTTGCGTCTTCAAACTTAGGTATTAGGACTAATTTATTTCTTGTTATTACAACAATATTAATGATTACTTTTTTGACATTTTATTCAGAGGATTTACCTTCACCATTAAATAATCATTTTCATGTTGACCCCTATTATTATTATTCAATTCCAATTGCTTTCATAATTGCTTTAATTTTTTTAAATTATTTTGCGATAGTATTCGGCTCAGAGTCTAGAAAAAGAAAAGAAGCTTTGAGTAAAATGGAGGAAATAATGGCACAGGAACATGAAATGCTATCTTTAGGAGGTCAAGCAGCAGCAGCAGCCCACTCTCTTGGTACTCCTTTATCTACGATTAAAATTATTTCACAAGAGCTAAAACACCAGCTAAAGGATCGTAAAGAATTGACTTCGGACATAGAATTATTATCAAGTCAAGTTGAAAGATGTAATCAAATTTTGAAAAGGTTGTCTTTAAATCCTATTGAAGAAGATGATTTTATAGATGAGGACTTAAATTTTAAAAAATATATAAATCAAATCGTTAATTCATTTAAGGAAACAAGTGATAAAAAATTTGTTTTAAATTTTGATCAAGATTCGAGTCCTAGGAAAATTTCAAAATCAATAGAAATTATATATGGTTTGAGAAATTTTATTGGAAACGCAAATAAATTTGCTAAAGGAAAAATATTCATAACTCTTAAAAGCAATAATGAATATACCGAAATTATTATCGAAGATGATGGCGAAGGATATCCTGGTGAGATATTATCAAAAATAGGTGAACCTTATTTGAGATCACTTAAGAATAAAGATAAAAATAACTCGGGTTTAGGTTTGGGTATATTTATAGGTAAAAACTTACTTGAAAAAAATTTTGCTTCTCTAAATTGTCAAAATTCTAAAACAAGAACTGGGGCAGAAGTCAATATAAGATGGAAAAATCAAGATTTGAAAAAAATTTAATGTAATTTTGCTTTTTTATCAAATAATGAGCTTAATTGGGAAATCATTACATCACCAAGCTCATTTACATCAGTGATCTTAATTGCTCTTTTATAATATCTAGAAACATCATGACCAATCCCTATAGCTAAAATTTCTATTTCAGATTTATCCTCTATAAATTTAACCATTTTTTTTAAATGTTTCTCTAAAAAATCTCCTGAATTTACTGATAAGGTTGAGTCATCAACTGGCGCACCATCTGAAATTACCATTAGAATTTTTCTTTCCTCTTTTCTTTTCTTAATTCTATTGAAAGCCCATGTTATAGCCTCCCCATCTATGTTTTCTTTTAGTAAACCCTCTTTTAACATAAGCCCAAGGTTATCTTTTGCCTGCCTCCAATGTGTATCAGCTCCTTTATAAATAATATGTCTTAAATCATTCAATCTTCCAGGTGTCTTTGGCTTATTATTTTTATTCCATAACTCTCTACTTTGGCCACCTTTCCAATTTTTTGTTGTAAACCCTAATATCTCTACTTTCACTGAGCAACGTTCCAAGGTTCTAGATAGAATATCAGCGCAAATAGCTGCAATTGTAATTGGTCTTCCTCTCATTGAACCCGAGTTATCAATTAAAAGTGTTACTACAGTGTCCTTGAAGTCCAAATCTTTTTCTTTCTTGAAAGATAATGAATTATATGGATCCATTATAATTCTTGGTAATTTTGAGCTATCAAGTAATCCTTCCTCCAAATCAAACTCCCAAGCTCTATTCTGTTTTGCCAATAATTGTCTTTGAAGTTTATTTGCAAGTTTAGTTATAACATCTTGAAAACCAATCAATTGTTGATCTAAAGTTTTTCGAAGCTTATTCGCTTCATCTGCGTTCTCAAGATTTTCAGCTTTCGTAATTTCATCAAACTGTGATGTAAAAATTTTATATTCTATATTTAAATCTTTTAAATTTTTCTTTTGAATAACTTGCTCAGAATTATGTTCATCGGACTCTGTATCTACAAGTTGTTCATCTAATTTATATTCATCAATATTGTAATCTGAATCTAAACTTGCTTCTGTTTCATCTTGCTTATCAGGATCTCTTTTGTCCTCATCTTCACTATCATTGTTTTCACTTGACTGATTTTCTTGGTTATCCTCTTGGTTTTCATCTATTCTCTCCTCATTTTCCTCAGATTGAAAAATATCCATTTCTTGGAGTATTTGGGAGAACTTTGAACTATAGAGATTTTGATCCTCTAAATTTTGCTTAAAAAATTCTATATGATCAAAAATTGATTTATCAAAATCCTTTTCCCAGAAGTTTAAGATTTTTGATGTTAAAGGATTAAGTTTTATATTGTGGAAATTTTTTAGCATGTATAATTCAAAAGCCTCAACTACAGGCACATCATCTTTGGATTTAATTTGATCTTTTCTTTTATGATTGATCATTTGAATATAATTGTCTCTTAAATTTTTATCTATTCCTTTTAACATTTTTGATCCCAATTTTTCGTATCTTATTTTTTCTGTAATTGTATAAAGTGATTTACATGATGAGCTAGAGGGTAAATTCCTTTTAAATATGGAGTCATTAGAAAATTTTTTTTTAAGAGCTTTTGAATCTGTTTCAGCTCTAGCCTTAATAAAATCATTTTTTGAATTTAAATTTTCTAATTCAATTAAATCTTGTTTTTCACAATTTTTAATATTTTTTTTAGGATTTATACCCAAATCATCTGAAATTACTCTTGCTGTAGATGATAGAGCTTGTCTAAGCTTTTCCTTTAAACTCTCAGTTTTGTTATTCATTAAATTTGAATATTTAACAAGGACTCTGGTAATTCCTCACCAAAACATCTCTGGTAATACTCTGCAATTATATTTTTTTCAATTTCATCACACTTATTTAAAAACGTTACTCTAAAAGCATAACCTGTATCTTTGAAAATTTCTGTATTTTCAGCCCAGTGCAAAACTGTTCGTGGGCTCATCACTGTAGATATATCCCCAGCTATAAATCCTTTTCTAGTTAATGATGCAACTTTAATCATATTTGAAACTTTTTCTTTGCCTTTTGTATTATCTAAGCTTTTATTTTTTGCTAAGATTATCTCCATTTCTTTATCAAGGCTAAGATAATTTAAAGTTGTAACAATATTCCATCTATCCATTTGTCCTTGATTTATTTGTTGGGTTCCATGGTAAAGACCTGATGTATCTCCTAAACCAACAGTGTTAGAGGTTGCAAATAATCTAAAAAATTTATTTTGTTTAATAACTTTATTTTTATCTAGAAGTGTAAAATTACCTTCTGCCTCAAGTACTCTCTGGATAACAAACATTACATCAGGTCTTCCCGCATCATACTCATCAAATACTAAAGCCACAGGGTTTTGTATTGACCAAGGCAAAATCCCTTCATTAAATTGTGTAACTTGCTTACCATCTTTTAAAACAATCGCATCCTTACCTATTAAATCTATACGACTTATATGACTGTCTAAATTTACTCTGATGCACGGCCAATTTAATCTTGCAGCAATTTGCTCTATGTGTGTAGATTTTCCTGTGCCATGATAACCCTGAACAAGAACTCTTTTATTAAATGCAAAACCCGAGATAATTGCTAAAGTAGTATCACGATCAAATTTATAATTTTTATCTATTTCTGGCACATACTCGCTTTTTTTAGAAAATGCATCAACCTCCATATTAGAATCGATTCCAAAAGTCTGTTTTATTGAGAGTTTTATGTCAGGTTGGTTATTTATATCTAGTGTCAATTTTTTTCTCTATAAGTATTTTTTAACTGAGTATAAGCCAAAGTTATTGATTTAAGTTTTTCTTCAAATTTTTTATTACCGGAATTCATATCAGGGTGAAATTTTTTAACAAGTATTTTAAATTTATTATAAATTTTTTCCCATTTCGACCCCACTGAAATACCTAATATTTCAAATGCTTTAATGTCTTTGTGATTATATCTAAATTGTCCCATATGATTAAAATCGCTTTTTAACTTTTCTTTATCAAGATCATCTCTCAAAGTATTATTCCACAAGACTTTAAAAAAGTTATCTGAAGAACTAAAACTTTGCGTAGGTTTATGCCAAACCATATCTGATTTTAAAAAGTCAATTACTTGATCATCATTCATACCCGAAAAATAATTCCAATTTTTGTTGAATTCTTTGACATGATTTAAACATAATAACCTAAATTTTTTACTATTATCTTTTTCAACTGGTGCTTTATATTCACCAATTTCATTGCAATTATTCCAGTCACAGATATTTTTCATGATATAATTATATCAAATGAATATAGATGAATTAATTACAAACGTAAAAAAAAAAATAAAAAAAAATATTAATATCAAAAATATTTTGATAGAAGATAAAACATTTTTACATAAAAATCATCCAGGACACGAAAGTAATAAATTCCATTTAAAAATCAGTATAGAGTCTGAGGAGCTTAAGAAATTAAATAAAATTGAGAGTAATAAAAAAATTTATAAAATATTAGATGAGGAATTAAAAAATCACATTCACTCTCTACAAATTTTAATTAATTAATCTCTTTTTTAAAAAAAGTTTGACAGTAACATCTGAAATTTCTTTTTCAATTATTGGACCTCCAATTTTTTTAATTAACATAAGCTTAATATTTTTAGAATTATTTTTTTTGTCCCTCATCATAAAGGATATGATCTGATTAATTTTTTTTATTGTAAAATAATTTTTAATAGAAATTGGAAAATGATAATTATTAAGATGTTTAATTGCAGAATCAAATTCTTTATAGGTAATCAACTTTTTATTTTTACTAAATTCAAACGCAGATTTCATTCCCAGAATTACCGCCTCTCCATGATTTAATTTTTTTGAAAAATTTAAACTTGCCTCATATGCATGAGCAAAAGTGTGTCCAAAATTCAAAATTTTTCTCAAATTTTTTTCTTTCTCGTCTTTTTCAACTATTGATTTTTTAATTTTACAACTCTCATAAATAGATTTTTCAATTTTTGGAGACTTTAGTTTTAATACGTCATTAATATTTTTATCCAGAAAATTATAAAACTTTTTATTTGCAATTAATGCATGTTTCACTATTTCTGCGTAACCACAAACTACTTCTCTAAATGGTAGACTCCTCAAAACATCTACATCACTGATAACAATTTTAGGTTGATAAAAACTTCCAATTAAATTCTTGCCTTGAGATGTGTTAATACCTGTTTTTCCACCAACAGATGAATCAACTTGTGATAACAATGTTGTTGGAATATTAACAAATTTTAAACCCCTTTTGAATAAACTTGCAGCAAAACCTGCTACATCACCGGTAATGCCTCCCCCAATAGATATTAAACAGTCATCTCTTGAAAAATTCTTTTGCAGCAAAATATCTAAAATTTTATTAACATTTTTCTGGTTTTTATTTTTCTCATTTGCATTGTAAATAAATTTGTAAACTTTATATCTTTTTAAAGATTCTGAAATTTGTTTAACATATTTATTTGGAATATTTTTATCTAAAACTAACAAGCATTTTTTAAAGTTGATAGAATTTTTTTTTAATATTTGTGATAAATTAGAAATTAAATTTCTCCCAATTATGATAGGATATTTTTCTGAATTAGTTTTAACTATCAGTTTAATTGGCCTCATAAATATCTAAGATTTTTTTTGCAATTTGTTGTTTTGTAAAATTTTCACAATCTATTTTATATAGTGCTTTAGAGTAAATAATTGAACGTTTTTTTATGATTTCTATGAGTTCATTTTTACTTGAATTTACTGCTAACGGTCTTTTTTTGCTGTTTTTTATCCTATTAACTAAGGTATCGATATTCCAATTAAGCCAAAATGATAAGTGATTTTCTAGAACCTCATTTTTAATAGCTCGATTAATGAACGCTCCTCCACCAAGTGCAACTACACCTTTTTTACTTTTTAAAATATTAAGAGTTATTTTTTTTTCAATATCTCTAAAGAAGTTTTCTCCTTTAATTTCAAAGATTTTTGATATTTTCATTTTTTGATCACTTTCAATTAATTGATCAATATCAAAAAAGTTAAGATTTAGTTTTTTTGATACCATAGAGCCAATAGAACTCTTTCCAGACCCCATCATTCCGATAAAAACTAAATTTTCCTTTGATTTCATAAGTTTCTTTATTGAAAAAACACAAATATGTCTTAATTTGAAATTAATTAAATCTATATGCAATTTACTAGAAAAACAAGTTATAGCAAAAGTATAATTGGATTATTGATAAAATTATTTTTAATTACAATTGTATTTGTTGTAATAATATTTCTTTTAAATAAATTAGACTTCCCAGCACCAAAAAAAACAATTGAAAAAATAATACCTAATGAAAATTTTAAAATTGTTAAATAAAACTTATTTATCAATTCTAATTATTCTTTTTTTTTCGATAGCCAACTCTTTCTCAGAAAATGAACCTGTAGATATATGGAATATTGATAAGGAGCAAATACAAGAAAATTCTGAAAATAAGGAATTAATTTCGATTACCGAAAGTGAACTTGAAACTGAAAAAATTGATGTTTTTAATATGCAAACTAAAAAAAGATCAGATTCAATTAAGGTTGATGAAACTTTAAATTCCAAAGAAATTAAAATAATAGGTCTCTATGATCCTGAAGATTTTGGATTAAAAATTGACATGTGGTCAAATTCTAATGGCGATCAATTAAAATACCTTTTCTCTAATTTAGCTAAAATAAACTTATCAAGCGATGCTTCAGAACTTATGAATATTGTTTTATTAACTAATGCTTATTATCCCAAAAAAAATATTAGTGAGAAGGATTTTTTAAAAATCAAATCAGATTGGTTGATAAAACATAATAACTTAGAGCTAATAGAGGAGTATTTAATCAAGAATGATATTTTAAATTTACACCCTAAATTAACTAAATATTTAATTGATAAACATTTATCCGAGTCTAAGCTTGATCAAGCTTGCAAAATTTTTTTAAATAATTCAGAACCATTAAAAAATGATTATTTGTCAAAATTTAATATTTATTGTTTGATAAACAATGGAAAAAAAGATCAAGCACAATTAATTTTTGACTTAAAAAAAGAATTAGGTTTTAATGACGAATATTTTGAAAATAAACTAAATTATCTTTTTGGATATACAAATGAAATTGATAAAGCTGTTTCTGAAAAAAGTATCCTAGAGTTTCATTTGGCCCATAAAACAAACCCAGACTTTTTTTTTGAACCAAAAGAAAACACTAATCCATTAATATGGAAATATTTAGCCGCTTCAAATTTATTATACCAAACTAATGAAATCGATCTGGATGAATTAGAAAAAATAGAATTAATTGAGTATGCTACACATAATAAGAATTATCTTGAAGATGATTTATTTCAAATTTACAAAAGGTTTCAGTTTACGATTGATCAATTTTTGAATGTCAAAACAGTATTCAAATCTTTAGCTAATATTGAGAGCAGGGCCCTTTTATATCAAAGTGTATTGTTAGAGTCTGACATAAATAAAAAAATAGAGTTAATGAAACTTCTAAAAGAAGCATTCATCAAGGATAAAATTGGTAATGCTTTTGATGAGAAACTAAAAGACCTGTTACAAGATATTGAACTAGATCAAATTTCCTCAAAGTATACTAGTTTTTATTTAGAAAATGTTAATATTGATGAAAAAAAACAAACTAGAATAAAGTATAATGATGATCTTTTACATCAATCAAAACTTATAAAATATTTTATTGGAGAATATAATCAAACAAAAATAGAAAAAGATCTCAATAATTTTCTCAAAAAAATAAAAAAGGATAAGAAGTATTCAATCTCAAAAAAAGATATTATTTTAATCGAGTCATTGAAATCAGATGGCATAAAAATTGATAAGAAATATGATAATTTATATAAAATTCTAGACTCTGAAATGCCAACAGATATTCAAGTTATGGTAAATAATAATGAGTCTGCTTCAACAATTCTGAGAATTATAGAGGTTATCGGTCAAGATGAGTTGAGTACTTTAGATGAGGATACCCTATTTTTTATAATAAGTGCACTTAATCAATTAAATATAGACTCTATACGTAATAAAATTCTATTAAAAGTTCTTCCTTTAAAAGTTTAAAAATTAGTTTATCTATTTATCTAATGAGTATTAAAGATATAATTACAGTTCCTGACGAAACTTTAAAAAAAATCTCCGAACCATTAGAAAAAGTCAGTGCTAACGAAAAAAAACTTATTAATGATTTATTTGATACCATGTACGCTTCGAAAGGTATCGGATTAGCTGCAGTACAAATAGGTATATTGAAAAGAATTTTAGTAATTGATGTGTCTACTAAAGATGAAAAGAGGGAGCCTTTAAGTTTCATAAATCCTATTATTAAAAAAGTTAGTGATGAAACCTCAATCTATGAGGAGGGTTGTTTATCAATTCCAGATACATTTATAGAAATTGAGAGGCCAAAAATTTGTGAAGTAGAATATATTGATATCAATGGAGAAAAAAAAAATTTAAAGTGTGACGGTCTTTTATCAATTTGTTTACAGCACGAAATTAATCATTTAGATGGAAAATTGATAATTGACCATTTATCAAAGTTAAAAAGAGATATCATCATCAAAAAAATTTCAAAAACAAAAAAAAATCCTGACCGAATATTAGTTTAGAAATGCCTAAAAAAATCATTTTTATGGGTACACCCATGTTTGCAGTTCCAATATTGAAATCACTCTATCAAAATGGTTTTCCAATAAATTTGGTTTATACACAGCCACCCCAAAAATCTCACCGAGGTCAGAGGATAAATAAATCACCAGTTCAAGGTATATCGGAAACTTTAAATATAGAATTCAGATCTCCACAGAACTTAAAAAACAACACTGAGGAATATGAGTTCTTAAAAAAAATGGAGGCTGATATTGCAATTGTTGTAGCCTATGGGCAAATAATTCCTAAAGAATTCTTAAGTTTAACAAAAAAAGGTTTTATAAATATTCATGCATCTATACTCCCAAAATGGAGAGGTGCTGCACCTATTCAGAGAGCTATAATGAATTTAGACACAGAAACAGGTATCAGTATAATGAAAATTAACGAAGAATTAGATAGCGGACCTGTATGTAAAACTTATAAAATAAAACTTGATCAAAGTCTCAATGCAAAAGAGGTCTCAGAAAAACTTGCTTTAATGGCTGCAGATAAAATTTTAGATGTTGTAGATGAAATTTTTGAAGGTAAATCAAATTTTATTGATCAAGATAATTCTAAAGCTACTTACGCAAAAAAAATTACTAAAAATGAAGGGCAAATAGACTGGAAAAGCGATGCTTCGAAAATAATTGGAAAAATTAATGGCTTATATCCCTCCCCAGGAGCTTTTTTCACTTTTAACGGACAAAGATATAAAATTTTAAAAGCAGAAATTGGAAATGGGATTGGTAAAAATGGTGAGGTTATATCAAACGATCTTGAAATAGCGTGTGGAGGTGAAAAATCTATTAAAGTTTTTGAAATACAGAGAGAGGGAAAAAAGGTTCAAAAAATTGGAGAGTTTATGCTTGGATCCCAAATCAGAAAAGGCTCAATTATATCTAATGTTTAGATATCAAATATTGATAGAGTATGTAGGCACCAATTTTAGAGGTTGGCAAATTCAAACAAAGGGCAAAACTATACAAGGTTTTATCCAAGAGAGAATTTCAAAATTATTAAAAGAAAAAATTATTTTATTCGGCTCTGGAAGACTAGATAAAGGAGTGCATGCACTTGAGCAATCTGCTCATTTTGAGTGTAAAAAAAAAATCGAAAATTCGAATAAATTTGTTAAATCTTTAAACCATTTTCTAAATAAGGAAATGATTTCAATCATTAAAATTAAGAAAAGAGGCAACGATTTTCACGCAAGATTTTCTGCAAGAATGAGAATATATAAGTATATAATCATTAATCGTCCCAGTGGACCGGTAATAGATAAAAATAGAGGATGGCACATTATTAATAAGCTTGATTTAAAAATAATGAAAAAAGCTGCGAAAAAATTAGTTGGCACTAAAGATTTTTCTACCTTCAGAGCTTCAAGCTGTAGAGCCAAAAGTCCAATCAAAACAATGAGATCTGTTAAAATAAAATTTAAAAATAACAAAATAGAGATAGAATTTCAATCTCAATCTTTTCTACAACAACAGGTTCGTTCAATGGTTGGTTGTTTAAAATATGTAGGTGAAAAAAAATGGTCTTTAAAAAAATTCAATTTTATTATGAACTCAAAAAAACGGATTTTATGTGCACCGCCTGCACCACCTGAAGGACTTTATTTAGCGAGAGTTATTTATTAACTTTTTTTTGTTACTCATTGCAAACTTTTTATTAATTCTCCATCTAGACTCTTCTCTTACAATATATCCACAACAATTTTTTGAGCCGCATTTGCAAGGAAATTGTTTATAGTCTTCATCATAACCAAATCCGTAATCACATGTAAACTCCTCTCCTTTTTTAATATCACGAATTGCAGTAATCCATACTTTTAAACCTTTTCCATTATAATCGCAGTTATTATTGCAACTATGGTTTACAAGACCTGCAATATTCCATGAAAAATCTCCATCAAGGGTATATCTTTTATTTAATGTGAACAAGTAAATGGGTTTTTTATTATCAAACTTAACTGACTCATCTACCTTTCTATTTGTAATAATTTTGCCAACGTAATTAATTATTTTTGTTCCTTCTTTAATATCACGTGTAGCGTAAAGACCTCTTCCTTTCTTATCAATTTTAGATCTTTTAATTCTATAAAGTTTCATTCGAGTGAATTATTATTAATTAAATTTAAATCAATTGAACTCTACAAGTGCATTAACATGTTCATTAGCACTTTCAGATAATGCATTTAAATCATAACCACCCTCAAGAATAGATATAACTTTCCCTTGGGTGAACTTATTGGTGGCAGCTAAAGTTCTTTTAGTAATTTCGTAGAAGTCTTTTGATTTTAGTTTAAATTGTGCTAAGGGATCATCTTTATGAGCATCAAAACCTGCCGAGAATATAAGAAAATCAGGTTTATAATTTACTAATCTATCTAAAACTCTATCGAATGCATTGAAATATTCCTCTGAGTTTGTGCCTGCTGGTAAAGGAATATTTAACGAGTTATTAAAATCACCCTTATCTTTGTCTGTACCTCCTCCAGGATAAAAAGGATATTGATGTGTTGAGATATATAATGAATTTTTGTTATTACGCATAACATCATAATTTCCGTTTCCCCAGTGCACATCAAAGTCTACACATGCAACTTTCTTATATTTATAATTTTTAATTAAGTAATTAGTAGCTACCCCAGCATTTGATATACAACAAAATCCCATTGCTCTATCCTTTTCCGCATGATGTCCAGGAGGCCTTGCTAAACAAAACGCGTTTTTAAATTCTTTATTTTCTATTCCATCAACGGCCCTAATTGTTGAGCCAGCTGCATCAAATACTGCTTTTTTACTGTCTGGTGATATTACAGTATCTCCATCTAAAAATTTTAGACCCTTTTGAGGAAATGAACTATTTAAATTATCAATATATTCTTTAGAATGTGTCATTGCCAATATATCATCTGGTACATTACCTGGTTTTTTCCAAATCAGATCACTTCTTTTTTTTAATTTTTCTTTTATGGCAATAACTCTTTTAGGCTGTTCAGGATGACCGTCACCAGTATCATGCTTTTCATAAGAGTCTGAATTTATAATTGCTGTGTTCATTTAAAATAATTTTTTAAAATATTTTCATAAATTTTTGTTAGATTTTTAAGATCTTTTAGAGATACTGCCTCATCAACTTTATGCATAGTTTTCCCAACTAAACCAAATTCAAGACCAGGACATATGGTTCTTATAAATCTTAAGTCTGAAGTTCCACCTGTTGTTGATAATTTTGGTTTTAATTTAGTTATCTTTTTAATAATATTTTGTATCATAAATGTTGTTTTGTTAGGTTTTGTCAAAAAAGCTTCACCAGAAACTCTGTACTCAATTTTAAATTTTGATTTATGTTTTTTGGTAATTTTTCTAAAAATCTTGTTAAGTTTTTTTTTAAGCGAATTTGAGGAATGTTTATTATTAAATCTTATGTTGAATGTTGCTTCAGCTGTCGCTGGAATAACATTATCTGCAGTGTTATTTATATTTATCCTGGTAACCTCTAAGTTTGTAGATTGAAAATCTTTAGTTCCTTTATCAAACTGAATTTCCTTCAATTCTTTTAAAATATTAACAATTATGGTTGAAGGATTATTTGCTCTAGAAGGATATGCAACATGCCCTTGTAAACCAAATACAATTAATTTACCGGTTAAACTGCCTCTCCGACCAATTTTAATCATTTCACCTAAAACATTTGGGTTAGTTGGTTCACCCACTAAGCAAAAATTAATCTTTTCTCTTTTTTTTCTTAAAAACTCCACAACTTTTTTTGTGCCATTAACTGCATCACCTTCCTCATCACCTGTTATCAACAGACTTATTGATCCATTAAATTTTTTATTTTTCGACAAAAACTTGCTTACAGCAGAGACGAAAGCCGCAATAGAACTTTTCATATCATTTGCACCTCTTCCAATTAAGTGACCCTTTTTAACAGATGGTTTGAATGGATTAGTTGTCCAATCTTTTATATTTCCTGGAGGCACAACATCCAGATGACCTGCATAACAGAAGTTTGGACTTTTATTTCCAAATCTTGCATATAAATTTTTAACAGGCTTAAAGCCCCTTTCTTTAAATTCGAGTATTTTTGTTTTGAAACCAAGTCTTTTTAATTTTATTTCTAAAAATTTCATTATACCTGCATCTACAGGAGTAATTGAAGGAAATCTAATTAGCTCTTTAGCTAATTGTAACTGATTTAAAGTTTTCATTTCAGTCTCGTAAAAGGTCGTTTATAGAAGTTTTTGACCTTGTTTTTTCATCAACCTGCTTAATTATTACAGCACAGTACAACGATGGTGCAGTTGAACTATTTTTGTCTGGTAATGAACCTGGGACAACAACTGAGTACGGCGGAATTTTACCATAAGTGATATTACCAGTTTTTCGATCGACTATTTTAGTTGATTGACCTATATACATACCCATACTTAAAACCGAACCTTCTCCAACAATTATCCCCTCAACAACTTCTGACATAGCTCCAAGGAAAACATTATCTTCGATTATCGTAGGTAAAGCTTGTGCAGGTTCTAGAACACCACCAACTCCTGATCCTGCTGAGATATGACAATTTTTTCCAATTTGACAGCAGCTACCTGCTCTTGCAAATGTATCAATCATCGTTCCCTCATCGATATAAGCTCCGATATTTACATAGCATGGCATCAAAACAGCATTTTTTCCAACAAATGATCCTTTTCTAACTGGAGAATTAGGAACCATTCTAAAGCCAGCTCTTTCATGATCTTTTTTTGACCAACCTGCAGTTTTACCTTTTAACAAGTGAGATTTATCGTACCAACTACTGTAAGGACCATTTAAGTTTTCCATTGGATAAATTCTAAAACTTAACATAATTGCTTTCTTTAAATGCTGGTGTGTAATCCATTCACCATTTATCTTTTCAGCAACTCTTGATTTCCCACTGTCCAAATCACTAATAACCTGATTGATTGCATCTTTGATTTTTTGGTCAGAATTTTGGTTTATTTGATCTTTAATTTCCCAAGCATCATTTATAATTTTTTCTAAAGACATAATTTATTGACTTTTTAATAACCTTATTTCCTTAAGAAATAAAGACAGATTTTCAATTTTATGAGAGATATAATCTTTATCAGAATCTATTTTTCCGAAATGTTCATCATTAATTAACCAAACAGTTGCACACCCTCTCTCATAACCAATACTTAAGTTTTTTGCTATATCCTCTATATAAATGGTTTTTTTCGGAATTATCCCAAATTTTTGAACCATTAAGTCAAAAGTTTTTGCCTCAGGTTTAGGTACATATCCAGCATCTTTGATATCAAAAATCTTATCTCTTCCAAAAAGATCATAAATTCCCAGATGTGTTAAAATATTTTCCGCATGTTCTGCACTTCCATTCGTAAAAATAAATTTTTGCATATCCAAATTTTCAAGTTCAGCTCTCATAATTTTATCCTCCTTCATAAATGAAAGATCTATTGTGTGAACGTATTTTAAAAACTCCTCAGGAGGTATATCATGATGTATCATTAATCCATTTAAGCTTGTATTATATTTATAAAAATAGTTTGTTTGTAATTTTTTTGCTTCCTCTAAACCTATTTTTAATCTCTCAGATATAAACAATGTCATTCTCTTAGATACTTGACCAAATACTTTTTCTAATGAGTAGTTGTTATGTTTTCCATAACAAACCCCATCAAGGTCTAGCAAAAGATATTCCATTTCTTTAAAATTTCTCATTTTCTTATCAAAGTTCCAGAACCTTTATCAGAAAAGATTTCGAATAATATAGAATGTTTTTTTCTACCATCTATTATTCCAACAGCAGTAACACCATTATTTACGGCATCTAAACAAGTGTTTATTTTAGGTATCATACCTTCAGTAATAGTATTATTTTGTATCATTTTTAAAATTTCTGATGAGGAGATTTCCTCTACGAGCTTTTTATCTTTGTTTAAAACCCCTTCAACATTAGTCATCAAAAGAAGGCGTCTAGATTTTAATGATTTGGCAATCGCGCCAGCAGCAGTATCACCGTTTATGTTATACGTTTGATCGTTTTCTCCTAAACCTAATGGTGAAATTATCGGAACTTGTTTTTTATTTAGTATTTTTTCTAATTTGTTATTTTTAATTTTTTTCGGTATTCCAACATATCCAAGTTCCTTTGCCTCAGGGACTACTTCAATAATATTATTTTCTTTTGTGTGTAAAGATATTGCATCTACTTCATACTTTTTTAACGAATTAACAATATCATTGTTAAAGTCTATTAATACTGACTCAACAATATTTATTATTTTATCATCAGTTACTCTTAGACCTCTTATAAATTTTGATTTGATATTAGACCTATCTAACTCTCTTTTTATTCGAGGACCCCCTCCGTGAACTACAGCAATTGAAATTCCTAGTTTATTTAAAATGAATATATCTGTAATGAAATTATTAAAAATGTTTCTATCAATAAAAACGTTTCCTCCATATTTAATAACAATTAAATCATTTTTATATTTTTCAATGTATTTTGAAACCTCATTTATCGGTGGTCCATCTTTGGGAAGTATTTTTTCTAAATCCATTGATTAATAATTGAATGATTATAAAAATTCTATGTTACAGTTTTTACTGTTGTTCTTCTCATTATGAATACTTGTTGAGCCATAGTTAATATATTATTCACAGTCCAATAAATTACTAGTCCACTGGGAAATGGTGCAAGTATTACAGTTAAAAAGAGAGGAAAAAACATAAATATTTTGGCTTGCATTGGATCAGTTGGAGCTGGATTTAATTTTTGTTGTACCCACATCGATACTCCCATTGCCACTGGCCATGCCCCAATCATTAAAAATGATGGAACATCATAAGGAAGTAAACCAAATAAATTAAATATGCTTGTTGGATCTCGTTCACTTAAATCATGAATCCAACCATAAAATGGCATATGCCTCATTTCAATTGTGACGAATAAAACTTTATATAAAGCAAAAAAAACTGGGATTTGAACAAGAATTGGTAGGCATCCAGACATTGGATTGACTTTTTCTTTTTTATAAAGAGCCATCATCTCTTGCTGTAATTTCATTTTATCATTTTTATGAAGCTCTTTTAGTCTTACCATTTCTGGGGTAAGTGCTTTCATTTTTGCCATACTTCTAAAAGAAAAGTTTGCCAAAGGGAAGAACACTAAACGAATACAAATTGTTATAGCTATAATCGCTAAACCATAATTACCAAGTAATTTAAAAAAGTAATCAATACCAAAGAATAAAGGTTTAGTTATGAAATATAAAAATCCCCAATCGATAACTAAGTCAAACTTATCTATAGCCAATGTTTCTGCATATCCATCAATTACATCTACTCTTTTAGCAGCAACTATAATTTGTAATTCATCCGTAATAGAACTATTTGCACCTAATTCAAGGGGCTTTGTTGCAATAAAATTTGCTCTGAATTTGTCTTTATAATCAAATGTTGTCTTAAAACTTTTATTTTGAGGCGGTATTAATGAAGTTATCCAATATTTATCACTAATTCCTAACCATCCTTTGTCAGCAGTTTTTGAAAACTTCTTTTCTTGAATATCATCATAATCTTCCTCAATTAATTCATCGTCTAGTGTTGCTATCAGTCCTTCATGAAGAATTAAAAAATCTATTATATCTGGTATTTCATTTCTTATAATTTGTCCATACGAGTAAAAATCATATTTTTTGTTTGTAGAATTCTTAACACTTTGTTTAATTGAGAATAGATATTTGTCGTCTAAAGATATTTCTTTTTCAAATGTAATTCCTTGGTTGTTTGTCCATGATAATTTGATTGGTGAATTTTCAGTTAATTTATTATTACCTACTAAAGACCAAGTTGTTTCTGAATTTGGAATATCTACATTTTTATCTGAAGTAACAAAGCCACTCTCTATTAAATAGCCCTCTTTAATATTTCTAGGTCCTAATAATGTAACCTTTTTAGACCCTCCCAATTCAACGTTATAATTTTTAAAAGTAAGGTCATCTATTGAAGCACCTTTAAGAGATATTGATCCTTCAATATTTAAATTTTCAAATTTTACTCTTTCACTTTCATTTAAAGCATCTTTCCTTGAGACTTGAGTTAAAATTTGTTTTTGTTCTAATGCAGGTGCGTCAGAACTTTGTTCAATTTTTTCTTTTTCAATAAGATTTTGACTTGCTGGTTGTTTTTCTGGAACAAAGAAAAGTGAGTATAAAACTATTACAGCTGATGACAATGCTATTGCAGCAATTGTATTTTTTGAGTCCATTACTTTTTAACCTTAATTTCTTTTTTTACAGGGTCAAATCCACCACTACTCCAAGGGTTACACGATAAGACTCTTTTAGAACCTAAAAAAAAACCTTTTAAAAGACCATATGTCTTTAAAGCATCAATGCAGTAATCTGAGCAAGTTGGCGAATATTTGCATGAATGACCAATAAAGGGGCTAATCAAAAATTTATATAGTTTGATAAATTTTATTAGAATGTAAGTTGGTATATTCATTATTTAATTTTTTCAAATTCTTGAAATAAGGTTTCTTTTATTTTTTTAAAATCATTATTTAACATAGTTGACTTGGCAATAACAAGATATGAATATTCTAAATTTATTGATATTTTTTTGTATGCATCATTCATGATATTTTTAAGTCGTCTTTTTATTTTATTTCTCTTTACTGCATTCCCAATTTTTTTCTTAGTTACAAATGAAACATTTAATTTTTTTTTATCTTTATTATTTAGATGACCAAAAAATATTGTTACATATTCATTGGATATTTTTTTTCTCTTGATCAATGTACGAAATTCCTCATTTTTTGAAAGAGCAAGTATTTTGCTTTTCATTGTCTAACTTGAAACGGTTAAAGATTTTCTGCCTCTAGATCTTCTTCTAGCTAAAAGTTTTCTACCACCTTTTGTCTTCATTTTTGACCTAAAGCCGTGTTTTCTAGCTCTTTTTATTTTAGAAGGCTGGTATGTTCTTTTCATAAAAGTGATTTTAATTTTTTTAAAATTTCGATCTTTATAGTAATTAAATATATAAATAGCAAATATAAGATTTTATAAATAGGATAGTTAATAATGGAAAAAACTAAAAAAATTAAATTATTTATAGGATTATCTTACTTAACTTTAATAATAATATTTTTATTTTTGTTTTTTTCAAAATTTAGTCTCCAAGAAATAACTTCATACGATTTTATAAGGGATAATAGATTATATTTTGACGAAATTAAAAGTTCAAATCTATTTTTGGTGTCAATAATTTTTTTGCTTTTTACAATATTGTGGGTATTTCCATTTTTAGGATTTGGATCACCCATTGCTCTTATTGGAGGTTTTATTTTAGGTAAATGGATTGGTACCCTTATTGTAGTTTTAGGGTTAAGTATTGGTGCTACTTTTCTTTATATTTTTGGAAATTATTTTTTGAAAGATTTTATAAGAGAAAAGTTTTTGAATAGATTTCAAAAACTTGAAAATAAATTTAAAAATTCAGAATTTATTTATTTATTGATTTATAGATTTATCGGTGGAGTTCCATGGCAATTAAGCTGTCTTTTACCAACTCTTTTTAATGTAAAAATATTTAACTTTTTTTTTGCAACATTAATTGGAATTATTCCTCAAATTTTTCTTTCTGTCTCGATTGGTAATGGACTTGAAAAAATTATTCAAGATAACGCACAAATCCCTAAAATAACTGATGTAATTTTTTCTCCAGATATATATATACCAATTTTAGCGTTTATATTTTTAGTCTTGATAACAATTTTTTTCAGAAAATTATTTTATAAAAATTAGTGGTGCTCCCACCCTGTACTGACCAGGGAACTAGTCCTTACCAAGGACTTGTTATGCCATTTAACTACAGGAGCGATTATTACAAATTGTATTTTATTAATAATAATGCATTTTTTCAAATTATTGCCTTAATTTTTTGTGTAATATGATTTATATCTATTGAAGAAAATTTTTATGGGCATTCATTACGATTATAAATCTACCAAAAGTGCTAAACTGATGGAAAAGCAAGCTAAAAGAGAAAAAAAACTTGCTGAAAAAAAAGCTAAACGTTTAGCAAAAGAAGGTGTTAAAAAAAATAATCAAGACAAAGTTTTAGACGCATCTAAACCAATTACTCTAGATTTTCTTACAAATCCAAATAAAGAATGATTGTAAAAGATAAAAATGAGCGTTTAAGTTTAGCTCTAAAGAAAAACTTAAAAAAAAGAAAACTTTTTCAAAAAAAAAATAAAAAGAAAAGTAAATAATGTCTATCCAGCCTGATACTTGGATAAAAAAAATGTGCAAAGAACACAACATGATTGATCCATTTCTTGATCATCAAGTTTCTGAAGGAAAGATATCCTATGGATTAAGCAGCATGGGTTATGATGTGAGAATTTCTGACGAATACAGAATTTTTACAAATGTAAATAGTTCCTTAGTAGATCCTAAAAATTTTTCTGATGATAATTTCATTGAGAGGAAAGGGCCATATTGTATTATCCCACCTAATTCATTCGTCTTGGCAAAAACTGTTGAATATTTCAGGATCCCAAAAGATGTTTTATGTATTTGTGTTGGAAAAAGTACTTATGCTAGGACGGGTATTATTTGCAATGTAACTCCAATTGAAAATGAATTTGAGGGAAATATTGTGATTGAGCTTAGTAACACAACTCCCAATCCAGCAAAAATATATTCTAATGAGGGAATTGCACAATTTTTATTTTTTAAATCAGATACTCAACCCGAAACAACATATAAATCTAAGAACGGCAAATATCAGGGTCAGACTACAATTCAAGTAGCTAAAATTAAAAAGTAAATTATGGATAAGTTTTCTATAGAAGGCCCTTGTAGAATAAAGGGTAGAGTAAAAATTTCAGGATCAAAAAATTCCTCATTGCCAATCTTAGCAGCGACACTTTTATTTGATCGACCTGTTACAATTAGAAATTTGCCAAAAGTAAAAGACATTGACACAATGCTTAGTTTGTTAAAATCTCTTGGCTCAAAAATAATTTTGTCTAAAGATAAAAGAATCGCCAAAATACACAATAAAAATAAAATAAAAACCTTTGCAAGTTATTCTCTTGTCAAAACTATGAGAGGTTCAATTTTAGTATTAGGGCCTTTAATTGCAAAATATCATAAGTCAAAAATATCCTTACCAGGCGGTTGTTTGATTGGTGCAAGACCAATAAACTATCATTTAGATGCTTTAAAAAAGCTTGGAATGAATTATGTTTTAAAAGACGGATATATTTTAGCAAAATCTAAAGGCAAATTAAATGGAAAGGTTTTAAGATTTCCAAAAATTAGTGTAGGTGCAACGGAAAATTCTATTATCGCAGCATGTTTAGCTAAAGGTACTACAATTCTAAAAAATTGTGCTGTTGAGCCCGAAATAAAGGATCTTACGAATTTTTTAAACTCGGCTGGAGCAAAAATTACTTGGAGCGGTAGAAAGTGTAAAATTATTGGAGTAGAGTCTCTGAATAAGACAGAGTATTCGGTTATGCCTGACCGGATTGAGGCAGGCACTTTTTGTGTTGCTGCAACAATTGCAAAAGGAAATTTAGAAATATTAGATTTTGATGCTAAAATTATTAAAACAGAGCTTAATTTATTAAAAAAATTTGGCGCAAAAATTAAAATTAAAAACAAAAGAATTTTTATTAAAGGGCCTGAGAATATTAAGTCGATCAAGAATATTAAAACCAAAGAATACCCAGGAGTTTCTACTGATATGCAATCACAACTAATGGTTATAATGTGCCTTGCCAATGGAAAAGGTTCTATAACTGAAAATATCTTTGAAAATAGATTCATGCATGTTGCTGAACTTCGTAGGCTTGGGGCAAAAATAAATATTAATAGAAACGTAGCTGCAATCGAGGGAAATACAAAATTTATTGGTGCTGAATTAATGTCTAGCGACTTACGGGCTTCAGTGTCTCTTGTTTTAGCAGGAATGGTTTCTAAAGGCAGGTCAACAATAAATCGAATTTATCATTTAGATCGAGGCTACGAGGGCATTGAAAATAAACTCAAAAAAATTGGGGTACGAATTAGAAGACAAAAAAATGGGTAAATATCTAGCAAAGATAATTGCAAACGATCAAGAGGGCTTACAAATGATATCAGCATGTATCGCTGGCTCAAAAACAAAAGTTGATGATATTAAGTATTTAGCATCAAGCAAAGTTTTTCTATTATCAATTGAAAGAACTAAAATTGAGTCTGATCAAATGAATAAGAAAATAAACAGTATTTGCAGATTTGATTTTGTTGATAAGGTTAAATCTAAAAAAATTGATCAAGGAAATAAAGAAAAAATATTAAACTTAATTGGCATCGATTATTTGAAAAATAAAGATGATTATGAAATAAATTTAATTTTTGATAATAATAGCCACATTGTTTTGACTACAGAAACGATTGAAGTAAGGTTAGAGGACCAAAATGAGATTAAATAAATATGAAAATATTAGATAGTAAATTAAGAAATTTTAATAAAAAGTTAGATGATTTATTATTAAGAAGAAAAACCAAAGTTCAAATGAGTTCTGTCTCTGTTATTAAAATAATTAATGATGTAAAAAAAAATGGTGATAAAGCATTGTTAAAGTATGAGAAGAAATTTAACCAGAATAGAGTAATTAAACCTAGTGTTAGTCAAATTAAACAATCTATTAATTCTCTAGATCCTAAAGTAAAAAATGCTATCGATCTAGCTTATTCAAGAATTTATAAGTTTCACTCATTACAAAAATTTAAAGATATTTCTTACATAGATAAATTAAAAAATAAATTAGAATATAAATATCTACCAATCGAATCTGTTGCAATTTACGTGCCAGGATCATCAGCTTCTTATCCTTCAAGTGTTTTAATGAACGCTATCCCTGCGATAGTTGCAGGAGTAAAAAGAGTAATTATGATTAATCCAGGATACAAAGGAAAACAAAATGCTGCAGTGCTGTACGCAGCTAAAAAATGTAAAATTAAAGAAATATATTCTATTGGAGGTCCATCAGCGATTGCAGCAGTTGCTTATGGAACAAAAAAAATTAATAGAGTGAATAAGATTGTAGGTCCTGGTAATAAGTATGTAGCAGCTGCCAAAAAGGAAGTTTTTGGAGATGTTGGTGTTGAGGGAATGATAGCTGGACCATCAGAAGTAACTGTTGTTGGTGATAGATTTTCAAATCCAGGCTGGATAGCAAGCGATCTTATTGGTCAAGCAGAACATGATGAACTTGCTCAATGTATTTTAATTTCTAAAAGTAAAGACTTAATAATTCAAACTAAGGAAGAAATTTCTAAACAATTAAAAAAAATTTCAAGAACAGCTATCGCAAGAAAAAGTTTGTCAAATAACGGAATTTTAATTCAAGTAAACTCAGATAAACAAATAATTGATATTGTAAATAAAATCGCTCCTGAGCATTTAGAATTAAATGTAAAAAATTACAAATCTTTTATTTCAAGAATTAAAAATGCTGGCTCTATTTGTTTGGGAAAATATGCTGTGATGGCAATGACTGACTATAATGCTGGTTCAAACCATATATTACCAACTAATGGTTCTGCTAAGTTTTCAAGCGGTATAAGTGTTAATGAATTTTACAAAAGAATTTCATATATAAACTTATCAAAAAAGGGTATTGAAAAGCTTGGACCATCAGTTATAACTCTTGCAAATTATGAAGGGTTGGCCGCACACGCTCAATCTGTGAAAAAACGAATTAGGAGAAAATAAATTTGTCAAAACAAGATTTACTTGAATTTAAAGGTAAAGTAACTGACCTGTTACCTAATGCCATGTTTAGAGTTCAATTGGAAAACGGTCACGTAGTGACAGCACATACTGCAGGTAAGTTAAGAAAAAACAGAATTCGAGTATTACAAGGTGATAATGTGACTGTGGAAATGACACCTTATGACCTTACTAAAGGCAGAATTATCTTTAGAGGTTAACTTTTTGCCTCGGTAGCTCAGGAGTAGAGCAGAGCCCTGAAAAGGCTTGTGTCGGAGGTGCGAATCCTTCCCGAGGCACCACCAAAACATCTTGAAATTAATATACAAAGAAATTAACTTCTACCTTAAACAAATAACAAAAGGACGAGTAAAAAGATGAGTACAATTCAAGGAAAAGTAAAATGGTTTAATGGCAAAAAAGGTTATGGTTTTATAGAGAGAGACGATAAAGAAAAAGATGCCTTTGTTCATGCCAGCGCAGTAAAAGCTGCAGGAATGAGATTTCTAAATGAAGGAGATAAATTAGAATTTACTTTAGAGGATGGTCCAAAAGGCCCTTCAGCAGTAAATTTAAAAAAATTAGATTAATTTAAATATTTTACAAGGACGTTTTCTTCGAAATAAGAAAACGTCCTTTTCTTTTTAGGGTTGAATAATTTCAATTTTTGTCTAAAACGCTCTCATGAATAAAAATGAGGCTAATTACAGACTAAACTCAGATACTCTTAGACTTGCTCTTAGAGGAACTAATAGAGGTGTGCACGCTCATTTCCATGCTGGCTAGAGCTAGCGAATAATCACTTATATTATAATTTTAAATAACAACAAAATAAGATAAAACAAAAAAGGATATGCCTTGATGGTGAAATAGTATCACGTCGGTTTGTGGATCCGAAGTC
This sequence comes from uncultured Pelagibacteraceae bacterium, assembly GCA_902571015.1. GTDB lineage: Bacteria > Pseudomonadota > Alphaproteobacteria > Pelagibacterales > Pelagibacteraceae > Pelagibacter. The sequence goes on along the minus strand of CACGAC010000003.1, from coordinate 78,904 downwards.
GTAGGAGCGTAACCTACTCAAGGTACCAAAAAATGAATAAAGAAAATAAACTAATTCCTGGATTACCCTCAGGTTTTGAAGATAGATGGGGTAAAACATTAATTCTTAAGAAAAGACTATTAAAAGTCATTGAGAATAGTTTTGTTAAATACGGTTTCAACCCTTTAGAGACTCCATCATTTGAAATTAGTGAAAATATAGGCTCCTTTCTCGCAGAGGATGAGAATAATCCTATGTCTGACGTGTTTACATTCGATGATGGTGAAAAGAATATTACTTTAAGATATGATTTATCAAGTCCACTTGCTAGATTTGTTGCACAGAATAGTCAACAGCTTCCTTCAATATATAAAAGATATGCAATTCAAAATGTATTCAGAAATGAAAAATCTGGAAATGCCAGGTATAGGGAATTTACTCAAGCAGATTGTGATATAGTTGGAATTGTTAATCCAGCCCAAGCCAATGCCGAACTGTGTAATTTGATCTCAAATACTTTAGTAGATTGTGGTTTAAAAAAAAATCAGTTTACTATTAATGTCAGTAACAGAAAAATCGTTCAAGGTCTGATTGAGGATTTGAAAATTGAAAAAGATAAACAAATTAAAGTAATGAGAGCTATAGATAAACTCGATAAACCAGGCTTTGGTTTAAAGGGTGTCGAAGAATTATTAAAAAAAGAGAGAAAAGATAAAAGTGGAGCTATAACAAAAGGAGCAAACCTAAGTGATGTTCAAGTTTCAACAATCTTAAATTTTTTAAAGATTAGAGATTTAAAGGAACTTAAAGAAAATTTTAAAAATCCTGTTACCCAAGAGGGCATTAAAGAATTAGAGGAATTATTTAAAGTTTTAAACTTTGGAAATTATTCTAATCAAGTAAAAACTAATTTTACGATAGTCAGAGGTTTAGATTATTATGATGGGTTTTGTGTTGAAACCAATCTTAATTTTAAAGCAAAAAATATTAAAGGTAAGGAAGTTGATATTGGAAGTATTTGCTCAGGTGGACAGTATAATAAATTAATTTCAAGATTTAAGGGTGTAGATATTCCAGGGACAGGTGTAAGTATTGGTGTTGATAGATTGCTATTTGCAATGATTCAATTAAATCAAATAGAACTTGATACACAAAATCCAGTTATTGTTTGTGTGATGGATGAAAAATATTTAAAAAATTATTACGAAATTTTAGATAATTTAAGAAAAAATAACATTAATTCCGAAATATTTTTGGATAGTAAAAAAAATCTTGGTAAGCAACTTACTTATGCTAATAAAAGAGAATGTCCAGTTGCAGTTATCTGCGGTGAAAATGAATTTAAAGATAATAAAATAACCTTAAAAAATCTACTTGGAGCCAAAGAAGAAAATAACCAAATCACATTTCCAAAAGAAAATTTAATAAATGAAATTAAAAAATTTATCTAACAAAATCCTTAGATCAGTTCAGTCTAAAGGATTTAAATACATTGAATTACCATCAGTTATTGAGACTAATCATATAGTTCAAAGATCTGGTGAAAGTTTTAGAAAATTTATTTTTTCATTTACAGATCAGACAGGTAATGAATTATGTTTAAGACCTGACCTTACCATTGCTTCTTGTCTTAGATATTTAGAAAACAATTTTAAGAGCAAAGAAAAAATATTTTATAGCGGACAGGCTTATAGAAAATCTCAAAATAAAAAGGATTCTATAATTCGCAATCAAGTTGGTTTTGAGATTATAGGATCGAAAGATGAAAAAAATGATGACAAAGAAATAATAAATACATCACTTAAATCACTAAAAAATTTCAAATACTCAACTGGAACACTCACTATTGGTAATGTAGAAATTTTTAATCTTCTAATATCTAAATTAGATATACCGAAAAGATGGAAATTAAGACTTACAAGACATTTTTGGCGAGAAGATTATTTCAGTGATTTACTAAAAAGATTAGAGACAAATTCTGATGTAGATCCAACTATTGTTGAAGTTGATAAAAGACGATATTTAAAAATGTTAAAGGATAATCAATCATCAATTGTTGCAGGCAGAACATTAAAAGAAATTTTAGAAAGGTTTGACAAAAAGATTAAGGATCCAAGAAGAATAAGTAAAGGAACTAATACATCGAAAATCATTAAACAGTTTTTAAAAATTAAATGTCCAATAAATAAAGCTGCAAGGGAGCTAAACAAATTTTTTAAAAAACATAAAATAAATCTTTTTGTTGATCAGAAATATTTTCCTGTATCAAAAAACAAAATATCTAAATTAAATGTGGTTTTCTCAACCGCCTTTGGTAGACAATTAGAGTATTACACTGGCATAGTTTTTAAGATAGACATCAAATCAAAGTCGAAAATTATCAATTGTTGTAATGGTGGTCGTTATGACAAATTAATTTCTGATCTTGGTTCAAAAAAACAAGTGCCAGCAGTTGGAGCAGCTCTTAACTTAAATTCTTAATTATGAAAAATTTAATAAATATAGGAATACCTAGTAAGGGACGGTTGAGAAAAGATGTTTTAAAAATTTTTACCAAAAAGAAATTAAAGCTTATTTCCGAACGAGGGGAAAGAGATTTGATAGGTTCAATAAAAAATAAATCAAACATAAAAATTTTATATTTGCACGCTAGAGAAATTATTGAAAGATTAGGAGATGGTTCTTTAGATATTGGCTTTTCTGGATTTGATTTATTAAAAGAAAGTGAGATAAATACTCAAAACAAAATAAATGTTATTAAAAAACTTAATTTTGGAAAAGCTTATTTAGTTGTAGCTATACCAGATCCTTGGATCGATGTTCAGACAATAGCTGACTTAGAAGAAATTGCATTTGAATTTAAAGATAAAAAGAAAAAAAGATTAAGAGTTGCAACCAAGTATCCAAATTTAACTAGGGATTTTTTATTTTCCAAAGGTGTTACTCAATTTAAATTGATTGATAGTTTGGGAGCAACTGAGGCGTACCCTTTTACCGGTTCAGCAGAATTAATTACTGATATAACATCTACAGGTGAAACTCTTAGGGCGAATAACTTACGTATATTGAAAGATGGACAGATATTGGAATCTCAAGCTTGTATTTTTATTTCAAAAAAAAATAGTAAAAAAAAAGGTTTAAAAAACTTTATTAAATTACTTTCTCAGTAATTTATCTTTAAAGTATATAAGAATAATTTTGATGATGTCTAAATTTCGTATTACTGCATAAGTAGCTATTAGAACCCCTATTCCAAAAATAATTTTCAAAATAAGATATAATTCCATAAAAATCCCTTATAATACAAGTTACGAATCATGGACACAATTTTATTAATAATTTTGATTTTAATGTTTGGAGCAATCTTGGGTATTTTGTATTTAAATATAAAGTCCAAGAAAGAGAACAGAGCTGATGAGACTAATGAAATCGCAAATTTGAATACTGAAATTATTAGATTAAAAGATAGCTTAAACTCTACAATCAATACATCTTTAAGTTCGATGTCTACCTCATTTAACTCTTTATCAACTGGGGTTACAAAGGATATGACTGAGGCCTTAACCAAAGTGGATGAGAAGGTTGGTAATTTTAATGAACAAGTAAAGCTCTTAAATCAAAGTCAAGAGGGAATTACTAAAATTTTAGCAGGGGTCAAAAAATATGGAACTCTAGCCGAGTATTCTTTGGATGCTCTAATTAAAGATTTATTACCTGCGTCTCAATATATGACAAATGTAAAAATGAAAGAAGATACAAGTGAAAACGTAGAATTTGCAATCAAGCTTCAAGGAGATGTTTTGGTTCCGCTAGACTCTCATTTTCCAGTAGAAAAATTTAAGGCAATTACTGATGCGCAAGAGGCAGATGATAAAAAGACAGTTGCTGATGCTAGAACAAAATTAGCAAGTGCATTTAAGGCTAAAGCAAAAAGTGTCATGGAAAAATATATTGTTCCACCTAAAACTTCAAATTTTGCAATAGTGTACGCTCCTACAGAAAGTCTATATAAAGAATTAACTGAGTATCAAGATCCAAGCAGTAAAGAGCTATTGACTCAAGAATTGATGAAAAAATATAAAATAGTAATTTGTGGCCCAAATACTCTTTCAGCTTATCTACAGTCTTTACACATGGGCTTTCAGTCTCTTAAAATTTCAAAACACGCAACAGAGATTTATGATCATTTAAAAACTATAAGTACGAGATTTTCTAGTCATTTTGATAATATTTATAAATTAAGAAAAAAACTTGAAGAAGCTATGACAGTTGTTGATAGTTTTGGAAAAGATGCAAGATCAATTACTAGAACTTTAGAAAATATAAAAGATCCCGAGCAAGTTGAAAAAGCTGTTCTAACAGAGAACGTTGAGAGTTTTGTCGAAAGAAATAAACAAATCAAAAAATAATTTCTTTTTTCAGATAATACCGACTATAAGAAATCACATGCGTTGGAACAAAAAATATGACTATCCTACAAGTTCAAGAGCGACAGAAGATGGAGTAAGGAGATACCTATTAGGAGAAGCAAAGTTACCGAGTGTAACCTCAATTCTTGATGCAACTAAATCCGAGGAAGATAAAGCAGCTTTAGCAAACTGGAGAGAGAGAACCGGTCACAAGGAGGCTGAAGCAATAACAAAGGCAGCAAGTAGCAGAGGTTCTCAAATGCACAACTATTTAGAGTCTTTTCTTTTAGGTAGAGAAAATTTGAGTTTCTTCGAAGACAATGAACAATATAAAAAAATGGCAAAAGAAATTATTGATAAGGGTTTAACAAATAGATTAGAGGAAATATATGGTGTGGAGTGCACTATGCATTATCCTGAGAGATATGCAGGCACAGCAGACTGTGTGGGTGTTTATGAGGGAAAAGAAACAATAATTGATTTCAAGCAGTCCAACAAACCAAAAAAAGCTGAGTACATAGATTCTTGGTTTTTACAAACTGCGGCTTACTCTTTAGCGCATAATGTTGTTTATAATTCAAACATTAATGCATGTGTTATTCTAGTTTGTACAGTTGATAATTTGTTTCAAGAGTTCAAGATTCAAGGGCCCGAGCTAATAACATATCAAAATTTATTTTTAGGTAGATTAAAAAAGTTTAATGAAATGAATAATTTAGTTTAATAAAAAATGGATAAAATTGTAATTTACGATACCGAAACCACAAATTCAACAATATGGGGATCCATAATTGAAGTTGGGGCTGTTGTAGTTGATAAAAATTTAAAAGAAATTGGAAAGTTAAATATAAGAGGGCGAATGCCAGAAGGTGAGGTGCCAAGTGCAAAGGCTTTACTTGTAAATTCAACCAGTATTGATTTATTAACTAAAGGCAATTATTCACATTATGATTTCTTAGGTGCTGTTGAAAATTTTTTCTCTAAATGTGCCCCAGCAATGTTTATGGGGTGGTCAAATTTAAATTTTGATAGAAGGATGTTTCATTTCAATTTTTTTAAGGGTAATCGTTATCCTTATGTTACTCACTCATCACCTAACAGTGAACATGATGGTTTACATATAGCTAGGGCAGCTCAAACCTTAAATTCTGAAACTTTAAAAACAGAATTAACGGAAGCAGGTAACCCTAGCCTTGCATTAGAATCCTTATCAAGAATGCAAGGTTTTGACACTTCAGCAAGTCACACTGCCTACGTTGATGCTCAAAATTCACTGAACGTACTCCGAATTATTAAAGATAAACATAAAGAAAATTGGGAAACATTTTTAAAAACATCAACTAAAACAAGCGTAGAAACGTTTTTAAAAAATGAGGGCATATATTCTATTTTTGAAAATGTTAAGGGTAGAAATATGATGTATCTAATTAGCACACTACATCCTAATCACTGTTTTCATCCATCTTACGCATCGTGGGGATATGTTTGGGATTTAAGAAGAGATCCAGAGCCGCTATTAAACTTACAAGTAAATCAATTGAGAGATGTATTGAAAAAATATAGTCCCAAGGCTTTAAGAGTTTTGAAAACTAATAAGGCTCCAGTAATTTTGGATAAACAATTTGCGATTAAACAAAAACCTTATTTAGACTTGGACTTAGAAACTATAAAAAAAAGAGCGCAAATGATCAGAAATAATGAAACTTTTTGTAAAAATATACAAATTATAAATAGAGAGGCAGCAGAGGAAAAAGAGCAAACCAAAACCCAAGAGGATCTATTACCCGAGGAAACTTTGTATGAAAAATTTATACCTAATAAAGATACCGCTCTGTTTAAAACTTGGCACAGTTCTTCTTGGGAAGATAAGTTAAGATTACTAGATAAATTTCAGGACAAAAGATGTAGTTGGTTTGGTCAAAAAATAATTTATCAAGAGGCACCTCAAATTTTACCACCCGATTTATATAAAAATATTAAAAGTGAAATTGCTAGACGTATACTTAGTAAGAATAAAGAAAAATGGCAAACAGTAAATATGGCATACAATGAAATCGACTATTTGAGAGATCAAGCAGATAAAAGAGATGATAAAATTGAATTAAAAAAACTAGACGAAATAAACGATTTTATTATGTCTATTGAAAAAAAATATGAAATTGCCTAGTTGACTTTAAGATACAAGTTAATAGAAAGGATTTATGCTTATTGATTTTAAAGATGAAGATTTTGAAAACAAAATTAAAAGTGAAGACGTTTCAGTAATTCAGTTTAGTGCAGCCTGGTGTGGACCTTGTAAATCCCTAAAACCAATAATGGATAAACTTGCAGTTGAGTATAAAGACAAAGCTGGTTTTTATTATGCCGATATAGAAGATGGCGGTATTAATACTGGAAGTGCTGCAGGAATAAGAGGTGTTCCAACAGTAATAATCTATAAAAAAGGCGTTGAGGTTGATAGAAAAGTTGGTGGAGTTCCTGAAAGCCACATGAAAGAGTTTTTAGAAAAAAATATCTAATTTAAGTTTAATATTTCACCAGCTAAATATAAAGATCCTGTAATTATTAGAATATCATTTTCTTTAATTGACAAGTTTTTAATTGCTTTATCAATACTTTTTTCATATTTAACATTTAAAACATTTCTAAATTTTTCTTTTAATTTTTTACCACTTATTGCATTTTGTTGATTAGGTATATCAACAGTGGTTAGAGATGAAATATCTTTAAAATAACTAATATATTTTTCATGATCTTTATTAGACATCATCCCTATAATAAAATGCTTATCACAATCTAAGGTTTGAAGGTATTCATTTAAAACCCTAGCGCCGTCTTCATTATGACTTCCATCTAACAATAATTTATTATTTTTGATTAAATCTTTAATTTTCCCAGACTTTATCTCTTGTAATCTACCAATACTTTCTATTTTGGTAATTCCTTTTTTTATATTATCATCATTAATTTTTAAATTTAGTTGTCTTATCGTTGCTACTGCAGTTGAAATATTTTCTAACTGAAACTGTCCAAGAATATTTGGTAATGGTAATTTTAAGCCACCAAATCTATCTTCATAATAAAAAAAACCATTCTCTCCATTAGAATAACTATAATCCTCGTTAAAAAACAATTTATTAGATAAGTTTTGTGAAATTGATTTTTTTATACTTTCAGTTGTTTTTACCGAGTTTTGTTTAGATACAATTATATTAGAACTTAATAGAGAGCATGTTTTTTCAAATATAATTTTTTCGATAGTTTGTTGATCCTTTGGCAACCAATCGAGATGGTCTTTACTAATAGAGCATACAATACTTGCTAAATTACTTTTTAGTATATTGGTGGCATCAAACCTATGAAACAAACCTGCCTCTATTAAATTAATATTATTAGGATACTGAGCAGCTTTATAAAAATAACAAGCAGTTAAGGCCTCAAAAAAAGTTAAGGGATTTTCATTATTTATTTTTTCAACTTCTTCAAAAAGATCAATTAATTCATCATCATTGAGCATCTTATTATTAAAAATAAATCTCTCATTGATTTTTTGAATATGAGGACTCGTATAAACATTACATTTTATTTTTGCTTCTTTGAGAATTGAAAAAATTGCATTTATAGTAGATTGCTTACCATTTGTTCCGACGACTGATATTGCTTTTATTTTGTCTTGAGGATTACCTAATTTTTCACAAAGAATTTTTATACGATCTAAACTTAAATCTATCTCTTTAGGATGCAGCTTTTGTAAGTGATTGACTATCCTCTGAAGTTTCATTTTCTCCAGTGCTTATAACAGGTTTCTCATTCAATAGAATTGAAATTAAAATCCCAATTTTTTCTTGAAGATCTTTTCTATCGAGAATTAAGTCGACAAAACCAGTTTTTTGCACATATGAGCTTTTTTGAAAATTTTCAGGCAAACTTTCTTTAACGGTTCCTTCGATTACACGAGCCCCAGCAAAAGCTATTAAAGCATGATCAGACTCTGCTATATGTAAATCTCCCAGCATTGCGTAAGAGGCTGTGATTCCACCAGCTGTTGGATCGGTTAAACAAACAAGGTAAGGAAGATTATTTTTCTTTAGTTCGTTAATAGCCATCGTCGTTCTTGTCATCTGAGATAATGAAATCAAACTTTCCATCATTCTCATTCCTCCACCAGAACTAAAGCAAATAAAAGGAGTTTTGTTTTCGATAGCATGTTGAATACCATATAAAAATGCTTCACCCTCCGCAGCTGCCATTGAAGCACCCAAAAATTCAAAATCTGATGCAACTGCAGTAACTTTAATATCATTTATTGATCCAGAAACAACCATCATACCACAATCCAATCCTGTTTTTTTTCTCGCACTTTTTAATCTATCTTTGTAAGACTTAGAATCTGTCCAATCTAATGGATCATCTTTTGGAATAGGTGTTTTAAAAATCTCGTAATTATTTCTCCCAAAAAAAATATCAAATCGTTGTTTTGGGTTTATTCTGTGGTGTTTATTGCAATCAGGGCACACCCAGAGATTTTCCTCTAAGTCTTTTTTTAAAATTGGTCCTTTACAGCAACTAGTCCAATCACTTTTTGCAATTTCTTCTTTAGTTGCTCTTTTATGGATAGCTGTTTTTATTTTTTCTCCAGCTTTAATTATTTTTGTTATCCAATTCATTTAATTTTATTTTTTAATCTATTTACGACATTATAAACATTTGTGACAGGATTTTGTCTATTTTTTATAGAATTTGTTATTTCTTTACAAATAGCACTTCCAACAACTAAACCATCAGCTTTTTTAAGGGATTTTATAGTTTTTTCAGTTATACCAAAACCAATCACAACCTTTTTTTTTGAGTTGATTTTTTTTATTTTATTGTAGTTAAACAATATTTCTTTTGAGGAAACTTTAAGCTTTCCGCCTGTAGTAGAAAGCATAGAAATGAAATAAATCATTTCATGAGAGTCTTTAATAATCTTTTTTAGTCTGTTCTTGGTTGTAGTTGGTGATAGAAGTTGAATAAAAAATATTGATTTTTTTTTACATTTGTTAGCAAATTTTTTATTTTCTGGCCAAGGCAAATCTACAACTATCAATCCGTTCACCCCTGATCTTTTACATTTTATTAAAAAATTATTTTCACCATATTGAAAGATCATATTATAGTATCCCATCAATATTACTGGTTTATTCTTATCAAATTTTTTAAAATCATTTACAATTTTAAAAATATCATTAACTTTAATTCCATTTTTGATTGCTCTATATGAGCTGGTTTGAATTTGACTTCCATCAGCAACTGGAGTGTTGTGAGGAACGCCAACTTCTAATATATCAACTTTTTTTGAGATTGATTTTAATATTTCCAAGGATTGTTTTTTTGAACTATCTCCAGCTACTGTGTAAGTCAACAGAGCAGGCCTATTTTCACTTTTAGCTTTTTTAAATGCGTGACTGATTGGATTAGACATATTTCTCTCCCAATCTTCTTTTTATAATTTCTCGATCTTTGTATGCATCTCCACAACTATTGACTACAACAATCGTATCTTTACTTAATTTTCTTGACTCAGATATTGCAACTGAGAAAGCATGACTTGGTTCCAAGGAAGGTCTTAATTTCTCGAATTTTGTTACCACTTTATAAGCGTTTAAAGCTTCTTCATCACTTGCCGCAGTGTATCTTGCTCTTTTTGTATCTTTAAGAAAACAATGAAGCGGAGAGATACCTGGATAATCTAGTCCGGCAGAGATTGACTCTGTTTCTTCTATTTGACCATCAGTATTTTGATTTACATATTGAGCTGCACCATGAAGAATTCCTATTTTAGATCCAAATGTTAATGGTGCCGCATGTTTTTTACTATTCCTTGGTCCACCAGCTTCTACGCCAATAAATTCACATTGTTTTTTATCGTAATCTATAAACTCATTCCAAAAACCAAAACTAGAACTTCCTCCTCCAACACAATTATAAAGTTTGAGTTTCTTTGGAATTGATCCAAACTCCTCAACTAATTGAGTTTTTAATTCTCTTGATATTTGACTTGTACTCCATCCACAAATACGAACAAAAATAGCCGGACCAACAGTGCTGCCAACGCACATGGCAACTTTATCACAATTTGCAACCCAGTAACGCATGCACTCAGACACTGCATCAACGAGAGTTTGACTACCAGAATATACAGGAACAACTTCTGCTCCATTTTTTTTCATTGCTCTTACATTTGGTTGTTGTCTTTTAATATCTTTAGCACCCATGAAAATTTTGCATTTTAAACCAAACTTTTTGGCTGCCATACTTAACATTTTACCTGCATACCCAGCACCAGTGTCTCCGCAAATAACTTTTTTCCCAGAGCGCTTCGCAAGTAAACAATGAACAGTTGCATTATAAATTTTATGTGCTCCACCATTTGCATCAGACACAACTTTAGACCAAATTTGAGCACCACCTACATGTTTTGTTAAATTTTCTAATTTGATAAAACGTGTGGGGCTACCAACCCAATTTTTAAAATATTTATCTCTTTCACTGATAAAATCTTTATCTTTCTTGAGTTTATTAAAAAGAATTTCTAAGTCCTCTATAGGTTTTTTCAATGTTTCAGGGACAAAATTTCCTCCAAATTTACCCCCCCAAAATCCAAGTTTATCACCCTGATCTATAACTGGAATTCCTTTTTTTAATCTCATATTTCTTTAGCTAAATTTAATAATTTATCAATTTTTTTTAAATCTTTTTTCCCCTCATTATTTTCTAAAGAACCACTTATATCAATTATAAAATTTTTATTTTTAAATTTTGAAATATCTTCTATTTTTATATCTCCAGCAATCATTTTGTTTATTGAGTTTGGTAAATCATTAAGTAGATTGTGATTAAAACCAATTGATTTTTCATAACCTTTACCATCAAATAATATAATTTCGGACACATTTAAATAATCTCTGTAATTATTGACATCTTTCTTTTCATTTATCGTAATAGCTGAAATAATTTTAATTGGTTTAATCTTTTTTATGGCTCCTGTTCTTTTTGGACTTACATCATAAAGTTGATAATAATCAAAGTTTAAATTTCCAATTCTTTTTAAAAATTCGTCACTTGGTTTGACCATAACCGAAACAAAACTTATATCTTGTTTCTTGATTCTTAATAATTCTTTGAGTCTTTCATAATCAACGAATCTTTTGCTTTTTTTATAATTTGTGATGAAGCCAATATAATTTGGAGGATAGGGATGATTAACAATAAATCTTAATGTCTCAAGATCAGAAACCCCACATATTTTAATCCCTTTGATCATTTATATAAATGATCTATTAAAGTTTTAATATTTCTTTTGATATTACCCTTAGTTATAGGTCTTCCAATTACCAACCAATCACTTCCATTTTTATAAGCTTGTTTTGGAGTCAAAGTTCTTTTTTGGTCATTATTTTTTGAATTAAGTCTTATGCCTGGAGTAATAATTTCATTTTTAAATACTTTTTTGACTATATTAACTTCTTGTGGACTACATACAATTGCATCTAATTTAGCTTTATTTGCTAATTTTGCTTGATTTAAAACCAATTTTTTTACATCTTTATTAAATCCAATTTCTTTTAACTCTTTATTATTTAAAGAGGTAAGAATACTTACCCCAACTAAACGCATTGAACCTGAAACTTTTTTTGCAGCACGCAACGCATGTAACCCAGAACTTATATGAATTGTTAAATAATTCACCTTTAGGTCTTTAATTGCCTTTATAGCTGATACACAAGTGTTAGGTATATCGTGTAATTTTAGATCAGCAAAAATAATTTTTTTTTTTAATTTAGATACAAAATTCCTACCATTTTTAGAATTAAGAAATTCTAAACCAAATTTGTATCCAATTATGAATCTAGCATTGGTGCTGTATTTTATAATTTTTTTTATCTTTAAAATACTAGTGCTATCACAAGCAATAAATATTTTATTTTTTTTCATCATTCAAAATTTTAAACAAATCTTTAGACATTTTGAAGTGAATTGTTTTTTTCTCTGGGGTATCAACTTTTTCATTAGTTTTTGGATTTCTCGAGATCCTAGCCTTTTGTATTTTACTTGAAAAAACTCCAAATCCTCTTAGCTCAACCCTCTCACCACGCCTCAAACTTTTTTTAATTTCCTCTAGAATTATATTCATAAATTTTTCAAGATCTTTCTTTAAAAAATTTGGGTAATTTTTGGAAAGTTGTTTTAAAAGTTTTGATTTTACAATTGCCAATTTTAACTTCTAATTTTAAGCTTACTTTTTTCCCTTTTTATCAAGATCTTTTGATAAAGATGAAAATGGAAGATTTTTACCAGAGTCTTCTGCACCATATTTCTCTAAAGCTTCTTTTTTTTCCAATTCTTCCAATAGTTTAATACTTAATGAAACTTTTCTTTTATCAAGATCCAGGTCCATTATTGCGCAGTCTATCCTCTCGCCGCCTGTGAACCTTGAAGGCCTTGCATCAGCAGAATTTATCGCTATTTGGTTTTTTTTGATAGCTAGGTCCATTTCACACCCCTCTGGTCTGACTGTAAGACCCTTATTGTCAGTTGATATTATTTTAACTGTAATTGTTTGGTTTACTGTCTTATCTTTAAACCAGTCAAATGGGTCTGGTTGAGTTTGCCTTAAACCAACTCTTATCTTTTGTTCAGCAGACTTAATTTCTAAAACTTTTACTTTAATTTTGTCACCTTTTTTATATTTTTGTAATTCTTCCTCTCCATTATTTAAATATGTTAAATCATTACAATGAAGAAATGCATCTACTTCTAAATTTTCTATTCCTAAAAATAAAGAGTAGTCGTTTTTATTAACTACCACTCCCTCAACAATTGAATTAACTGGATATTTTTTTTCAAAAATTTCAAATGGGTTTTCTTGAGTTAGTCTATGAGATATAGCTACTCTTCTTTTTTCTTTATCTATTTCAGTGATGACACAATCTATTTCATCACCTACTTTAAACATTTTTTTTGCCGAAACATTTTTTTTTGTCCAACTAATCTCACTAGAGTGTAATAAAGTTGTTAGACCAGGTTCCAATTCACAAAATGCTCCAAAATCCATAATTTTTACAACTTTTGCTTTGTACACTTTTTTTAACTCATAATTTTCTATATGTTCAAAAGGATCAGGGGACAATTGCTTGACTGAGCAACCTACTTGTAGTTTGTCCTTATCGACACTTATAACTTTTAAATTATGTTTTTCGCCAATGTTAAATACCTCATCAGGGTGATTTACACGGCTGTATGAGATCTCTTGTAAATGAACTAAAACATCTAATTCATTATTAACATTAAAAAAACATCCGAATGAACTGTAACCTTTAACTTCAGCATTCTTAATAATGTCACCAACTTTGTATTTTTCTATTATTTTTGCTTTATCCTCTTTTTTAAAAGAGGAAATTATTTCTCTTCTTGATACACATGCATTTCCTCTCACTTTGTCTAATTTTATCAATGCAAATTTTTGTGGTTCATTCATGAGATGACCGATGTCTTTTAAAGGTTTATCACTAATTTGGGAGCCAGGTAGAAACATCAATGAGCCAGTATCTAGATGTTCAACAATACATCCACCTTTGCATTTAGATGTAATTTTACCCATGATTGGTTCTTTTTTTTCATAAGCTTCGACAAGTTTATCCCAACCCTTGATTTTTTGAGCTTTGCTAGCAGAGACGATTACTTCCCCATTTTTGTCTTCGATTTTTTCTAATAAAACTGAAATTTTTTCACCGAGTTTAATATTTTCTGTAAGACCCATACTTTTAAGTTCATTAATATCTAAAACTGGTTCACTTTTTAAGCCCTCAATGTATAAAAAAACAAATTTTTCAGTTATCTTGTTAATTTTACCTTCGATAATTTTTCCTTCTTCAATATTTATTTTTGAAAGTTGGCTATTTAATAATTTTTCGAATTCTTTAGAGGCTGGGTTTTTAAGGTCTTTATAAATTTCCATTAATTAGTATTTGTCATTGTTATTTTTATTAAAAAGTAGGACTTTTTAGTTAAAATTATGATTTTAATCAAGAATGAATTTTAAAATTATAATTAAATAATGCCCCAAATTTAGGCAATATTTGTTTTTTTTGACTATTTTTAGCATAGTTAAGAATATCTTATTTTCGCACCAAGATATTCAATTTTATTTAGAAACGATGGAAATGAGGTATTTATAGAATTCTTATCATATATTTGCCAATCTCCTCCTAATGTTAATGCTGCAATAACCGATGTCATGAAAACTCTATGATCTTTTAAAAAATCTTTAATTATTATTTTTTGTTTTATTTCTAAATTAGGATTACCATAAATTTTTATGCTATGATTGGTTACAACGTTTTTAATACCAATTTTATTCAAGATTCTAGAGCCCCATTTTAATCTTGGACTTTCTTTTTGATTCAGTTCTGACAAATTTTTAAAATATGATATTCCCTTTGCTTTTGCAGCCACTAAAAAAATTAATAAAAATTCATCTATTGCTGAGGAATTAAATTTTGTAGGGCATTTAATTGATCTTAAGTCTTTAGAACTTTTAATAATTATATCAGCAATTTTCTCTCCTTTATAATTTCTCACATTTTTTTTTGTTAATCTAACACCCATTTTTTTTAGTATATCAATGACACCTGTTCGAGAAGGATTGATGTTAACATTTTTTATTTTTAGTTTCGAACTTTTTGACAGAGCGGTCAAAACTATAAAAAATGCACTAGAACTAATATCTGAGGGTATTCTATAATTCAATGATGGTATCTTATGGCCACCCTTAATTTTAATTATATCATATTTTTTTTTTTTATAAATTTTTATTGGGAGGCCCAGATATTTAAAAAGAAGTTCACTATGATTTCTAGATTTTTTTGCCTTAATAATAGTTTCTCCTTTAGTATTTATTGCAGCTAGCATAATTGAACTTTTGCACTGAGCAGATCCGTTTTTTTCATTATAAAAAATAGGTTTAGGCTTATTTGTACCTTTCACTACCACTGGAAGCTTTCCATTCTTAGAGAGAAACTTTGCCCCAAATTTTGTTAACGGTATTGTAACTCTTGAAAAATCTCTTTTAGATAAACTTTTATCTCCTGTAATTTTAATATCTTTTTTACTATGTACTAAAAGGCCCAAAATGAGTCTTCCCAAAGTACCTGAATTACCAGCATTTAATACTAAATTTTTTTGGTATTTAAAGCCGTTAAGCCCGACTCCTTTAATTTGGCAAAAATTTTTTGATAGCTTTACCTTTACACCTAATTTTTTTAGTGAATTCAAAGTACTCAATACATCTTCTGACAACAATAAATTAAAAGATCTTGATTTTGATAATGATTGTGAGGAGAGTAAAGCCCATCGAATAGAAAGACTTTTATCCCCCTCAATTGAAAGGTGCTTATTAAATATTTTTATTTTGTGGTTAATTCTTACAAAAGACATTTATTTTTTCTAATTAATTTTAAAAGAATCTCCAAAGTAAGCATTCTGTGCAGCAATATTCTTAATAAGATTATTAGGGGTATCTTTTGCGATTACTTTGCCATTTGATAAAACAATCGCTAAATCAACACAAGATAGTAAGTCTCTGGCTTGATGATCACATAGAATTATAGATATATTATTTTGTGTCTGTAAATCCACAATTATTTGTTGAAGATTTTTTATAGTCATAATATCTAAAGCTGCAAACGGTTCATCAAGTAACAAAATTCGAGGATTACTCAATAAGCTAAGCGAGATCACTAAACGTTTTTTTTGGCCACCCGATAAAAATTCAGCTTTTATATTTTGTAAAGACTCAAGTTCAAATTTTGAAATTAATAAATTAATTTTCTCATCTCGAAGTTTTTTATCCTCTATAACCATTTCACTAATGGCTTTTAAATTTTCTCTTAAAGTAAGATCGTGAAAATAACCTCCGTGTTGAGGAACATAGCTTATTTTATGTTCTTTAGTTCTATTGAATATTGGATTATCAGTAACATTTTTGTTATCAATAAATACTGATCCATAATTTGGTTTTAATAAGCCAATGATTATGTTGAATATTGTGGATTTACCAACACCATTAGGTCCAAGTAATCCAAGAATTTCACCTTGGTTTAGATTAAAACTCAAATCCTCAAATATTTTACGTTTGCCAAAATACACAGATACTTTATCAAGTTTTAATATTTCTTTTTCTCTCTTAAAATTTTTAATTCTAAATTTTTTTATGATAGCCATATTTAGTATTTTCCAGATATTTTTACCTTATCTTTTTGATTGATCATAGAAATTTTCATTTTTTTATTTAATAAATCTATCTCAGCTTTATCTGCATAAATTTCAGTACTTTTGTTTACATAATAAACATTTTCTAAAATTTCTATTAGATTCGTTGAAAAATCAAGTTTGACGATGTTAGAATTTAATTCCTGGTCTTTGTACTTAATTGTGACATCTTCTTTAAAAATAGTATTATTACTTATCTTATCGTAGTCTGCTAATCCAGAATATATTAATATAATATCATCATTGTTTTGAATTATCTTTGCATTAACAGTATAAAGTTCAAGTTGATTTTCTTGATCTTTTTTAAAAGAGGCTGAATCAGCTGTGATGATGTAGGTATTACCAAATAAATCTTCAGAGACATATTTTAAACTTTCTATGACATTATTTTTTTCGCTTTTATTTTTTACAGTCTGTTTCTCTTCGCTATCAATTTCTTTATTAATTGGTGTATTCATAGTAGTTAAATCCGAAAAAAAATATTTTTTATAAAATATTAGGCAAGAAAAAATAAATAAAACTACCAATGAAATTTGAAAAGCTTTTTTTTTATTCATCTATATTAGTAAATTTTTTTATTTAATATATTATGAATATGAACGATACCAATCGTAATTGATTTTTTTTTCTTATTAAAAACACACAAACTTGTAATTTTTTTTTCGTTCATAATAGATAAAGCTTTAGTAGCTAAAGTATCTTTTTCAACTCTGATTGGATTTTTTGTCATAACATTTTTTACTTTAAGAGAATCCAGGTGTATATTCTTTGAATTATATCTTCTTATCTGTCCATCAGTAATGATACCTGTTGTGTGTTTACTTTTATTTCGAGCAATTAATGTTCCTAATTTTTTTTTAGTCATTATTTTAAGAGCTTTTATCATTGAAGTATTTTCATTTATAAATGGAACATTATCATTAATTAACATTAAGTCCTCAACAGTCGTAAGTTTTTCCCCTAAGCTTCCAGAAGGATGGAATTTCTTGAAATCAAAATTATTTATCCTCCTTTTTTTTAAAGTTGATATTGCAAGTGCATCTCCAATACTTAGTTGATTAATTGTACTTGATGTTGGTATCATATCTAATCCAGCCTCCTTCACTTCTGGTATTAGCAAGCGAATATCACTATTCTTATATAAAATAGAGTTTTTTTTGGATGTTATACCAATTAACAAAATCTTATTTCTATTCGCATAATTAATTATATTTTTCAGTTCGACTGAACTTCCAGAATAACTCAAAAGTATTAAAATATCTTTTCTAGATATACTTCCTAAATCTCCGTGGGAACAATCATTAGCTGACAACGAAAAGGACGGAGACCCTATTGACGAAAGTGTAGCCGAAATTTTATTAGCAATTATTCCGCTCTTTCCAACACCGCACAAGATTATTTTTGATTGACAATTAACGATTGCGTTTACAGCTTTATCAAAATTTTGATTCAATGATTTCTTTAATTTTTGAAGTGCTTTAATTTCAAGATTTATCACATCTTTTGCTATGGTTTTATAAGTTTTCTTTTTCATTAGTGAGCCCAAATATCATCCTTAAAAAACGCAAGATCTAAATCAACACGAGTTTTTAAAAATTTTAAACAATCTTTATATAGTTCAATTCTTTTTTCTCTTATAAGTATTTTATTTAGTTCGTCATGAATTTTGTGAAGATAAATCACATCGTTAGCACAATACTTTAACTGTGCTTGAGAAAGTTCTCCACCAAAATCGGAGCTTTGAAATTGTTTACTTATATCAATATTTATAAATTCTTTTATTAATGTTTTTAATGAATGATTATCCGAGTAAGATCTTGATAATTTTGAAGCAATTTTTGTATCTAATATGTTATTCGTCTCAGTTTTTAGGTAATATTTAATGTGTGCTAAATCCGCCCGTCCATAATGAAAAATTTTTGTAATTTTTTCATCTTTTAAAATTTTAACTAAATTTGGTGCGTGATAACTGGATCTATCTAGTTGAATTATATGAGCATCTGAATTACCTGAAGAAACTTGAATTAAACATAGGGGATCTCGCCTAATATTCAATCCCATAAACTCTCCATCTACAGCTATTACATTGCCTAAATTTAAATCATCTGGTAAGTCATTTTTATGAAGTTTAATATTCATATTTATTATGTAAATATTTATATATGAAAGCAAAAAATTGTCTAATTTTTGGTGGAAGTGGTCAAATTGGAAGTAACTTAATCAGGAAACTTACCAAAAATAATATAAGAGTAACTGTGGTGACACGAAATATTCACCAAAAAGGACTTAAAATAAAAACCCAAGCAAATGCTGGTTATATTGAAGTTGTTGAAGCTAATATTTTTGATGAAGAAAAAATTCAAAAATTATTTAGTGAGTCAGATATGTGCATTAATTTAATTGGGATATTGTACGAAAAAAAAAAAGGTAATACATTTAATAATATTCACAACATATTTCCAACTTTATTAGCTAAACTTTCAAAAAAATATAATCACAAGCATTTTATTCACATTTCAGCTTTAGGCCTTAATGAGGCAGTTGACTCGCAATACGCTATTTCAAAGCTTAAGGGTGAAAAAAATATTCTTAATAATTTTTCAAAAACAACAATTTTGAGACCATCAGTTGTTTTTTCAAGCTCTGATAATTTTACGACCCAGTTTATGACCTTATTAAGCAGATTGCCAATTTTCCCGCTTTATTATTCAGGGAAAACAAAGTTCACGCCTATTCACTGCTCAGATTTAACGGATATCATTTATTATGTTTTAAAAAATAATATTAAGTCCCAAATAATTGAATGTATTGGTCCAGAAGTTTTAACATTCAAAGAAATACTCGAGATATTGCTAGAGTCTATAAATAAAAAAAGACTTTTAATACCTGTACCATTACCTATAGCGCGTTTGTCAGCCAAATTTTTTCAGTTATTCCCAAACCCTTTGTTAACTGAGGATCAATTAAGATTACTGAAGTATGATAACACAAAGACAGGAAAATATAAATCCAACATAGATATTGGTTTACCAAGTAAGCTTTTTTTAAGTGATGAAGTTAGGAAATACTCTTATATGTGGAAAGAAGCAGGACAATTTTCTACTGAAAAATATAGAAAGAACGACTTATAAGAAAATTTTAAATTTTAATTAACCTGTCTGAATTTTTTTTTCGATTAATTCGTCTGCTTCATCCTTATCATTAGTTTCCTCTTTTTTACCTTTTGGTTGATAAGCATACAATAAATGAAGTTTACAATATGAAAAATCTTTTAGTGAACTCCTTCCACAAAAATAGAACGATTTTTCATTAGGATGACCTATAGGCCATTTACATAAACCTTCATTTAATTCCTCGAGTTGTTTTGGATTTTCGGGTTCAAAATCTTTTTCGATTAATAAAGATTTAAATTTACTTCGTCTTCCTTTAATAGAATTAATTTTTGACTCTACGTAACCTGATTTGGAATTTTGGTTTGAAGCAGTAGATCTAGTTTTTATTTTTGCAGAAAGATTTAGTCTATGAGCTTTACCTATAACAGCATTTCTGCTTATTCCACCAATAATCTCTGCAATTTGGCTTGCTGTGTTCCCTTTACCCCATAGTTCTTTAAGTTTCGCAACTTTTTCATCATCCCAACCCATAAATTAACTATATAATGTGTTTTTATTAAACATTAATACTATATAGAGGTTATATTAGATAAATAACAACAAATTATTTGAGTTATTAACACAAATTAACCGAAAAATTTTTTCAATCCATAATTGTATGAATGTATTCTTAATATAAAGAGGTATATAAAAAAGTTTATGAGTTTTTTAGCAAAAAATTATAACAGAAAAAAAATCTCCTTTAAATATGGAAAGGGGAGTTACTTATACTCAAAAGATAATAAAAAATATTTAGATTTTGTTCAAGGTATAGCAGTAAATTCTTTGGGACATGCACATCCAAAATTAGTAAAGGCAATAAATAATCAATCAAAAAAACTTTGGCATGTTTCAAACGCTTTTCAAATTCCAGAGGGAGAAAAATTAGCTAAAAAAATATGCCAAAAAACATTTGCAGATTATGTTATGTTTCAAAATAGTGGAGCAGAGGCCACAGAGGCAGCAATTAAAGTGGCTAGAAGGTATTTTTATTCTATTGGGAAACCTAACAAAAATAGAATTTTATGTGTAAAAAACTCATTTCATGGCAGAACATTAGCTGCAATTCATGCTAGTGGATCAAAAAAAATGACAGAAGGATTTGGTCCAAAAGTAGCAGGATTTGACCATTTTAGATTTGGAGACCATGATTCTCTTAAAAAAAAGATTACAAAACAAACAGCAGCCATAATGATTGAGCCCATTATGGGTGAAGGAGGTATTAAGGTAATACCAGACTGGTGTTTAAAAGAATTAAGAAAATTGTGTAATAAGAAAAAAATATTGTTAATTTTAGATGAAGTGCAGTGTGGAATTTCAAGAACAGGTAGTTTTTTCTCGTTTGAAAAGTCCAAAATTAAACCTGATATTGTTCCAATTGCAAAGGGAATAGGTGGTGGATTTCCACTAGGGGCAGTTTTAATGAATAAAAAAGTTGCTTATGGAATGATACCTGGAACTCATGGTTCTACTTTTGGTGGAAACCCTTTGGCTATGGCTGTTGGAAATGCTGTAATAGATATAGTTTCAAGTAAAAAGTTTTTAAAAAATATTGAAAATTTATCAAAATATTTTCTATTAAAATTAAGAAATATTAAAGAGGTATATCCACATATAATTAAGAGTATAAGAGGAAAAGGTTTTTTAATAGGAATCCAACTACATAAAGATCAAACGATTTTTATTAAAAAACTTATGGAAAACAAATTGCTTACAATAAGAGCTTCAGAAAATGTTATTCGTATACTTCCTCCATTAAATGTTAAAAAAAGTGAATTAGATCTTTCTTTAAAAATTATAAACAAAGTTTGTAAAGAACTCAATTAAGATGAAGAATTTTTTAAATTTAAAAGATATTTCAGTAAAAGATCTAAAAAAAATCCTCATTGATGCCAAGAAACGAAAAAAGTTGAGAAAAAAATTAGATAATCTTGAGTTTGATAAAGGTGCGCCATTAAAAGGAAAACTATTGATACAAATGTTTGAGAAATCTAGTTTAAGAACTAGGTTAAGTTTTTATTTAGCAATTAAGCAGCTAGGTGGTAGTACTTTGACACTTAGACCAGACGAACTACATTTATCAAAGGGAGGAGAAAGCATTCAAGATACAGCAAAAATATTATCAAATTTTGGGAATGCATTTATGCTTAGAACTGCAAATGATGAAAAGTTAGATGAATTTAGAAAATATTTATCTATACCTATAATTAATGGACTTAGCCCCAATTCTCATCCAACTCAAATCTTATCAGATATTTTCACAGTTGAGGAAATCAAGAAGAAACCAATATCAAAACTGAATATAACTTGGATTGGTGACTCTAATAATGTTTTGAATTCTTTAATTGCTGCATCAATTAAATTTTCTTTTAAATTAAACATCGGATGCCCCATTAAATACAAACCAAGTAAAAAAATAATGGAATACATTAAAAGTAATAATAATAAAATCCGTATACTTCATGATCCAAAAAAAGCTGTTAAAGGAGCTGATGTTATTTTTTCGGACAAAGTAATTTCTATGAATGATAAAGTGAATAAGCTAAAAAAATTGAGTCAATTTAAAAAATTCAAGATAAATAAAAAATTAATGAGTTTCGCAAAGAAAGATTGCATTTTTCTTCACTGCCTACCAAGAGGAAAAGAGGTAGAGGAAAATGTGTTCTTAAGCAAACAATCTAAAGTATGGCAACAAGCACTTAATAGAGTACATGTTCAAAAATCTATATTACTTTATTGTTTTGGAAAATTAAGGTAATGGTAATGGATTATCTGAATTTTGATTCAAATACAAAATTACAGAGGCTCTATCTTTCTCTTTTCTTAATCCAGCAAAAGCCATTTTAGTTCCCTTAATCCATTTAGCTGGTTTAAGTAAATACCCATTAAGCTCCTCAAAAGTCCAGGCTTTTCCGTATGCGGCAAGAGCTTTAGAATATTTATAATCACTTACAGCACCCACATTTCTTCCAACAACATTATATAATGCTGGTCCAATATTATTTTTTCCACCTTTTACAATAGAGTGGCATGCAGCACATTTTTTAAAAACCTTTTCTCCTTTAGTGATATCTCCCATAGCGATCAATGCGGCTATATCAACTTTATCTTCAGTCGGTTGTGAACTTGTTTGTGAACTTACAACATTGGCTTGTTCTACTTCTACTGAGTAACCTGGTGTTTTAGGCTTTTCAACATGAAAAATAACATTTGAAAGCTTCCCAATACCAATTATTAGAAGTGCTACCATTAATATTGCAGCAATTATTTTATTTAGCTCGAAAGAATCCATTTATTAAAATTATTTTGAACATATAGCACTATAAATATAAAATTGCTTATATTTTTAATGTACATTTTTGCCTCTATTTATATTGTAATTAAAAATTAAAAGAAAAATGAAGACAATAGTTATAATTCCCTCGAGATTATCAGCATCTAGATTACCAGGTAAACCCTTGCTTAAAATAAATGGGTTATCCATGATTTCTCATGTTTATAAAAAAGCACAAGAGGCTAATATTGGAGACGTATTTGTTGCTGCAGAAGATCAAGAAATCGTCGAAGATGTGAAAAAAAATGGTGGAGAAGCAATTTTGACAAGCAATAATCACAAAACAGGGACTGATAGAATTTATGAAGCCTTTGTAAAGTTAGATAGAACAGACATAGATTTAATCATGAATCTACAGGGAGACGAACCACTAATGAATGTTGAGGATATTCAAAATTTAAATAATCATATGATTCAGGCTAAGCGTGATTTAGGAACCTTAGCGGCAAAAATAAATAATAAAAAAGTTTTTGAAAATCATGATATTGTTAAAGTAATTACAGAAGAAAGTTTAGATGATACAAAATTTCCTAGAGCATTAAATTTTAAAAGAAAATTAGACGAAGAAAATGATCAAGCTTATCATCATTTAGGAATTTATTGTTATAACGTGGAAATATTAAAAAGATTTATTTCTTTCAAACAGTCTCAAAATGAAATTAGAAATAAATTGGAACAGTTGAGAGCATTAGATAACAACATTAAGATCAACGTAGCTCTTGCAAAATCATCACCAATTGGGGTAGACACCAAGGAAGATTTTATGGCTATAAAAAAAATAATGGAATATAAGTCATAATGAGTAAAATTTATTTTCAAGGAACTTTCGGAGCATATTCACACTTAGCTGCGTTATCAATTGACTCTAATGCTGAAGTAGTGCCTTGCAAAACTTTTGATGATTGTTTTGTTCAAGCATCAAAAGATACAAATTCAAAGATTATAATTCCAGAATCAAATAGAATTACTGGTAATATAGGAATTGAATATTTAATTTTTGAATATAGATTGAATATTTATGCTGAGTATTTTCAAAAAATAGAACATAATTTATTAGGTTTACCTGGAACAAAAGTTTCAGAAATTAAGGATGTTTATTCTCATGCCCAAGCGTTATCACAATGTTCAAAATTTATAAAATCAAATAATCTAACTGAACATGTAAGAGCTGACACGGCTGGATCTGCAGAAATGGTTTCAAACAGTAAAGATAAAAGTAAAGCTGCAATAGCTTCTTCATTGAGCGCTAAAACATATAATTTAGATATTGTAAAAAAAAATATAGAAAATGAAAAAGGAAACTTAACAAGATTCCTTGTTATGGGTAAAAATATATCACAACCAGAATTTAGTAAAAAAAAATATATTACTTCTTTTTTATTTAAATTAAAAAGTAAACCCGCAGCCTTGTATCAATCTTTAGGAGGATTTGCTATTAATGGAGTGAATCTAACAAAGTTACAAAGTTATCCTGAAAAAAATTCTTTCGACTCTTTTTTCTTTTTATGTGATTTAGATGGTCATATTGAAGAGCCGAGAGTACAAAAATCACTTGAGGATTTAGGATTACATTGTCAAGATTTTCACGTCTTAGGTGTTTTTGAAGCTGACAAACAGAGAGAAATAAATAAATAACTTTTCTTGTAGATAAGAAATTATTACTGATATAATAGTTTTGGAGGCTAGAGGTGGATGCTGCTTGAACCCGACCAGATCTTAACAGAAGCAGTCGTAAAGACAGTCTTTCAGGTTCTAGTCTCCTAGTAAATATGAACAATGACTCAAAAGTATTAGCACTTAAATATAGACCACAAAATTTTGATGATCTTATTGGTCAAGATGTAGTCGCAGAAACCATAACTAATTCAATAACGGCAAATAAAATCCCTAATGCATATTTATTTACTGGAATAAGAGGAGTAGGCAAAACTACTATAGCAAGAATAGTTGCGAAGGCACTTAATTGTACAAATGGTATCCAAAAAAAATGTCAAAATAAATGTGATAATTGCTTGGCAATAACTAGATCGAGCCATATTGATGTATTGGAAATGGATGCCGCAAGTAAAACTGGAGTTGATGATATAAGAGAATTAATAGAATTTTCAAGATATGGACCTACTTCATCAAAGTATAAAATTTTTATTATTGATGAGGTTCATATGTTAAGTAAACAAGCATTTAATGCTCTTTTAAAAACTTTAGAAGAGCCTCCAAAATATCTAAAGTTTATTTTTGCAACAACTGAGATAAAAAAAATTCCAGTTACGGTTATATCAAGATGCCAAAGATTTGATTTATCAAGAATTAAATCATCTGAATTATTCAGTTATATCAAAAATATCAAAGATAAAGAGGGAGGTAAAATTACTGATGAAGCATTAAAATTAATAGTGAAAATTTCTGAGGGTTCAGTTAGAGATGCACTATCATTATTAGATAGAGCTTTACTAACTCTTAACTCAAAAACTGAATTAGATTTAAAATCAGCACAAAGAATTTTTGGTTTTTTTGATAAATCACAATTAATCGATTTATTTGAATTTATTCTTAAAGGTGATGAGATTAAAGTTATAGAGATTTATAGGAAAATCTATGACCAGGGTGTTGAACCAAAAATTTTTATAAATGATTTTCTAGAATTACTTTATTACTTTAAAAATATTGATTCATTAACTTTAGAAAGCACAAATTTTTCATTAAACGATGAAGAATTTCAAAAGATCAAAGATTTAAATAAAAATCTTGATCCGAGCGTATTGATTTTATTCTGGCAATTTACGATATCAACTCTTGATGAACTTGCTATAGTTTCTAATCAGCATCTATCAATGGAAATGTTTTTGTTAAGGCTTATACACTTAAGTTCAATAAAATTAGAAAATAAAACTGATGTAAACTCTGTAAGCGAGAGTCCAGTTACAGAAAAAGAATTTAACGATCAATCGAAACCAATAAATCAAATCAAGAATATTTATCAAGAAGAAAAAAGCAAACCAGAGACTCATAAAGAAGTCAAATCAGAAAAGAAAATATTTATTAATAGTTTAGAAAAATTAATACAAACCTGTCTCGATAAAAAAGAAATTAAACTAAAGTATGAGTTAGAAAAAAATGTAAATCTAGTAAAATTCGAAAAAAATATGATTGAGATTTCTTTTAATGAAAATTTAGATAAAAATTTCGTTAAAGACCTTTCTTTAAAACTTTTTAATTGGACAGGCGAAAGATGGATTATTTCATTTAGTCAATTAAAAGGTGATATTTCAATGAAGGAAAAAAAACTTAGAATAAAGAAATCTTTAATAGATGAAGCAAAAAATACAAAAATTTATAAAGATGTAATAAAAAATTTTCCTGATGCTGAACTAGTTGATATTAATTTAAAAGTAGAGGATGAACCCAATGACTGATTTTACAAAAATTTTAGATAAAGCAAAAGAACTTGAATCAAAAATGAAAGAAAGTCAGAAAAAAATAAAGGAAATTAAAGTTGAGGGAGTTTCAGGTTCGAATTCAGTTAAAGTAGTGCTTGATGGAGAGGGAGAGATGCAATCAATCAAATTATCAGATGAAATTATGAACGAAGATAGAACTATTATTGAAGATCTAATTGTTGCTGCTCATAATAGCGCTAAGTCACAACTCAAAACAAAAACAGCTGAAGAAATTTCAAAAGCAACAGGTGGACTTGGAATACCTGGATTTAAATGGCCATTATAGTAAATGCAGAATATCTCTGAGATAGAAGAACTTATTAAGTTGATATCAAAATTACCGGGGTTAGGACCCAAATCAGCAAAAAGAATTGTTTTAAAATTAGTGAATAACCGAAATGAACTTGTAAAACCGTTGGCAAATACATTGGCTCAGGTTTATAAAAATGTTGTAAGATGCAATTTATGTGGGACTTTAAAGTCTAATTCATCTGGATGCTTAAATTGTGAAAATACAAAAAATAAATTTACGAAAATTTGTGTAGTTGAAGATATTGCCGATCAGTGGTCAATTGAAAATTCAAATATCTTTCAAGGATATTTTCATATTTTAGGTGGCACCATCTCATCTGTTGGTAATAAAAAAGAAGATTTATTAATAAATTCTTTAATAGAGCGGGTTAAGAAAGATAAAATTGATGAGGTTATTCTAGCAACTAGCGCAACAGTAGAAGGTCAAACTACAGCCTTTTATATTCAAGATAGCTTAAAAGACTCCGATGTTAAGATTACTAAATTAGCTCAAGGTCTTCCTGTTGGTGGTGAAATAGAAAGTCTAGATGACGGCACACTTCTTTCTGCTTTTAAAAATAGATCTAAAATAAATTCTGACTCAAGCTGATTTTTTTTTTAATCTATTTAGATGTAATAGTGGCTCTGTATATCCAGAAGGTTGTTCTTTTCCCTTAAAAATAAGTTCACATGCAGTTTGGAATGCTATGGACCTATCATAATCAGAGCTCATTTTAACATAATTTTGATCATTCTCATTTTGTTTATCCACAATCTTTGCCATTTCTTTCATTATTTCAATAACTTGCATTTTTGTTGTAACACCGTGATGTACCCAATTTGCAATATGTTGTGAAGAAATTCTTAAGGTTGCTCTGTCTTCCATTAACCCGATATTATTTATGTCTGGTACTTTGGAGCAACCTATACCTTGATCAATCCATCTTACAACATAACCAAGTAATGTCTGTGCAGAATTTGAGATTTCTTTATTGATTTCCTCAACTGACCAATTTGGTCTATTTGCGATAGGAATAGTAAGTAAATCATCAATTTTAGCCTTTTCTCTTTTTGATAAATTTTTTTGAATATCAAAAATATTTATCTCGTGGTAATGCAAAGCATGCAGAGCTGCTGCAGTTGGAGATGGAACCCACGCACAATTTGCTCCAGCCTTAAGATGACCAGTTTTTTGATTTAACATGTCTTTCATTTTATCAGGCATAGCCCACATTCCCTTACCTATTTGAGCTTTACCTGAAAAGCCACAGGCCAAACCTATATCGACATTGTTATTTTCATAAGCTTCGATCCATTTTGAAGATTTCATATCACCCTTTTTAATCATTGGTCCTGCTTCCATTGATGTATGCATTTCGTCTCCTGTACGATCAAGAAAACCAGTATTTATGAAGAAAACTCTGTGCTTTAAAGTTCTAATACACTCTTTAAGATTTGATGATGTTCTTCTCTCTTCATCCATAATTCCAATTTTACATGTGTATTTTTTTAATTTTAGTACCTCTTCAACTTTTGTAAAAATTTCATTTGTAAATGCTGTTTCGTCTGGACCATGCATCTTTGGTTTTACAATATATATTGACCCAGTTCTTGAATTACCTTTTTTTTTAATATCATGAAGAGCTGCTGCTGTTGTTATAAAAGCATCCATTAATCCTTCTGGAATTTCACTTCCATCATTCAATATTATTGAGGGATTAGTCATCAAATGACCAACATTTCTGATTAATAAAAGGCTTCTACCCTGTAATTTTAATCCTTTCCCTTCCTTTGAAATATAACTTCTGTTTGGATTAAGTTTTCTCTCTAATGTTTTTCCCTCTTTATCAAATCGTGTTACAAGATCTCCTTTCATCAATCCAAGCCAATTTCTATAACAAACTACTTTATCTTGAGCATCAACTGCTGCAACACTGTCTTCATTATCGCAAATTGTAGATACTGCAGATTCTAATATTATATCACTTATGCCTGCATGATCCTGTTGAGCACTAAAAGCTCTTGGATTTTTTAATATTTCAATATGAAGGTTATTGTTTTTTAATATTATTGCTGATGGATTATCCGCTTCTCCTCTATGACCAATGAATTTATTTTCATCTTTTAGGGTTGTTACATCAACACCTTTTAACACTTTTAATTCTTTATTTTGAATTGCTATTCCTGTTATTTTTCTCCAGCTGAAATCTTTTAAAGTAAAGTATTTATCTAAAAAATCTCTACCATACTTAATTACAATCTCTCCTCGTTCTGGATCATATCTCTCTGAAGTGCTATCCTCAGAATCTTCAATTACATCAGTTCCATATAAACTATCGTACAAACTCATCCATCTTGCGTTAGCAGCGTTCAAAGCGTATCGTGCATTCATAATTGGAACAACTAATTGAGGCCCAGCTATTGTAGCGATTTCGTCATCAATATCACTTGTTTCAATTTTAAAATCTGAACCTTCATTTTTTAAGTAACCAATTTCTTTTAAAAAATTTTTGTAGTCTTCAATTTGAATATCTTTTCCTTTTTTATCAATATGCCATTTATCAATTTTTTTTTGCAGTATTTCTCTAAAATCAATTAGTTCTTTATTTTTAGGAGCTAGTTCATGAACTGCTTTGTCAAAATCTTTCCAAAATTTTTCAGGAGAAATATCAGTACCTTTAAATAATTCATTATTAACAAAAAATAACAATTCCTCTGATACTTTAAGATTATTTACAGAATGATATTTTGATGTCATGTGGGAATATTTAAACTCTAGCTTATTTAAGTCAAATACATAATAGTATCATAGACATTTTATTGTCATTTTTCTTATATAAGTATAACTATACAAAAAATGAAAAATTATTTAAATTTTGAGACAGAAATAAAAGATCTCGAGAATGAATTGGAAAAATTAAAAGATCCTTTCAATCAGGAGGGTTTGTCAGAAGTTGACACAAAAAAAATTTCCAAAACCCAAGAGGAGATCGATGAGAAGCTTAAAAATATTTATAAGAATTTAGATCCATGGCAAATTACTTTGGTAGCAAGGCATGAAGATAGACCAAAATCTAAGTTTTTTATCGATAATTTATTTGAGGATTTTATCTCATTAGAGGGTGACAGATATTACGGAGAAGACAAATCGGTTATTACAGGTTTTGCAAAATTTAAGGGTCAATCGGTATTGGTAATTGGTCAAGAAAAAGGTGAAAATTTAGAAACTAGAATTGAAAGAAACTTTGGCATGATGAGGCCAGAAGGTTATAGAAAAACTATTCGGTTAATGGAACTAGCAGATAAGTTTAATATTCCTATCGTAACTTTTATAGATACTCCAGGTGCATATCCAGGAGTCGGTGCAGAGGAGAGAGGACAAGCGGAAGCAATCGCTAAGTCAATCGAGTGTTGTATGAAACTTAAAGTTCCAACTTTAGCTATAGTAATTGGTGAAGGTGGTTCAGGCGGTGCTATAGCTCTTGCATCGTCAAATAAAGTTTTAATGCTTGAGAATGCAATTTATTCAGTAATATCACCTGAGGGATGTGCAACAATATTGTGGAGAGATCCAAAAAAAATGCTTGATGCTGCAAAAGCAATGAAACTGTCTGCTAAAGACTTATTAGCGCTAAATATTATTGATGAAATAATTCCAGAACCTTTAGGTGGCGCTCATAGAGACAGAGATATGATTTTAGAAAATATCAAAAATTCTATTTCTCAAAATTTAGATTTTTTTAAAACCTTAACTTCTGAGGAAATTCTTAATCATAGAAAAGATAAATTCTTAAAAATTGGAAGAAGTAAAGGATTTGTATCTAGTCCTGAAAGTTTGAGTGCAATTCAAACTTCTGGATTAGATTTTAAAGAAATAATTAAATCCAAAAAAAATATTGTAATTGCTGTAGCAATAGCAGTTATTACAGCCGTTCTGTCTTTATTATTAATTTTATAGAGCTCCACAACATTTCTTAAATTTTTTACCAGATCCACATGGACAAGGATCATTTCTACTTGTTTTCTTACCAAGGTTTTTAAATTTTTCTTTTAATTGACTTTGGTTTATTTTTTCAGTTGGTTCATTGTAAACTTTAAGATTCATCAATATTTTTACATAATCTAGTTTTAATTTGTCCAGTAAATTCGAAAATAAATCAAATGCTTCTTTTTTATATTCTATAAGAGGATCCCTTTGTCCATATGATCTGAGACCCACAACCTGTCTTAATTGCTCTAGGTATTGGATATGTGATTTCCAATTAAAATCAATGGATTGTAAAAGTATTCTTTTTTCTATTTCTTTTGATTGATTTTCCCCAAGAATTTTTGATCTCTCTTCTCTAGCAAATTTGAATTTTTCAAAAATTTTCTCTCTTAGTTTTGTGTCACTTAAAGACATTAATTCATTATATTCTTCATCGTTTAGACTTTTTCCAAAAATAGTCTTTAATCTATTGCTAAACTCATTATTTTTAGGATTTGATAACTTTTGAATTTTTAGGCTTGTTAAGTTGTCCACAATTTCTGATAAAAAACTATCTGAATAATCAAAAATTTTTTCACTATCCATTGCATCTTTTCTTTGAGAAAATACTACTTGCCTTTGATCATTTAAAACATTGTCGAACTTAATAAGAGTTTTTCTAATATCAAAATTTCGTGCTTCAACTTTTTGTTGTGCTCTTTCTAAGGCCTTATTTATCCAGGGATGATCAATACTTTCACCATCTTTCAGGCCAAGTTTTTGAAGAATATTGTTCATAGACTCGGATCCAAAAATTCTCATAAGGTCATCTTCTAAACTTACATAAAAAATAGAGCTTCCTTCATCTCCTTGTCTGCCCGATCTTCCTCTTGCTTGATTGTCTACTCTTCTAGATTCCATTCTTTCAGTTCCGATAACAAATAAACCGCCTATGGATTTAATATAATCCTTTTTTTCTTTGAGTTGATTGTCCTCAATTGATCCTTTTTTTCCTCCTAATTGGATATCTACACCTCTACCAGAAATACTTGTTGTAATTATCACTGATTTGGCTTTACCAGCATTAGCAATAATCTCTGCTTCATTTTCATGATTCTTAGCATTTAATACGATGTGATTAATTTTCTCTTTTGTAAGAAGTTTGGAATATATCTCAGATTTGCCTACACTGGATGTAAAGATCAAAAGAGGCTGACTGTTTTCGTGACACTCTTTTATTTTTTTTATGATCGCATTATTTTTTTCTGCTTCTGTTCGAAAAATTTGATCATTGAAATCTTTTCTTATCATCTTTTTATTAGTTGGAATTACAATTACATTAAGATTATAGATTTCAAAAAACTCCTCCGACTCTGTAGCAGCTGTACCTGTGCACCCTGATATTTTTTTATAAAGTTTAAAATAATTCTGGTAAGTGATAGACGCTAGAGTTTGATTTTCAGCCTGTATCTCAATTTTTTCCTTGGCCTCAATAGCTTGGTGGAGACCATCACCAAACCTTCTGCCTTCTAATATTCGACCAGTTAATTCATCTACAATTTTTATGCTGTTATCTTTAACAAGATAATCTTTATCTTTTTTAAATAGATGATTTGCTTTTAAACCTTGATTAACAAAATGAACTAAATCAAGATTTTCTGGATCATAAAAATTATTATTTTTTAAAACTCCTGCATTAGAGAATAAACTTTCAATGTGGTTAATGCCTTCATTGGTCAACAAAATATTCCTATCTTTTTCATCGATCTCAAAATCATTTTTATTTAGAAGCTTTACTACTTTGTCTACTGCAACATATTGATTAGTTTTATCTTCTGCAGCCCCTGAAATTACCAAAGGAGTTCTTGCCTCATCAATTAGACAGGAGTCTATTTCATCAACTATTGCAAAATGGTGTCCTCTTTGAACCATTTCTTTTTTTGAATATTTCATGTTATCTCGAAGATAATCAAATCCTAATTCACTGTTTGTTGCGTACGTAATATCACAATCATAATTTTTCTTTCTTTCTTGATCGTTTTGATCATTATTTATATAGCCCGAAGTTAAGCCTAAAAAACTGAAAATTTTACCCATCTCTAAAGAGTCTCTTTTAGCCAAATAATCATTTACTGTCACAATATGAACTCCTTTTTCCTCCAAAGCATTTAAATAAGCTGCTAAAGCAATTGTAAGAGTTTTACCTTCTCCTGTTCTCATCTCTGCTATTTTATTTTCATGAAGAACAATTCCGCCTATTATTTGAACATCGAAATGTCTCTCACCTCTTGATCTTAAAGAGGCTTCTCTTACTAGAGCGAATGCTTTAGGTAGAATTTTGTCAAAAGAAGTTCCTTTTTTAATTTCCTCTTTTAATTCAATAGTTTTCTCAGGAAACTCTTTATCATCAAGTTTTTTTATATTTTTCTCTAATAGATTGATTTGGTCTACTATTTTGCTAATTCTATCCAGCTCTTTTTCATTGCCAGATTTAATAAATTTAGAAATAAAGTTTAAAGGATTTAACATTAGTTTTTGATATACATTTTAATTACAATTTTTAATATAGTAATTTAATTTAAATTTTAAATATCATGGGAATTAATTTATCAAATTTTTTAGCCTCAAAATCACACGATCGAAAAATGGGCCAATATCAAGACCTTGATCACCTAGATGGTTTAGCAGTGTCTTCAGTTAGTGCAAATTTATATAATTCTAAAAGGGATGATCTTGCAATGTTCTATTTTCGTGATGGTGCAAATTTTGCATCACTTTATACCCAGTCTAAAATTTTATCAGAAAATATTAAATGGAACTTAAGTCAAAAAGCTCAAAAAATTTTTTCACTTGTTGTCAATACCAGAAATGCAAACTCATTCACAGGTGAGCATGGTTATAAAAGTATGCAACATCTTGCAGATTTAATTTCAAAACAACTTACAGAAAAACAGAAACAAGATGAAGACGATCCTAAAATAATTAAACCAAAAAATCTTATTTTTGGTTGTACTGGAACGATCGGGGAAAAATTCCCTGAAGAAAAAATTAAATTAAAGATTCCAGAGCTAATAAAAAATATTAAATATACTCAAAACAAATATATTTGGATGAAAGTTGCTCTATCAATAATGACAACTGATACACAGCCAAAAATAGCAATGGAAGAATGCAAAATTGGAAATACAACTGTAAAGATTTATGGAGTAGCAAAAGGTTCTGGTATGATACAACCGAATATGGCAACTACATTAGCATATGTTTTTACTGATGCTGATATT
This sequence comes from uncultured Pelagibacteraceae bacterium, assembly GCA_902571015.1. Classification (GTDB taxonomy): domain Bacteria; phylum Pseudomonadota; class Alphaproteobacteria; order Pelagibacterales; family Pelagibacteraceae; genus Pelagibacter. The sequence continues at coordinate 44,742 of CACGAC010000003.1, read as the reverse complement.
TCTAATGATGTTTTAAAAAAATTACTTAAGAAAAATATTGAGAATACTTTTAATGCAATTTCATGTGATAGCGACACTAGTACTAATGATATGATCTCAATTTTCTCCACTGGTAAAGCAAAAAACACTTTAATAAAGACAATTAATGATAAAAAGATTAAATCATTTGATGAGGCACTGAACAGTCTATTGTTAAATTTAGCAAAAAGAGTTGTGGCTGACGGAGAGGGAGCTTCAAAGTTTGTGACAATTAACGTTTTAAATTCCAAAACTGAGCAGGATGCAAAAAAAATTGGTTTTTCAATTGCCAATTCTCCATTAGTGAAAACTGCAATTGCAGGGGAAGATCCAAATTGGGGTAGAATAATCATGGCAATTGGAAAATCCGATGTAGATATAAATTTAAATAAATTATCAATAAAATTTGGTGATTTAGTAATTGTAAATAAGGGAAAAATTTACAATCAATATAATGAGAATGAAGCTGCAAAATATATGAAAGGATTAGATATTAATCTTACTATTGACGTTGGAAATGGAAAAAAGTGTTTTACTGTTTATACTATGGATTTGACCAATGAATATATCAAAATTAATTCAGACTATAGAAGCTAGCTATATTGAAATTTTTATAACAGTAATTAGATAAGTATCATGATTAAATATAATTTATTATGTAAAAAATGTGACCTAACATTTGACAGTTGGTTTGCATCTTCAAAAGAATATGACAAACTTAAAAAGAAAAAGTTCATTAATTGTCATAGTTGTGGATCTATAAAAGTAGAAAAAAATTTAATGGCACCTAAGTTAATCAGCAAAAATTTAAGCCATAAAAATGAAAAAAATGATCTTATAAGATATAAAAAAATAAAAAAAACGATAAAAGAATATCAAAAATTTATTAAAAGTAACTTTGATTATGTTGGTGAAAACTTTGCTTATGAGGCAAGATCGATACATTATAACAATAAGAAAAAAAATAAAGGCATATACGGAACTGCTTCAAAGCAGGATTTAAAAGAACTCAAAGAAGAGGGTATAGATGCTCAGATGGTTCCTTGGTTTGAGAGTGACAATAATTAATTTTTAATAAATTTGGCAATGTAATTTACTGACTTGTCATTACCTACACTCCATTTATTTTTAATTAAATTAAAATTCATTCCATCTATTTTATCTAATTTAAGACCATTTTTTTTAAGTATAGAAATTAACTCTTCGGGTTTTAAAAATTTTTCCCACTCATGTGTTCCTATAGGAAGCCAACGCAATATATATTCAGCTCCAACAATTGCAAAAATATAAGATTTTAGTGTTTTATTTAAAGTTGCAACAAACATAATTCCATTTTTTTTCAATAGTTTACTGCATGACTTCAAAAAAAAATTCACATCTTCAACATGTTCTACAATTTCCATATTTAAGATAACGTCAAATTTATCTTTTGCATCAAATTTTTCTGGTGATGAGCAGAAATAATCTATTTGAAGATTATTCTTTTTTGAATGAAGTTTTGCGACCTTAATATTCTTGTCAGATGCATCAATGCCAGTCACTTTAGCACCTAACCTACACATAGGTTCTGACAACAAACCTCCACCGCATCCAATATCTAAAATTTTGACATCTTTAAGTGGATTCTTATTATAATCAAGTTTGAATGTTTTGATAATATTTTCCTTTATGTATGAAATTCTAATTGGGTTAAATTTGTGTAATGGTTTAAATTTACCTTCAGGATTCCACCATTCTTCTGCAATTTTAGAAAATTTTTCTATTTCTTTTTTATTTATTGTGTTATTTTTCATTTGTAAGTTGACTTTATATTCAACATGTATTTATTCAATATTTTTTAAATTTAAAAGATTATTTTATCATGAAAATTGTCGTATTAAAATTTGGAGGCACATCAGTTGGCACTATCAAAAAAATAAAAAGAGTTGCCAAAATAATTATTGATTACAAAAAGAAAAACTACAAGATAATTGTAGTTTCATCAGCTATGAGTGGTGTGACAAATGATTTAATAAAAAAATCTTTCGAAATTAGCGATAGTTTCTCAGATTCAGAGCATGATGTTTTGGTTTCCTCAGGTGAACAAGTTGCATGCTCCTTAATTGCTGGACGATTAATTCATGAAGGATATGAATCTAGATCTTGGTTATCTTGGCAGATACCAATTCTCACTAAAGGCAAATATAAAAACTCAAGGATAAATCAAATAAACAAAAGAAATATTATAAAATATTTAAAAAAAGGGGGCATACCAATAGTAACTGGGTTTCAGGGAGTAAATGATGAAAATAGAATTACAACTATAGGAAGGGGCGGATCTGACGCAAGCGCAATTATGATTGCTAAGTTTTTCAAAGCAGAAAGATGCATAATCTATACTGATGTAGAGGGAGTATACACAACTGATCCTAACAAATTGAAAAATGCAAAAAAGATTAAAATAATTTCATACGAAGAAATGTTAGAAATGGCATCATTGGGTGCGAAAGTTATGCAACCAATTTCAATACAAGATGCACGATTAAATAGAATTAATATTGAGGTAAAATCATCTTTTTCTAAAAAATCAGGAACATTGATCACTAAAAGATCAAATATTATTAGTAATAAAATTGTTACTGGAATTTCCTCAACTCAAAATGACTCTAAAGTTTCTCTGATAGGCGTAAAGGATAAGCCCGGAGTTGCTGCAGCAATTTTTAAACCACTATCTAAAAATTTAATTAATGTTGATATGGTTGTGCAAAATATTTCTGCTAATGGTGAAGAAACAGATTTAACATTTACAATTAAAACAGATGACTTGAATAAAACAAAAAAAATTATTCAACAAAACAAGACTATCAAATATAGAAAATTACTTTTTGAAAAAGGTGTTTCAAAAATTTCGGTAATTGGGGTGGGTATGATATCAACACCTGGAGTAACATTTAGGATGTTTCAATCGTTAGCAAATAAAAGAATAAATATAAAAGTAATTTCAACATCTGAGATTAAAATTTCAGTTTTGATTGATAAAAAAAATACACAAAAAGCTTTGATTGCGCTTCATAAAGAATTTAGATTAGATCAAAAAAAATGAGTATTAGACCATTTAGAAATATTAAAAGAAGAAAAACAAGAGAGATTGACGTTGGCAAAGTGAAAGTTGGAGGAGAAAATCCTATAACAGTTCAATCAATGACTAATACTCTTACCACTGATATAAAAGCTACGATTAACCAAATAAATGAAATTAGTGCTGAAGGAGCTGATATAGTAAGAGTCTCTTGTCCTGATGAGTCATCAACCAAAGCACTGAAAGAAATAATCAAAAGTGTTGACGTACCAATAGTTGCTGATATTCATTTTCATTATAAAAGAGCAATTGAAGCTGCTGAAAATGGCGCGAGTTGTTTGAGAATTAATCCTGGAAATATTGGAAGTAAGAGTAAAATTAAAGAAGTCGTAAAGGCAGCAATCGATCATAATTGTTCAATCAGAGTGGGAGTTAATGCAGGATCATTAGAAAAAGATATCCTAGAAAAATACAAAGAACCTTGCCCAGAAGCGTTAGTTGAAAGTGCTTTAAGAAATATCAAGATATTAGAAGATGAAGACTTTCAAAATTTAAAAGTAAGTGTTAAGTCATCAGATGTTTTCCTATCCGTTGAAGCATACAGACAATTATCGAAATCTACAAATTATCCACTTCATTTAGGAATTACGGAGGCAGGAGGATTTATACCTGGAAGTATTAAATCTTCTATTGGATTAGGAACATTGCTTTTGGAGGGTATTGGCGACACTATTAGAATTTCCTTATCAGACAATCCAGTTGAGGAGGTTAGAATCGGAAATGAAGTACTTAAATCCTTAAATCTTAGAGAAAGAGGGGTCAAAATAATTTCTTGCCCTTCATGCGCAAGACAAGGTTTTGACGTAATCGAAACTGTAAAAATATTAGAAAAAAAACTTTCACATATAAAAACTCCAATCACTTTATCTGTAATTGGCTGTGTCGTAAATGGCCCTGGAGAGGCAGCTTTAACAGACGTTGGAATAACTGGAGGTAAAAAAGGTAATAATATGCTTTATTTGTCTGGAGTACAGTCTGAAAAAGTTTTAACCACTGATATGATTGAAAAGGTTGTTAGTGAAGTTGAAAAAAAAGCATCTGAATTTGATAACTCAAAATGATACCTATAAAAACTGTCAATGATTTAATTAAGAAACATGCTTTATTAGAGAAAGAGTTGTCCTCAGGAGAAATAAAAAAAGATTCTTTTGCTGAAAAATCTAAAGAATATGCAGACCTTAATGAAATTATAAAAGTTGCTCAATTTTATATTTCTTATGAAAAAAATAAAAAAGAAATCCAAACAATTTTAGAGGATAAAAATTCAGATTTAGATATGATAAAAATGGCAGAGAAAGAGTTGAATGATCTAAAAATTCAAAATGAAAAAAATGAAAAAAAATTAAAATTATTTTTATTACCAAAGGATGAGGCAGATAAAAAAAATGCAATAATTGAGATAAGAGCAGGAACGGGTGGTTTAGAAGCTAGTTTATTTGCCTCAGATCTTTTCAATATGTATGAAAAAGTAAGTAATAAAAAAAAATGGAACCTTGAATTGATTTCAATTTCTAGAAGTGAGGCTGGTGGCTTAAAAGAAGTAATCGCTTCAATTAAAGGAAACAATATTTATTCAACTTTGAAATATGAAAGTGGTGTTCATAGAGTACAAAGAGTGCCTGACACAGAAACACAAGGAAGGGTTCATACTTCTGCAGCAACAGTTGCAGTCTTACCGGAGGCAGAGGAAGTTGATCTTAAGATAAATGAAAGTGATTTAAGAATAGATGTTTTTAGGGCTGGTGGACCTGGTGGTCAGTCAGTAAATACTACCGATAGTGCAGTTAGAATAACTCATATCCCAACAGGAATTTCTGTTTCTCAACAAGATGAAAAATCTCAACACAAAAATAAAGCTAAAGGAATGAAAATTTTAAGATCAAGACTTTATGAGCTTGAAAGGAGCAGAATTGAAAGCGAAAGATCAAAAGATAGAAAAAGTAAAATAGGCTCTGGTGATAGATCAGAACGAATAAGAACTTATAATTTTCCACAAGGGAGAGTTACTGATCATAGGATTAATCTAACTCTACATAAACTTGACGAATTTTTAGAGGGTGAAGTTTTTGATGAAATGATAGAAGCATTAACTCTACAAGCTCAAGAGGAAAGTTTAAAAATATTAAATTAAATGATTATAGAAACTGCAATTCAAAAAGCATCATTAGATTTAAAACGAAATAATATAAAGAATGCAATATTGGATAGTGAAATTTTGATGTCTCAGGTTTTGAAAAAAGATAGAAAATTTGTAATTTTAAATTCAAACAAAAAATTAAATAACATTCAGTGCCAAAAATTCAAAAAACTTATATTATCTAGATTGAAAAGGGAACCCATCGCCTACATAACTGGAAAAAAATTTTTCTGGAAATATGAATTTAAGATAAATAAAAAAGTTTTAATACCTAGACCTGATACAGAGCTAATTATTGAACAAGTTTTAGAAATTTATAAAAATAAAGATAGAATTAATTTACTAGAGATTGGTATTGGCTCAGGGTGCATTATTTTGTCGATACTTAAAGAAAAAAAGAACTTTTTAGGAAAAGGTATTGATTTAAGTAAAGATAGTATACAATTATGTAAAACCAATGCCTATAATCTTAAGGTAAATCATAGACTTAAGTTATACAAATCAGATATTGACAATTTTAATATAGGCAAATATGATTTAATAATATCTAATCCTCCATATATCAAAAAATTAGATTTAAATTATTTGGATAAGGATGTCATTAAATATGAACCTAGACTAGCGTTAGATGGCGGATTGGACGGATTATCAGAAATCAGAAAATTTATTAAAAAGTCGTCTGAACTGATTAAGAAACGTGGAAAATTGTTTTTAGAAATTTCCCATGATCAAAAAAATGAGGTAAAAAAAATATTAACAGACAATGGGTTTTATATTAACAAAACTGTGAAAGATTTAGCAGAGAACGATCGGTGCATTATAAGTACTAAAAAATAGATTTTTAAATATGGTTACATTCAGAAATAACAATACACGTAGAAACAACTTTAGAAGAAATGATAGAAACTTTAAATCTAATGGTGATAGAGGAAAGTTTGGTTCAAATTTCTCAAATAATGAAAATTTTCAAAGGAAGTTACCAGGTCGAAATAATCATAATGCTCCTAAACTAATAGAAAAATATAATAATCTTGCAAGAGAGGCACTATCTAGTGGAGATAAAATATTGTCTGAAAATTATTTTCAACATGCAGATCATTTTATGAGAATTTTAAATGAAAAAGAAATTCAAAAAAAAAATATTGTTTCAGGTAATAGTGATAAATCTCAGGAAAATATTTCAGGTTTAAATAAACCACAAGATGAAGTTGATAAGATTTAGTAAATCAAATCATATTTATTAATTCAATCCAATAATTTTTTCTGATTTAAGAACATTAAGTTTAATTTTCTTGGTTTCAAATAATTTTCTTTCTTCACCCTTTAGAATTTTTCCTGATGGAAGTTTTAAAGTTTGAGAATTAACCCTTTTTCCATTTATGAGGACTTCATAATGCAAATGTGGGCCAGTGGATTTTCCTGTGGAACCAACATATCCAATTGTTTGGCCTTGTTTTACTCTGACACCACTTCTAATTCCTTTTGCAAATTTTGACATGTGAGCGTAAATTGTTTGATAAGTTGAGTTATGTTTTATAACAACGCAATTTCCACCACCTCCACACCATCCTGCTTTTTTAATAACACCAGATCCTGATGCCATAATCGGGGTTCCCATTGGAGCTGCAAAATCAGTCCCTTTATGCATTTTATTAAAACCATCTATAGGATGTTTTCTCATTCCGTAAGGTGAAGAAAGTCTTGCACCATTTATTGGAGTTTTCATGAGAGCTTTTTGAATACTTTTACCATTTTTATCATAATGTCCTTGACTTTCTTTCTTATCAAAATAATAAAGTGTATTATTTTTTCCACTCAAGATTAAATTTGCAAAAAGAATATTCCCAGCTTCAATTATTTTTTTGTTTTCATCAATAAATATTTCATACATTACTTGAAACTTATCTTGTTTTCTTAAATCTCTTTGAAAATCAACTTGGAAACCGTAAATTCTAGCAAATTCAATTATTATACCAGGTGGAATTTTTCTTTCTAGAGCAGATTTATATAAACTTTGTAAAATTATATTTTCACTATATATAATTTTTTTTTTTAGCTGGGTTAATATTATTTCTTGATTAAAAATACCTTCTTTTGAGTCTTTTGTTAGTATGACTCTCTCTTTGCTAGAAATTTGAAATATAAAATCTTTTACAGAGTTATCAGTTTGATCTATTGTAAAATATATTTTTTGATTTGTATTTAACCTATTCAAATTTACTTTTTTTGAAATTTTATTGTTGATAATTAAAATATCTTTTTTTGTTAAATTATATTCTTTAAGAATGTTGTTGAAAGTTTCTCCCTCCTGGACTTTGTGTGAAACTTTTTTAAATCGTGGTTCAATTTTATTGAGGATATGATTTATTGTTTTTTTTAAATATATATTCTGAATGAACTCTTTATGATTTTCATAAATTCTATTTTTAGTGTAGTTATGGTATGCTGTTGAAATAAAGGTTATAATTATCAATATTATTAAAGCTAAGATTTCATTTTTAACTTTGAATTTTAGTTTAAGCTTGTTAATCATTAAAATTTTTCTAATCCTTATTTAATAGTTTTACATCAAAAAAAAGTCAAAAAAAGACAGTAAAATAAGGGTTTTTTTTACATTTTTTTAATCTTAAATACTTGATTTCCTTTAATTATAGCCTATAAGCATCAAACTTTCTCAATTAAATTATTGTTTCTTCAATTTTTTTGAGATTATTGGTCTCATCGACCAATTAGCTATAAAAAATTGTAAATATTTAAGAAGAGAAGTGTGGACGGTTAAGGTTACCAAAATTTGTCGTACACACTTCAAACTATTATATAAATTTTATTCTTAGAATTTATATAGAAGCTAGTGTGCGCCGTTTTTAAACTTGAGAGTTTGATCATGGCTCAGAACGTACGCTGGCGGCACGCCTAACACATGCAAGTCGAACGAAGTAGCAATACTTAGTGGCAGACGGGTGAGTAACATGTAGGTATCTACCCTTTGGCCTGGAATAACACGAGGAAACTTGTGCTAATACCGGATAAGTCTTTACGGAGAAAGCTTTATGCACCATTGGATGAGCCTGCACTTGATTAGTTTGTTGGTAGGGTAATGGCCTACCAAGACTTTGATCAATAGCTGATTTGAGAGGATGATCAGCCACATTGGGACTGAGACACGGCCCAAACTCCTACGGGAGGCAGCAGTGGGGAATCTTGCACAATGGAGGAAACTCTGATGCAGCGATGCCGCGTGAGTGAAGAAGGCCTTTGGGTTGTAAAGCTCTTTCGTCGGGGAAGAAAATGACTGTACCCGAATAAGAAGGTCCGGCTAACTTCGTGCCAGCAGCCGCGGTAATACGAAGGGACCTAGCGTAGTTCGGAATTACTGGGCTTAAAGAGTTCGTAGGTGGTTGAAAAAGTTGGTGGTGAAATCCCAGAGCTTAACTCTGGAACTGCCATCAAAACTTTTCAGCTAGAGTTTGATAGAGGAAAGCAGAATTTCTAGTGTAGAGGTGAAATTCGTAGATATTAGAAAGAATACCAATTGCGAAGGCAGCTTTCTGGATCATTACTGACACTGAGGAACGAAAGCATGGGTAGCGAAGAGGATTAGATACCCTCGTAGTCCATGCCGTAAACGATGTGTGTTAGACGTTGGAAATTTATTTTCAGTGTCGCAGCGAAAGCGATAAACACACCGCCTGGGGAGTACGACCGCAAGGTTAAAACTCAAATGAATTGACGGGGACCCGCACAAGTAGTGGAGCATGTGGTTTAATTCGAAGATACGCGCAGAACCTTACCAACACTTGACATGTTCGTCGCGACTTTAAGAGATTAAAGTTTTCGGTTCGGCCGGACGAAACACAGGTGCTGCATGGCTGTCGTCAGCTCGTGTCGTGAGATGTTGGGTTAAGTCCCGCAACGAGCGCAACCCTCACTTTTAGTTGCCATCATTAAGTTGGGCACTCTGAAAGAACTGCCAGTGATAAGCTGGAGGAAGGTGGGGATGACGTCAAGTCCTCATGGCCCTTACGTGTTGGGCTACACACGTGCTACAATGGTATCTACAACAGGAAGCAAAACGGCGACGTTAAGCAAATCCTTAAAAGATACCTCAGTTCGGATTGCACTCTGCAACTCGAGTGCATGAAGCTGGAATTACTAGTAATCGTGGATCAGCGTGCCACGGTGAATGCGTTCCCGGGTCTTGTACACACCGCCCGTCACACCATGGGAGTTGGTTCTACCTTAAGGCAAGGTTTAAAACCCTTGACCACGGTATAGTCAGCGACTGGGGTGAAGTCGTAACAAGGTAGCCGTAGGGGAACCTGCGGCTGGATTACCTCCTTTCTAAGGATGAATAAAATTAAAATTTTGTTCTAAAAAATATACACGGATAATGTTGACCGTCCTCATTTCTCTTCTTAAGTTAGTGTTTCTCTTGAATGGGGGCCGGTAGCTCAGTTGGTTAGAGCACACCCTTGATAAGGGTGGGGTCGAAAGTTCGAGTCTTTCTCGGCCCACCAATTAAAGATAAAAATTAAGGGGGATTAGCTCAGCTGGGAGAGCGCCTGATTTGCATTCAGGAGGTCAGCGGTTCGATCCCGCTATCCTCCACCAAACACTTAGTTATAAAACATCGTGAATAAGTAAATTAATTAATATCAATATCTATATCCGAACATTAGTAATGTTATTAACTAATGTTCAAATAAAAATTTGATTCAACACAGAATTTTTTTCTGTGCATAAATCAAGCGTTTAAGGGCGTGTAGCGGATGCCTTGGCACTGAAAGCCGATGAAGGACGTGATATACTGCGATAAGTTTCGGGGAGCTGTATGTAAGTTTTGATCCGAAAATTTCCGAATGGGGAAACCCACCACTTTATGTGGAACTTTAAACTGAATACATAGGTTTAAAGAGACAACCTGGAGAACTGAAACATCTAAGTAACCAGAGGAAAAGAAATCAATTGAGATTCCGTTAGTAGTGGCGAGCGAAAACGGAACAGGCCAGTAGTTTTATTAAAAAAATTAGAATAGTATGGAAATGCTAACCACAGAGGGTGATAGTCCCGTATAAGTAATGTTTAATAAAATTCTTGAGTAAAGCGGGACACGTGAAATCCTGCTCGAATATAGGGGGACCACCCTCTAAGCCTAAATACTCTTCAGTGACCGATAGTGAACTAGTACCGTGAGGGAAAGGTGAAAAGAACCCCTATTAGGGGAGTGAAATAGAACCTGAAACTGCATGCCTACAATCAGTCGAAGCTCTTTTTAGAGTGACGGCGTACCTTTTGTATAATGGGTCAGTGACTTAATTTATTAAGCAAGCTTAAGCCATCTAGGTGTAGGCGCAGCGAAAGCAAGTCTTAATAGGGCGATCAGTTTAATGAATTAGACCCGAAAACGAATGAGCTTACCATGAGCAGGTTGAAAGCAAGGTAACACTTGCCGGAGGACCGAACCAGTTGACGTTGAAAAGTCTTTGGATGACTTGTGGTAAGGGGTGAAAGGCCAACCAAATTCGTAGATAGCTGGTTTTCCGCGAAAACTATTTAGGTAGTGCGTTGAATAAATAGACGTTTAGAGGTAGAGCACTAAATGGGCTAGGGGGAAGAGATTCTTACCAAACCTAATAAAACTCCGAATGCTAAACGTTGTTCTTCAGCAGACAGACTGTGGGTGCTAAGGTCCATGGTCGAGAGGGAAAGAGCCCAGACCACCAGATAAGGTCCCAAAATTATGATTAAGTGTGAAAGGATGTGGAAATTCCTTAACAGCCGGGAGGTTGGCTTAGAAGCAGCCATCCTTTAAAGATAGCGTAACAGCTCACCGGTCTAATAGAGTTTCTGCGCCGAAGATGTAACGGGGCTAAAATCATATACCGAATCTGTGGATTTATAATTTTTTCGAAAATTATAACTGGTAGCGGAACGTTCTGTAAGCCTGCGAAGGAGTACCCGTGAGGGATTCTGGAGGTATCAGAAGTGCGAATGCTGACATAAGTAACGATAAAAGAAGTGAAAAACTTCTTCGCCGAAAATCCAAGGGTTTCTGCGCAAGGTTAATCCGCGCAGAGTTAGTCGGCACCTAAGGCGAGGGCGAAAGCCGTAGTCGATGGAAATAAGGTTAATATTCCTTAACCAGATGGTAGTGACGAATCTTGTAAGTTGTGAGTTCTTAATGGATTGAACTTGCCGCGAAAAGGTTCCAAGAAATAGCTCCATCATTAGACCGTACCCTAAACCGACACAGGTGGATTAATAGAGTATATTTAGGCGCTTGAGAGAATGATGTTGAAGGAACTCGGCAAAATGCTTCCGTAACTTCGGAATAAGGAAGACCTTTTTTTAGGCAACTATTAGAGGGTGGCACAAGCCAGGGAGAAGCGACTGTTTATCAAAAACACAGGGCTCTGCTAACACGTAAGTGGATGTATAGGGTCTGACGCCTGCCCGGTGCTGGAAGGTTAATGCGATGGGTGCAAGCTCATTTCTGAAGCCCCAGTAAACGGCGGCCGTAACTATAACGGTCCTAAGGTAGCGAAATTCCTTGTCGGGTAAGTTCCGACCTGCATGAATGGCGTAACGATTTCTCCGCTGTCTCCAACATCAACTCAGTGAAATTGAATTCTCCGTGAAGATGCGGAGTTCGCGTAGTTAGACGGAAAGACCCCGTGCACCTTTACTGCAACTTTACATTGGTATTAGGAAAAACATATTTAGCATAGGAGGGAGACATTGAAGCAAAGGCGTCAGCTTTTGTGGAGTCGTCAGTGAAATACCTCTTTTGTTTTTCTTGATATCTAACTGATAGCCGTTATCCGGCATCAAGACATTGTATGGTGGGTAGTTTGACTGGGGCGGTCGCCTCCCAAATAGTAACGGAGGCGTGCGAAGGTAGGCTCAGAACGGTCAGAAATCGTTCGTAGAGTGCAATGGCATAAGCCTGCCTGACTGTGAGACTGACAAGTCGAGCAGAGACGAAAGTCGGTCATAGTGATCCGGTGGTTCTGAGTGGAAGGGCCATCGCTCAACGGATAAAAGGTACGCCGGGGATAACAGGCTGATACTGCCCAAGAGCTCATATCGACGGCAGTGTTTGGCACCTCGATGTCGGCTCATCACATCCTGGGGCTGGAGCAGGTCCCAAGGGTTTGGCTGTTCGCCAATTAAAGTGGTACGTGAGCTGGGTTCAGAACGTCGTGAGACAGTTCGGTCCCTATCTGCTATGCGTGTAGAAGAATTGAGAGGAGTTGACCCTAGTACGAGAGGACCGGGTTGAACATACCACTGGTGGACCGGTTGTAGCGCCAGCTGCAGTGCCGGGTAGCTAAGTATGGACGAGATAACTGCTGAAAGCATCTAAGCGGGAAACTCACCTCAAAACTAGTTCTTCCTATAGAGCCGTGGTAGACCACCACGTTGATAGGCTGGATGTGGAAGCGCAGTAATGCGTGCAGCTGACCAGTACTAATAGCTCAATTGGCTTGATTTATGCACTGAAAAAAATTTTTACTAGAACCTCGATATTAATAGCATTGTAATTTAGGCATTATATTTATCTTTTAAAATTACTAACATTAAATTATTATGACTTATGGATCCTAATGTACCTAGAGTAAAAGATTTCAATAAGGAATATTTAAACAATATAAAAAAATCTGATCTAAAAAATGGTCCTCCACCCGCACACATTGAATTTGATTTACATGGCTCATGCAGCAGAAGATGTGCTTTTTGCCCAAGAGTTGATGAAAAAAAATGGGCAAATTTAGATGAACAATTTGAAGAAACTTTATATTTAAAAATAATTTATGAATTACGAGATGCCTGGGATTATTCAGGTAGAATTTCATGGTCTGGTTATAGTGAACCGACAATGCATCAAGATATTTTTAAGTTAATTAAATTAACCAAAAAACATTTACCAAATTGCACTTTAGATATCGTTTCCAATGGAGACTTTCTTGATAATCAAGTAATTCAAAATCTTTATGATTCAGGACTAGACCATTTAAGAGTTAGTATTTATACGAATGATAAAACTACACAAAAATTTAAAAAAATAAGAGAAGATCTAAAAATAAGCCCAGAAATTTTTTTTATCAGGGAAAGGAATAAAGGTAGAAAAAATGAATTTGGACTTAATCTTAATAATAGAGCAGGAGCTGTTAATTTAAAAAAAATTGGGATTAAAAGAGAAGAAACTTTTCCAATTAAAAGAAAATGTAATTATCCATTGTTTAAAATATTTGTTAATTATAATGGAGATTACCAAATTTGCTCCAATGATTGGAACAAAAAAAAAATTATAGGCAATGCTAAAAAACAAAAAATAAATGATGTGTGGTTTTCAAATGAATTTAGTACAATTAGAAAAAATCTTATGAAAGAAAATCGTAACATTGACCCATGCAAAACTTGTGATGTCAAAGGAGATTTGAATGGTGAAGAATTTTTTGCTGCCTGGAAAGAAACATATAGAATTTAATATTTCCAAATCTTTATAATATACTGATGAAAAAACTTAAATGTATATTTATTGGATTTGGTAAGCATGCAGAAAATTATGGAAAAGTTTGTAAACACTTAAATGTAGAGATTGGAGCTATCTGTGTCGCAAACCCCAAAAATTATCTAAGTCAAAAAAAAGAATATAAAATTAAAAATATTTACTCAAACTATATTGAATTACTTAAAAAAGAAAAATACGATTTTGTTATGGTTTTTTTGCCATGGAATCAAATAGAAAAGCATTTACCAAATATAATAAGATATTCCAAAAAAAATATTTTTTGTGAAAAACCAGTTGCATTATCATTAAAAAAAATTTTAAAAATTAATTCTTTAACCAATATCTTTAAAAAAAAAATTTATGTTCTTTATAATAGAAGATTTTACAAAATATTTGATTTTTTAAAAAAACAATTAAAAAAAAACAATTTAACCAAATTCCAAATGAAAATAAGTGATAGAGAAAATCAATTAATTAAATTGCATTCAAAAAAGATTAAAGGAAAATTAAAATATCACATAACATCTCATTGGATTGATCTTGTAATGTGGCTTTTTAATTTAGATAATCTAAAGTTTAGTAAGATTAAGAATAAATACGAAATTAAATTTGATAAACTTACAGATTATACTAACATTTATTTGGACTATTTAGGAAAAGGTCCCATTCAAATGAATTTCACTTTTAAAACTTTTAAATACAAAGTTGTTACACTTGAAAAATTGTATCTTATAAAAAAAAATAAAAAAAAAATTATAATTAATGAAAAAAAATTAAATAATTTTAAGCCTGGTGTTTTAAATCTTGTAAAGACAATCAAAAACATTGTTCTTAAGAATACATCTAAACATGATCTCCCTCAAATTAGAGAATTAGTTAACTTGTATAAAAATATTCAATACATAAAAAATTAATTTTATTGACAGAAATTGGGGTATATGTTCAATTAAAAAAAAATGCTGAAGCTAAATTATAAAAATCCTTAAAAACCCAAATCATTGAAGAACAAATATTTACCAAACTCTGAGTCTTGTGAGGTGAATAATAAATTTAAGCCAGGCTTTAGGCTTATGTACTAAGCCTAAGAGACAGATGTTAAAGATTAATTAATGCATATAAAATTTGCGAAAAACTTATTTAAATTATATTAATTTAGAATAAATAATTATTCTTATCCAAGTTGAAAAAATTTTTTATTTGTATAAAAGAACTCAGAAATGATTGAAGTAAAAAAAATTAACAATATAATTCAGAAGGTAATAAAAAAAAAGATCCCATTAAAAAAAAATCTCTTACAGTCCGGGATAGACTCATTAGATCTAACAACTATTTTTCTTACAATTGAAGATGAATTTAAAATAAAATTTAAAAGAAATTATTATGATAAACTTAAGACTGTGGACGATTTTGTAAAATATATAAAAAAAAATAAAAAGACTAAATGATTATTAAGTCTTATGGTAATTTGAAACATAATAGTTATAAAATATCTCAACTTAAAGTTGGAAAAAAAGTAAAAATCATAAAAAAAATTGATAATAAATTCTTAGAGGAATCTTTAGTTTATCTTAAAGATAGTCACCCTGTACACAAGAGCACAGAGTGGGCAAAGAAATTAGGTTTTAAAAAAAAGATTATTCCAGGTTTTGCTATAACGAGTTTTTTTTCAAATTTAATTGGTACTAGATTGCCAGGTATTTACTGCGTAATTATGAATTTGAATTTTAATTTTAAACATCCCGTATATGTTAATGATAATTTAATTTTTATTTGTAAGATAATTAATATTTACAAAAATTTTAAAGTTGTAAAATTAGAGTTAATTGTAAAAAAAAATAAGAAAAATATAATTTTAGGTCTCGCTAATTGCAAAATATTAAAATGAATAATATTGAAAATTTAGTCAATAAAATTAAAAATAAAAAAGGACCACTAATGTGGCATAACAATCAATATTATGACTCTGATGATCTTCTTAATGAAATAGAAAAATGGAAAAAAATTATAAAAAAGAATAAGATCAAAACTCCCTCATTGATTGCTTTTCAAAGTAACTATAATTTACATAGCGTTGGCTTTTTTCTTGCAGCTCTAATACAAAATTTGATAGTTGTTAATTTACCACCAAAACAAACCAATCTCATGGAGCTTTTACCCTGTAACTATCTTGCTGATATTAAAAAATATAGGATTATAAAAAAAAGAAATAAGCCCAAATTTTATAGTGATATATTGAGTAAATTTAAGAAAAAAAAAACTTCTGGTTTAATTATTTTTTCATCTGGTTCATCAGGAAAACCAAAAGCCATCTTACATAATTTTTCTTTATTATTAAATAAGTTCAAAAAAAAAAGACAAGGATATAAAACTTTACTTATGTTGAGCTTCGACCATATAGGTGGAATTAATACATTATTTTCATCCCTTTTAAATTTTAATAGTTTGGCGATTTGTGTTAACAAAAAAAAAGCTAACGATATCTGTAAGGTAATAGAAAGAACAAAAGCTGAATTATTACCCACAACTCCAACTTTCTTAAATATGTTGTTATTTTCTGAAAGATACAAATATTATGATTTATCATCTTTAAAACTAGTGACGTATGGAACTGAGCCAATGCCTCAAAATTTACTTACTAAGTTAAAAAAAATTTTTCCAAATATATTCTTTAAACAAACTTACGGCCTAAGCGAAATAGGCATAATGAGAACAAAAGATAAAAAAAACGGTAGCTTATTTGTTAAAGTAGGTGGTGAGGATTATAAAACTAAAATTATTAATAATTATTTATACGTCAAATCTAAAACAAATATGGTTGGTTATATAAACTCACCACAACCATTTGATAAAAAGGGCTGGATGAACACCGGTGATAGAGTTATTAAAGAAAAAAATGGTTATATAAAAATTCTTGGCAGAGATAGCGATATGATAAATGTTGGTGGTGAGAAATCTTACCCTTTAGAAATAGAAAATGTATTATTAAAATATAAAAAAGTGCTCGATGTAAGAGTTTACTCAAGTTATCATGAGATACTTGGTAGTTATATGGCTGCTGATGTGATTATAAAAAAAAAATATAATTACAAAAAATTTGATGTAAATTTACTAAGAAATTATTGTAAGAAACATTTACCAAAACATAAAATTCCATCTAGATTTATTATAAAAAATTATGATGATATTGTCAGCAGTAGGTTTAAAAAGATAAGAAAAAATAATTTAATAAATGAAAAAAACAATCGTAATTAGTGGTGTAAGCAAAGGTTTAGGAGCAGCAATCTGTAAAAATTTGCTTGCTAAAGGATGGGTTGTTGCCGGTTTCAGCCGGACATCTAATTCAGAAATTAAAAAGTTGCAGAATACTTATAAAAAAAATTTTTTTTTTGAAAAGTTCGATGTAACTAATTTAAAAAAAATTGAAAATTTTATTAATAAAGCTCAACAAAAAGGGAAAATTTATGGTTTGATTAATAATGCTGGAATTGTTGATGAAGATTTAATTGTAAGACAAAAAAAAAAATCAATTAAAAATTTAATTAATATAAATTTGCTTGGACCTATTTATTTATCTAGTGAAGTAATAAAATATTTAATGATAAATGGTGAGGGGCGAATTATTAATATTAGTTCTGTTGTTGCTAAATCTGGATATAAAGGCACAGCAGTTTATTCCTCAACCAAAGGTGCACTAGAGGGTATGACAAGAGCTCTTTCTAGAGAATTGGGAGGAAGAAATATTACAGTTAATGCCATCGCTCCAGGTTTTATGGAAACAAATTTAACAAAAAACATGTCAAAAGATAAGTTGAAGCAAATTATAAGACGTACTCCCGCAGGAAGAGCTGGAAAAGTTACAGATATGTTAGGGTTAGTAAATCTTTTATTAAGTAAAGAAGCCTCTTTTATATCTGGTCAAATAATTTTGGTAGATGGTGGTTTGTCAGCGTGAAAAAAAAATTCGTCTCACTAAATAATCAGCTAAATTATTTAAGAGAGAAGAGAAAATATTTACACTCAACAGATATTTTTGAAACTATTTTATACATTAATAAAAGAAAAAATTTAAATGATTTAAATATCTTATTTAAAAAACCGATTTTTAATGAGACAAAAGTATTAATTCAAAATAAATACTCTGAAGTCTTAAAGATTAAATGTTCATCTTACTTTGAATATCAAATAAATAGGAAACAATTTTTTGGGTTTATAATTGAACTTAAAAAAAAATTATATAAAACTAAATCTTATAAAGAAGATAAGATTAAAAATAAAACCACCTTATTTAAGGATAAAATAAAAGTTCCAAATGTAAAAGAGTTTAATTTTATCGAACTTATATCTGCAAGTGCTATGAAGTTTCTAAAAAAGAAATCCCCTGAGCTTAAGTCAAAATGGTATTTGGCTAAAATTTTTTTATTCAAATTTAGTTATAATGGGCTTTTTATTAGAAACAATTTAATTTTAAAGATAAATAAAATAAAATCAACTATTTATAATTTTGATTTATATTTAAAAGAAAAAAAAATTGGATCAATTATTTTTATGAAAACGTAAAATTAAAAAAATAATTTAATTACTTTATGACCAAATTTACTATTGAAAAAATATCGATAAAAAATTTATTAGAATCAATAAATGACAATAGTTTTTATAAAAAAAATCAATTAATAAACTCTTTTTCAAGTTTTGATTTAAAAACGCAAAATAATTTAGCCTTTATTGATAAAGCTAAACTTAATAAGATAAATGTAAATGAGATTAAAGCTAGTTGTGTAATTGTTCCTGAAAAGATTAAATATAGTAAAAATTTTATTTTAAATAAAAACCCAAGATTACTATTTGAAAAAATATGTAAACGAATGATAAAAAATTATGACAAAGATTTTTTTGTAAATTCTCCCAAAGGAAAATATGAGATTGGCAGAAATACTTTCATTAGCAATTTTTCAAAAATTGAAAGTGGGGTCAAAATTGGCAATAATGTTGTAATTTACAAAAATTCACATATAAAAAAGAATACAATAATTTCATCCGGTGCTATTATTGGAAATATTGGTACAGGACCTTACATGGCTAATGGAGTATATAGAAATTGTACTCATTTGGGTGGGGTGATAATAGAAAAGAATTCTTATATAGGTTCAAACACTGTTATCACCAGAGGTACTTTGTCTAACACTATAATAGGTGAAAATAGCTTCATTTCCAATTTAGTAAATATTGGTCATAACGTTCGGATCGGTAAATCAAATTTAATATCAAGCTCAGTTTGTATTGGTGGGGGAACAAAAACTGGAAAAACGGTAGAGATTGGGATGGGAGCAACCTTAAATACTAATATAACAATAGGAAATAATTGTAAAATAGCCATGAATACAAATGTTATTAAAAGTTTAAAAAAAAACGAACAAGTTTTTGGTAATCCAGCACAAAAAATTATTTTAACTAAAAGTTTCTTTTAATGAATAAAAAGAGTCACAAAATTGCGTTGGTAGGCTGTGGTCGTGTAGCAGAACATTATATAAAAATTTTAAGAAAATTAAAAAAGGTAGATTTTCGAGTTGTTGCAGTCTGTGATGTCAAAAAAAATAGAGCTCTTGATTTTTCAAAAAAACTTGGAGCTAAACCTTATTTTAACTTAAAAGATATGCTCAAAGAAATTGATGTAGATTTGATATTAATTCTCACACCATCTGGTCTACATTACGAACATTCTAATCTTGCACTAGATTATAAATTTAATGTTTTAGTTGAAAAGCCTATATCATTATTGGTATCTGACGCTAAAAAACTTTTAAAAAAAGCAAAAAAAAACAAATTATTTTTATTTGTTGCCTTTCAAAATAGATATAACAAAGCAGTTGTTTTTTTAAAAAAAGCTATACAAAAAAAACAATTTGGAAAAATAGTATCTATTTCTGTAGTATTAAGATGGTGCAGATTTCAAAATTATTATTCAGATGAATGGCATGGTACTTGGAAATTAGATGGTGGCGTTGTTAATCAACAAGCTATTCACCATGTAGATGCATTAACCTATATTTTTGGTCCTGTAAAAAAAATTTCTTCTTTTACTTCAAAAAGATTAAATAAACTTGAGGCTGAGGATACCTGCGTTTCAATAATGGAATTAAAAAATGGTGCTCTATGCACATTTGAAGCAACTACCGCAGCACGCCCTAAAGATTTTGAAGCCTCAATAACTGTAGTTGGTGAGAGAGGAATGGCTAAAATTGGGGGAATCGGATTAAATAAAATTGATGATTGGGAAATGATCAATAAAAAAAAAGATGTTAAAAAGCTAAAAAGAATGAATTCAGAAAATTTTGAAAACGGGTATGGAATTAGTCATATGAAAATTATTCCTTTATTTTTGAAGAAGATCGAAAATAAAAAAAGAGATTATAATTCAGTTAATCAATCTATTTCCACACTTAAATTAATACATAGTATTTATGCAAGCAGCGAAAAATCAAGAGTTGTAAAATACTTATCTAATATTAACTCTAGAAAATTAGGGCGATAATAAAATTAAAAAGGCATATGGAAAAGATTAATAGATTGATTGAAAACAAAATTAATTTTAAAAACTTAAAAAAATATACTGCAATTATTGGAGAAACACCCTCTATTGGAGCTAGGTCACCGAAACTTTGGAATTCTGCTTATAAAGTTTTTAAAAAAAAATGTTTAATGTTTCCATTTGATGTTTACGATAATAATTTAGAGAAATTGATATCTGAACTCAGAAAAGATAATAGATTTATTGGAGGCTCAGTCACAGCACCCTATAAAGAGAAAATTATAAAGTATTTAGATGGTATTTCGCAAGAAAGTAAAAAAATTGGATCAATAAATACTTTAATCAAGAAAAATAAAAAAATTTATGGAGAAAATACTGACTATTATGGGACTCTTTACTCACTTAAGAATATTTCAAATAGAAAAAAAATTTTAGTGTTGGGATGTGGTGGTGCTGGAAAAGCAGTGATAATTGCATGTTTGAAAAAGTTCAACAAAAGTAAATTTATGTTACATAATAGAAATAAAAATAAAGTTAAAAACTTTATAAAAAACTTGGAAAAAAAAAATCTTATTAAAATTGTTAATAATTATAATGAATTAAAAAATTTAAAAAATCTAGATTTAATAATAAACACAACAAGTATAGGTTTTGACTCCTGGGTTAAAGAAAAAAATGATTTTAAAAATCTAAAGTTTTTTAATCCTATTAGTGATTTAAAGAAAATAAAGCATGTTAAAAAAAAAATTAGTCAAAATTTTTTGAACAGAAATTTTAGAATAATTAACAAAAACTTTAATGAATTAAATAAATTCTACGCTAAAAATAATGATGCTGTTATTTTCGATATAATATATAATCCGCTGATGTCCCAATTTCTTAAAATTGCAAAAAACTCTAATTTGAAAACAATTAATGGGTTAGAAATGAATCTTTATCAAGCAATAAAAGCTTTTAGTATTGTAAATGGTTTAAAAAACGAGAAAAAAATTAGAAAGGCAATGATTAGTTATGGATAATAAATTTCCTGGAAAAGATATAACAATAGAAGATTTAAAGACAAAATTTCCCTTGGTTGCAAAAAAGAGTCCTAATCACAAGTCTAAATTTGACGTATCTGGTGTAGAATTTGGTGGACAAACTATACCTGTTTTTGCGGGTCCAAATATGGTTGAAAGTAGAGAATTAATATTTGACACTGCAAAAAATGTAAAATCTCTTGGAGCTCACTTTTTAAGAGGTGGTGCATTTAAACCGCTTACATTTCCTTATCGAAGTAAAAAATATAACGAGACAAGAGAAGACGGAATAAAATGGCTGAGTGAAGCAAAAAAAGAAATTGGAATACCTATTATCACCGAAGTTATGGAAGAAAGATACATAGATCTCATAGCTTCAACAGCTGACATACTTCAAATAGGATCAAGAAATATGCAAAATTTTCCATTATTAACTGCATGTGCAAAAACACAAAAACCTATAATGCTAAAAAGACACTATGGGTCATCACTAAGAGATTGGCTTGGTGCCGCGGAATACCTATTGGTTGAGGGAAATGAAAAAGTTTTACTTTGTGAGAGAGGAGTTTCGGTTCCACACACGCATCGCTCAACTTCTAGATTTTTATTAGATCTCCAAGTAGTTCCAGCAGCACAAGAACTAACACATCTTCCTATTATCGTTGACCCTTCCCATGCTACATTTTGGAGACCTTGGGTCAGATCAATGAGTCTTGCATCAATCGCTGCAGGAGCAGATGGTATAATGCTAGAGGTACACCCAGATCCTGAAAATTCAGCAGTTGATCCTCTTCAACCAATCAATTATGAGAGTTTTAAAGCTTTAATGAAAGAAATGGATTTATTAGCCAAAACTTTATTTAAGAGAAAGATATTGTTTAACAATTCATGAAAAACAAAGAGAATGTTTTTAATCAGATTAAACTAGCATGTAAGAAATTAAATATTATTAAATGCATCTTTTTCTTGTAGATTTATTCATAAGCATAGATGTCCTATCACCAATCATTTATCAACTTGGAGATAAAAAAGCGATTATTTGTAATATAAATCCCATTCAAGATCACAGACAAAATAAATTAATTAAATATTTACTAAAGAAGAAAATAAAATATTTTGATTTTATACCAGTTGATCCAAAGAAAAAGTTTCACTTTTTATTAACAAAAATTATCTTATTATTACCATGTTTCATATTAAAAAGACTAAGAGGATTTATAAAAAAAATTTATGCAAATAATAATTTTACCTCTGAGAAAGAAATGGAAAAATTCCTTTTAGATAATAATATAAAGTCAATCACATATGAGGAAAGTGCTCCTGAAAATTATATTTCACTATTTTATGAGGTAGCAAAAAAATTAAAAATTAAAATGGTAAGAGTCACATCAGGTATAGGAGTAATTAAAGACATTAGCGTGGTAAATGAATCTAAGATGAAATTTTGTGACAAAATACTTTTACCTAATAAAATGTATATTATTGATAAAGATTTTGTAAACAAAACAGAGATTGTTGGATCTCTAAGATATACAACAGGCTGGTTCAAAATACTCAATAAGATACAAGGTGGAACAAGACCTAATAAAAAGAAAATAGTTTTAGGATTTTTTAAAAAATTCTACAGTAAGGAAAAAAATATTGTAGATAATTTAATAAAAAAACTAAAAAAACACAAAAAATTTGATATCATAACGAGAGAAAAACCCAGAGATATATTTCCACTAAAATGTAATATTTTTGAAGAAGACTCTTTTACGTCATCACAACTTATTGATTTTTCTCAATTTATTATTACTGCTAGGCCATCGTCTATTTTAGCTGAAGCGCTCATTAAAAATAAAAAAATTCTTTTATTATATTATGCAAATAGTGAAATATATAATACTCCGTTTAGTAAATCTAAAGCATTTTTTAAAATAGAAAAAGAGTCAGATGTTATGAGAATTCTTAATAAAAAAAGTTCAATTAAAAAAAATTACAAGCACCAATTTTTGTCCCAAGTATTACACAACTGGAATAAACCGAATATTATAAAAAACAAAATAAGCTCATTTTATAATGCTATAAAATAATTATTAGTGTAATAAATAAAAATTATACTCTGTATCTTTGATTTTTTTATTAAAACTGGAGTCTATCTTTTTTTTACATTTTAATGCAATTTTTTTTATTGTTTTAGATGATAGCAAATTATGATGTTGTATAGGCATTTTTCCAGTTTTTTCAGTTATTATACCAATTGATCTAGTAAACTTAAAAGCTCTATTCAAAAATTTTAATGGATTGCTGTAATGATCTAAAAGATTATAAACACCGATGTAATCGAGTTTTGTTTTATTTAAATTATTAATTTTATTTAATATTTTGGTATTTGAAAGCTTGCTTATACAACTATTTTTTCCCAGCTTACAATTTAAACCCCAAAAAACATCTGTTTCAGGTCTTATAAAGTATGTAGTACATTTCTTTTTCTTAGCCATTTCAATCATACCCCATAGAGGACATCCTATTTCCCCATATTTTTTGATACCACCTATTTTAGAATTTATATGATTGAAGAGATTGATGTCTTTAAAACCAGCATATCTAGA
Organism: uncultured Pelagibacteraceae bacterium; assembly: GCA_902571015.1. Classification (GTDB taxonomy): domain Bacteria; phylum Pseudomonadota; class Alphaproteobacteria; order Pelagibacterales; family Pelagibacteraceae; genus Pelagibacter. Next base: position 20,815 of record CACGAC010000003.1, on the reverse strand, counting down.
AAAAACTTTTGGTTTAAAGTAAAAATTTACTTTTTTTTTATAATAATTAATTTTTTTAATTTCATTTTTTTTTATACTTAAAACTAATCTATCTAATTTTTTTTTCTGAGAATTGCTGATTTGCATAGAACTTAACAACCCAAAAATATTTCTTTTAATATGATTTAATTTTAAAACATTTTTGTTATTTTCATTATATTTTTCTAATAGCTTAAATTGGCGCTCTAGGTATCTTATGTTAAATTTTTTTGAAATTGTATCCCATCCACGTGGGTGAGAAGGTACTAGTTTAGTATAAATTTCTTTTAAATGCTTTTTTAAAAACCATTTTTTTTTAAATATAAAACCACAGTCTGAGCATATAATATTAGAGTATTTTCTTTCTAATTCCTCATTTGATAATTTTAATAGATTTGAAAATTCTTCTGTATATCTATTTTGTGCTATAAATGTATAATTATTTAGATTTTTACTATTACAAATTACACATTTTAAGGTCATTTTCTGCTTTTTATATATGTAAAAATTTTTAATTGATATAAGTAATTTATTATAAAATTTAAATAAAATGAAAATTAATACACTATGTATTCTATGTGCCAGAGGTGGATCAAAAGGTATTAGAAATAAAAATCTAAAAAAAGTTGATGGTAAACCTTTAATTTTCTATCCCATTAAAGCAGCAAAAATGTCGGGCGTCATAGATAATATAATTATATCCACGGACTCAAAGAAAATTGCGAGATGTGCTGAGAAATTTGGTGCTGAAGTACCTTTTATCAGACCTAAAAAATTATCTGGAGATTTAATTACCACTGAAAAAACATTAAAATACTCCTTATTAAAATATGAGAAGATTTCAAAAAAAAAATTTGATATTTGTGTATTTTTGACAGCTACAGATATTTTCAGAAAAGTTTCTTGGATTACCCAGGCAGTAAACATTCTTAAATCGAATAGTAAGCTTGAAAGTGTTTTTTCAGGTCACAAAACACATAAAAATTTTTGGGAATTAAAGAATAATAAATGGGTAAGGCTCAAAAGCTGGATGAGTAAATATAGTTCTAGACAAGTAAAAAAACCAATTCTTAGAGAGGACACTGGTATTGCGTGCGCTTCTAGAGCTTACTTATGGAGAAAAGGTAAAAGAATTGGTAATAAGGTTACAATCATTCAAAATGAGGAATCTTTCACCAGTATTGACATTCATGATATCAACGATCTAAAGTTGGCCAATTTTGCGATGAAGATATGGAAAAAGAATCTTTACAATTAGATACGTTGATGCAAAAATTAAATTAATTTAAGTTTTCTCCAAACTTTAAAAAATATCTTTATAATTTTTTTTATATCTGAAGCTGAATAATCAAAAGACCACATCTGAAGACACAAAATTTGATTATCACTTAATTTCTCTGCAACCGGAAGTGTACCCTCATTATATAAGTTTTTATATTTTTTGTTTAAACTCCATGGAAATTTTTTTTTACCAAATGCAATTTTTTTCTTAAAAATAGGAAGTCTGTGAATACAAGATATCTTATTGTTTACTGGAACACCTTCGTTTGTAAGCATCTTCCATATTTGATCTCTATGTACTTTAGTTACTCGGTCATCAATTTTCATTGCATATGAGTAAAAAACATGTGTCCTTTCCTTTTTAATTTTCGGCAATTCAAGACCAGGTAGAGTTTTTAAATCTTTACTTAATTGATTAGCTATTCTAATTTTTTTTTTGATTATTTTATTCAATTTTCTCAATTGTTGAATTCCAATCGCAGCTTGGATTTCTGTTAATCTAAAATTATATCCAATCATATTGCTTAGATTATTATAGGAGTCGTTATCAATAGTACTCTCAGCATGATTTCTTAAAAGTTGACATCTTTTGGCAATTTTAGAGTTGTTAGTGATAATTATGCCTCCCTCACCAGTATTAATATGTTTATGAAAATTTAAACTATAACCACCTACATCTGCCATAGTTGACGAAAAAGAACCCTTATATCTTGCTCCAATTGATTGAGCCGAGTCACAAATAAATGTTAAATTATGCCTTTTACAAATTTTTTTTATTTCTTTCATATCACATGGCTGACCAAATATATCAATAGCCATAACTGCTTTAGTTTTTTTTGATATTTTGCTTTCAATTTTTTTTGGATCAATATTGAATGTCTGATCGTCAATATCACAAAAAATCGGTATACACCCCCAATGTAATATCGAAGCAGCACAAGCTGACATAGTTATCGGGCTTAAAATTATTTCATCTCCAGGTTCAATATCCAAAGATCCAATTATAGATATTAATCCCGATGTCCAAGAATTAACAGTGATTGCGTGTTTTACTTTAAAAAACTTTTTACAATTTTCCTCAAATTTTCTTACATATTTGCCACCTAAGAAATTTTTACTTTTATTAGCAAAAAAGTCAGACAATACACCGGTTTTCATAACGTCATTCACTGCTTTGCGCTCTTGTATTCCAATGGTATTATATTTTTTAAATTGTATTTTATTTTTCATTATGTTGTTTCTTCTTAATCATCAAAAAAATTAATCTAAAAGTTTCAATTGCTTCGTCAGCACTACATATGTTGGCTTTTTTTTTAAATATACTTTTAAGTAATTCTATATAAAAATTTTTTTGTGAATATTTTAAAGTATTTTCATATTTTTTTGAATTATAATTTAGAGCCTTATTTTTAAATTTTACTAAATAATTCTTGTTATTTTTAAATTCAAATTCTTTGAGGCATTTTTTTTTATAAAAAAAATTTACACTTGCTTTTTCAAATTGCACCAATGTATTAATCTTATAATCTAAATTGTTAAGTCTTTTTTTCATCAACACTTCGTGACTTTTATATCTACCAAACATAAACATCATTAAATTAATATAATGGCAACAATTATAAATGAAACCTTTTTCATAGAATACCTTTCCTATCATTCTAACACCATTTTTGTTGATTGATTTTTTTAAAGAAATATATGACGGGTCGGATCTTCTTTGAAAATTAATAAATAATTTTATTCTTTTTTTCTTTAGCAAGCTAACTAGCTTTAAAATTTTGTTATATTGATATGCAATAGGTTTTTCACAAACGATTACTTTAGGTTTGAAATTTAAAGCTATTTTTTTTACTATATTGAATAGATTTACAGAATTTACAGAAACTACAAATAACTCAGGATTATGTAATTTTTTTGCCTCATCAAGATTTTTAAAGGTATCTACTCTATATATTTTTTTAAACAGCTTTCTCTTTTTATATGATTTGTCTACACCACATATCAATTTAATTTTATTAATCGAATGAAAGGCCTTAGCATGATTTTGAATTAGGTTAAAAGAATTTCTGTTATGCTCAAAACCAATATTTCCAAGTCCGATTATTGCACAAGAAATATTTGTCATTTTTTATCTTTATTTTTAAAGTTTATACTATTAGTTGTAAATGATGAAAATATTTAAAAAAAAAAAAATATTATCAATTTTTCATGATGCTGGTGGTGCTAATATAGGTCTTAACTACATAAAAAAAAAAAATCTTAAAAGTAAGTTTTATTGTAAAGGTCCTGCATATAATATTTTCAAAAAAATATTTCCTAATAAGGAAAATGTAAAGAATTTTACCTATTCTATTCGTAAATGTGATTTCGTAATTACTGGTACTAGCTCAAATAATAAGACTGAATTGAAGGCAATAGATTATTGTAAAAAAAAGAGGATTTTTTGTGTTTCATTTTTAGATCATTGGGTTAATTATAAAAATCGATTTATATTAAATGATAAATTAATTTTACCAAATTTGTTGATTTCAAGTGACAAATACTCATATAGAACTTGCAAAAGAACATTTAAAAAAGTTAAAATTTTTCAATTAAAAAATTACTACGAAATTGACAAAGTAAATAAAATAAAAAAAATGAGACAAGGAAATAATCTTTTATATTTTCTTGAACCAATAAATAATAAGTTAGAGTTTTTCGCACTAAAAAAATTTTTTAGAAAATTAGAGAGATTTGATAAATTTAATCAAACAATTATTTTAAGACTTCATCCAAGTGAAAAAAAAACAAAATATCACAATATTTTGAAAAAATATAAAAAGTTTAAGATTACTTTAGATGTCAATTCTCCTATAGAAAATCTTATTGCATCAGCGAAATACATTTTTGGTTTAGAGTCAAATGCTCTTGTTTTATCTTCGAAAGTAAATAAAAAGGTTTTTACTATTTTACCCTTATATAATAGAAATTTTAGATTGCCCTTTAAAAAAATAAAAAATATAAATACTTTAGAAAATTTAAGTCATGAAAAATCTCATTAAAAATAAAAATATTTTAATTACAGGTGGAACAGGTTCATTTGGAAAAGCTTTTTCAAAATTAATTTTGTCAAAATATTATCCTAAAAAACTTATTGTATTTTCAAGAGATGAATTAAAACAAAGTGAAATGGCCGAAAGTAATTTTTTTAAGAATAAGAAAAATTTAAGATTTTTTATAGGAGATGTGAGAGATCTGCAAAGACTAAAAATTGCCTTGAGAGAGGTTGACTATGTTATTCATGCAGCTGCACTGAAGCAAGTTCCATCTGCAGAGTACAATCCTATAGAATGTATTAAAACAAATATAATAGGTGCTGAAAATATAATCAATGCGTCGTTAGAGACCGGTGTCAAAAAAATTATTGCACTTTCAACTGATAAAGCAGTAAATCCGATTAACTTATATGGAGCTACAAAACTTTCATCTGACAAACTATTTCAAGCTGCGAATAATTTAGCTGGCAATTTAGACTGTCAATTTTCTGTTGTAAGATATGGAAACGTAATTGGATCAAGAGGTTCAGTATTACCTCTTTTTTTAAAACTTTTACAAAATAAAAAAACATTACCGATAACTCACAAAGACATGACAAGATTTTGGATAAGACTTGAAGATGGAGTAAATTTTGTAATAAATACTCTTAATTTAATGGAAGGGGGGGAAATATTTGTACCTAAAATGCCAACTATTAAAATCATAGATCTTGCTAATTCTCTCAGTAAGAATGTAAAAATAAAATTTACAGGTATTAGACCGGGTGAGAAATTACACGAGGTGTTAGTTCCTGCAGATTTAAGTTCTCAGACAGTAGAGTACAAAACTTATTTTAAAATATTACCCTCCTTTTTTTTTCAAAATATTGAAAAAATAAGATATATAAAAAAGAAATTTAGTTTTGTTAAAGAGGGTTTTGAATACAACTCTAAAAACAACTCCCATTATCTTAATATTAACGATATTAAAAAACTAAATAAGCATTATATTGATAGTATATGATACCTTATGGGTTACACTCAGTAGATGGCAAAGATATAGCTGAGGTAAATAAAGTTCTTAAGTCAAAGTTCCTTACACAGGGACCTAAAGTAAGATTGTTTGAAAAAAAAATCCAAAAACTCTGTAACTCAAGTTATTGTTCTTCGGTATCTAGTGCATCTGTTGCCTTATACTTAGCATGTAGAGCCTTAAACTTAAAAAAGGGGGATACTTTTTGGACTGTACCGAACACTTACGTTGCTACTGCTAATGCTGGATTGTTATGTGGTGCACAAATAGATTTTGTTGATATAGATCCTTTAACAAACAATTTATCGATCCATAGTCTTAAAATTAAACTGAAGAGAGCTAAAATTAAACCAAAATTGATAATACCTGTGCATTTTGCGGGCCTTCCTTATGATCAAGAAGAACTATGGAAATTATCAAAAAAATACAATTTCAAGATAATTGAGGATGCCTCACATGCACTAGGTGCATTTAATAACAAAGTACCTGTTGGAAGCTGTAAATGGTCAGACATAACCGTTTTTAGTTTTCATCCAGTTAAAATTATTACTACAGGAGAAGGCGGTGCTCTAACAATGAAAAATAAAGATTTATATGACAGAGTAGAAATTCTTAAAAATAGTGGAATAACTAAGCAAATTAACAAATATAAAAAAAAAATTAAATTTAGATGGTATTATGAACAAGTAGATATAGGTTTAAACTTTAGATTAAATGATATTTGTGCAATACTTGGAGCTTCACAAATAAAAAAAATCAAAAGTTTTATAAAAAAAAGAAATCAAATCGCATCGTATTACAACAAAACTCTATCAAATTTTCCAATTGAATTACCAAACATTCCTAAGAAATTTAGGTCATCATTTCATCTTTACGTTATTAAAGTAGATAAAAAAATTAGAAATAAACTTTTTAATGAACTTATTAAAAGTAAAATTTTTGTAAATATGCATTATCTGCCTGTCCATTTACATCCAATATATAAAAAGAAAGGTTTTAAAAGAGGACAATTTCCTGTTTCAGAGCTACATTCAGAGAGATCTATTAGTCTTCCAATTTATCCAGAATTAAGTATCAAAAAGCAAAATAAAGTAATAAAAAAATTAAAATCATTTTTCGAAAATACAAAATTATGAATATAGCTATAATTGCTGCAAGAGGTGGTAGCAAAAGAATAAAATTAAAAAATATCAAATTATTTAGGGGTAAGCCCATAATCTCATACTCTATTCAAGCTGCGATTAAGAGTCGATGTTTTAAAAGAATAATTGTTTCCACTGATAACAAAAAAATTGCAAAAATTGCTATCAAGTATGGGGCAGAGGTCCCTTTTATGAGATCAAAAAAATTGTCATTAAATAAAATTGGTAACAGAGAAGTAATAATTGATGCAATAAAACAATTGAAATTAAAAGTTATGCCGGAATATATTTGTCAAATACTAGCAACTGCACCCTTTATTAGTCATTTAGATATAATAAAATCTCATAAAAAATTGAAAGATACTAAAGCAGATTTTTGTTTTTCTGTTTCAAAATTTTCTTATCCAATACAAAGAGCTCTCAAAGTAACAAAGAAAGATCGTGTAGAGATGTTTTTTCCAAAATATAGAAAATATCATTCTCAAAAACTTGAAAAATCTTATCACGATGCTGGGCAGTTTTATTGGGGTAAAACTAAAACAATTTTAAAGGATAAGGTCACATTCTCTAAAATATCGACTCCATTTTTAATACCGACTTATAGATCGATTGATATTGATGACATTGAGGACTGGAAACAAGCAGTCTTAATGTCAAAATATATTTTTAAGAAATGATCTTATTTCTTTCAAGCTCCAGTAAAAGCTTAGGCATAGGAAATATTAAGAGATGTGAATACTTAAGAAATGAATTAGTAAAAAAAAGAATAAAATGTTTTTCATATTATGAAAAAAAACTCAATATAAAAAAAATTATAAATCTAATTGAAAAAAAAAAGATTAAGAACATAATAATAGATGATTATAAGTATAAAGAAAAACATAGAAAAATATTTAAAGAACTAGGGTGTAAAATTATTCAAATCAATTATTTTAATGATAATGATAAATATATAGATTTATTTATAAATTATTTAAAAAAAAAGACAAAAAAAACAAGAGTAATCAACGATATTAGTTACGCGATACTTAAACCTTATACAAAATTTAATTTTAAAAAAAAAGACACAATAATGATTTATTTGAGCAATGTTAACTTAAAGGATTTAAAAAGAATTGTTTTGTCAATCTCTTTAAATTTTAAAGATATAAAAATTATAGTAATTTCTAATTATAAATTTAATCAAATTATTAAAATTAAAAAATATCACCCAAATGTTACTTTTTTTAGAAAAAAAAATAATTTAAATCAGTATTTAAATAGGTGTAAAATTCTTATTTCAGGTGGGGGATTGATATCTTTGGAGGGCTTGAGGTATAAAGTTCAAAATATTGTAATTTATTCAAATTTATTTCAAAATGTGAACTCTCAGTATTTAATAAAAAAAAAATTTATTTCTTTCAGGACAAAATTAGAAAACTTAGATTTAAAAAAGCTTATACAAAAGATTAACTTTTTACTAAAAAAACCTAAAAAATTAAAATCTATTGAAAAAAATTCTGTAAAAAAAACAGCTTTGATATTAGTTAAAGAAATGTATTTAAAAAATTTATAATTTATATAAATTTAATTTTTTATATTAAAAAAAATTAACCTATCAAAGTACTTATTACCAAATTTAATATTTTTTCTTAAAATTTTTTTAATTTTAAATTTATTTTTTATTAAAATTTTTTGACTTGGAAAATTGTCACCTCTTATGCCTGCGTTTATTTTATTTAAAGATAGTTTGTAAAAAATTATTTTAGTAATAAGACGAATTACATATGTGCCAATATCCCTATTCCAAAAATTTTTATCACCAATCATGTATGATATTTCACATTCTTTAGAAATTTTTGAAATTTTACTTATTAAAATTGTCCCTATATTTTTATCTTTATACTTAATCAAGTATAAAATTTTTGATTTATTATTAAATAACTCGAGAAGGTATTTCGTTTGACTTTTAATCGTATGTTTTTTTTTTAACTTATTTGAAAATTTATTTACATCTTTGTCGTTTAACCATTTGACCCAATTTTCATCAAGGTCTCTCATAGTCGCCTTTTTCAATTTGATGAAATTTTTTAACATATTTGTTAATAGAAATGACAATTATTGTATATTAGAATATAATGTTCAATAGAAAAAAAATTTTAACTCTTGGTGGAAAATGAACAAAACCCAGATATTTAATTAATAATTAATAATTAATAATTAATAATTATTTAAGCATAAGAATGTAAAGTAATATAATCATTCACAAATGAAAAAAAAAAGACAATACTTTTCTAAAAGCCCTTTCATCATAGCAGAAATATCAGGAAATCATGACAATTCTCTTTCAAAGGCAAAAAAAATAATTAAATTGGCAAAAAAAATTGGTGTCGATGCAGTAAAATTTCAGACCATTGATCCAAACAAGATTACATTTAATTCAGATAGTAAAATTTTTAAAATAAACAATAAAAATAATTTATGGTCTGGATCAAGATTGTTTGATCTTTATAAAAAGAGTTCAATGCGTCCAGATTTTCAAAAAAAATTATTTAAATATGCTAAATCTGTTGGGATTTTAGCATTCAGCACTCCATTTCATTTAGAGGCAGTTGATTTTTTAGAGAGTCAAAATGTACCATTTTATAAAGTTGCTTCCCTTGAAAATAATCATTTTCCATTGATTGAAAAAATTATTAAAACAAAAAAACATATTTTGATCTCAACAGGAGCCTCCTCTGAAAAAGATATAAATGAGATTATAAAATTCCTTAGAAAAAAAAAATATAAAGATTTTTCTCTTCTAAAATGTACTAGCTCTTATCCAGCACCTTATGGTGAATTAGATCTTAATAGTATTGAAACAATGAAAAAAAAATACAAATGTTCAATAGGATTTTCTGATCATACATCGGATATTTTAGCTCCGATAATTGCATATGTAAAAGGTGCAACAATAATCGAAAAACACATAAAATTAAGTGAGAATGATAAAACAATAGATTCAAAGTTTTCTTTAAGTGTTAAAAAATTTTCTTTAATGATAGAACATCTAAGGAATACAAAACTCTCTTTTGGTTCTAGCAAAGTAAGAATTAATAAAGGAGAAAAATTTGCAAATAAAAGAAAAAGAAGTATTTTTGCTATAAAAGATATTAAAAAAGGCGAAAAAATAACTAAAAGTAACATTGATTGTCTTAGACCACGAAATGGTTTAGATCCAAAATTCTTTAATAAAATTTTAAATAGAAAAATAAATAAAAATGTTAAAGCTGGTACTCCAATAACTTTTAAAAATATAAATTAATTATACAATTTTTTTGATGTATCCATTAATAGCCTCACTAATCAAGGATTTTTTATTAACTTCAATATCTATTTTAAAATTTTTATTTTTGCTCAAAAATTCTTTCAAAGCTGTGTAAGTATTATTACCTACTTTCCATTTTTTGAAAGTATTTTTTGGCATAAAATCAATATAAGTATCTGGTAAAATCATGTATGAATTTTTTGAAACAAGACTGGAATACAAATTTAGCTCTTTAATTACATGGTTATATGAATGATCAGAGTCTAATATAACTAATATTTTTTTATTTTTTCCTATTTTTCTTTTTACAAGATTAAAAATTTTAGTGTCTGTTGAACTACCTTCAATAAGATCTAAATATTTGTAGACAATACTTTTTTTAATTTCTTCTAAATTATGTTTTCTGATATCTATATCAATACCAATAACTTTGAATTTTTTTTTACCAAGCATTTTTAATATTGATGCTGTAAAAATTATTGAACCACCATGTGCTATTCCAGTTTCAATAACTATATCTGGTCTTACTTTATGCAAAATCTCTTGCATAACAACTATGTCATCAGGATATTTGATTATTGGACGTCCAAGCCAAGTATAATTGTAATTGTATTTATATTTAATAGATTTTGCTAACCACTTTCTAGATAGATTAAAAAATTCTTTGTTTCTAAGCATTCTATTAATATCTTTAGATCTTTCTTTGATAAATTTTTTAATTTCACTTTTCATTATTTGTCGTTATATACGAGTATTTCTTAAAAACTATTATTTTTATGCAAAATCAGAATTTAAAAAATTATATAATTAATGTCTTTATTTTAGTTTTTAGCGTTATCAGTATTTTAGTGGTTGTTGAAACATTTCTTAGAATTAAAAATCATTTTATAATAGACTATGATGTTGAGATGTGGAAATATTCAAAATATCTTAAAATTCCTCATAAAAATAAAAAAATTAATCACATCCATAAGAAGAACTCATCCGCAAAGTTACAGAATGTAGAGATTAGCACTAATTCACTTGGAATGAGAGGAAATGAAGAAGATATTGAAAATTGGAAATCTGCAGATTTAAAAATTCTTCTATTAGGAAGTTCCATAACACTAGGATGGGGTGTCGAAAATCAAAAAGTTTTAAATAAGATAATTGAAAAAAATGCGAAAGAAAATAATTTAAGGTGGTTTACATTAAATGCTGCTGTTGGAAATTATAATACTGAAAGATACATAAATTATTTTTTTGAGTATAACCAAAATCTGGAACCTGATATTATTCTAATACAATATTTTATAAATGATGCTGAAATACTGGAGCAAAATAGAGGAAATATAATTACTAGAAATTTTCATTTAGGTGTAATGCTTTGGAGGTATTTTTCATTGTTTAAAGATGAGCTAAACAGAAAAAATATTTCCCAGTATTATGAAGAAATTTACAAAGTTGAAAAAAATAAAAAAATAGTGAGTAAAAACTTAGATAAAATGCAAAATTATTGTTACAAAAATCAGATTAGATGTATTTTAGTTTATACACCTGATATAGATTTACTTAAGTCAGGATATGATTTTGATTTTATAAAAAATTATATTCAAAAAATTACAAAGGAAATAGGAATGGAATTCTTTGACGTTACAAATGCAATTAATAATAAAATCAATTTAAAAATGACTAATGTAGAATATAAAGATAGACATCCTAATAGCATAGGTCATGAGATTATGGGTAAAGAAATTTATAAATTTTTAGTTAATTGATTTTTTCATCTCTACAGTTTTTGTTATTTTGGGTGTTTGCATTCACACTCTCAAGATTTCAAAGATTAAATTCTCCGTTATTAATTGGTCTTATAGGAATAATTTTTTATTCATTTCAAGGCTTCTTTAACTCTTTTGTATTATTATATGTTTTTTTAATCACCTGTATCTTTAATAAATTTAAAAAAAATCTAGCACTTTTTATTTTTTTAATAGTATTACCATTACTAATAATTAAATATCTTACATTTATTATCAGGGATTTATTAAAAATAAATTTTGAGATTTTATTTTTTGAAAATATAATAATACCACCAGGATTATCCTTTATATCTTTTTCTGCTATCGCACTACTAATATATATAAAGAGTAATTCTGAAAATATTAAAACGAATCTTGCTTACCTTTATCTATTTCCACAATTGATTGCTGGTCCAATCGTTGAACCAAAATCTTTAATACCTCAAATAAAAAAAAATGATTTAGCAAGTTTTGAGAATATTTTTTTTGGAATATTTTTATTTTCCATAGGTATAAGTATCAAAATATTTTTAGCTGATAGTATTGCTAATTATATTGATCCAATATTTGATAATTTACAGAATTATGAATTTAAAATTCGATTAGCAGCTCTTTTTTTATTTTCTCAACAAATCTTTTTCGATTTTAACGGGTACACTCTTATGGCTTTAGGTGTGGGCAAAACTATTGGAATAAATTTGCCAGAAAATTTTAACAAACCTTATTTAAGCACATCAATTTCAGATTTTTGGAAAAGATGGCATATGACATTATCAAATTGGATAAAAAATTATATTTATATTCCTCTTGGAGGTTCAAAAGTTGGAAAATTAAGAAATTATATAAATATTTTTATCGCTATGATCATATCTGGTATATGGCACGGAGCTGGATATAATTTTATTATTTGGGGCTTGTTGCATGCATTATTTATTTTTTCTGAAAAGATATTAGACATAAGATTTCTTAAAAAAAGATTTCAAATTATCAAGATTATATATAGTTATTTAGTAGTAACATTTTTATGGTTATTTTTTAGGGTGAATGAAATCAGTGATATTAAGTTTTTTTTCACGGATTTTTCTTCTTATAATTTCTTTAATTTTTCAGTTTTATATTTTATATTATTTATCTTTGCTTTGAATTATTTCCAAAAATATATCACTTTAGAGTCGCTGAATAATGTTTTTAAAAAAATTAATAAAATATTCATTACCTCTATGTCCTTTATATTGATAACTGTATGTATTGTTTTAGCCAAAGGCTCATCCCAAAAATTTATATACTTTAACTTCTAAAATATAATTTAAATTTTATTAACCTAAGATAATTAAAATTATTTAACTTTATTTTTTTTAAGTAATAAAAAAAAATCTTTTAAAAATTTTTTAATATTTCCATTATTTTTAGTTTTAATTACTTCATTTACATTAAGTTTTTTTTTAATTAAATTTTTTTTATTTTTTTTTGGAATTATGATTTGACATTTCTTTTTAAAAATACTTTGAAAAACCTTCTGACAAAGAAATGCAAAATCTAACACACTAGTTGTTAAATCACCTGAAACATTTGAAATTGTATTATTTTTCTTCTTATCATTAATCCAATAAAGAATTCTTTTACCTATATCTTGGTTTTGACAAAAATTTCTCATTTGAACCCCAGATGATTTGAGAGTTATCTTATTTTTGAAATATAGCTCAATTGGGAAAGAATATGGAATGAGTTTAAGTCTATTAAATTTCTTTTTTTTAAAAGGAAATCCATATACAGCTCCAGGTCTTAGTATTAGATAATTAATTTTTTTTTTTTTAGAAATATCTTTAAAAATATTTTCAGTTTTAAAATGACATAGTTTATAATTATCATTAACATGTAATCTTGTTTTTTTTTCACTAAGAGTAATTGATTTTTCAGAGTACAATCTTAATGTGGAAATATAAATTATATTTTTACAACCGAGGTTAACAATGAATTGTAAAAGCTCAACTGTAGACTTAGTTGCTCTTTTAATAGCATGATTAGATCCATATTTTTTTATCTCTTCCTCCGTCACGCCAGCAGCATGGATAAAATAATCGCATTTTTTAAATTTACTAAGTTTATACTTGTTTAATTTATGATTATATCCCTCTGAATTTAATCTAATAATTTTTTTATTTTTTAAGGATAAATAAATGCCATTTCCAATCACACCATTTGATCCAAGTAATAAAATTTTCACTTATTTTTATATTGAATAACCACTTGTTCTCGATCAGAACTAAATGCGAGATATTTGTACTCTTTTTTTTTAAATACTTCAGTCAAAGCTTTAAATTCACCTGTTTTCCAACCTTCCATATTATATAATTCATCAAATAAAATTATAGCATTATTAGCCAAATATTTTTTAACTTTTTTTAGAACAAATTTTGTTGATGGATATGTATCTAAATCCATATGTAAAAAATTTATTTTTAATTTTTTGTTTTTTTTTAAAAATTTATCTAAAGTATTTTGAACTTTGCCTTTAACTAAAAAACAATTACTTTGAACCCTTGGCTTTTTTCCGTTATTAGAGAAAAATTTCTTTGTCATTCTTGTACCCAGCCAATCCTCATTAAGTCCCTCAAAAGAATCAAAGCCGTAAATTTTAGCTTTATATTTTTTTAATATTCTAGAAAACATATTTATACTTTTTCCTTTAAAAACCCCAAATTCTAAATAACTTAAACTTGAGGAATGATTTTCCAAGGCTTTTGAGATTGCGTATGTTTTGATTTTTCTTTTATCTAAAAAAATTGAATTTTTAAAAAATTTCTTAAAGTATTGATATGATGTCCTAATCTCATCCTCTCTAAAAAGATCAAAGGCTTTCTTTTCTAGAGAGTTATTTTGCTTTTTACTCATATAATGTCATATAAAATTATTTATTTTACATATATAAAATTAGTATTAAAACTGCAAAGTAATAAGTTTATATCATACAAATAATTTAATTATAAATATTTTGAAAGTAATAATTTTAGCTGGTGGTTTCGGTACTAGATTTGGTAAAATGACTATGACCAAACCTAAGCCTATGATAAAGATAGGCAAATATCCTATATTATTTCATATTATAAAATACTTTGAAAGTTATGGTTTCAATGAATTTTTTATAGCATTAGGTTACAAAGGAAAAATTATTAAAGACTATTTTAAAGATTTGAAAAATAAAAATTTAAAAATCCACTTGGTTGAGACAGGTTTGAAAACGATGACAGGGGGAAGATTAAAAAAATTTGAAAAATTAATTTCTGATGAGAATTTTATATTAACTTACGGAGATGGTCTAAGTAATATAAATTTAAAGAAATTAGTAAATTTTCATAAAAAACACAAAAAGATATCGACCGTTACCGCAGTTCATCCACCAGGACGATTTGGAAATTTAGATATAAAAAAAAATTTTGTTACCTCTTTTAATGAAAAACATCAATTAACAGAGAGTTGGATCAATGGTGGGTTTTTTGTATTTAAAAAAGAAGTTTTTAAGTATCTAAAGTCGTCAAGCACCGTATTGGAGCTTGATCCAATGAAAAATTTGTCAAAAAAAAAACAATTAATGGCTTACAAACATGATGGGTTTTGGCAGTGTATGGACACACTAAGAGAAAAAGTATATTTAGAGAAACTTTGGAGGAATAACCCACATTGGAAAAGATGGTAAATTATTCAGAAAAAATAGTTAAAGAAGATTTACAATATATTCACAAAAATATAAAAAAAAAATATTTTAAAAATAAATCTATATTATTAATTGGTAGTGAAGGCTTTTTAGGATTTTATTTAAAGAATTATTTTACAAATTATTTTGAAAAGTTAAAACTTAAAAAACTTTATTTAGCTGACTTAAAAATAAAAAAAAAGAAAAAATTTAAAAAAAAGATACATTTTATAAAATTTAATATTTCAATTGATAAACTTGAAAAATTGAATACTAAATTTGATATTATAATACATGCTGCTTCAATTGCTTCACCCGTATTTTATAGAAAATTTCCTCTTGAGACAATTGACTCAAATGTTCTTGGTTTAAGAAGAGTTTTAGAATATTCAAAACAAAAAAAATCTAAAGTAAAAATTTTATATTTTTCTACTAGTGAAATATATGGTGATCCAACTCATGACAAGATACCGACCTCGGAAACTTATAAAGGAAATGTTTCATGTGTTGGTCCACGAGCATGTTATGATGAGTCTAAAAGGCTTGCAGAAACTCTTTGTTATGTTTATTCTAAGTATTACAAGGTTCCAGTTGTTGTTGTAAGACCTTTTAATAATTATGGACCCGGTTTAAAAATTCAGGATGGTAGACTTCCCGCTGATCTTGCAAAATCGATTTTATTAAATCAAAATATAAATATTTACTCTGATGGAAAACCAACTAGGTCTTTCTGTTATATTTCTGACGCTATTGTGGGATATCTAAGGGCTATGAGCTATCCACGGTACGATACATTTAATATTGGCAATGATACCGATGAGATATCAGTAAAAAAACTAGCAATATTGTTCAAAAATATTGGTTATAGTCTTTTTAACACCGAGACAAATATTATCTTTAAAAAAAATAAAGATAAAAATTATTTGACTGATAATCCAAACAGGAGACTTCCAAACATAAAAAAGTCAAAGATTTTGCTTAATTTTTCACCCAAAATTGATATCAAAACTGGGATTAAAAAATACTTAATGTTTTTAAAAAATAAAGATAAAAAAATTTAATGTGAAAAAACTCTTTGATGAAATTTGTGTTGTTGGATTAGGGTTCGTTGGCTTAACCACCGCCTTATCTTTTGCCGACAAAAATTATAAGGTAATAGGAATAGATAAAGATGAAAAATTAGTCAAATCTCTAGAGAATAACAAAATTCCATTTTTTGAGCCATTTCTTAATAAAAAACTTAAAAGTCTAAAAAAAAAAAATTTTTCAATTAATAGTCAATATAAATTACAAAAAAATAAAAAATATTTATTTTTTATCTGTGTAGGAACTCCCTTAAAAAAAAATTTGACATACGACATATCTAATTTAATTAAAACAGTTAAATTAATTGAAAAAAAAGTTTCGAATGATGCATATATTTTTATTAAATCTACTATTTTACCAGGAACTACAAAAAAAATTGAAAACTTAATAAAGAAGAAAAATATTATTATTTGTAATAATCCTGAATTTTTAAGAGAAGGCCACGCCTGGAAAGATTTTAATTATGCAGATAAAATTGTTGTAGGTTATGAAAAAAAAATAGTAAAAGAAGTGACTCAAATCGTATATGGAAAGTTTAAAAGTAAAATTTTATTTGTTAATCCAGAGACAAGTGAGTTAATAAAACAATTATCAAATGCTTTATTATCAACATTAATTAGTTTTTCTAATAATTTTGCAATGCTTGCTGAAAAATTTAAAGGTGTTGATATTAAATCGGCATTTGACTCTATTAAACTTGATGGAAGATTTTTTGGTAAACCTGCTCAAATATCAAGTTATATACATCCTGGTTTTGGCTTTGGAGGTTATTGCTTACCAAAAGACATCGCTGCAATTTCGAAATTTTCCGAGAAATATAATCAATCAAGTTTTTTTAAGAGTGTAATTAAAATAAATAGAGATATTTTTAATATGCAACTCAACAAAGTTTTAAATAGTACAAAAAAAAATTCATTTATTTGCTTTTTAGGATTGAGTTTTAAGGAGGATACAGATGATATAAGATTTTCTCAGCCTTTAAAGTTTGTTAATGCACTAATAAGGAGAAATTACAAAAATTTAATTCTTTGTGACAAATTAGCTTTTGAAAAATTAAAGAAAATTTATGAAAAAAAAAATATTCAAGTATTAAAAAAACCTAATTATAATAGTAGGACTAAATACATTTTATGTAATAAAGATAGAGTGTTTTTAAGATTTTTAAAAAAAATTCCTCATAAACAAATTATTGATCTAAAATATACAATTGACAAAAAGTAAATTGAAAAACATTAAAGTAATAAAAATAAAAGAAAAAGAAATCATTTTATTAAAGATAAAATCTTTTAAAGATAATAGAGGAGAGTTTATTAAAATTTTTTCAAAAGATAATATGAATTTTTTGGGGAAAAATTTTAATCCAAAACAAATAAATTTCGTGAAAAACAGCCAAAAAGGTGTCACTAGGGGATTACATTATCAAATAAAAAAGTTTGCTGAAAAGAAAGTAATAACTTGCATAAAGGGAAAAATTCAGTGTGTAATTGTTCAAATGGACAAAAAAAAGAAGAATTATTTAAAATATTATTCATTTTTACTAAGTCAAAAAAATCAACGCATTTTAGTTGTACCAAAAAAGTATGCTAATGGTTATCAGGTTTTAACGAAAGGATCAGAACTTATTTATATGTCGGATAATTTTTACAAAAAAAAATATGAAAAAATTTTGAATCCTGATGATCCAAAAATTAAGATCAATTGGAAAATAAAAAAAAAAATTCAAACAAATAAAGATAAATTTTCAAAATTTTTAAGATAAAATATGAAAGATTTAACAATTGGTCTTCCAGTATTTAATGAGGAAAAACGAATAAACAAAGCTCTGAAAAATATATATTCTCAATCATATAAAAATTTTAATCTTTATATTTCTGATAATGCCTCTACAGATGGCACATATAAAATCTGTAAAATTTGGCAAAAAAAGAAAAAAAATATCAAAATTTTTAAGCAAAAAAAAAAAGTAAATATAAATTCAAATTTTTATTTTATATATTCAAAATCTAAAACAAAATATTTTATGTGGATTGCAGCTGATGATAGAAGATCAAAAAATTACATTAGAGATAATCTCAATTTTTTAAAAGAAAATAATTCTTTTATTTCGTCAAGTTGCCCTAGCATTATAGAATATAATAAAAATCGACAATTAAAGAAAGTAAGTTTTGAAATGACAGGAGAAAAAACTGACCGTTACTATAATTTTCTAAAAAATTGTTTTGTTTCTCATAGTATATTTTACTCTGTATTTAAAAAGGTTGATATTTCAATAAGTAAAAAATATCTAGATTACATGGCATGGGACTGGATTGTAAATTTAATTTTATTGACTAAAGGAAAATTTCACAGGGAAAAAAAAGGTTATCTTTACTCTTCTTATGGTGGGACTAGTAGTCATAAAAAATATATTTATAGCAATAATAACAATTTTTTTAATAAGGTCTTTCCTTTTTTTAAATTTTCATTTTTCTACTTATCAATATTCATAAAAAAAGAGTTTAAATTTGAAAAATTAGTTAAATCAATTTTTATTCTTTTGAGCGTCAATATAAGGTTCACTAAAAGGTATATTAAATCAGTATTAAATTAAAATGATAAATAAAATCAATTACATTTTAGATAATAAACAAAAACTTCTTTTATTATTTTTGTTAGTTTTTTGGACTATAGTTTACATCTTAGAAACTATCGGGCTAGGAACTGTGCCAATAATATTAACCACAATCCTTAATGAAAAAAATACAATAGATATACCTTTTCTAGATGAAATAATTATATATATAACCTCAATATTTCCTGAAGAACAAAATAAACTATTTTCAGTATCAATTGTAATCTTATCTTTTTTTATTTTAAAAAGTTTATTATTTGTTTTAATGATTATTTTTGAGGCAAATACTATCAAAAACTTAAATATTAGTTTAAGAGAGAAAACTTTAAAATATTACCTTTCCCTACCTTACAAAAAAACTATCGATGTGAATAATGCCCAAATTACTAGACATATAACGCTTGATGTTAGCTTAACCTCATCTTTACTTATTAGTCTGGTTACACTCATAAACCAGATTTTTTTATTCACTTTCATTGTTTGTTTTTTAGTTTACGTCAATTACCAAGTTACATTTTTAGTGCTACCAGTATTTGGACTATTTTTTTGTTTGTTTTATGTATTAACAAATAAAAAACTTGTACGATTAGGGACCGAAAAGCAAAAAATAAATGGAGAGATAATAAAAAAGATAAACAATTTTTTTGATAATTTAAAAGAAATAATCATTTATAACAAGAAAAAATTAATAAACGAAAATTTTAAAATAGATTTTACAAGCGTTAACAATAAAATTGCAAAAATATTAATTTTAAAAAAAATTCCAAAAGTATTATATGAATTACTGGGAATATTTTTCATCTTCTTAGTAATGTTTTATTTTATTGAAAATAACTTCTCAAAAGACAAAATTATAGTAACTTTATCTTTTATCACAATTGCAATATTGAGAATTTTACCTTCAATAAATTTAATAACCCAAAATATTTCAAACATGAAATCTTGCAAATATTCATTTGATACTATTTTTGATTTATATAAGAAAATGCAGATAGAATATGAAGAAACAGAATTTAAAAAAAAGGATCGATCGCAATTAACATTTAATGATATTATAGAATTTAAAGATGTAAGTTTTAATTACATTAATTCAAAATCTAAAATTAGTGATGTTAATCTTAAGATCAAAAAAAATAGTATAGTCGGCATTTTTGGACCTTCAGGTAGTGGTAAAACTACATTTGTAAATTTATTGTCAGGGCTTTTACCGCCAACACACGGTAAAATATTTTCTGATAATGTGTCTATTGATGAAAATATATTAGAATGGCAAAAAAAGTTAAGTTATATACCTCAAGAAAATTATTTGTTAGACTCTAGTATTTTGGAAAATATAATATTTTCAGATAACAACAAAGAGATAGATTTTGATAAAATTGATCAAATTATAAGATTATTAAATTTAGAAAAGCTCATCAAGGAAAGCACGGAAGGATTGCAAACCCAAGTTGGAGATAAAGGTATAAAATTATCTGGTGGACAAAAACAAAGAATTGCGATCGCCAGAGCTTTATATAAAGATAGTCAAATATTAATTTTTGATGAGTCTACCTCATCTTTAGATCATGAGACTGAAAAATTGATTATTTCAGATATATATAAGATTAAAACTAAAACTATTTTTATAATTTCACATAAGTTAGAAATCCTCTCAAATTGTGACCAGATAATCGAACTCTCAGAGGGAAAAATTAAAAATATTCAAAGTAAGAATTAAACATTGATGAGTATGATTAGAAATTCTGATAGTGATGTTAAAATTATCAGAAAGATTATTAATTTTAATAATTCAATTAAATTCAAAGAAAACATAAACAAGAAATCTATAATTTTAGTCGAGTTTACGACTAATAAATCGATACAAGCTTCTTT
>CACGAC010000002.1 GCA_902571015.1 uncultured Pelagibacteraceae bacterium | reverse complement strand
ATCTTTGATTTTCTTAGAATTTAAATTAAAGTTTGTAACGATGTTTTCAAAAGGAAGTTCATTCGAGATATCAATTTCTATTTGGTCAATTTTATCAAAAAAGGTCTGATTAAATTCATCTACACCAACTAAATTTTTTGGATTTATTATTGAATAATCAAAATCAATATATTCTACTTTTAAGTCATTCTTATTTTCATCTAGAAATTTTTTTATATCGTTGTCTGTAAAACTATCTTTCTTTTTATAAAATTGATTTAAATTTATATAATCTATCTCTAATTTTCTATTTTCATCCTGATAGAGTTTTTTTACTAAAAATTTAGGAGAAACAGTTCCAGCGCCCACAAAGCTGAACAAGTTTTTTTGTAATTCACGATTTTTTAATCGTAATTCAAACTGAGGTGCAGATTGATTATTTTCAAGTAAAAATTTTTCGTATTTAAGTCTTTGAAAACGTCCTTGTTCGTCTAAAAAATTTTTATTTTTTTTTATTATTTCGAGTAGTGTTTCTTTTGAAATAATTAAATTGTATTCCTCAATTTCTAAATCTAAAATTTTTGTCGAAATCAATCCAGATAATAATTCTTCAATAATATTATCATTCAAATTTTCTCTTATTGTATCCTGAGGAATTCCAGAATTATTTAAGTAATCAATAAATTCTTCTGTAGAAATATTAGTCTCATTTATTTTTACAATTGAATTTGTATTTCCACTACTGAACATGCTACCCATACCCCAAAATACAAATGGAATAATCATTATAAAAACTAATATCCCAGCGAACTTTGTTTTGGCAAAATTTCTAAATGCACCTATCATTACTATATAAATTTATTGATCTATAAAAAGCAAACCTATAGATTAAATTTTAGTATAAGACAAATAAATATATGTATTTTATTGCTAATTGGAAAATGTTTGGTGGATTGAGCACATTGAATTCACTAAAAAAAGTAATCAAATTTCTAAAAATTTTTAAAAAATCAAAAAAAATGAAAGTTATTTATTGCCCGCCCAATACATTAATCCGATCAATGTCTAAAAAAGTTATAAATTCTAAAATTCAAGTTGGTGCTCAGAATTGTCATGAAAGCCTTACTTATGGCGCTTCAACTGGTTCCATAAATCCTACGATGCTAAAAAATGTTGGGGCCAAATATGTTATTTTAGGTCATTCAGAAAATCGCAACTCTGGTGAAACGGATAAATTAATTAATGCCAAGATTAAAGCAGCAACTCAAGTAGGTTTAAAGGTCATTTTTTGTATAGGTGAAACCTTAGGTCAAAAACGAAAAAAAATTACTAAAAAAGTTTTATCTAAACAGATTATTGTAGGTTTACAAAAAATTAAGAAAAGAAAAAATGTTGTAATT
Organism: uncultured Pelagibacteraceae bacterium; assembly: GCA_902571015.1. Taxonomy (GTDB): domain Bacteria; phylum Pseudomonadota; class Alphaproteobacteria; order Pelagibacterales; family Pelagibacteraceae; genus Pelagibacter. The sequence goes on along the minus strand of CACGAC010000002.1, from coordinate 169,211 downwards.
GCTTATGAACCTGTGTGGTCAATTGGGACGGGTCTAATTCCTAAAGCAGATGACTTATTTAACACTATTAATTTTATTAAAAAAAAAGTTAGAAATATCAAAGTTTTATATGGAGGTTCGGTAAATCCAAAAAATATAAATAAATTAAAGTTATTAAAAAATATTGATGGATTTCTAATTGGAGGTGCCTCTCAAGATCCCAAAAAATTCATTGATATAATCAAAAAAACGTATAATTAACCTGCATGGAAAATATATTGTTAGTACTGAATATCATTCTTGCATTAATTTTAGTTTTATTAGTTCTAATGCAAAAATCTGAGGGGGGAGCACTTGGAATTGGAGTTTCCCAGGAAAATATGATGTTTTCAAAGTCAGCAGGAAATTTTATGACAAAAGCAACTGGTGTTGTTGCAACTCTGTTTATAATATGTAGTTTAGCTTTAACGATAGTATCTAGGGGTGATTTAACACCATCTAGCTCAGTTTTAGATCAAGTCGAAGAGGATACACCCTCAATTCCAGAAAATAATAATTAATACTTTTAATTTACTTTTTTATTAGCTATAAGATACTTCCATGGCGCGATATATATTTGTCACTGGCGGCGTGGTCTCATCATTAGGAAAAGGTCTTTCATCAGCATCACTAGCCTATTTGTTAAAATCACAGGGTTACAAAGTTAGGTTAAGAAAAATGGATCCGTATTTGAATGTAGATCCTGGAACAATGAGTCCATTTCAACATGGAGAAGTTTTCGTCACTGATGATGGTGCTGAAACTGATTTAGATTTAGGTCATTATGAGAGATTTACAAACATTTCATCTAAACAGTCAGATAACATTACAACAGGTCGTATTTATAGTGATGTTATTAAAAAAGAAAGAAAGGGAGGATATCTTGGAAAAACTGTTCAAGTTATACCTCATATCACAAACCGAATAAAAGAATTTATAAAAAAAGATATTACTAATGAAGATTTTGTAATATGTGAAATTGGTGGAACAGTCGGAGATATTGAAAGTTTACCATTTGTTGAAGCTATAAGACAATTTTCAAATGAATATGGTAAATCAAAAACATTATTTATTCATTTAACTTTTGTTCCGTTTTTGAAATCATCTGATGAAATAAAGACCAAACCTACTCAACATTCGGTAAAAGAATTAAGAAGTATAGGTGTTCAACCAGACATTATTATTTGTAGATCTCAACAATCTATACCATTAGACCAAAGAAAAAAAATATCATTATTTTGTAATGTTCCAATCGAAAACGTTATCGAAACGGTAGATGTAAGAACCATTTATGAGGCACCAATTAGTTTTTATAATCAAAAACTTGATAAACAAGTTTTAAAATTCTTTAAACTTAAACCAAAAAAAATAGCTAACCTAAAGCCATGGAAAAAAATAACTAAAATTGTTTTAAGCACAAAAAAATCAGTAAATATTGCGATAATTGGAAAATATGTAAATTTAAAAGATGCTTACAAATCTCTAGATGAAGCCTTAGTTCATGGTGGAATTGCAAACAATGTAAAAGTAAATCTAATAAGAATAGAGTCTGATAACTTAAAAAATAGTGAAATCAAAACAAAACTAAAAAATGTTTCAGGATTATTAATACCAGGTGGTTTCGGTAAAAGAGGAACAGAGGGAAAAATTTCAGCAATTAAATATGCTAGAGAAAAAAAGATACCATTTCTTGGTATTTGTTTTGGAATGCAAATGGCTATAGTCGAATTTGCGCGAAATAAACTAAAAATTAAAAATGCTGGGTCAAGTGAATTAGATAAAAAATGCTATCCAGTCATTGGTTTAATCAATGAATGGGATAAAAATGGAAAAATTATTAAAGGCACAGACAAAAATTTAGGTGGAACAATGAGATTAGGATTATATGAGGCCAAATTAAGAAATAATTCTGCCATAAATAAAATATATAAATCTAAAAATATAAAAGAAAGACATAGACATAGATATGAAGTTAATAACAGCCTTAAAGCTGAATTTGAAAACAAAGGATTAATTTTTTCAGGAATGTCACCAGATAATAAATTACCAGAAATAATAGAGCTTAAAAATCATCCATGGTTTATAGGTGTTCAATTTCATCCAGAATTTAAATCTAGACCTTTGGCTCCTCATCCTTTATTCTCTTCATTCATTCAGGCATCAAAAAACCATAAATGAGTAATATAAAGGTAAATTGTAATAAAATAGAGATCTCTAACGATAATAAAATATGTATTATTGCAGGCCCATGTCAGCTTGAGACTGAGCAACACGCAATGGATATGGCAGGTAAAATACAAGATATTACCAAGAAATTTGGTGTAGGATTTATTTATAAAACTTCATTTGATAAAGCGAATAGAACAAGTCTTAAAGGCAAAAGAGGAGCTGGATTAGATACTTCCCTTCCAATTTTTGATAAAATAAAAAAAGAACTCAATGTCCCAATTTTAACAGACATACATAATATTGAGCAATGTTCAATTGTTGCAAAACATGTAGATGTTTTACAAATACCTGCTTTTTTATGTCGCCAAACCGATCTTTTAGTAGCTGCAGCTAAAACAAATAAAATCATTAACGTTAAAAAAGGTCAATTCTTAGCACCATGGGATATGGTCAATGTAACAAAAAAAATTTCAGAATCTGGTAATAAAAATATTCTAGTCACTGAAAGAGGTGCTAGTTTTGGTTACAATACTTTAGTCTCAGATATGAGAGCATTACCTATCATGGCAAAAAATGGTTACCCAGTAATTTTTGATGCAACTCATTCAGTTCAACAGCCAGGTGGTCTTGGTGAAAAAAGTGGGGGACAGAGAGAGTTTGTAGAACATTTAGCAAGAGCAGCTGTTGCAGTAGGGGTAGCAGGAGTTTTCATTGAAACACATCAAGATCCTGATAACGCTCCTTCTGATGGTCCAAATATGGTTCCTTTAGATAAATTAGAAAGTCTAATAAAACAATTAACTGATATAGATAGTTTAATTAAAAAATAAGTGAGTAAAATTACAAAAGTAAAAGCCCGACAAGTTTTTGATAGTAGAGGTAATCCAACAATCGAAGCTGAAGTTTTTACAAAAAATAAAAGTGCAATAGCAATTTGTCCCTCAGGAGCATCAACAGGTACTTATGAAGCTTACGAAAAAAGAGATAAAAATAATAAAAGATATTTAGGAAAAAGTGTTCTTAATGCCATTAGTTTAGTTAATTCTAAGGTTTCAAAAAAACTTAAAGGACAAAATATTCATAATCAAGAAAGGATTGATGCTCTAATGATTAATCTAGATGGCACAAGACAAAAAACAAAACTAGGGGCAAATTCTATATTAGCTGTGTCTATGGCTGTAAAAAAACTTTCAGCAAAAATTAAAAAAAAACCATTATATAAAACTTTTTTAATTAAAAATAATTTTAGATTACCTTTTCCACTTATGAATATAATTAATGGTGGAGCACATGCTAATAATGGTTTGAGAATTCAAGAATTTATGATCAGGCCAGACCGCGCAAAAAATTTCAGTGATGCAATGAGGATTTGTTTTTTAGTGATTAAAAATTTAAGTAAAATTATAAAGAATAAAGGACTTTCAACATCTGTTGGAGATGAAGGTGGATTTGCACCAATGATTAGCAATAATAATCAGGCTTTAGATTTAATTGTTTCAGCTATTAGAAAGTCAGGATTTGTTAACGGTAAAGATGTTTCAATTTGTTTAGATGTAGCTGCAAATGAATTATATAAAAGAAATAAATATTCTATTCATTCAAAAAGCTATATTTCTGTAGAAAGATCTATTCAAGAATATAAAAAAATAATTAATAAATATAAGATTAAATCGATAGAAGATCCATTTGCAGAAAATGATTGGATATCATGGAATAAATTAATGAAATCACTTAAAAAAGTTCAGATTGTAGGTGACGATCTTTATGTTACTAATCTTGAGCGACTCAAAAAGGGTTTTTTAAATTTATCATCTAACGCAATTTTAGTTAAATTAAATCAAATCGGTACAGTTTCAGAAACCTTAGATGTAATTCGATTTGCTCAAACTATTGGATTTCAAACAATAATTTCTCATAGATCTGGAGATAGTGAGGATACATTTATTGCAGACCTTGCAGTGGGTACTAATTCTAATCAAATAAAAACTGGATCTTTAGCAAGATCAGAAAGAGTTGCTAAATATAATCAATTATTACGAATAGAAGAAGAACTTGGAAAAAAAGCCAGAATGAATAAGATTCATTAATGCTTCAAAGATTAAAAAAAAATTATTTTCTACTTATATCAGTTTTTCTAATCATATATTTTTTCTTTAATCTCTTGTCGGGTGAAAGAGGATTAATTTCGTATTATGAAAAAAAACAAATTTTAAACGATTTAAAAATTAAGGAATTATCATTAAAAAATCAAATAAATGACTTGGATTTTAAGAATTCATTATTAAGTGACAATCTAGATCTTGATTATATTGAGACTTTAATTAGAGAAAGATTCTTATTCGGTAAAAAAAATGAAAAAATTTATATTATAAAAAAAAATGACACAAAAAATTAGACCAAGACATCCTGAAAAAGTAAAAAATCCAATTAATCCAATTAAGAAAAAGCCTGATTGGATTAGATCTAAACTTAATAATAGTAAGGAATTTTTTTTAACAAAAACAATTGTAAATAAAAATAATCTTGTAACAGTTTGTCAGGAAGCAAATTGCCCAAATATAACTGAGTGTTGGAGTAAAAGACATGCAACTTTTATGATAATGGGTGATACATGTACAAGGGCATGTGCTTTTTGTGATGTAAAAACTGGTAAACCAGAAAAATTAGATAAGCTAGAGCCAATTAAAATATCTCAAGCTGTTAAAAAATTAGATTTAAAACATGTTGTAATCACATCAGTCGATAGAGATGATTTAGATGATGGTGGTTCAAATCATTTTTATGAGGTTATAAACCAAACAAGAAAAACTAATCCAAATACAACTATTGAAGTTTTAACGCCCGATTTTTTAAGAAAAGGTGATGCTTACAAAAGAGTATTAGAGGCATATCCTGACGTTTTTAATCACAATATTGAAACTGTACCTAGTCTTTATTTAAAAGTTAGACCAGGCTCAAGATATTTTGCATCTCTTGAACTTTTAAAAAATGCAAAAAAAATGAATAAAAAGGTTTTTACTAAATCTGGAATAATGGTTGGTTTAGGTGAAACAAGAGATGAAATTTTACAAGTAATGGACGATTTAAAATCTGCTGATGTAGATTTTTTAACAATTGGACAATACTTACAACCATCCGTAAAACATTTCCCATTAGACAGATATTATAAACCTGATGAGTTTAAAGAATTAGGTGATATTGCAAAAACAAAAGGTTTTTTATTAGTTTCCTCATCTCCTTTAACAAGATCTTCATATCATGCAGATGAAGACTTCGCTAAACTTCAATTAAATAGATTAAAAAGTAATTAATGCCAAAAGCTTCAGTTAAGCGATTAATTGAATGTAAAAAAAAAGATTTAATTGATTTAGTTTTGGATATTGAAAAATATCCAGAATTTGTTCCATTCTGTTTTGGTGCAAAAATATATGAAAATAAAAATGAGGGTGATTTAACAAAAATAATTGCAGACTTAACAATAGGAAAAGGACCTTTTAAAGACACTTATAAAAGTGATGTAGTTTTTAACAGAAAAAAAGACACAATATTTGTTAAGAATATAGAGGGACCTTTGAATCATTTATCCAATAATTGGATTTTTGTTGATAAAGAGAATGGAATTACAGAAGTAACTTTTGATATTGATTTCGAAATTAAAAATAAATTTTTAAATTCTTTAATGGTAATATCTTTTCAATTTGGATTAGAGAAAATAGCTGATGCATTTCAAAAAAGAGCAGAGCAACTATTTAGCAGCTCTAAGAACTAGATTTAGGGCTTTTTTTACAGTAGCTTTTTGTATTGAGGATCTTTTTTTACTTTTGAATAAACATTTATTTATCTCAATTTTAGCTCCTTTTTTAACTCCAATATAAACTAAGCCAACAGGTTTTTTTTTGGTGCCACCTTTAGGTCCCGCAATACCGGTAATCGAAACATTAATACTAGCTTTTGAGATTTTAGATAAATTATTAACCATTGCATTGCAACATTCATGGCTTACAGCACCATATTTTTTGATAATCTTTTTATTTACTTTTAAAATTTTTATTTTTGCTTGATTAGAGTAGGTGATCAAGCCTAAATTAAATATTTTGGATGCACCACTGACTGAAGTGATAGCATTGGCCAATAATCCACCTGTGCAGGACTCAGCAACTGAGATTTTAATTTTTTTTCTTATTAATAGTTTGATTAATGATTTCATTACACAAAATAACCACTTAAAACCATAAAGCAAATTAAAGATAAAACAACATATAATCCTGCAAATACATCATCCATAATTACACCAAAACTATTTTTAAAGTTTTTATCTAAAAAATTTACAGGAAATGGTTTTGCAATATCAAAAAATCTAAATAACACAAAACAAATACTATAAAAAATTAATGCTTCATTAGGTGATTTTTCTGTACCATGTGAAATTTCATAAAGATAAATTGGAATGGATTGACCAATAAATTCATCAATGATTACTTCTTTGGGATCTTTATTTTTATTATCTTTAATATGATGCGCTACAGCTAAAAAAGATAAAATGAAAATGAGGATCAAAAATATTAATATTAAGTTTGAAGACAAATTAAATATGTGAAAAAAAAGATAGAGAATAATTACTGTAGCTAGTGATCCAAAAGTGCCTGGAATTTTTGGAACTTTACCTAAACCGAACATTGTAACGAACAAAGTATTAATGGTTTTAATCATATCTCGTTATTGAAATTATAACTTCACACGCAATAGCTTTTTCTTTTCCGATCAAACCAAGTTTTTCAACTGTTTTACCTTTTAAATTTATAAAATCTTTTTTTAACATCATTAATTTGGAGATTGAGTTAATTATACGATCTCTATATTTTGATACTTTTGGTTGTTCACAAATCAAATTTATATCTAAATTATTTATAAAAAAATTTGATTTATTAAGCCTTTCAACCACTGGTTTTAATATTTTTGGAGATCTAATATTTTTATATTTTTTTGTATTAGGAAAAAAAGATCCAATATCTTTATTTCTCATGGCACCTAAAATCGAGTCTATAATTGAATGCAAAATTACATCTCCATCTGAATGTCCTTTCAATCCCGAGTGAAACGGTATTTTAGCACCGCCTAAATAAAGCTTCTTATTTCTAACTAATCTATGAATATCAAAACCAATTCCAAAAAAAGTTTTAGCTAATTTTATATCACTTCTAAAAGTGATTTTATTATTAGTATTTTCTCCTTTTATAAATTTTATTTTTCGATTTTTATTAACGAATAAAGTTGCTTCATCTGTAATTTTGTTTTTTTCATTAATTGCAAGTTCGTATAATTTTTTAAACTTAAATGCTTGTGGTGTTTGAGTAAGATATGTATTTTCTCTGTTAAGATTGTATAATTCATTTTTGACTCTATATTTTATTGTATCCTTAGAGTTAATATATGGAATTACAGCTGTATTTCTTTTTAAATGTCCTAATAATTCTCTCAATAATTTAATTGTAAAATCGGGTCTGGCAGCGTCATGTATTAGAATATTATTAGGCTTATATTTTTTTAAATATTTTAACGCTATTAAAGAAGAATCAGATCTTTCTTTGCCTCCCTTTATTACTTTAACTGAATGGTGGATCTTCTTTTTTTTTAAATGATTGATATTATTAGTGACAACTAAAATTTTTTTAAAAAGCTTTGAATTGACTGATTTTTCAATAGAGTGATCAATTATTTCTTTATTTTTATAATTATAGAATTGCTTGGGTATTTTTTTATGAAATCTCTTACTTTTTCCAGCAGCTAATATTACAAAATAGTTGTTCATTCCTTTAAATACTATAATTCTTAAATATGGTTGAATTTTTGAAAAAAAATATTTTCATAATTATTCTATCTAGTATCACACTATTTTTAGGATTTTTAACTTTTTTAACATTTATAGATAGAAGTTTTGTTGAATTAAATCAAAATAATTTACAATATTTATTGATCCTAAATATCTTATTACTTTTATCATTATTTGTACTCATTTTTTTAGAGGTAAAAAAATCTATTAGAAATGATATTGATAAAGACGGTTTAAAATCTAACAAAAAATATATTACTTATTTTTCACTCTTCACCTTAATTCCCTCAATATTGATTTCAATTTTTTCACTTTTTTTATTTTCTTTTGCTCTTGAAAAATATTTTGATAAAAAAGTGACAACTGTTGTAAATAATTCTTATGAACTTGCTAAAAGTTATGTAGAAGAAGTAAGGAATAAAATTGAATCTGATATAATATTAATTGCTTTTGATACTAACAAAAGTTCAAAATTTTTGAATGATAATAATAAAGAATATATAAGATTCTTAAAAACTCAAAAATTAATTAGAGATATAGATGAAATACATATCATTGATCAAAATAAAGAATTGTTATTTACTAATATAGATGATCGCTCGAAATATATTCCTCCAATAGATAAAACACTAAAACTTGTATTAGATGATGATAGACCGCTTAAAATAATAAATGCGCCTGAAAATATCTCTGCTGCAATAATGAGACTCCAAGCTTTTGAAAACAGATTTTTGTATGTTGTTAAATACCTTGATAAAGATATATCAAAATATTTGAATGAGTCTCAAGAGGCAATAAATTTTTATTACACAGTTGAGGAAAGAAGCACAGGGATAAAAATTTCTTTTGCAATAATATATATAATTATTGTTACACTTCTACTTTTTATATCAATTACTATTGCTATAAGATTTTCTTCAAGATTTTTTAGGTCTATAAATAATTTAATTTCTGCATCTACTGCAATAGGAGAGGGTGATTTAACGACAAAAGTTCCTGAGATAAAAACAGATAAAGATTTGGAAATTTTAAATAAGAATTTTAATTCAATGATTGTTAGATTAAAAAATCAACAAGATAAATTGATAATTAATGAGAGGTATGAAGCCTGGGGTAATCTTGCAAGAAAATTAGCTCATGAAATAAAAAATCCTCTTACGCCCATTCAATTATCAATAGATAGAATTAAAGAAAAATATATTCAACAAGTTAATAAAAATGAGAAAGATAATTTTGAGGAAAATTTAAAAATCATTAATAATCAGATCAAACAAATTGGTAATTTAGTTAATGAATTTTCTGATTTTGCTAGAATGCCTAAGCCAGTATTAAAAAAAAATAATTTAATAAAGATAATTAGTGAAAATATTAAATTATTATCTGAGATAGATCCTATGATAAAAATTGATTTTATAAATGATAAATCTTCAATTTTATTAGAATGTGATAAAGAGCAAATTAGTAGAGTAATATTTAATTTAATTAAAAACTCTATTGAAAGTATTCAACAAAAAGCTGAAAATTCAAGCAATTTCAATAAAATTATTACTATTGAAATTTTAAAGAGAAATAACCAAATTTATATTGTAATTACAGATAGTGGTTTGGGTTTTGAAAATATAAAAAATAATATAAAAGAAATTCTAAATCCTTACTTCACTACAAAAAAAAATGGCACAGGATTAGGTCTTTCGATAGTAAATAAAATTATTAATGATCATAATGGTGAAATAAATTTTTTTTCCATTCCAAACGGAGCAAAAATAGAAATTAAATTTAATTAAATGAGTATAGAAATATTAATTGTTGATGATAATTCAGATATAAGAAATATCCTGAATGATCTTATTGTAGATGCAGGTTATCAAACTCGATTAGCTGCAAACTTTAATCAAGCGTTAAATGAAATTGATAAAAAGATGCCAGATGTAGCAATACTTGATGTAAAATTAGACAAGGGAGACAATGATGGTATTCAACTTTTAACACACATAAAATCAAAGAATATTGACGTACCTGTAATTATGATTTCAGGACATGCGAATATAGAAATGGCAGTTAATTCATTAAAACATGGAGCATTTGAATTTGTCGAAAAACCCTTTGATAAAACAAGATTATTAAATTTTATAAGTAGAGCTGTTGAGAATTTAAGCTTAAAGACACAAAATAAAGAATACGAAGATAAACTTTTTTCTTCATATGAGTTAATTGGTGATAGTAAGAATATTATTAATATAAAAGATCAAATTGAAAAAATTTCTGTTACTGAAAGTAGAATTTTCATTAATGGCCCATCAGGTTCTGGAAAGGAATTGATTGCTCGAAAAATACATAAAAATTCCAAAAGAAAAAATAAACCTTTTATAATTATTAATGGTGCTTTACTTGATAATGATAAATATGATTTAGAATTATTTGGTGAGGAAAAGAATGATGGGTCGATATCCTACGGTGCGTTGGAGAAAGCAAATAATGGAACACTTCTTGTAGATCAAGTGTCTGAAATACCACTAGCAATACAATCAAAAATTTTGAGAGTTTTGACAGATCAGAAATTTAAAAGAGTAAATGGTAATAATGATATAAATGTTGATGTTAGATTAATCTGTTCATCTAGTAAAGATTTGAAGCAAGAAATAGAATTGGGCAATTTTAGAGAGGATTTATTTCATAGATTAAATGTATTTGAAATTAATATTAAACCTTTAAATGAGAGAATTTCAGATATTCCATTACTTATTAAGTATTTTTCAAATAAAATTTCAGAAAGTTATAATATCAAAAATTTGGAAATTGACGAAAATAATAGTTATATTTTGAATCATGATTGGCATGGAAATGTTAGAGAATTAAGAAATTTAATTGAGAGAATTGCAATATTGCAGCCTAATACTCAAGAAAAAATTTCTAATATAATTAAGGAGTCTTTAAAATCTGGTATTAACAATAGCAGATTCAATGAAAATAGTTTATCTGTGCCTTTAAAAGAGGCTAGAGAAAAGTTTGAAAGAGAGTATTTAAGTCTTCAGTTAAAAAAGTTTAATGGGAATATATCAAAAACAGCTACTTTTGTTGGCATGGAAAGAAGCGCCCTTCATCGAAAACTAAAGGGACTTGGAATTAAAGAATTTAATTAAAATGAATATTATTATTTGTGGTGCTGGACGAGTAGGTTTCACTATTGCCAAACTACTTAGTGAGCAAGGTCATTCTATTACTGTAATTGATCAATCGAGCGAGGATATACAAAAAATTAATGACTCACTTGATGTAAAAGCAATAGTTGGTAAAGCAACTTATCCATCAATACTTGAGAAGGCTAATGCAGTCGAAACTGATATGATAATAGCAGTTACTAGAAATGATGAAATTAACATGTTAATTTGTCAAATAGCATTCTCTATTTTCAATATCCCAAAAAAAATTGCCAGAATTAGATCTCAAGATTATTTAAATCCAAAATTTTCAAGAGTTTATAATAAAGAAAACTTACCAATTGATGTAATAATTTCACCTGAAATTGAAATTGCTAGATCAATACAAAGAAAATTAGAGGCACCAGGTGCATTAGATAGTGTTCCATTTGCTGAAAATCAAATTAGGCTTTTAGAAATATTAATTAAAGATAATTGTAAATTGATTGGTTTAAAATTAAATGAGTTAACTAATAAGTTTCCAAATTTAGATGCAAATATTATTGCAATTATAAGAGGGGATAAATCTTTTATTCCTAAGAAAACTGATCAAGTCAAAGAAAATGATAAAATTTATGTAATAATTAATTCTTCACAAATGGCAGAAACTTTAGAGGCATTTGGACATTCTGAAAAAATATCTAAAAAAGTTTTGATTATTGGAGGGGGAAATATTGGTTATAACCTTGCTAAAAATATCGAGGATACATTAGATGGGGTGAGGGTGAAAATCGTAGAAAAAGATAAAACACGATCTGAATATCTTGCAAATGAATTGAATAATACAATTGTAATAAATGGAAATGGATTAGATGAAGAGGTTTTATCTGAGGCAAATTTAGATGAAGCAGAAACTGTTCTTGCACTTACAAATGATGATGAGGATAATTTAATGGTTAGTGTTCTTGTTGAAAAATTTGCTAAAGATCAAAAAGACATTGAGGATAAAAGAACAATGGCTTTAATCAATAAACCAAATTATTCTTTGTTACAGTCATCTTTAAAAATTGATGATTTAATTGATCCAAGAATGAATACAGTTTCTAGTATTTTAAAACATATTCATAAGGGTACTATTGAAAACGCTTATACAATATCAAATGGTGAGTACGAGGTAATAGAGGCAGAGATAATTGAGTCTTCAGAACTAATTAATAAAGAATTAAAAAATTCAAATTTACCAGATGAAATAAGAATCGGCGCTGTTTTAAGAAACAAGAAAGTAATTATCCCAAAATCTGATTTCATTTTTCAAAAAGACGATCAAATTGTTTTAATTGTAAAAAAAGATACAGTCGGAGTTGTAGAAAATCTTTTTAGGCTTAGCTCTGTTTAATTGAATGTTTAAATTACAGATTAAATATTTAAGTTTTTTTTTTGGTATTGTTTCAATACTTTCTTTTTTTAATATTCTTTATTCATATTATTTTAATTTATATTTAAATTTAAATACTTATTATTATACATTAGCAATATCATTTATATTATTCATAGTTTTATTAAAATTTGGAAAATATAATTTTAAATCTAATATTTTTGAGAAAATATTAACTATTTTTTTAGGTTATTTATTAATACCATTAGTCTTATCAATTCCGTTTTATTTCAGTATTTACAATTTAACTTTTTCTAATTCTTTTTTTGAGGCAATATCAGGATTTACATCTACTGGTTTCACAGTTTTTGATAATATAAAACTAGTTGATCAAAGCCTCATTATCTGGAGATCATCAACTCAATGGATAGGTGGTCTTTATTTTCTTTTTTCAATTATTTATTTAATAGATATTTATGATGACAGTTTTAAAAAAACTTTAACAAATTTTATATCTTTTAATAGTTCAGAAATTTTAAAACAAGCAGCTAAAATTCTCATTTTATACTCATCATTAACTATTTTGATATTTATAATATTAAATATTTTTTCAATAAGAACATTTGACTCGTTAAATCTGGCCCTAACCATAATTTCATCGGGTGGCTTCTTACCGGTCAATGAATTATCAATGATTATTAAAGAAAATGTTCAAATAATTATATTTTCTTTGTTGATGTTGTTTTCTTTTTTTAGTCTTTTTTTCTCATATAATTTAATATTTTTAAGAAAAAAAAATGTTAATTTTTTTTATGAGGATTTACACTTATTTGTTTATTTAGTAGTCGTAGTAACTATTTTTTTTCTTTTTTTTAGTTTTAATCATGATTTTTTTATTAATCTTTTTGCGATAATTAGCAGTATGACAAATATTGGTTTTTCATTAAGTCCAGGTCAAGAAAATTTAAACTTTATATACTTAATCTTAGTTATTATAGGTGGTTCTTTTTTTTCAACAAGTTCCGGTTTAAGATTTATAAAAATTTATTCATTATTTAAGTTTTCTCTAAATCAAATCTTATCTTTTAGTAGACCTAAAAATGTTTTTATGAATAAGTTAATATTTACAAAAATTAATTTTAATCTTTATGAAATAAATAGATATTTTTTAACAATAACAATATTCATTTTATCTTTATTTATACTAACTTCATTGTTAAGTTTAAGTGGCATAACATTTGTTAATTCATTTAAATTGTCGATTTTAACTTTGATGAATACTGTTAATTCCTCAATATATGGTTTAGAAGAATTTGATTTTTACAATCTCCAATTATTTAGTAAATATTGTCTTATTTTCTTTATGATTGTGGGTCGGATAGAGTTATTAACAATTTTACTTTTAATAAAAAAATTCCTTTTTAAAAATTAGCTTATTATTGTATATGTAAGATTAAACTTAATGCGCCCTTAGCTCAGCTGGATAGAGCATCGGTTTTCTAAACCGAGGGTCGTAGGTTCGAATCCTTCAGGGCGCGCCAGATATCAATTTTAACTGTAATTTTGATACAATTATTATCTTGACTAGAATTTCACTGGGTCCAAAATACTAATAAATTCCTCTTGAACAGTATTTTTGAACATGCTTAAATTATGAATATTCAAAAGTAATTTTGAATTATTTGTTAACAAATAAATAAACAATAGGAAGAAATATGTTTAAATACTTAAAACAATTAACTTCTTTAGTTGCTATGGTAGCTGTGTTGTTCACTTTTACAACAGAGTCTATGGCTGCTAAAAAATCTAAAACACTTAAAAATACTCAAAAAAAGGGTTTTGTAAGATGTGGAGTATCTCAAGGTCTTCCAGGATTTTCTAATGCTGATGCTGCAGGAAATTGGACTGGTATTGACGTTGATGTATGTAGAGCAGTAGCTGCTGCAGTGCTAGGTGATGCAAACAAAGTTAAGTTTACACCGCTAAGTGCTAAAGAAAGGTTTACAGCTTTAACTTCTGGTGAGATTGATATCTTATCAAGAAACACAACTTGGACACTTTCTAGAGATGCTGATATCGGACTTACATTCGTTGGAGTAAATTTCTACGATGGCCAAGGTTTTATGGTTAGAAAAAGTTCTGGTATTACTTCAACAAGCCAATTTAAAGACGGTATCTCAGCTTGTACTAACATTGGTACAACAACTGAGTTAAATATGAGAGACTTCTTTAATTCTAAAGGGATCAAATATGAACCAGTTGCTTTTGAAAAAGCTGATGAAGTTGTAGCTGCTTATGATGCAGGTAGATGTGATACTTACACTACTGATAAATCTGGTCTTGCTGCACAGAGAACAAAAATGTCTAATCCAGATGAACACATTGTGTTACCTGAAACTGTTTCAAAGGAGCCATTAGGTCCTGTTGTAAGACAAGGTGATTCTGTGTGGGAAGATATCGTAAGATGGTCATTAAATACTATGATCGAAGCAGAGGAATACGGTATTACATCAGCAAATGCAGATATGATGAAAACTTCTGATAACCCAGCTATTAAAAGATTAGTTGGAGCAGAAGGTGAATTAGGTGCTGCTTTTGGTTTAGATAACGACTGGAGTCTAAGAATTATTAAGCAAGTTGGTAATTATGGTGAAAGCTATAAAAGAAATATAGCTGACACTGGAATTTTACCTGATAGAGGTCCAAATGAATTATGGACTAAGGGTGGAATTCTTTACGTACCACCTGCAAGATAATTGCATATTTAAATGATTAAAAAGGGCTAGATTTTTCTAGCCCTTTTTTTTATAAGCTTCTATATTATTTCCATCGTGAATTTTAAACTTAAAGATATTGTTCCTCAATTAATTACAGTTACTGCTGTCGTATTAGTCTTTGGTTTTTTTACCTACAACGCTCAGATTAATATGGAAAATAGAGGAATTGATTTTGGTTATGGATTTTTATCACAAGAGTCTTCTTTCGATGTACAATTTTCATTAATAGAATATGATGGCTCACATTCATATTTTAGAGCTTATTTAGTCGGGTTATTAAATACAATTCTTGTTTCAGTTATTGGGATTATTATTGCAACTATTCTTGGTGTAATAGTTGGTGTAGCAAGATTATCCCCTAATTATCTGATAAATAAATTTGCTGCCTTTTATGTTGAGTTTTTTAGAAATATTCCATTACTGCTTCAAATATTTTTTTGGTATTTTGCTGCATTAAGAGCTTTACCGCTACCACAAGATGCAGAAGCAATTTTTGGTTTTTTTTTCTTAACCATTAAAGGTCTTTATGTACCAGCGTTTATTTGGCAAAATTTTAGTGTTTTCTTTTATTCAATAGTGGCAGCAATAATTGCTATAATTGTTATTCGCATTCATGCTAAGAGAGTTCAAGAAAATCAAGGAAAACAAATACCAGTATTTTTGATATCAATAGGATTAATATTTATTTTACCTCTTTTAAGTTTTATAATTGGTGGAGTAGGTATTTCATTTGAAGTTCCTGTATTAAAACAATTAGCTACAACTTCTTTCATATATGAAGGCGGGGTAAGTTTACCTCCAGAATTGATAGCCCTTACTTTATCTTTATCTCTTTACACAGCTACTTTTATTGCAGAATGTGTAAGAGCAGGAATTCAAGGTGTAGGTAAAGGACAAAAAGAGGCCGCTGCATCTATAGGATTAACTCCAAATCAGGTGCTTAAACTCGTAATTATGCCTCAAGCTTTAAGAATAATAATTCCACCAACAACAAACCAGTATTTAAATTTAACAAAAAACTCTTCATTAGCAGCAGCTATCGCTTATCCAGATTTAGTTTTAGTATTTGCAGGGACTGCATTAATGCAAACTGGTAAAGCTATTGAAATAGTTTCTATAACTATGTTCACCTATTTAACCTTAAGTATTTCAATTTCACTTTTAATGAATTGGTATAACAAAAAAATTGCAATACAGGAAAAATGATGTCAAAAATAAATTTTTTAAGACCTGATAAAAATAATCTAAATACTTTCTTATACCTAGGTTCTTTTTTATTTTTTATTGGTGTATTGGATGTTTTTATTAATTCGTTTTTTAGATTAAATTTAACTGGTTTTTTACCTGGTTTTTTAAGTTTTTTATTTCCATTAATATTAGGTTTTATTGGACTTTATTTCATAAGGATAGAATTTAGCGGAATAAAACAATTAGATCTTTTAAATAAACATATAAATACCAACAACTTTAATGCAGTTCTGTCATTACTAATTATATTTGTTATTATCAAATCTCTTCCACCTATTCTTAGTTGGTTTGTAATAGATGCTAGTTTCGCAGGTGATACTAAAGATGTTTGTACTGGTTCAGGAGCATGCTGGACATACATTAAAGTTTGGATGAGAAGATTTATGTATGGAATGTACCCTAATGCTGAGCAATGGAGAATAAATTTGTCATTTATAGCCTTAGTATTAATGGGCTCGGTTGGTTATTTTGCAACTGATAGATTTAAGAAGTATTTAACTCTTTACTATGTTGTTATTTATCCTCTGATTGCATTCTTATTTATCTTTTTCTTTATATCTGGTGGTCCCGTATTTTTTGATTTTTCATATGGGATTATTGCAGCTATTTTATCTATTATTTTAGGATTTTTTATACCTGCTAAATATAAGTTCTATTATTTTTTAATTGTACCTTTAGCTCTTTATATAACTTTAAAGTATTTTATATTTTTTGAAGAGTACATTGAGTTAGGTAAATTAGATGGTTTAAACTGGGTAGAGACTGGTGCCTGGGGTGGATTATCTTTAACTTTTATAATATCTTTTTTCTGTTTAATTTTCTGTTTCCCAATAGGAATGGCTTTTGCTTTAGGTAGAAGATCAAATTTTCCTCTAATTAGATATATCTCTGTTGGTTTTATTGAATTTTGGAGAGGTGTCCCTTTAATAACAGTTCTATTTATGTCAGCAGTAATGTTTCCGATGTTTTTACCAGAGGATTTTTTCATTGATAAATTAGTAAGAGCAATTATTGCAATTTCATTATTTGAAGCTGCTTATGTTGCAGAAGTAATACGTGGTGGTCTACAAGCTTTACCAAGAGGTCAATATGAGGCAGCAAAATCTTTAGGCATGGGATATTGGAAAATGCACATATTTGTGATACTTCCGCAAGCACTAAAATTAGTAATTCCAGGAATTGCAAATACATTTTTAGCTTTGGTTAAAGATACACCTTTAATATTTGTTGTAGGTCTACTAGAAATAGTTGGAATGTTAAATCTAGCAAAAACTAATCCAAAATGGTTAGGTTTTGCAATGGAAGGTTATGTTTTTGCAGCAATAATTTTCTGGATTATTTGTTATGCAATGAGTAAATATAGCTATAATTTAGAGCAAAAATATAAAACAGATAGATAAAAATTATGTCAGATAGCATCATCCAAATTAATAATATGAACAAATGGTTTGGTGACTTTCAAGTTCTAAAAAAAATTAATTTAGAAGTTAAACCAAAAGAAAAAATTGTAGTATGTGGTCCATCAGGATCTGGAAAATCAACCTTGATTAGATGCATCAATAGATTAGAGGAACATCAAGAGGGAAATATTATTGTTGATGGAACTGAATTAACAGAGGACACAAAAAATATTGAGCAAATAAGAGCTGAAGTTGGTATGGTATTCCAACAATTTAATTTATTTCCTCACTTATCAATTTTAGATAATTGTACATTAGCTCCAATTTGGGTAAAAAAAATGCCAAAGAAAGAAGCTGAGGAACTAGCATTAAAACATTTAGAAAGAGTACAAATTCTTGATCAAGCACAAAAATATCCAGGCCAATTATCTGGAGGACAACAACAAAGAGCTGCAATAGCAAGAGCTTTATGTATGGAGCCAAAAATAATGCTTTTTGATGAACCTACATCTGCTTTAGATCCAGAAATGATTAAAGAAGTGCTTGATGTAATGGTAAATCTTGCAAAACAAGGTATGACCATGATTGTTGTAACACATGAAATGGGTTTTGCTAAAGAAGTTGCTGATCAAATGATATTTATGGATGAGGGAATGATAGTAGAAAAAGCTGATACGAAGGAATTTTTTGCTAACCCTAAGAGTGATAGGACTAAACTTTTTCTAAGCCAGATACTATAGATACCAGTAATTTCAAGGAATATTTATCAAAATATCCTTCAAGTATTGCTTGACATATTTTGGGCATTTAGGTTTTTTCCGAGGAAATAAAAAAATAATATTGTTGCAGTAGAGATTAAAAACTTGTTCAATCTGTTTTTAATAAAAATTAAGAGGGGTCTTAATGGAAGATAATTTTAATAAGCATTTAGGCAATAAGCTTAAGCTTAGAAGGTTAGCTTTAGGTTTAACACAAACTAAAGTAGCAAAAGCTATAAACGTCACATTTCAACAAATACAAAAATACGAAAAAGGTACTAACGGAGTTAGTTCGATAAGATTATTACAGTTATCAAATTATCTTAAAGTTCCAATAAACTATTTCTTTGAAGATTTTTCAGAATACTTAGTTAATTTAGAAAAATCTCAAGAGGGACATATGAATGTGAATTATAATTTCTTAGTTAAATTATATTCTGAACTTAATGCTGATCAAAAATTGAAATTTAATAAATCGTTACAGGTTTCAAACAATATTTCAAAAGTTGGATAAAATTTGGCTCCTCGGGCAGGACTCGAACCTGCGACCAATTGATTAACAGTCAACTGCTCTACCAACTGAGCTACCGAGGAATATAAAAAGCAAACTTACTTTTTTTTTTAACTAAAACAAGATTTTTTTTGGAGGCAACGCCCGGAATCGAACCGGGATACAAGGATTTGCAATCCTCTGCGTAACCATTCCGCCACGTTGCCTTATGTTTTAGATGATAGCTACATCAGTTTTATATAAAATTTTTAAGATTAGTCTATCAAATAACGTTTTAATTTGATTATTGTTAATTTAGATTAATAAATTATAAACTAACTATATCCAAGATGAGTGATAAATATATACATTCCAATGTAGAAGATAAGATTTATTCGTATTGGGAAAAAAATAAACTATTTAAACCTCAAAAAAACTCTAAAAAATTTTCAGTTGTAATTCCACCACCTAATGTAACGGGAAGTTTACATATGGGCCATGCTTTAAATAACTCAATACAAGACATGCTTGTTCGATATTACAGAATGAATAATTATGAAACTTTATGGCAACCAGGCACAGATCATGCTGGTATTGCTACCCAAGCACTTGTTGAAAGAAAACTTGAAAAAGAAAATCAAAATAAAAATACTCTTGGACGAGAAAAATTCATCGAAAAGGTTTGGGATTGGAAAAATCAGTATGGTGATATAATTATCAATCAATTAAAAAAACTAGGTTGTTCATGTGATTGGTCCAGAAATGCTTTCACTATGGATGAAAATTTATCTAAATCTGTAATTAAGGTATTCGTTGAATTACATAAAAAGAAACTAATCTACAAAGCAGAAAAATTAGTCAATTGGGATACAGTATTAAAAACTGCAATTTCAGATTTAGAGGTAGATCAAAGAGAAATGAACTCTAAGATTTACTATATTAGGTATCCAATAGATAAATCATCAGAATTTATCACAATAGCTACCACAAGACCTGAGACTATGCTTGGAGATACAGCGATTGCAGTTAATCCAAAAGATAAAAGATATAAAAGTTTTGTTGGAAAAACAGTCACTATACCTATTGTGGGTAGAAAAATTAAAATAATTAAAGACAATTATGCAGATCCAGAACAAGGAACTGGAGCACTAAAAATTACTCCAGCACACGATTTTAATGATTATGATGTAGGGCAGAGAAATAAACTCGAAATAATAAATGTTTTTACTGATGAGGGTAAAATAAATGAAAATGCACCGAAAGATTATGTAGGTTTGGATAGATTTGATGCTCGTAAAAAAATATTAAATGAACTTAAAGAAAAAGATTATTTTGTTAAAGAGGAAAATATAAAAAATAAAGTTCCTTATGGAGATAGATCTAATTCTGTTATTGAACCTTTTTTAACTGAGCAATGGTTTGTTGACGCTAAAAAATTAGCAGTTAAAGCAAAAAAAATTGTGAAAACAAAAAAAACAAATTTTTTTCCAAATAATTGGTCTAAAACTTATTTTCAATGGATGAATAATATTGAGCCTTGGTGTGTTTCTAGACAGTTGTGGTGGGGTCATCAAATCCCAGCATGGTATGGACCTGACAATAAAATATTTGTTGCTTTAAATGAACAAGAAGCAAGTAAGCAAGCCAAAAAGCATTATAAAAAAGATGTAAAATTAATAAGAGATCCTGATGTATTAGATACTTGGTTTTCTTCTGGTTTATGGCCGTTTGCAACTTTAGGATGGCCAGATAAAAAAGATTTCGTAAAAAAATTTTATCCAACCACAGTTTTAGTAACTGGTTTTGATATAATTTTTTTCTGGGTTGCAAGAATGATTATGTTTGGAATGGAATTTCTTAATAAAGAACCTTTCAAAGATATATATGTTCACGCTTTAGTAAGAGATGAAAAAGGGCAAAAAATGTCTAAATCTAAAGGCAATGTAATTGATCCATTAGACTTAATTGAAAAATATAGTGCAGATGCTCTAAGATTTACTTTGCTTTCAATGGCTTCACCTGGAACCGATGTAAAACTTTCTGAAGATAGAGTTAAAGGGTATAGGAACTTTTTAAATAAATTGTGGAATGCAAACAATTTTTTAATCACAAATAATTGTGATTTTAACAAGACTGATAAAGTTCCCAAAACTACTTTAAATATCAATAAATGGATTTACTCTGAATTAATAGAAATAAAAGATAAGATTCAAAAGAATATTAAAGACTATCGATTTGATGAGGCAGCCAAAAACGCTTATCAATTTGCTTGGCATTCATATTGTGATTGGTATATCGAACTATCTAAAACAATCCTTTATTCAGAAGATGAGAAGTCAAAAAAAGAGGTAAAGGAAGTATCAGCTTATGTTTTTAAACAAATACTTGTTATGCTTCATCCATTTATCCCATTTGTTACTGAGGAAATATGGTTAAAAAATAAGTTTGATAAATCGAATAAGAATTTCCTAATGTACAAAAACTGGCCATCAGGAAAAGTCAAAAAAGACAAATCCCAAAAGGATGTAGAGAAAATCATCAATATTATCTCAGAACTTAGATCGTTTAAAAATGAGCTAAATGTCAGCCCAGGTTCTTTTGTAGATCTCTCTATGAATAAGATAGCTAAAAAAAATCGATCTTTGATGGATAATAATGAAATAATCTTAAAAAAACTTGGTCGTATCAATAATTTTTTTGAAAAAGATCAAGATAGACCTTCTGCAACTCTTGTAATTTCAGGTGATATATTCAAGATTTATTTTGATGAAAATGTTGATTTAAGTTTAATCAAAGAAAATTTGCAAAAAAGACAAACAAAATACCAAGATGAATTAGATAAGATTTCACAACGATTATCAAACAAAGGATTTATCGATAGGGCACCAAAAAATATTGTTGAACAAGAAAAAACTAACTATAGTAACTTAAAAAATGATATCAAAAAAATATCTTTAACAATTGAAAGTTTATAATGCGGAAATTTAATAAGAAAAAATTACCAAGTCGACATACATCTTTAGGACCCGACAGAGCTCCTCATAGATCTTTTTATTATGCAATGGGAGAAACAGAAAAAGATGTTGCCAAACCTTTTGTAGGAGTTGTATCAACATGGAACGAGGCGGCACCTTGTAATATAGCCTTAATGAGACAAGCCCAGTCTGTTAAGAAGGGTGTAAGAGCATCAGGTGGAACACCAAGAGAGTTTTGTACAATTACAGTTACAGACGGTATTGCTATGGGACATGAGGGAATGAAATCCTCATTAATATCAAGAGAAGTTATTGCTGACAGTGCTGAATTAACTGTTAGAGGTCATTGTTATGATGCATTAGTAGGTATTGCAGGTTGTGATAAGTCTTTACCTGGTTTGATGATGTCGATGGTTAGATTAAACGTTCCAAGTGTATTTATATATGGTGGTTCAATACTACCAGGAAAATACAAAGGTAAAGACGTGACTGTTGTAGATGTTTTTGAGGCAGTTGGAAAACATTCATCAGGACAAATGTCTGCTGAAGAACTAAGAAAATTAGAATTAGTTGCATGTCCAACAGCAGGAGCTTGTGGAGGGCAATTTACTGCTAACACTATGGCATGTGTATCAGAAGCTATTGGTTTAGCACTACCTTATTCAGCTGGAACACCAGCTCCGTACGAAGAAAGAGATAAGTATGCAAAAGCAAGCGGTCGAATGGTTATGGAATTATTAGCTAAAAAAATTAAACCAAGAGATATAGTTACAAGAAAGGCTTTAGAAAATGCTGCAACTATTGTTGCTGCAACAGGTGGATCAACTAATGCAGGTTTACATCTACCAGCAATAGCAAATGAAGCTGGTATTAAATTTGATTTAATGGATGTTGCAAAGATATTTAAAAGAACTCCTTATCTTGCTGACTTAAAACCAGGTGGAAAATATGTTGCTAAAGATATGTGGTTAGCAGGTGGAGTGCCAATGCTTTTAAAAACTCTTTATGAAGGTGGTTATATTCATGGAGATTGTATGACCGTTACAGGTAAGACAATGAAAGAAAATTTAAAGGGAATTAAATTTAATCCGAAACAAAAAGTAATGAGATCTTTTAAAAATCCTTTATCACCAACGGGTGGTGTAGTTGGTTTAAAGGGTAACTTAGCTCCTGAAGGAGGAATTGTTAAAATTGCTGGACTTAAAAAATTACAATTTACTGGAAGAGCAAGATGTTTTGATAATGAAGAAAGTGCAATGAAAGCTGTTCAAAGCAGAAAATACAAAGATGGTGATGTAATTATTATCAGATATGAAGGACCAGTTGGTGGACCAGGTATGAGAGAAATGCTTTCAACAACAGGTGCAATTTATGGTCAGGGTAAAGGAGAAAAAGTTGCTTTAATAACTGATGGAAGATTCTCTGGAGCAACTCGGGGATTTTGTGTAGGCCATGTAGGACCAGAGGCTGCATTAGGTGGACCGATCGCTCTATTACGGAATGGAGATATTATTGATATTGACGCTAAGAAGGGAACAATTAATGTTCGATTAACTAGAGCACAATTAGCTTCAAGAAGAAGAAAATGGAAGGCTAGAAAATCTGATTTTGGATCAGGAACTCTTTGGAAATACGCACAAACTGTAGGACCTGCATATTTAGGAGCACCAACACATCCAGGTAAGAAAAACGAAGTTAAGGATTACTCAAAAATTTGATGAAAATTCGCCCAGTCATTTTATGTGGTGGAGCTGGAACAAGACTTTGGCCTAACGCTAAAAAACATCAAGCAAAACAATTTATAGATTTTGGTAATTGGACTTTGTTAGGTAAAACTTTAGAGAGAGTTAAAGCATCTATATATGATGCTCCAATTATTAGTACTAATGCAAAATATTTAAAACAAGTAAAACAACACCTAAAGAAATACAAAATAAGAAAATTCAAGATAGTTTTAGAGCCAGCTAAAAGAAATACCGCGCCAGCTATATTAAGTACGGCATTAATAAAGGATATACCTAACGAACAACCTTTAATGTTCTTGGCCGCTGATCATTTGATAGATAAGGTTACATTATTTAATAAAGCTATAAAAAAAAACCAAACGAAACTCACCGATAATAATATTTTTATTTTTGGGATTAAACCTACAATGCCTTCAAGTGAATTTGGCTATTTTTTAACAAAAAATACTAAAGTAACTAGATTCATAGAAAAACCAAAAGCGGCAAAAGCTAAACAAATAATTAGTAAAAAAGGTTATTGGAATTCTGGAATGTTTTATTTGAGAAAAGACTCAATAATTAATAATTTCAAGAAACACCAACCAAATATTTACCGAAATTGTAACAAAGCTGTGACAAAAGCAAAATATAAAGGTAATGTGTATTATTTAAACAAACAAGCATTCACCAAAGCAACAGCTAAATCTTTTGACTATGCAATATTGGAAAAAACTAGAGATATAAACGCTATCAAATTAGATATTCCTTGGTCTGATTTAGGATCTTGGAAAGAAATCTGTAAGATGTATGGACGAAATAAAAGACATTATTATAAAAAGAAGAATGTATTTCATAGACCTTGGGGCAGTTATGTAAATCTATTTAACGGTAAGGAATTTTTAATTAAAGAATTATATGTAAAACCAAAAGGTATATTAAGTCTTCAAAAACATCATCATAGAGCTGAGCACTGGGTAGTTACTCATGGTAAGCCTAAAATTACATTAAATAAGAAATATTTTACTATGAAACCTGATGAAACAATCTTTATTCCATTAGGTGCAATTCATAGAATAGAAAATCCCTATAAAAAACCAGTCAAAATTATTGAAGCACAAGTAGGCTCAATTTTAAAAGAAACTGATATAGTTAGATACCAAGATATTTATGGAAGAATAAAATAATTATTTTACAAGAAAATTCACTTTTTTATTTGATAGATTTAAATGAATTTTTTTATATGAACCAAAATTATCTCCATCAATTTGAACAGGTATCAAATCATTTCCATCAATTGTAATGTTTTGTGCATAAGTAGTAATAACATTTTTATTTTTACTTAAATCACCATTAAGAATTATTAAAAAAATTGAATATAATAAACTAATCCTAGTCAAATCTTTAAATATATAGGTGACTAATTTCTCTTCAAAAATATTTGTTTTATTTATTTTATGATGTCCAGCGTAATATTTGGTATTTGAAGATAATATCCAGTCTGCTTGATAAAATTGACCATCAAAAGTGACATTTAACTTTTTATTATTCATAAACAAGAAATATTGAAAACCTTTGATACCAAATATAATTTTACCTAGAATCTTTTTAATTTTTGAATTAATTGAATGAACAATTTTTGCATCCCATCCTATACCAGCCATTAAAAAGAAATAATTATCGTTAATTTTTACAAGATTAGAGGATTTATAATTATTAGAAACCAACACATTTACTATATCATCAACTTTTTTATTCATTGATAATTCAGCTTGAAGCAAATTTGCAGTGCCAGCAGGAATATAACCTATGGCAAAATCGTCTTTAAAATCAAAATTATTTTTAATTAATTCATTAATTGCAAAAGAAACTGAACCATCACCACCAGCTACTATTAGTCGATCATAATTTTTTTGATTAAAATTTTTGAAAATTTTCCTAGCTTGATTTATTGTTTTTGTTTCAAAGTAGTCTACAGAAATATTCTCTTTTAACTTAGATAAAATCCTATTTATGAATATAGATTTTCTTCCAGAGGAAGAATTCAAATTATAAATCAAACAACATAACATAATTAATCCTTAAAAAATTTTTAACAAATTTGTAACATTCAAATGAAATAAGAAGTACATGATTCGTGTTACAGTTGTATTAAAATATAGGTCTTTAAATGCCTAATTTACTTAAATATAAAAGTATATTTATTTCTGATGTTCATTTAGGTACCAAGGGTTGTCAGGCGAAAAAACTTTTAGAGTTTTTTAAAAACTCAAGATCCGAAAATCTTTATCTTGTAGGGGACATTATAGATATCTGGGAAATGCAAAAAAGTTTTTTTTGGCCTCAAGAACATAATGATGTAATCCAAAAAATTTTAAGAAAAGCTAGACATGGTACCAAAGTTTTCTACATAATGGGTAATCATGACGAAATGTTAAGAAAATTTATTCCAATGCATTTTGGTGACATCCATATGGTTAATAGAGTTATTCATGAAACAAATGCAGGAAAAAAATATGTTGTAGTTCATGGTGATGCTTGGGATGGTGTTATGAAACATGCTAAATGGTTATCTAAACTTGGATCAATAGCCTATAATTTACTATTAAAATTAAATGTAATAATTAATTTTTTTAGAAGATTGAGAGGAAAAGAATATTGGTCTCTTGCAAAATTTTTAAAGTATAAAGTCAAAAATGCAGTTAAATATATTGGTGAATATGAAAAAACACTTTCAGATTATGCAAAAAGAAAAAAATTTGATGGAATTATTTGTGGCCACATCCATCATGCTGAGGATAGAGACTTTAATGGGGTCAATTATTTAAATTGTGGAGACTGGGTTGAATCTTGTACCGCATTAGCCGAAAATTATGATGGTAGTTTTGAAATATTATATTGGGACAAAATAAGAGAACAATATTTAGACGATAAAGAAATAATTGAACCAATTAAAACTGAAGAATTAAAAAAAGCTTCATAATTAATGAAAATTTTAATTGCTACAGATGCATATTTTCCACAAGTAAATGGTGTCGTAAGAACCTTACATGAAACAGGCAATGTATTAAAAGAACAAGGTCATAGAATAGAATATATTACACCTGACTTATTTTTTACTTTTCCGATGCCGAAATATAATGAAATTAAGTTGTCTATAAATGTATGGCCAAGAGTTGGTAATTTAATAAAGAAAATCAATCCAGATGCAATTCATATCGCTACCGAAGGCCCGATAGGCACTATGGCAAGAAGATATTGTTTAAAAAATAATCTAAAGTTTACTACGAGTTTCCATACAAGATTTGATAAATATCTAAAACTTTACTTTCCTATTATACCAGCAAAATGGGCTGAAAAATTCTTAGCAAATTTTCATAATAAGGCTGAGAGAATTTTAGTAACTACAGAGTCTATGAGAAAAGAATTAATCGATATAGGTATAGATGACAATAAAATGATTACTTGGACTAGAGGAGGAAATCATGGAGCTTTTAAGAACCCTAAAAAAATTGATTTACCTCATAAAAGACCTATTTGGATTTATGTTGGAAGAGTTGCAGTTGAAAAAAACATAAGAGCTTTTTTAGAATGTGATTTAGAAGGTACAAAAATAATTATAGGAAAAGGACCTGATTTAAAAAAATTGAAAAAAGAATTCCCTAAAGATATTTTTTTAGGAGAAAAAACAAATGGTGAATTAGCATCACATTTTGCATCCTCTGATGTTTTTGTTTTCCCTAGTAAAACAGATACATTTGGAATTGTAGTTACAGAAGCTTTAAATTGTGGAACACCTGTTGCTGCGTATCCTGTTCCAGGTCCTAAAGATATATTTGAAGGATCCAAAATAAATTGTTTAGATGATGATCTTAGAGTATCAGCCCAAAAAGCTTTAAAAGTTGACAGAAATGATTGTCTTGAATTTGCAAAAAAATTCACTTGGGAAGAAACAGCAAAAATATTTTTTAACAATATTTCACCAAATCATTAGTTAATTTTTCCTTAATTTATTTGCATTAAAAAGTGTAATGATGCAAAATTAAGCCATCTAAATTTATGGAATATTTCGTCATTCTACTTATAGTTGTGATAGTTTATCTTCTCTATTTACTTAATCAAAAAAAAAATAAATCAATAAATACCGCTACAATAGTTAATAAAAGAGAAGAAAAAACAAAAAGAGTAATTATTGATGAGCTTGAAGATCAATTTTTTGCATTAAATAAATTTAACATAATTAAATATGCCAATCCAAGTGCATTAAAAAGATTTGGAAGTAATTTAATTGATAAAAACATATCTTCTATAATTCGAAAACCAGAATTAATAGAAAATATTGAAAAAGCTATCGTAGAAAATAAAACAAAAAATATCGATGTTGAAATAGACCTCCCATCATATCAATTCTATAAAATTTATATTATTCCTGGCCCAACTCATTTGTTTACTGAACCAGACTCTGTTGTGTTATTTTTAAAAGATTTTACTGAAATTACAAAAGCACAAAAATTTAAAACTGATTTTGTAGCAAATGTAAGCCATGAATTAAGAACACCTTTAATGGCAATCAAAGGATCGCTAGAAACAATTGAGGGCCCAGCGTCTGATGATGAAAAGGCTAAAAAAAAATTTATGAAAATAATGACTGATCAATCAAATAGAATGGAAAATTTAATTAATGATCTTTTAATACTCACAAGAATTGAATTAGAAGAACACATAAGGCCAAACTCTTTAGTTGATATAAATGATCTTTTCAAAACAATCATCAGTAATTTTGAGATTGTTTTAAAAAGAAAGAAATTAAATATTAATTTATCTCTCGCCAATCCAACAGTTGTTATTGGAGATGAAAAAAAATTACAAACTGTTTTTTCTAATCTTTTAGATAATGCAATTAAGTATTCAAAGGAAAATAAGTCTATTTTTATATCAAGCAAAATTAGCGATGGTAAATTGTTAGAAAAAAATTTTATGATCAGTATTAAAGACGAAGGTGTTGGCATTCCTCAAAGATATATTTCTAGAATTACAGAAAGATTTTTTAGGGTAGATCATGAACAAAGTAACAAGGTTGGTGGAACCGGTTTAGGATTAGCTATTGTTAAACATATAGTTACTCAACATCGTGGACACTATGAGATTCTAAGTGAGGAAAACCAAGGAACTGAAATTCAAATTTATTTACCAGCGAAAACTTAAATTTAAAAAATATTATATTATAATAGTTTTAGAAGGTTTTTTTAACAATTCTTTAC
The DNA here is from genome assembly GCA_902571015.1 of uncultured Pelagibacteraceae bacterium. Lineage (GTDB taxonomy): Bacteria > Pseudomonadota > Alphaproteobacteria > Pelagibacterales > Pelagibacteraceae > Pelagibacter. The sequence goes on along the minus strand of CACGAC010000002.1, from coordinate 140,052 downwards.
TTGATTAATGTTAATCTTTTAATTAATTTTTTTATATGGTTAAAATATTCAAAAATATTTTGATTTTTGCTTTTTTATTAAGCTCTATAACAACAAGTGTTTTTTCTAAAGATATCACAACATTATTAAGAAATCAGCAACTTACAGTTTTTGATATTGGAATTTTTAGATTAGAGGCAGATTTGAAAACTTCATATCCTTCTATTAAAGATCATTTAGAAGTTACTGAAGCTGAATTTTATACAGACGTAGTTACCTCGTATTCTAAAAATTCAATTGATTTAATTGTTTCTGTTCCTATGAATAGAAATCTCAAGAAGGAAAATTATTTTTCAGATTCTTTTAGATGTAGAAATATTTTTAATTCTGTAAGAGATTTTTTATTGAGGAATGAAAATTTGAGTAATTATAGATATACTATGGCTACAAGCTATTTAACCTCTATATTTTCAACCCCAAGTTCATGGCCAAGCTGGAGATATGATGAAGAAATTAGAGAGGAATTAGTAAACTTAGTAAAACTAGAAATAACTTTACGTCCAACAAAAGAACTAGCTCTTAATGAACAGGTAAACCCTGTTTCATGTATTGGTGGCTTAGAAACTGATATTGATCAAATAATTATATCAAAAAAATACAACTAAAAAGTTACCTTTTTAACAAAAGTGTAACAATTCTGTAATATTAAAGATTCAATAAATTTATACGAGTCAATCATCTTTTAATTAATAAATAACGAAAGGATTAAAGATAATGAAAAAACTAACTATAGTAATTGCTTCTTTAGTTGCACTTTCAATTGCAACTGTTGCTCAAGCAAGAGATCAAATTAAGATAGTTGGTTCTTCTACAGTATTCCCTTATGCAACAGTTGTTGCTGAAAGATTTGGTGGTTCAGGATTTAAAACTCCTGTAATCGAGTCTACTGGTACTGGTGGTGGAGCTAAACTATTCTGTGCTGGTGTAGGTGAACAACATCCAGATATTACAAATGCATCAAGAGCTATGAAAGATAAAGAAAAAGCTCTATGTAAGAAAAATGGTGTTAATGATATCGTTGAGATCGTAATTGGTAACGATGGTATTACATTAGCTTACAGCAAAGATGCAAAACCAGTAAACTTTACTAAAGAACAATTATATTTAGCACTTGCTGCTCATACAGTTGTTGATGGTAAATTAGTTCCAAATATTTATAAAACTTGGGACCAAATTGACCCTAGCTTACCAAAACAAAAAATTTCAGTGATGATCCCACCAGGAACATCAGGAACTAGAGATGCTTGGAATTCTTTAGTAATGAAAAAAGGTATGACTAAAGAAGCTAAAGCTCTTTATAAAGCTGGTTTTGAAGCTGGAAATAAAAAATACAAAAAACCTCAAAAACTTTACAGAGAAGATGGTGCTGCTATTGAAGTTGGAGAAAACGATAGTTTAATCATCCAAAAGTTAACTCAAGATAAAGAAATGTTTGGTTTCTTTGGTTTCAGTTATTTTTTAGCTGCAAAAGATAAATTGCAAGCAGCAAGTATTGATGGTGGACAACCGTCATTAAAGTCTATTCAAGACTACAGTTATGCTGTTGCTAGACCTTTATTCTTCTACGTGAAAAAAGCACACGTTGGAGTAATTCCAGGCTTACATGAGTTTGTGAAAGAATTCACAACTAAGAAAGCTATTGGAAAAGGGGGTTACTTAGCAGACATTGGTTTAGTGCCATTAGACTCTAAGTTGTATAAAACAACTAGAACTAATGCTACGAAGCTAGTTGCTATGGGTAATTAATTATTCCTCAGTTAACAAATGATTAAAAAGGGGGTCTTTTTAGACCCCTTTTTTTTAAAAAAAGAGTAAAGTCCTCACTTAAGGAGATTCTGTGAACTTAATATTATTTACATTTATTGTTCTTTTAGGTTTCACAAGCTATTATTTTGGACGCAAAAAAGCATATACAATTCAATCTACAAAAAAAAGATTAACCGCATTACCACAATTTTATGGTTATTATCTTGCAATCTGGTGTGCAATACCAGCCTTTATAATTTTTTCATTATGGGCAATTTTTGAGCCCACAATTGTAAAACTATTAATCTTAAGTGATTATTCAAATCAAGGTTATCTTGATGATGAATTAAATTTATTATACGAAAAATCAAAAGCATTGTCTCGAGGGCAATTCACTGGAGAAATTACACCTTTAATTGAAGCTTCAGCTGAAAAATATTTAAGTCTTCGATCAATAGCTCAAAGTTCAAAAGTTGTTATAGTATTATCTGCAATTATTGCCTCTGTTGCTTATGCGTATAAAAGAATTTCATCTAATTCTAGAACAAGAGAACCAGTTGAAAAATTTTTGAACGCAGTTTTATTTACAGCTTCTTTAGCTGCAATATTAACTACTGTTGGAATAGTTTTCTCACTTATATTTCAAACTATAGATTTTTTTAAAGTAATTCCATTATTTGATTTTGTCTTTGGAACTCACTGGTATCCAGCAAAAGCTTTTGTTAGAGATTCTTCTGAGGCTTTAGATCCGACAATGTATTCAGATACTTTTGGAGCAGTCCCTATTTTTGCAGGTACTTTTTTTATTGCATTTATTGCTATGTGCGTTGCTATCCCAATTGGATTAATGAGTGGAATTTATTTAGCTGAATATGCATCAACTAAAGTTAGACAATATGCAAAACCATTAATTGAAATTTTAGCTGGTATACCAACAGTTGTTTATGGTTTTTTTGCTGCCCTAACTGTTGGACCATTTTTGAAAGAATTAGGAACTTCAATGGGTCTTGAAGTTTCAGCTGAAAGTGCTTTAGCAGCAGGAGGGGTAATGGGTATTATGATTATACCATTTATTTCAAGTTTAAGTGACGATGTAATTACAAGTGTGCCTCAAAGTTTAAGAGATGGAAGTTACGCTATGGGAGCAACTAAATCAGAAACAATTAAGAGAGTTATTTTTCCCGCGGCATTGCCGGGGATAGTTGGATCTATTTTACTTGGTGTTTCAAGAGCTATTGGAGAAACAATGATAGTTGTTATGGCCTCTGGTTTAGCTGCTAATTTAACTTTAAATCCTTTAGAGTCTACTTCAACGATTACAGCTCAAATTGTAGTTATTCTAATTGGTGATCAAGCTTTTGGCGACCCAAAAACGCAAGCTGCTTTTGCTTTAGGTATGTCATTATTTTTAGTAACACTTTGTTTAAATATTGTGGCCTTGAGAGTAGTTAAAAAATATAGAGAAAAATATGAATAAAAATAAAGAACAATTATTAAATAAAAGATATAAAGCTGAACAGCGATTTCGCTTATACGGTCTGAGTGCAATTTTTATGGCACTTTTATTTTTAACAATCTTTATTTTTAAAATTTTTTCAACTGGCTATTCAGCTTTTCAAAAAACATGGCTTATTGTTCCAGTAACTTTCGATGCTGAATTAATGATGTTAGACCAAAATCCTTCTAAAGAAGATTTACAGGACGCTGATTATTACGATATAGCATTAAAATCAATGGCTGATTTAGATCCAAACGCCAATGAAGATCAAGAAAATGAATTGAAGAGAATGGTGTCTTATTTTTTTGAAAAAGAAATTAAAAATGAACTTTTAAATGACCCTAATTTAATAGGAAAAACAAAGGAAGTTTATCTAACTGCTTCAGATGATTTAGACCAAGTCTTTAAAGGAAATTATCCAAGAGATTTACCTGAAGACCAAAGAAGAGTAAGCGATTATCAATTAAAAATTTTTGATCAACTTGTTGCAAATGGTAAGGTTGAAAGTAAATTTAATATAAGTTTTTTTACAAATGCTGACTCAAGAGAAGCTGAGCTAGCTGGAATAGCAAGTTCATTTATGGGCTCAATTTTTTCTATACTTGTTTGTTTAATGATAGCTTTTCCTGTTGCGGTTCTAGCTGCAATCTATCTTGAAGAATTTGCCCCTAAAAATAGATTTACTGATTTTATTGAAGTTAATATAAACAACTTAGCAGCGGTTCCATCTATAGTTTTTGGTCTATTAGGGTTAGGAGTTTTATTGGCTATATTTCATTTACCAAGGTCTACCCCATTAGTTGGAGGTATCACTTTGTCCTTAATGACTTTACCAACAATAATTATAGCTGCTAGAGCATCTTTAAAAGCAGTTCCACCAAGTATAAGAGAGGCAGCACTTGCTATGGGAGCAAGTCGAATGCAAACCACAATGCATCATACAGTTCCTCTTTCTATGCCTGGCACGTTATCAGGAACAATAATTGGTTTAGCTCAAGCTTTAGGAGAAACTGCACCCTTAATTTTAATTGGAATGGTTGCTTTTGTTAACACGATACCTGGATCACCCATGGATCCTGCTGCAAGCTTACCAGTTCAAATTTATATTTGGGCTGAAAGTGCTGAAAGGGGATTTGTAGAAAAAGTTTCGGCATGTATAATGGTTTTACTTGGCTTTTTAATAATAATGAATTTATTTGCCCAAATAATAAGACATAAGTTTGAGAAAAAATGGAGTTAAAATGATAAAGATTAAAGCAAAAGATGTTGATGTTTTTTATGGAAAAAAACAAGCGCTCTTTAATATAAGTTTAGATATTGAGGAAAATCAAGTAACGGCATTAATTGGTCCATCTGGTTGTGGTAAATCAACTTTCCTAAGATGTCTTAATAGAATGAATGATGTAATTGATATCTGTAGTGTTAAAGGAGAAATTTTAATTAATGATTTTAATATCAATGATAAAAGTTGTGATGTCGTAAGACTAAGAGAAAAAATTGGTATGGTTTTTCAAAAACCCAATCCTTTCCCAAAAACTTTATATGAAAATGTGTCTTACGGTCCAACAATTCATGGTATGGCTCAATCAAAACAAGAAATGGATGAAATTGTTGAAACTAGTTTGAAAAAGGCTGCACTATGGGAAGAGGTAAAAGATAGGTTGCATGAACCTGGAACTGGATTATCTGGAGGACAACAGCAAAGACTTTGTATTGCTAGAGCGATTTCTGTAAGACCTGAAGTTATATTAATGGATGAACCTTGTTCAGCATTAGATCCAATAGCAACAGCACAAATTGAAGAATTGATTGATGAGTTAAAAAAAGAGCACACAATAATAATTGTAACTCATTCTATGGCTCAAGCAGCACGTGTTTCTCAAAATACAGGTTTTTTTCATTTAGGTCAATTGATTGAACATGGATCTACTGATAAAATATTTAAGAATCCTGATAATAAAAAAACGCAAGATTATATAACAGGGAGGTTTGGATAATGTCTGAAGCACCACATACAGTCAAATCTTACGAAGAAGAACTAAAAAATCTTAATGCTAATATAATTAAAATGGGAAGTGCATGTGAAGATTCTTTAGGTAAAGCAATTCAAGCCATTACAACAAGAGATAATAATATTGCAGAAGCTGTTATTCAAGAAGATGAAAAAATAGATAAATATGAGACTTTAATTGAACAGCAAGTTGTGAATTTAATTGCTTTAAGACAACCTATGGCAATTGATTTAAGAGAGACAGTAACGGCTTTGAAAATGTCTTCAGATTTAGAAAGAATAGGTGATTTAGCAAAAAATATATCCAAGAGAACACTTTTGCTTAACGAAAATCTTCCAAAGAACTTGGTAGACTCATTGAATAGAGTATCTACCAATGTTCAAAAACAATTAAAATCAACATTAGATGCTTATCTAGAAAGATCTGCGCCAATGGCAGTAAATGTTTGGGAAGGTGATGAGCAAATAGATGATCTAACAAATCTTTGTATGCAAGAAGTTATAAAATATCTTAAAGAAAATGAAAAAAATTTAGAAGATGGAACCCATTTATTGTTTGTAACTAAAAACATAGAGCGTATTGGTGATCATACTACAAATGTTGCAGAACAAGTTTATTATTTAGTTAAAGGCGAATATTTAGAAGGTGATAGACCCAAGGGAACAGAGCCAATTGTAATCGGAGAAAAATGATTTATGTCAGCTCATGTTTTCATAGCTGAAGATGAAGCATCAATTGTTAGTTTGTTAAAGTACAATCTTGAAAAAGAAGGTTATAAAGTCAGTCATTCAGAAAATGGAGAAGATGCTCTTAAACAAATAAAATTAAAACAGCCAGATTTAATATTAATGGACTGGATGTTACCAGAATTATCTGGTGTTGAAATTTGTAAAAACTTAAAAAAAGATAATAAGTTTAATGATATTCCTGTCATTATGTTAACTGCAAAAGGGGAGGAAGAAGACAAATTAAAAGCATTTGATACAGGTGCAGATGATTATGTAACTAAACCTTTTAGTCAAAAAGAATTGAATGCTAGAATTAAATCTTTATTGAGAAGATCTAAACCTCAATCATCATCAGACATTGTAGAATTTACTGATTTAAAAATAGATCGGATTACAAAAAGAGTTTATAGAAAAGATAAAGAAATTACTTTGGGTCCAACTGAATTTAAACTCTTAGATTTTTTTATCAAAAATCCAAAAAGAGTTTATTCAAGAGAACAACTCTTAAACAATGTTTGGGGAGAAAATATATATGTTGAGTCTAGAACAGTTGATGTTCATATTAGAAGATTAAGACAAGCAATTAACATACAAAATACAAAACCTTTAATTAGAACAGTAAGATCAGCTGGTTATTCTTTAGAATCTTGAAGATCTTTGGGTCTTATAAATTTTTTTAATACTCCCTTTTTCTCAACTTCATTCCAGGATTTAATATCAAACTCAATTTTTGCAAATGCTGCTGTTGGGAATTTATAATTCATTAATTTAAAATTATTCGTATTATGATTTTTTGTAAGATTTCGTACTAAATTTTTCACTGATGGTTCATGGTTTATAATCAAAATTGATTTATATTCACTGGATATTTCTTTAATTTTTTTTACAATTGCATTCTCATCAACTAAATATAAATCTTTTGAAAAATTAACTTTTTTTGGCTTATTAATTTTCTTGGATAAAATTTGAAAAGTTTTTTTTGTTCTTTTTGATGATGAAATTAATGCATAATCAAATTCAAATTTTTTTTTAACAAAAAATTCACAAATCATTTTTGCATTTTTCTTGCCTCTTTTAGTAAGTGGTCTATCAAAATCATTAATACTTAAATCATCCCAACTAGATTTTGCGTGTCTCATGACGTATAATTGATACATAAAATCTAAATATATGACTGCTTTAAAAAAACAACATAAAGAAGAGTTGAAATCTAAATATATAAATAGAGAGCTTTCTTGGTTAAAATTCAACGATAGAGTACTTTTAGAGGCGCAAAATATCGAAAATCCTCTTTATGAAAGAGTAAAGTTTTTATCAATTGCTGGGTCTAATCTAGATGAATTTTTTATGGTCCGTGTAGCTGGGTTATATAGTCAAATAAAACAAGAAGTTGACTCACTAAGCTCTGATGGTTTGACACCTGAAGAGCAAATGGATGAGGTAGTGCTTGAAACTAAGAATCTATTAAAAAAACAGAACAAAATTTTTATTCAACTGATTATGGAATTAAAAAAAAATAATATCAATTTAGTTAAACCAGTTAATTTAAATACTAAGGATAAAAAAAAACTTTTAGAAATATTTAAAGAAGAGATTTACCCTTTATTAACACCATCAGCAATTGATCCTGCACATCCATTTCCATTTATAATCAATCAAGGAAGAGCAATTGTAATGAAGTTAAGAAAAAAAAATAAAAAAAGGATTTTAAACTCAATAATAGTAATACCAAAAGCATTATCTAGATTTATTGAAATTGAGTCTTCAAAAAATCATAAGAAATTTGTGATTCTAGATGATGTAATAAGTTTTTTTGCTAACGAAATTTTTCCAGATCATGATTTAGAAAAGAAAATGATTTTTAGAGTAATAAGAGACAGCGATGTAGAGATTCAAGAGGAAGCAGAAGATTTGGTTAGATCTTTTGAATTGGCTTTAAAAAGACGTAGAACGGGTGATATTGTTCGTTTAGAGGTTCTTGAAAATAGTGATAACGAATTGATAAGATTTATAACTAATAAATTAAATATAAATCCTGACTATATTTATGATGTTGCTGGCCTTGTTGGAATTCAAGATATAGATCAAATATGTAAAGTAAAAAATCCAAAATTAAGATTTAAACATTTTACACCTAGAGAAGTTGAAAGATTAAAAGAATATAATGATAATTTTTTTGAAACTATTAAAAAGAAAGATTTAGTTGTTCATCATCCTTTTGAAACATTTGACTCAGTAATTGAATTTTTAAACCAAGCAGCAAATGATAAAAAAGTTATAGCTATAAAACAAACTCTATATAGAACAACTCTAGACTCACCTATTGTTAAAGCTTTAATAACAGCTGCAGAAAACGGAAAAACAGTTACCGCTTTAATTGAAATTAAAGCTAGATTTGATGAGGAAGCTAATATTCAACTATCAAGAAGTTTAGAAAAAGTAGGTGTTCAAATTGTTTATGGTTTTGCTAAATACAAAACTCATGCAAAATCATCACTTGTTTTAAGAAGAGAACAGGGTAAAATACAAACTTATTTTCATTTAGGAACTGGCAATTATCACCCAGTAAATGCTAAAATTTACACTGATTTGTCTTTATTTAGTTGTGATAAGAAAATGGCATCAGATGTTGAAAAGTTTTTCAATTATGTAACAGGATACGCAAAACCAAAAAATTTAAATAAAATTTCTATTTCGCCAGTAAATATGAGGCAAACCTTAAATGAAAATATTGATGCTGAAATTAAAAATTCTAAAAATGGAAAATTTGCAGCTATTTGGGCAAAAATGAACTCTTTAGTAGATCCAGAAATTATTGATAAATTTTATGAAGCTTCGAATGCTGGTGTAAAAATTCATTTATTTGTAAGGGGTGTTTGTTGTTTAAGACCAGGAGTTAAAGATAGATCAGAAAACATAGTTGTAAAAAGTATCATAGGAAGATTTTTAGAGCATTCTAGAATTTACTGCTTTAGTAATGGTACAAAAAAAATGCCTAATAGAAATGCAAAAGTATATATTTCGTCAGCTGATTTAATGCCGAGAAATTTAAATCGAAGGGTAGAACTTCTAGTCCCAATTGAAAATGAGACTGTTCATGAACAGATCTTAGATCAAATAATGTTGGCAAATTATCTTGATACTAATCAGAGCTGGGAACTTGAAGCTGATGGCAATTATAAAAAAATTAAATATAGTAAGAGCGATTCCTTTTCAGCTCATGAATATTTTATGAATAATCCGAGCTTATCTGGAAGAGGTAAAGCTAAACTAAAAATGCAGCCTAAACAACTGCACTTAAGATTGATTAAAAGTGGAAGTAATTAAAAGTAAAAATAGTTTAAAATTAAAACAGGCAAGATTAGCTATAATTGACATTGGATCAAACTCTATAAGAATGCTAATTTATGAAGATTTCAGTTCTTCTCGTGTGCCTTTTTTTAATGAAAAAGCAGTTTGTGAACTTGGAAAAAATTTAGATAAATCCAAAAAACTTCACAGATCTGGTACCGAATATGCTTTAAAAGTTTTAAAAAGATTCTCTGAAATTTTAAATGTTTCAAAAATCACAAATCTTAAAATCATTGCAACAGCAGTTTTAAGAGAAGCAACTGATACAAAACCATTTATTAATGAAGTTGAAAAACTTTTTAAAACTAAGATTAATATATTATCTGGTGAAGAAGAAGCTGAATGCTCAGCTGAGGGAGTTAAAATAGGCTTTGAAAATGTTGATGGATTAGTTGCCGATCTTGGAGGCGGTAGTTTAGAATTAGCTCGAGTTGAAAACAATATAGTAACTAATAAAACCTCATTACCTATTGGTGTTTTAAGATTATTAAATAATCCTATAGTTAAAAAAAGAAATTTAGCAAAATATATCAAAAAATTATTAAGAGAAGAAAAATGGCTTTCAAAAAAGAAATTTAATAATCTATATTTAGTTGGAGGTACTTGGCGAGCATTATTTAAATTACATCTTTTTCAAAATAATCATCCGGTACATATAATTCATCAATACAGTATTGATAACAATGTTTTATCTAAGTTTGTTGAAAAAATTTCATCTTTTAATAAATCTAAACTTAAAACAGTTGAGTATATTTCAAAATCTAGAACACCATATTTACCTTATAGTTGCATTATACTTGATGAAATTATGAGAGTTACAAATCCAAAAAATATAATTTGTTCTATAAGCGGTTTGCGTGAAGGTTCTTTATCAATTGACTATTTTAAAGATGTAAAAGAATCAGAAATTTTTCATAAAGCACTTGAGAATATTGCAAAAAAAAGAGGTGATCTAGGATCGAACTATAAAAAATATTATGATTTTATTCAGCCAGTTTTTGAAGGCAATGAACATTTTAATAAGAAATTATTATATCTGGCATGTGTATTAAGTCATATGGATTGGGGATTAGGAGCATTTCAAAAAGCTGAATTGGTATTTCAAGAAACAATAAATACTCCTTTACTTAGATTGACTCATAAAGAAAGAATACAATTAGCTTTGTCATGTTATTGGCGGTACTGTAGTATCAAGTATAATCCAAAGATGGAGTATCTAACTTTTTTAAATAATAATGAAATTTTTTCAAGCAAACAAGTTGGAGCAGCTTTGAGATTTTCACAATCATTGACCTCGATATCTACGATATTTCTTGAAGAGTTTAAATTATATAAAAGAGGTAATGCTGTATTTTTGAAAATTCCATCACAACATCAAGAAATAATCTCAAAACAAGTTACTAAAAGATTTAAAGCTCTTGCTAGAGAATTATTTTTAGAACCAAGAGTAATTTACTCAAATAATTCAAGATAAATTAAATTTAATTCTATTTTTAATTGAGTGATATTTTTTTGTAACATTATTTTAATTTAAATTCATTTAACTTTAACAATAAGTAAATAATTTTGTAACTTAGTTTATGTATAAAGCACCATCAAAGTTTAAATATTCATTATTTCTTCCCCTGTTTAAATTTTGTTGATTAACTACTTTCTTCCTTCTCTTAAATGAGAAGGGAGAAAGACGATTTGGAATTAATTATTTATAGATGCAGGAGTCTGCTCTGCATTTTTCTTAGCAAGCTTTTTTGCTTTTTTTTCTGCAACCTTTTTTTCTAGACCAGCAATTTTAATATTAAGGCTTGATAATTTTTTTTCTTTTGCTGTAATTTTATTTTTAAGTTTGTCTATTGATTTTAATATCTTTGTTTTTTTCTTTTCATTTTTTTTTAGTTTTTTTCTCATTACTGCCTCCGAATTATTTAATATTTGATTTAATCATATAATCCTTAAATAAAAAAGATATTTTGATACAACCTTTAGTTTATAGTTTTTTAAGAACTGTTATTAAATAAAAAAACATTGCTATATGAGAACTATTATTGAATTTTTGATTTAATATTAATTTAAATATCTCTTTTTGATTAAAAAGATGAATTCTAATACCTTGTTCTGGTTTCGAAATTTTAATTAAGTCTTCTGTGTAATAACCAGTAATTTTAGTAGTTAGTCTTCCAGGTTCAGTATAAAAAGTTATTATTTTACTCAATTTTGATCTTGATCTATATCCTGTTTCTTCTCTTAATTCCTTATATGCTGATTGCAGAGTTGTTTCCTTTTTTTCCACTATGCCAGAAGGAAACTCGTAATTAATTTTATTAATTGGAACTCTTTTTTGGGAAACTACTACATATTTGTCTTTAATCTTAGGTATTACTAATGAAAGATTAGAAGTTTTAAGATAATGATAAAACTCTTTTTTTTTAAATTTTTTGTTAATTAAACTTATTCGATTAGTAAGTTTTATATTTTTCAATTTTTTTCTAAAAATAACTTTTTAACAATAAGTACAGCAATTAACATTCCAATAAGCTCAGCTAAAATATAATAAGGAGTATTTAAATAACTAATACCAGTAAAAGATTCTGTAAATGTTCTAGCAATAGCAACCGCAGGATTTGCAAAAGAAGTTGAAGAAGTAAACCAATAACCTGCAGTAATGTAAAGCCCAACACTAGCAGCAACAGCAATTTTACCTGACTTCATAGCCCCAAAAATTATCACTATAAGTCCTAATGTTGCTATCACTTCAGATGTTAGTATATAAATCCCATCCCTTGATTTAGTAGATAATTCATAAATTTCATGTTCAAAAAAGAAATTGGCTAAACCAACACCAATCAAGCAACCAACCAATTGAGCAATGATATAGTAGGGTAATAGTTTCCTTTTTAATTTGCCTGTTATTGCCATTGCGATACTTACAAATGGATTAAAGTGAGCTCCTGATACATCAGCAAATACTGTAATAAGCACAAATAAACCTGCTCCTGTTGCTATAGTATTAGCTATTAACATCACAGCAACATCATTAGTTAAGTTTTCAGCCATTAAACCTGAACCAACAATAATCATTACTAAAAAACAACTGCCTAATAATTCAGCAAGAAAATAGCGGCTTTTATTTTTCATAAATCAGTTCCTTTATTCTTTTATAAATATTATTGTAAACTTCTTCTATTATTTCATCTTTTTTATTTAAGTCGTTTGTTTCATCAAGTAATTTGACAGGATCCTCTATATCCCAATGAATTATCTGATCTTTATTTGGCCAAATAGGACAGACTTCGTTATTGGCATTATTACAAACTGTAATCACATAATCCATTTTAATTTGACCATTAATAAACTCATTAAAATTTTTAGATCTATAATTTGAAAGATCATAATGTTTTGATAATAAATAATTCTTCACATCCTCATTAATTTTTCCTGTTGGATTACTCCCAGCACTAAAACCTTTATACTTATCGTCATACTCGTTATTTATTATACTTTCAGCAATAATACTTCTTGCTGAATTACCTGTGCATACAAACAAAATATTCTTCATTTAAAAAATAATCTTATAAATTCCAATAACAAATAATGGAATTTGTAATCCAAAGTTAGTGAGTATCGCCTTATCTTTGCTAACAAATCCAGCGATAGTCCATCCAATAACTCCTAATCCATGAAAATATATATTTAAAGGATATATATTTAAGTTTGTAAGAAGTATTCCTACTAAAACTAAAAAAGTACTGATCCACTTTAGATATTTTTTTATAAACATATTTTCTCCTTCTTATTAATTATTACATTAATGTTACAAATTTATTAAGATGTAACAGTATTAGAGAAAATTTGTTATATATTTATGAATAAAGAAACCAACAACTAAAAATCCTAAGCCTGTGCCATAAATTAGGAAGAAATTCATATTAAATGATTTTGCAAAAAAGAAGGGTAAAAAAAATAAATAACTCACAGGTACTGCTACTAGTATGCTCTTAGTAAAAAGAATTGTTTTTTCTATATCATTATGCTCATAGTAGGAAAAAGCTATAGCTATGAGTGATACAAGAGGTAAGGCGATAATAAAACCTGCAAGTTTTGGATTTTGTCCTGAAAGCCAACTGGCGAATGCTATTATTATTGCTGCGAGTATGATCTTTAAAGTAAAAAATATCATTAATAATTCAAATTTATTTGGTTGTGCATTTTTTGCATAAACCAAAAAATTCAAGATTATATTTACTATATTTCATACCAGCTTTATCTTTAAAATTTGATAGATATTTTGAGAGACTAGAATTATTAATCTCTGTTACTTTTTCACAACTTTCACATATAGAAAAAGCAGTGGCTTTTGACACCTGACAACTCGAATTTTGACATGCGATAAACGCGTTTCTACTTTCAATTTTATGAATTTTTCCAATTTCAACTAACTTATCTAATGCTCGATAAACTTGTAGAGGAGCTTTAATTCCTTTTTTTTGAACATTAAAAAGAATTGAATAGGCTTTCATTGGTTCAGGTGATTTATCAATTATATCAAAAATAATTCGCTGATTTTTTGAAAGAGTATGCATTTTATTTAGTTTACCAATTCCTCATTAATTTTTCAATTTAATCGATTGTTTAATGTTTAATAATGATAAAATAAATAGCAATAAAGATGCTGCTATAATTGAAGGTCCAGATGCAGTATTAAATTCAAGTGAAGAAAATAATCCCAAAATCACAGACAACAATCCACCTATAATTGAATACATTACCATTTTCTGAGGACTTGAGGAGATATTTCTAGCCATTGCAGCTGGTATGATCAACATTCCTGTAATTAATAATAAACCAACCATCTTTATTGAAATAGCAATAATCGCTGCCATCAAAATAGTAAAAACAGCTTTTGCACGATCAGGATTTAAACCTTCTGCCTCAGCCAATTCATAATTAACCGTTGATGCAAACAAAGGTTTCCAAATTAATTTTAGAACTAAGAGGATTAATGCTCCTCCAATCCATATTATTAATAGATCATCAACTGTAACAGCTAATATATCTCCAAATAATAATCCCATAATATCAAATCTGATAAATGATAAAAAACCAATGACTACAAGACCTATTGCGAGTGATGAGTGAGCTAAAAGACCAAGCAAAGCATCACCTGGAAGATTAGTTCTTTTTTGAAGTTGTATTAAGGTTAAAGCTATTAAGGACGAAATTATAAATACTGAAAATGCTATATTGAATTCCATTGAGTAAGCCAGTGTTACTCCAAGTAATGCAGAATGGGCTAAAGTATCTCCAAAATAGGATAATCTTCTCCAAACAACGAAACATCCAAGAGGTCCAGTAACTATGGCAACTCCAATACCTGCTATTAAAGCTCTTATAAAAAAATCATCTAGCATTTAATTTTTCTTTATTTCACCTTCACTTGTATGGATATGATCGTGTCTGTGCTCATACCTTGATAAAATTTGAGAAGCCTGTTCTCCAAACAAAGCTTTGTATTCATTATTTTTTGCTACATCCATTGGCGATCCTGAGCAACATACATGACCATTCAAACAAACAACATGATCTGTTGCACTCATTACGGTATGTAAGTCGTGAGATATTAATAAAATACCACAATTTAATTCATCAGAAATTTTTTTAATTAATTCGTATAAAGCAATTTCACCAGTAAAATCTACACCTTGAACTGGTTCATCGAGCACTAATAACTCAGGTTTCTTTGAAATGGCTCTTGCAAGTAATACTCTTTGAAACTCTCCACCAGACAAATCACCTAAATTTTTATCTTTTAGATGAATAACACCAGTTAAAGACAAGGCCTCATCAATTAATTCATTACTAATACTTTCTGTTAATACCATGAAATCGTTTACTCTTAGTGGTAGTGTCCAATCAATTGAGATTTTTTGTGGGACGTATACAACTTTACTAGTGTATTTTTCTACAGAACCATCAATTTTTTTATAAATACCTAGTGCAATCTTAGCTGTTGTGCTTTTACCTGATCCATTAGGACCAATTAGAGTAACTATTTTTCCTTTTTCAACTTGTAGTGATACTCCTTTGACAAGCCATTTATTATTTAGACTAAAACCAGCTCTATTTAACTTCACAAGTATATTCTGATTTGAGCTCATATTATTCCTTGACTTATAAATGTTATATTATTACATAGTGTTATATTATAACATTTAAATTATACAACATATGAAAAACATAAAAAAATTACCATTTATCTTATCAATATTATCATTCTTAACTATTTTTGTACCTGCAAATGCAGAAATTAAAGTAGTTACATCAATTAAACCAATACATTCACTAGCTAGCTATTTAATGGATGGGGTGGCAAAACCAGATTTAATAGTGGACGGTTATGCTTCTCCTCATGGATTTGCACTTAAACCAACTCATGCGAAAATGTTGCAAGAAGCTGATTTAGTATTTTGGGTTGGTGAAGACTTAGAAAATTTTTTAGAAAAACCATTAAAATCGATTGCCAAAAAAGCTGAAAAAATTGAATTAATGGAAATTAAAGGGTTAACAAAACTTAAATTTAGAGAAAGAAATATTTTTGATGAACATGGTCATAAAGAGGATGAACATGGTCATAAAGAGGATGAACATGGGCACAAAGAGGATGAACATGGGCACAAAGAGGATGAACATGGGCATGATGAGCATTCACATGGTGAACATGATCCACATATTTGGCTAGATCCAATGAACGCAAAAGTAATTTTAAGTGAAATGGCAGAGCATTTAATTGAGAATGACTCAAAAAATGAGGCTAAATATAAAGCAAATTTAGAAAAAGCTCATAAAGACTTAGATAAACTCACTAAAAAAGTTAAATCGGAATTAAATAAAGATTTTAAATCAATAGTTTTTCATGATGCTTATCAATACTTTGAAAAAAGGTTTGACATTAATGTTTTAGGTGCATTTACGGTAAATACAGATGTCATGCCTGGTGCTGAGCAGTTAGCAGAAATTAGAGAAGTAATTGAGCATGATAAAGTAAGCTGTATATTTTCAGAGCCTCAATTTAATCCTGATATCATTAAAGCTGTAGCAAAAGATACTAATGTTGCAACAGGGGTTATCGATCCATTAGGAGCTACTCTTAACCCTGGTAAAGATTTATACTTCGATTTAATTGGTAATATGTCTAAATCTTTTAAAGGTTGTTAAATAAAAATTGATCTTTAACCATTAATAATATCTAATATTGGGATGAGTACAGTTTCCCTCACATTAGATGAAATTTTTGATTTAGCTAAAAAGACTTTACTAGCTAATGGCTGTGATGATGAAACAGCATCTATTCTCTCTGATTTAATAAGAAATGCTGAAAGAGATGGATCTTTATCTCATGGTTTGTTTAGGTTGCCTGCATATGTGAGTGGTTTAAAAAGCGGAAAAATTAATGGTAAAGGAAAACCTGAGGTAAAAAAAATTTCAGCATCAGTAATAAAAGTTCAAGGGAATAATTGTTTAGCCCCTGTAGTTTTAAATAAAGGATTACCTGAATTAGCAAAAGCTGCAAAAGAAAATGGAGTGGCTGTACTTGCTATAAATAATTCTCATCATATGGCTGCGATGTGGCCTGAAACAGAAAAATTGGCCGAAGATGGTTTAGTTGCATTTGCTTGTACATCATACAAGCCTGCTGTAGCACCCGCTGGAGCTATCAAACCTTTGTTTGGGACAAATCCAATTTCTTTTGCATGGCCAAGACCTGGAAAAACTCCTGTAGTTTACGATATGGCAACTGCATCAATGGCCATGGGTGAAGTTCAAGTTGCTAAAAGAGAAGGGCATAAAGTTCCACTTGGAACTGGTTTAACTAAAGATGGTAAAGAAACAACTGATCCAGGATCAATAGCGGATGGTGGTGTACTACTTCCTTTTGGTGGATATAAAGGTTCTGCTATAGCAATGATGGTAGAATTAATGGCTGGTGCATTAGTTGGTGATAATTTTAGCTTTGAGACAGCTGCAAAAGATAATAATGACGGCGGGCCTCCTAGTGGTGGAGAATTTATTCTTGCAATCTCACCTGATAAAACTTCAGGAACTAATTGGCAGAAACACGCTGAAGAATTTTTTAATAAAATGAAATCATTTGAAGGAGTTAGACTTCCAGGGGAAAGAAGACATAAAAATAGATTAGATAAGGGCCCTCGTCATATTAACGAAGAGCTGGTTAATAAAATAAAATCTTTAAGCTAAAGTAATTTCTATTGGGGTATGGTCAGATGGTTTTTCACGGCCTCTTGGATCTTTATTAATATTAATTCCTTTAACTTGGTCTATTAAAGAATTTGATACTAAAAAATGATCTATTCTCATTCCATTGTTTTTTTGCCATGCACCTCTCATGTAATCCCAAAAAGTATATCCTTCTTTAGTTTCATTAAAATGTCTATAAACATCATTAAATCCTAGATTAATCATTTCTCTTAATTTTTTTCTTATTTCTAATCTAAATAGAGCATCGTCTTCGAAGCTTTTTGGATTATAGACATCCTCAGCTGCAGGAATAATGTTAAAATCACCACCAAGGATTATATTTTGATTTTTTTTGGTTAAAGCTTTTAATTGTTTAATTAAATCATCAAGCCATTTTTTTTTGTAATCATATTTTTCGGTATCCACAGGGTTACCATTTGGCGTATAGATATTGATTAATTGAATATTTTTCTTTTTGTGTTCAAGTTCAGCTGAGATTATTCTTGATTGTTTTAGTTTATCTTTGATTAAGTCTGTTTTGATATTTTTTAATTTTCCTTTTGAAATAATAGCAACACCATTGTAACTTTTTTGACCAAATACATGACTTTCATAGTCCATTGAGGAAAAATCATCATAGGGAAAGTTTACATCCTCAGTTTTAATTTCTTGCATCATCACAACATCAGGTTTGTATTTTAGAAGATAACTTTTGATATTTTCAATACGTGCTCGAACAGAATTTACATTCCACGAGGAAATAATCATTAAAGAGAAAACGAAACACCACAACCACAAGAAGATTTGGTTTGTGGATTAGTTATTTTGAATTGTTCACCAATTAATTCAGAAACATAGTCTATTTCTGATCCTTTTAATAAATCTGCAGACGTTTTATCTATCAATATATTTTCATAATATAAATCATCGGCTGCTTTTTCTTTATCAAAAGTAAATTCATATTGAAAACCTGAGCAACCACCACCTTTGATAGCGATTCTAAAAAACGACCCTTTGTCTTTTTTAGACAGCAAAACATTGATCTGTTTTAGAGCCTTATCAGTAAATTTAATTTCTTTAATCATTATTGATCACTGGTATTACTAATATAATACTTAAATTTTAATTTTAAAGGATGAAAAAATACTCAAAGATTGCTCTTACTAAAAGCAAAGGAAGAATATTCAAAGAATCTGTATCAAAATATAGATCGCCATTTCAAAGAGATAGAGATCGAATAGTTCACAGCGCCTCATTTCGAAGGCTCAAACACAAGACACAAGTGTTTGTTAACACAGAAGGTGATCATTACAGAACAAGATTAACCCATTCAATGGAAGTTGCTCAAATTGCACGATCTATTGCAAGATATCTTGAATTGAATGAAGATCTAGCTGAAACCTTAAGTTTGGCACATGATTTGGGTCACCCACCTTTTGGTCATGCTGGCGAGGACTCTCTTAATGAATGTATGGAAGATTATGGAGGCTTTGATCATAATTTACAAACTCTTCGTGTGGTTATGTTTTTGGAGAATAAATATCTTAAGTATAGTGGATTAAATCTTTCAATTGAAACCTTAGAGGGATTGCTTAAGCATAATGGTCCTGTTTATGAATTAGATTTAGTTGATAGTCTTATTGGTGTAAAAAAATTCAATCATAAGATTAATTTTGAGACTTATCCATCATTAGAGGCTCAAGTTTCAGCTATTTCAGATGATATAGCTTATAACAATCATGATATTCAAGATGGTATAAATGCAAATTTATTTAAACTAGAGGAGTTAATTGAAATTAACTTTTTTAAAGATATTTATAAAAGATATAAAAAAAAGATAAACAAACGAAACTATAAAATTGCAACATATCAGATTATAAGAGATTCTATCGATCAAATGATAAGAGATTTAATTAAAAATACCAAAACTAATTTAAAGATTAACAAAATAAAAAATTATAAAGATATTACTAAAGCAAATTTAACAATGGTAGATTTTTCTGAAAAAGTTAAAGATTCTGTAAATGAAATAAGATTTTTTTTAAAAACAAAGATGTATAATAATAAAACAGTTCTGAAAAAAAACGATAACGGTAAATTAATAATTAAGAAATTGTTTAACAAAATACAAAAAAACCCTAAAAAATTTATTTCAAAAAATCATCTCTCAAAGGATAAATATAGAGCAATTTCAGATTTTATATCAGGAATGACAGACAGATATGCAATCAACCTTCACAAAAACTTTAAATGAATATTTTTGAACAGTATTTAGATAAAATAAAAGAAATCCTTTCAACACTATCCTCAAATGGAGATTTAATTTTACCAGACACATTAAACGGGATAACTGCTGAAATTCCACCTTCAAAATTTGATAGTGATATTTCTACCAATGTAGCCATGGTCCTTTCTAAGATTAATAATAAATCTCCATCAGATCTGGCTTCAATTTTGGCAGAAAAAATCAAAAAAGAGGATAAATTTATTGAAGAGATATCAGTTGTAAAACCTGGTTTTATCAACATTAAATTTAAATCTATTTTTTGGACAAATTTTATTAAAGAGGTGATTAAAAATTCTAAATCTTTTGGAACAAATAAAAATATTAAAAGAAATTACCTAATAGAATTTGTATCTGCCAATCCAACAGGACCTTTACATGTTGGTCATTGTAGAGGAGCTATTTTAGGCGATGTGATGGCTAATCTTTTATTATTTAATAATAATAAAGTTACAAAAGAGTATTATATAAATGACTACGGTAATCAGATTATAAATTTTACAAAGTCAGTTTATTATAGAATAAGGGAGATTTCTTTTAATGAACCTTTTCCAATAGATTATGAAGATTTATATCCTGGAGACTATTTAATTGACTTTGCTCAAAACATTTTAAAGTCAAATAAAAATATTGATTTTAATAATTTTGACAAAATATCTCAAGAATTGACTTCTTTAGCTATTAATGAAGCATTAAAGTTAATCAAAAGTAACCTTAAAAGTCTTGGAATTAATCATGATAACTTTGTCAGTGAAAAGAAATTAGTTGAAAATCAAGAAGTTGAAAAAGTTGTTGAATTCCTTCAAAAAAATAAATTTGTTTATAAAGGAAAAATAAAGGCACCTGCTGGTGAAGATGACAGTAATTGGGTTGAACGTGAACAGTTGCTTTTTCGATCAACTGATTTTGGAGATGACAAAGATAGGGCATTACAAAAATCTGATGGTGCTTGGACTTATTTTGCAAGTGATGTTGCATACCACAAAAATAAATTAGACAGAAAATTTGATAGGCTTATTAATATTTTAGGTGCAGATCATGCTGGTTATATAAAAAGAATTTCATCATCTGTCGAAGCCTTATCAAACTCTAAAGATAGATTAATTTGTAAAGTTAGCCAACTTGTTAAACTTATTAAAGATAAGAAACCCTTTAAAATGTCTAAAAGAAAAGGGGACTACATAACTATAGAAGATTTAATTAATGAGGTGGGAAAAGACGCAACAAGATTCATAATGCTTAATCGAAGTAGTGATGTTGAACTCGATTTTGATTTTGATAATGTTATAGAAAAATCAAAAGATAACCCTCTTTATTATGTTCAATACTGTTATGCAAGAATATGTTCAGTATACAGACATCTTGGTAAAGATTTAAAATCAGATCTAGATATTACTAAGTACGATTTTGAATATTCGAAGGATGAAATAAAAATCTTAAAAAAATTATCAGAATGGCCCAAGTGTATTGATGTATCTTGTAATAAGCTTGAGCCGCATAGAATACCAACTTATTTATATGAACTAGCTTCTTTATTTCATTCATATTGGAATTTAGGCAAGGAAAATCCAGACAAAAGATTTATTAATGATCAAAAAAAGATAACAGATGATAAATTGATTTTTCTAAAAGCTATTTCCAATGTAGTAAAATCTGGAATGAATATAGTTGGCGTATCTACGCCAGATAAAATGTGATGCTAAAAGAGATAAAATATTTAATATTTTTGTTATTCATCAGTTTTTTTATTTTTTTTACAGGTAAGTATTATTTTTCAGATGATAATAAAAAAAATTCTTTTAGATCTTTGAGTAATATTGACAAAAAAATTGATATTTATTCTGAAAAATTGCCAGTTTTAGAAAATGATACTAAAGACATCATTCAATATGTAGAAAAATCTAATAAAGATAAAAAAAAAAAATTTAATTTTTGGAAACTTCTTGATTAATGAATAATCGAAGATCTTTTATTATCGGCATTAAATCGACAAAACTTAACCTTAGAGAAAAGAATTTTATTAGAAAATATAAGCCATGGGGAGTAATTTTATTTACTAGAAACATAAAAGATATTAAACAGGCAAAACAATTGACTACGTCTATACGCAAGATCTTTAATGACGATAAATATCCAATCTTAATTGATCAAGAAGGTGGTAGAGTAAACCGACTTAAAAATATTATATCTTTTGAAAATTTAACCTCTGAATTTTTTGGCAAAAAGTTTATAAAAAAACCTAAGGAATTTAATTTTTTCTATAAACTATTTATTGATAAAACTTCATATTTATTAAAATTGATAGGAGTTAATATTAATACTTGTCCTGTTTTAGATCTTAGAAAAAAAGGTTCATCATCAATTATTGGTGACAGATCTTTCTCTAGTAATCCCAAAATAGTTTCTAAAATTGGCGACTATTGTATCAACTATCACCATAATAATGGCGTAGGAACTGTTATTAAACATATACCAGGACATGGTTTAGCGAAAGTTGATAGCCATCATTTTACACCCGTAATTAATAAAAAATTAGATTACTTAATAAAAAATGATTTTCTTCCTTTCAAAAGAAAAAATTCTTTTTTTGCAATGACAGCCCACATCATATTCAAAAAGATTGATTTAAAAAATACAGTAACGCATTCTAAAAAAATGATAAAATTAATAAGAAATAAAATAGGTTTTAAGAATATTTTGATTTCTGACGATATATCTATGAAAAGTTTAAAAGGTAAAATTCAAGAAAATACAATCAATGCGTTTAATGCTGGTTGTGATCTTGTTTTACATTGTAATGCTAAAGAAAATGAGATGGAAATTGTTGCTCAAAATTCACCTTTCATAAGCAAATTTGTAATAAAAAAAACATCACAATTTTACAAGATAATAAGTTAGTATTCGTTTATGACAGAAAATGATTCCTCACTTTTTAGTGTTGATATTGAAAATTATAACGGTCCATTAGATATATTGTTAGACCTTGCAAAATCTCAAAAGGTAAATTTAGAAAATATTTCTATTACAAAACTAGCAGATCAATTTCATGATTTTATAA
The DNA here is from genome assembly GCA_902571015.1 of uncultured Pelagibacteraceae bacterium. Taxonomy (GTDB): domain Bacteria; phylum Pseudomonadota; class Alphaproteobacteria; order Pelagibacterales; family Pelagibacteraceae; genus Pelagibacter. The sequence continues at coordinate 117,086 of CACGAC010000002.1, read as the reverse complement.
CAAACCAAAAAAATCTAAACCTAGAGTCCGCCTCTGAGTATTTACTTATGGCCACATGGCTTGCTTATTTGAAATCTAAACTTCTTTTACCTGGAACACCTGAGGAAGAGTTTAAAGTTCAAGAAGTGGCAGAAAAATTAAAACTCCAACTTAAAAAATTAGAATTAATCAGATTATTATCTGAACAAATGTTAAAGCGTAAAAGATTAGGCCGTGAAATCAGAACAAGAGGTGTAAAAGCAGGCATTAGACCCATTTATAACAGTGAAATTAAAGTAAATTTATTTGAATTATTAAAAACATATTCAACTATTATTATGACTAAAGATTTTCAAAAAATAAATATTCCCAAACTACCTGTTTTTACAACTGAAGAGGGGATTAAAACAATCAGAGATTTTTTTGGAAAATTAACAGAGTGGAAAAAATTAGAGGACTTAATACCTAAAAATTTTAAGAGTGTTACAAAGTACAAAAAAACTGGTACAGCAGGTATATTTGCAGGATCACTTGAACTTGTTAAAGAAGGTAATTTAAAGATTAAACAAGAAAATTTATTTGATGATATTTTTATTAAGGAAAAATAATGAATAAAAAAATTACAAAAAAAGATAATGTTATTGATTTTCCTAATAAATTATCCTCGATTGAAAAAGAAATTGAAGCAATAGTTTTTGCAGCTGCTGAGCCACTTGATATTGAAACTATAGAAAATAAGATTTCAAAAAAAACTAATGTCGAAAAAATTTTATTAAAATTACAAAACGAATATTCCAATCGAGGTATTAATTTAGTGTGTATCTCAAAAAAATGGTCATTTAGAACATCGCCAAATCTTTCTGAAATTATGAAACAGGAAAAAACTGTTGAAAAAAAATTATCAAGAGCTGCAATTGAAACACTTGCAATCATTGTTTATCATCAACCAGTAACACGTGCTGAAATTGAGGAAATTAGAGGTGTTGCATTCGGCACAAATACTCTTGAAATTTTGATGGAGTTAAACTGGGTAAAACCAGGTGGTAGAAAAGATGTTCCTGGAAAACCAATTCAATATGTCACGACTGATGATTTTTTAAGTCATTTCAATCTTCAAAAGTTATCCGATTTACCAACCGTTGATGAATTGGGTGCCGCTGGTCTTATCGATAGTACAAATATTGATAATGCAATTTTTGGAACTGGTAAATTTTATAAAGAGAAACAAGATGGTAAAAAAGAGGATATTTATTCAAATATTGATGAAATGCTAAGCAGCACTTTAGACTCTGAGGAGAAAAATAAGAATTCATAACTTAGGTTAAAAAAAAGTCACTTTTAAATTGAGAATAAAAGATATATAACTTTTCTATGAGCATAGGAATTTGGCAGATAGCAATTGTTGTTATACTTGTAGTTTTACTTTTTGGAAGAGGTAAGATCTCAAGTCTGATGGGAGATGTTGCTAAAGGAATTAAGAGCTTCAAAAAAGGTATGGCATCAGATGTTACTGATGACAACGAACCTAAAAATATTTCCGAAGATAATCAAGATAATAACAAAAAAGATTAAATCACATGCCTACTATTGGTTGGTTTGAGATTTTAATTATCGTAGCAATAGCTATTGTTGTTCTTGGACCAAAAGATTTTCCAATAATGTTAAAAAAAGTTGGCTCATGGATTGGTACAATTAAGAATTATATCAATAATGTGCAAAATGAAGTTTCAAATATTGATATTGAAAATGATAAAATAGAAAAAAAAGAAGAAAAAAAACATGAGTCAGAATGATAAAGAGGGTGGTTTTGTAAGCCATTTAGCTGAACTAAGAAAAAGACTTATACATAGTTTTATTTTTCTAATTGTTTTTTTTGTTGGATGTTATTTTTTTGCAGAACATTTATATGGTTTTTTAGTAGATCCTTTCGCCCAAGCCGTTAAAGATGATGGAACTGACAGACGATTAATATTTACCGCTCTTCAAGAAACCTTTTTAACATATCTAAAGATTTCTTTCTTTACAGCATTCTTTGTCACTTGCCCGTTTATACTTATGCAAATTTGGAAATTTATAGCGCCTGGTTTATATAAACATGAAAAACATGCAATATTACCTTATCTAATATTAACTCCAGTGCTTTTTTTTCTTGGAGGGATGTTAGTTTATTATTTGATAATGCCTTTAGCGATAAAGTTTTTTTTATCATTTGAAAGCACAGGTTTATCCACAAATTTACCGATACAACTTGAAGCTAAGGTAAATGAATATTTATCACTTGTCATGAAACTTATTTTCGCTTTTGGTATAAGTTTTCAATTACCTGTGGTCTTAAGTTTACTAGCAAGAATTGGTATTGTTGATTCTGAATTTTTAAAGAAAAGAAGAAAATACGTTGTAGTTATAATTTTTGCAGCAGCAGCGTTATTAACACCACCTGATCCTATAACCCAAATTGGTTTAGCGATTCCATTATTAATTTTATATGAATTATCAATTTTTTCTGTAAAGTTTATAGAGAATAAGAAATTTAAAGATTCTAATGCATAACTTAAAGGAAATAAGAAAAAATTTTGATGATTTTAAAAACGCGCTAAAAGGTAGATTTCTTAAAATAGATTTTAATGAACTTAAAGACTTAGATATAAAAAATAGAAATTTTATCCAAAAAAAAAGAGTCTTTGGAAAATGAAAAAAAAGAAATTTCAAAATCCAAAGATGAAAAATTATTTAAAAAATCAAAAGAAATTTCAAATGAAATAGACGAAATATCGAAACAGCAAAAAATAATAAAAGACCAACTAGATAAAATTTTATCATTTATCCCAAATATTCCTCATAAAGATGTTCCGAATGGAAAAGATGAAAATGATAACGTAGAAATAATGAAATCGGGTCAAATACCAAATTTTGATTTTAAACCTTTATCACATTATGAATTAGGTGAAAAACTTGGAATGCTTGATTTTGACCTAGCCACTAAAACTACAGGTGCACGGTTTGTATTCGTAAAAAATAAACTGGCCTTATTAGAAAGAGCTATTTCAAATTTCATGCTAGATACGCATATATTAAAAAATGGTTATGAAGAAATTTCTCCACCTTTATTCGCTTCTGAAAGTACAATGTTTGGTACAGGTCAACTTCCTAAATTTGAAAATGATCAATTTGAAATCAAACTAGATGATAATGGGGAAAGAAAGTTTTTGATACCTACTGCAGAAGTGATTTTAACTAATATTGTTAAAGATCAGATGATTAATCAAAAAGATCTACCAATGAGATTTGTTGCATCTACACCATGCTTCAGAAAAGAGGCAGGTAGTTATGGCAAAGATACAAAAGGTATGATTAGACAGCATCAGTTTTACAAAGTTGAAATGGTTAGTATCGTCGAACAAGAAAAATGTCTAGAAGAACTTGAGAGAATGACGAAATGTGCAACATCAATTTTAGATCTACTAGAATTACCATACAGAAAAATGATCCTATGCAGCGGTGACATGGGATTTAGTGCTGAAAAAACTTATGACATTGAAGTTTGGCTACCTTCAGAGAAAAAATATAGAGAAATTTCTTCTTGTTCATCTTGTTCAACTTTTCAAGCTGTAAGAATGAAAGCGAGATATAAGAATCAGAAAAAAGAAACTCTTTATGTTGGTACTTTAAATGGGAGTGGTCTAGCTGTGGGTAGAACTTTAATAGCAGTTATAGAAAATTATCAACAAAAAGATGGTTCAATAATAATTCCAAAAGTTTTAAGACCGTATATGGACAATTTGGAAAAAATTTCTGTCAAATAAAGTTGTTTTAATCTTTTAGATAGTATAAATAATCAATTTTAATTAAGGAGTTTTATGGATAGTGCAGGAATAGGACAATTTATACCATTAATTTTAATTTTTGTTATTTTTTATTTTTTCTTAATAAGACCTCAGCAAAAAAAAGTTAAAGAACATAAAGCCATGGTTGAGAGCTTAAAAAAAGGTGACAAAATTGTAACGTCTGGTGGTATTACTGGAACGATTTCTAGAGTTGTAGATAATGATAAAATTGAAGTAGAGATTGCTGACAACGTAACAGTTGAGGTGATTAGAGGTACTGGTGTTCAAAGTCTAATGAACTCTCAAGAAGTAAAAAAATAATTTTTTTGAATTTAAAGTGTTATATTTTTCAAAACTAAGAATTATTTTTATTACTTTAATTTCCTTACTTTTTATTATATTTGCTTTATCAAACCTTTTTAATTTTGATAACAAAATATTAAATAAAAAAATTAATTTAGGTTTAGATCTACAAGGTGGATCTTATCTTTTGCTGGAAATTGATAATGATCCAGTAATCGAGCAAAAACTTCAAAATTTAACAGTTACGATAAGAAATTTTTTTAAAGAAAAAAATGTCAGAATTACAAATTTTAAACTTTCAAATCAGACCTTATCATTTACTTCAGATGAAAATTCAAAACAAACTATCTTGGATGAATTTGCGTCAGAAGAAAGTGAATTAAATCCTTATTATCAAAGATTTAAATCACATCAATTAGATATAGTTGAGGAAAATAATTTTTTTAAAGTTTCTTTCTCAAAGCAAGGAATTATTAATCTAAAAACATCATCTCAAGATCAAGCGCTAGAAATAGTTAGAAGAAGGATAGATGAAATCGGTACAAATGAACCCAATATTTTAAAAAGAGGTAATGATAGAATATTAGTTGAGTTACCAGGATTAGATGATCCAATGAGAATAAAATCTTTACTTGGAAAAACTGCAAACTTAACATTTAGATTTGTTACGAATGATACCGAAGGTTCATTCGGTGCAGAAAAATTAGAGTTTGAAGATGGTACCGAGGAAGCAATAGTTAGTAAAAGAATTATACTAAGTGGTGAAAATCTTTTAGATGCTCAACCAAGAATGGATACAGAAAACAATGAGACTGTTGTGACCTTTTCACTGGATAGGGTAGGAGCAAAAAGATTTGGTAAAGCCACCTCTACAGGTATTGGTAAAAGATTAGCTATAGTTTTGGATGGAAAAGTTATTAGCGCTCCAGTTATCAGAGACACAATTGCTACCGGTTCTGGCCAAATCAGTGGAGGATTTACATTTCAATCAGCAACTGATCTTGCCTTACTTTTAAGATCAGGTGCATTACCTGCCCCTCTAAATATTATTGAAGAAAGAACTGTTGGTCCAGATTTAGGACAGGACTCTATAAACGCAGGAATGATTGCTTTGTTAATTGGTTTTATATTGGTCATACTTTATATTTTTGTTAAATATAAAATCTTTGGAGTCATCACTAATATTGCTTTAATTTTAAATCTTTTCATATTAGTTGGAATACTAACTATTTTTGAAGCAACTTTAACATTACCTGGTATAGCAGGAATAATTCTTACCGTGGGTATGGCTGTTGATGCAAATGTTCTAATTTTTGAAAGAATTAAAGAGGAGTTAAAGAGTGAAAAAAATAATTTAATAGCATTTGATAGTGGTTATACAAAATCCAGAACTGCTATATTAGATGCGAATATTACTACTTTATTAGCAGCGATTATTTTATTCTTTATGGGATCAGGTCCAATTAAAGGTTTTTCATTAACACTAGGAATTGGGATATTTACGACATTATTCACTGTCTATTTTATAGCAAGATTATTGACCGTTTTGTATGTATCGAAAAATAAAGAAAAAGAGGGACTGATTTAGATGATAGCCTTTAACAAATATTATAATAAATTTAATATTCTTTCAGTATCTTTAGTAATTGTTTCTTTATTATTACTTACGTTTAAAGGTTTAAATTTTGGAATAGATTTTAAAGGTGGAACTCTTATTGAATTAAGATCTACAGACAGTAAGATTAATGTTTCCTCACTAAGGGATAATTTAAGTCAAATGAATTTGGGCGATGTATCTGTTAAAAACTTTGGTAATGAGACTGATTTTTTAATTAAGTTTGAAAATAATGAAAATAAAAATGTAATTGAAGAAATTAAGAAGAATTTAGATAAATCATTCGGGAACAGCTTCAATTTCAGACGAGTAGAAAATGTTGGCCCTAAAGTTAGTGCTGAATTATTAAGATCAGGTGTTATTGCAATATCAGTGGCTTTGTTTTTGATGCTTGTCTATATTTGGATAAGATTTGAATGGCAATTTAGCTTAGGTGCCATAGTAGCTTTATTTCATGATGTCATTGTTACACTTGGTCTCTTTTCTTTGTTGGGCCTAGAGATTAATCTTTCAATAATTGCAGCTGTACTCACAATAGTTGGTTATTCAATGAATGATACAGTTGTTATTTTCGATAGAGTAAGAGAAAATTTAAGAAAATATTCAGATATTAAAATTTTTGAGTTAACAAATATCTCTATAAATGAAACTTTGTCTCGTACTTTGATAACTTCTGTAACAACTTTATTAGCATTGCTTTCAATATTTTTTTTTGGTGGTGAGGTTTTAAAAGGTTTTTCTTTAGCTATGATATTCGGGGTAATTTTTGGGACTTATTCATCAATCTATATTGCAAACACAGTATTAGTAAGACTAAATGTGTCTCAAAAAACAGTCCTTAGAGAAGATAAAAACTAATATAAATTCTGAGCAGCTACCATTGAAAGTAGCATCGGTAGAGATAGCAAAGTATTTGTTCTTGAAAACAACATTGCTGTTTTTGCTGATTTTGCTTTTACCTCAGGTTCACATTCTACTATACCTAAAGCTTTTTTCTGATTAGGCCAAATTACAAACCATACATTAAAAGCCATAACCACACCCAGCCACATCCCAATTCCAATAGCAGTGTGTTTTGGCACCCCTGAGCCTATGCTTAAAGTCATAGCGTCATGAAGATATCCATTTAACCATGCTAGTATAAATCCTGACAAAATTGTAAGGGCTGCTGCCCATCTAAAATAAAAAAGCGCAGCTGGAGCAATAACTTTACCTATTGCTGGTTTTTGTTCGTCTGGAATCTTACTCATGTTCGGAATCTGTACAAAATTAAAGTACCACAAGAGTCCTATCCACATTATAGCAACTACGACGTGAAAAAATCTTGTTAACCATGACCAAAAAAGTCTATCAAAACTAAATCCATCATTCTGATAGAACAATCCAAAAAAAACAATCACAGCTAAGGCTAGCGAAGCGTGTATTGTTCTTGGTAGGGAGGCTAATAATTTATCCATATTTAAATATACTAATTTTGATTAAGTTTAACAATGATTTTTTCTTAGTTTAAAAGTGGTTTCAAAAATTTTCCAGTGTAACTCTCATTAATTTTACAAATTTCCTCTGGCTTTCCTTCTGCGATAATTTTTCCACCTTTGACACCACCTTCGGGGCCCATATCAACAATATAATCAGCTGTTTTTATTACATCTAAATTGTGTTCAATTACAACAACAGTATTTCCTAGGGCAACAAATGTATGGAGAATTTCAAGTAATTTTTTTATGTCATGTTGATGTAATCCAGTAGTTGGTTCATCTAGTATATACATTGTTCTTCCCGTCGATCTTTTTGATAATTCTTTTGCTAACTTAATTCTTTGAGCTTCACCTCCTGATAGGGTTGTAGCTTGCTGGCCAATTTTAATATACCCTAAACCAACCTTCTTTAATGTTAGTAATTTTGTCTTAATATTTGATATATTTTCAAAATATTCACATCCTTCATCGACAGTCATATTCAAAACATCAGCAATACTTTTATCTTTAAACTTAATTTCCAGAGTTTCCCTGTTGTATCTTGTGCCTTTACATTCGTCACATTGAATATAAACATCTGGCAAAAAGTGCATTTCATAAGTAATAACACCATCTCCTTCACATGCTTCACATCTTCCACCTTTAACATTAAATGAAAATCTTCCAGGTTTATAACCTCTAGACTTTGACTCAGGTAATCCAGTAAACCAATCTCTTATAGGACCAAATGCACCTGTATAGGTTGCGGGATTAGATCTAGGAGTTCTTCCGATAGGTGATTGGTCAATATCGATTATCTTATCAACTAACTCTGTTCCCTTAAATCCCTTAAAGGGTTTTGGAATTTTTCTTGATTTGTTATTATTTAGTGTAAGATTTAAAGCGTTGTACAGAGTCTGTAACACAAGAGTAGATTTTCCACTACCAGATACTCCTGTTACACAAGTTAAACTTCCTAATGGGATCTTTAAGTTTACATTATTAAGATTATTTCCGGTTGCACCTGTAATTTCTAAAAATCTTCCATTCTTAGCTAATCTTCTTTTTGATGGTACATTTATTTTAAATTTATTAGATAGATATTTTCCAGTAATGCTATTTTGATTTTGACTTATTTCTTTTATTGAACCTGCCGCAACAACTTCACCACCTTTGTTACCAGCTTCAGGTCCAAGATCAATTATATGATCTGCATTCTCCATTGTTTCAGTATCATGTTCAACTACTATAACTGTATTACCTAAATCTCTTAATCTTTTTAAGGCATTGATAAGTTTTACATTATCTTTTTGATGAAGACCTATTGATGGTTCATCTAAAACATATAAAACTCCTGTTAAACCAGAACCGATTTGCGATGCTAATCTTATTCTTTGTGCTTCACCACCAGATAAAGTTCCAGACTCTCTTGAGAGAGTTAGATAATCAAGACCAACATTAAGTAAAAAATTTAATCTTTCGTTAATTTCTTTTAAAATATGTTCTGCGATTTTAACTTGTCTTTTGTCTAAATTATTCTTTAAATTATCAAACCATATTGCAGCATCTGAAATTGATTTTTCTGTAACCTCACTGATGTGAAGACCATCAATTTTTACGCATAACGCTTCATCTTTTAATCTATGACCATTACACCTTTCACACTTTGTATCTGATTGATATTGAGCAATTTCTTCTCTTTTCCAATCACTATCTGTCTCTAGGTATCTTCTTTCTAAGTTGTTAATTACACCTTCAAAAGTTTTTTTATGTGAATATTTCTCGTAACCATCGTCATATGTAAATTTTATTTCCTCATCATCAGACCCATAAAGGATAATATCTTTAATTTTTTTTGGTAATTTTGACCATTTTTCTTCTAGAGAAAATCCATAATGCTTAGCTAAAGAACTTAATGTTTGAGCATAATATAATGTTGTTGTTTTTGCCCAGGGTTCGATCGCACCATCAATTATACTTTTTTTCTCATTTGGTATAACTAAATTTGGGTCAACATTAAGCTTTATTCCGATACCCTCACATTCCTCACAAGCACCAAATGGACTATTGAAAGAAAATAATCTTGGTTCAATTTCTTCTATGGTAAATCCACTTTCAGGACATGCAAATTTTGTTGAAAAAATTAACTTTTCTATTTTTCTGAATTTTTTTGGTAAGGTTTCATCTTCATATTCGACAAATAAGAGCCCATTAGCTAGCTGTATTGAAGTCTCTATACCTTCTGCAAGTCGATTTCCTAAAGACGAGTTAAGAACTATTCTATCAACAAGTATTGAAATATCATGTTTAATTTTCTTATTTAACTCTGGAACTTTTTCAATATCATATAAAATATCATCAATTTTGATTTTTCTAAAACCTCTTTTTTTATAATTTAAAATCTCTTTTCTATATTCACCTTTTCTTCCTCTGACTACAGGTGCATAAAGATAAATAGTTGATTTTTTTGGTAATTTTCTAATTTTATCTACAATTTGACTAACTGTTTGTGACTCAATTGGTTTACCAGTGAAAGGTGAATATGGAATACCAGCTCTAGCATATAACACCCTCATATAATCATAAATTTCAGTGACTGTTGCAACCGTAGATCTAGGATTTTTGGATGTATTTTTTTGCTCTATTGATATTGCAGGACTTAATCCCTCAATAAGATCTACATTTGGCTTTTTCATTTTATCTAAAAATTGTCTCGCATACGCGGATAAACTTTCGACATATCTTCTTTGCCCTTCTGCATAAATTGTATCAAAAGCTAATGAAGATTTTCCTGACCCAGATAGTCCGGTAATTACAATAAATTTATCCTTTGGAATTTCTAAAGATATATTTTTTAAATTATGTTCTTTTGCACCCTTTATAACTATCTTTTTAATCATAATTTTTGTTGCTTTGACCTAATAAAATTAATATTCAGAGTAAAATTGTGATATAAATTAATTAACTAATAAAATAAATATTAAAATATTATGGCTGGAAGTTTAAATAAAGTACTTTTAATTGGTCGTTTAGGCGCAGATCCTGAAATTAAGCAAATGGTTAATGGAAAAAGCGTTGCAAGATTAAGTCTTGCAACAAGCCAATCATGGAAAGATAAAAATACAGGTGAAAAAAAAGAAAAAACTGAATGGCACCGTATAGTTGTATTTAATGAGGGTTTAGTAAATGTTGTTCAACAATATCTCAAAAAAGGTGCTCAAGTTTATGTTGAGGGTCAAATTTCAACAAGAAAATGGAAGGATGAACAATCAGGACAAGACAAATATTCAACTGAAGTAGTTATACAAGGTTATAATTCATCTTTAACTATGCTTGGAGGTGGAAATTCAGGTGGTGGTATAGCTAATGACAATTCGCAAGCATCAAATAATACTGAGGATTTATCTCAAGTACAAAATGATATGGACGACGATATTCCATTCTAATCATTATGGAAAAAAACGAAGTTTCTAAAGATAAAAACATAAAACTAATTTCAATGCATGATGAGATGAGTTCATCTTATCTATCGTATGCAATGAGTGTCATTGTTAGTAGAGCTCTACCAGATGTTAGAGATGGCTTAAAACCTGTACATAGAAGAATATTATATGCAATGTATAAGGGTGGTTATGATTGGTCGAAACAATTTAGAAAATCTGCAAGAATAGTTGGAGATGTAATTGGTAAATATCATCCGCATGGTGATCAATCTGTTTATGATGCTCTAGTTCGTATGGTCCAAGATTTTTCAATGAGCTTACCTCTAGTGGATGGTCAAGGAAATTTTGGATCTATAGATGGTGATCCAGCAGCCGCTATGAGATACACAGAAACGAGATTATCAAAAGTATCACAATTTTTAATCGATGATATTGAAAAAAATACAATTGATTTTAAAAGTAATTATGATGAAACAGAAAAAGAACCATCTGTATTACCTGCACAATTTCCAAATTTATTAGTAAATGGAGCAGGGGGTATTGCCGTTGGTATGGCGACAAGTATTCCACCACATAATTTGGGAGAGATTATTAATGGTACATTAGCTTTAATTGATAACAAAGATATTAAGATTAAAGATTTAATGAAGCACATACCTGGACCTGATTTTCCTACAGGTGGTGTAATTATTGGTAAAGATATTATTAAGCAGGGTTATAACAAAGGTAGGGGCTCTTTTAAAATTAGAGGTGAAATATCAAACGAAACTCTTAAAAATGGTAGAGATAGATTAGTTATAAATTCTATTCCTTATCAAGTTAATAAATCTGTGTTGAATGAAAGAATAGCACAATTAGTTAGAGAAAAGAAAATAGAGGGTATTAGAGATATACGAGATGAGTCCAACAGAGAAGGTATAAGAGTCTCGATAGATTTAAGAACAGGTGTTGAACCTGAGACTGTTAAAAGACAATTATACAAGAACACTCAAATAGAAAGTTCATTTGGGTTTAATACTCTTGCAATTGTAGAGGGTAAACCAAAGACTTGCAATCTCAAAGAATTTTTAGAGAATTTTTTAAAATTTAGAGAAGATATTGTACTCAAGAAAACAAAATTTGATCTCAATAAAGCAGAAGATAGAGCGCATATCTTGATTGGTCTATCAGTATCCGTTGAGAATTTAGATAAAGTAATAAAAATTATAAGAGGTTCAAAAACTCCAGATGATGCAAAAAAATCTTTATTAAATACTAAATGGAAAATTAATAAATCAAAAAAAATGGTTTCATTGATAGAGACCAAAAATTCAAAAGGTTTATATAATTTATCAGTAGTGCAAGTTGAAGCTATATTAGAATTAAGATTACAAAAATTGACAGCACTTGGTATTAATGAAATAGAAGTTGAAATAAAAAAACTATCTGAGTTAATTTCTTCATTAAAAAAAATTATATCCTCAAAAAAAGAATTATTAAAAGTAATCAGCAATGAACTTAAAGAAATAAAAGAGAAATATGCAACACCAAGAAGAACAAAAATTATTGATGCAGTACTTAATTACGACATTGAAGAAACAATACAAAAAGAAACTGTTCTTATAACTGTTACCTTACAAGGCTATATAAAAAGAGGATCACTTAAAACCGTAAAGATTCAAAAAAGAGGAGGTAAAGGTAAAACTGGTATCACAACTAGAAATGAAGACTCTGTAGTTCAAACTCTTTCAGTTAATACTCATACTTCTGTTCTATTTTTTTCTACTGAAGGTCTTGTTTATAAAGTAAAAGCATGGAAAATACCTGAAGGTTCAGCATCATCAAAAGGCAAATCTTTATTCAATATTTTGCCACTTAAGAATCATCAATCAATAAGTTCAATTATGCCATTTCCTGAAAGTGATGAAGATTCAAGTAAATATCAGATAGTTTTTGCAACCTCACAAGGCAAAGTTAGAAAAAACAGTTTAGAAGATTTCGCTTCAATTAATACATCAGGAAAAATAGCAATGAAGCTAGATACTAATGATAAAATAATTGGAGTTAAAATTTGTAAAGATGATCAAGATATAATCTTAAGTACAAAATTTGGAAAGTGTATAAGATTTGAGTCTAAAAAGTTAAGAATATTTAAGGGAAGATCATCAAAAGGTATAAAGGGAATTGAATTAGCATCTAATGATGAAATAGTCTCCTTATCAATTATTGATAATAATAAGTTAAAGAAAAATGGAAAAAATACAAAAGATCATAAGTCTGAATTAGCGGCGAAACAAAAATTTATTTTATCTATAAGTGAAAATGGTTTTGGCAAAAAAACCTCGCATTATGACTACAGAACAACAAATAGAGGTGGTAAAGGAATTATTGGAATAATTAATTCACCAAGAAATGGGAATATCGCATCATCGTTTCCTGTATATGAGGGAGACGAAATAATGATTTCTACAAACAAGGGTAGAGTGATAAGGTTAGCTGTTAAGGAAATCAGAACAGCTGGAAGAAACACACAAGGAGTAAGAATAATTAAGTTATCTGGCGATGAAAAAGTTGTTTCAGCAATTAAAATTGATGATAATTTAATATAATGTCTAAGATAGCTATCTATCCAGGAACTTTTGATCCAATTACTTTTGGTCATATTGATGTAATAAAAAAGGCATTAAAATTATTTGATAAAATTGTTGTGGCCGTTTCAGATGGTGAAAATAAAGATTATCTTTTTGATGCTGAGGAAAGATTAGAAATTGTAAGAAATGCTCTTTTTAAAGATCTAAAAATGAATAAAAAAAAAATAACTTTGATTTCATTTAAATCATTGACAACTAGCCTTTGTAAAAAATACAAATCAAATATTATATTGAGAGGTTTGAGAGCAGTATCAGATTTTGAATACGAGTTTCAATTAGCTGGTATGAATAGAAAATTAAATAATAATATTGAAACTTTATTTTTAATGTCAGATGTTGAAAATCAAATTATTTCTTCAAAATTCGTTAAAGAAATCATTAAACTTAATGGAGATATTAAAAAATTTACAACAAAGAGCACTATTAAAGCTTTAAAAGATAAATATGAGTAAACTTTTTATAAAGATATTAATTATTTTTTTATTTACAATTAATCAATCGTTAACAGAGGAGAATATAATGATTTTAAAATTAAAAGATGGTGATGTAAAAATAGAATTATTTTCAGATACAGCACCCAATCATGTCAAAAGAATAAAAGAATTGGCTGATGCTGGTAAGTATGACAATGTGGTGTTTCATAGAGTTATTGATGGCTTTATGGCACAAACAGGTGATGTTAAATTTGGCAACTCAAATTCAGATGATTTTGACTTAAGGAGAGCTGGAATGGGTGGATCAGATTTACCTGATCTTAAGCAAGAATTTAGTAATCTTCCTCATGATCGAGGTACATTATCTATGGCTAGATCATCAGATCCTAATAGTGCTAATAGTCAATTTTTTATTTGTTTTAAACCAGCACCATTTCTTGATAATCAATATACTGTTTTTGGAAAAGTTATCGAAGGAATGGAATTTGTTGATAAGATCAAAAGAGGTGATGAAAATAATAATGGTGCGGTAACAGATCCTGATAAAATTATTAGTTTCAAATCTTTATAATATTCTAATTTCAATTGAAAAAATTTGAATTTAAAGTTTTAAAAAAAAATAAATTTGCAAGACGTGGTTTAATTGAAACTCACAGAGGTAAAATTGAAACACCAGTTTTTATGCCTGTGGGAACTCAAGCTACAGTAAAAGCTTGTACAATAGATGACATAAAAAAAACTGGTTCTCAAATTATTCTATCAAATACTTATCATTTAATGATACGACCAGGTGTTAAAAGAATTGAAGATGCAGGTGGACTTCACAAATTTATGAATTGTGATTTACCAATTCTTACAGACTCTGGTGGCTTTCAAGTCATGTCTTTATCAAAACTGAACAAAATAGATAAAGAGAAAGGTGCAATTTTTAATTCACATATTGATGGAAAAAAATTTTATCTTAGTCCAGAGGAAAGTATAAAAATTCAATTAGGACTTAATTCCGATATTGTAATGGTTATGGATGAGTGTCCAAAAAAAACAAATGACTACCAAACTATAGATAAATCTATGAATTTGTCTTTGTATTGGGCTGAAAGATCTAAGAAAGCTTTTGGGCATAACCCTCACAAAGCTTTATTTGGTATTGTACAAGGAGGTTTATTTAAAGATTTGCGACAAAAATCTTTAAAAGGACTTTTGGAAATTGGATTTGATGGTTATGCATTAGGTGGTCTAGCTGTAGGAGAAACTCAAGATGAAATGTTCACTGTTTTAGATGATATTAAGGAACATTTACCCGATGATAAACCTCACTATTTAATGGGTGTAGGTACTCCAAACGATATCTTGGGCGCTGTTAAAAGAGGTGTTGATATGTTCGATTGTGTTCTTCCAACTAGATCAGGTAGAACTGGACTTGCTTTTACTTGGCAGGGAAGAGTAAATATTAAAAATAATAAATACCAAAATGATAATAGTCCTCTAGATCCAGAATGTAAAAATCTAAATTTGAATAAATATTCTAAAAATTATCTAAATCACTTGTTTAATACGAATGAGATTCTTGGATCAATGTTGTTGACATTACACAATATAAATTTCTATCAAGAATTAATGAGATCGATTAGAGAAAATATCCAAAATGACACATTTGATACTTTTCATGATAAATACGTAGATAAGTTGTAAATAGTTCAGTTTTTTTTTTAAATTCGTGTTTGAAATATTTAGATTATTCTATATATAGACTTCATCCTAAAGTAAATACGGGCCGTTAGCTCAGTTGGTAGAGCAATTCCCTTTTAAGGAATGGGTCGATGGTTCGAGTCCATCACGGCTCACCATTAAATTTTTCGTTTAATGGTATAAAATTTCTATTCTTTTATCTCTTAAATATCTTTTGTAAAAGGTGTAGGTTATGGGTTCAGATCTATATTATTAAATATGAATATTGACGATGTTAAAGAGGATTTAAAAAAAAAAAATTATAAAAAAGCACTTATTAGCATTGAAAAAATATTAATTAAAAATCCAAATTTGGAACAGAATGTTAATTTAAAAGGTGTAATACTTGCAAATTTAGATCGAGTAATTGAAGCAAGAGAATGTTGGTTTAATGCTATAAAAATTAATAGCTCTTATTTTGATCCAATCTACAATTTAGGAGACTCATATTTAAAAAAAAAAAATCATGACGAAGCCTTAAAATATTTTATAAAAGCTTCAGAACTTCAGCCAAAAAATTTTATAGTACATTTTAGAATTGGATATTTGTTTATGCAAAAACAAAATTGGGATAAAGCTTTATCGTATTTTAATAATTCTATGGATTTAAACAATAAATTTCCTAATACTTTTTATAATATGGCAATTATTTTTAATTTATTAAATAAAAAAAAAGAGTCGATACAATTTTTCAAGTCTTATATAGAACTTCAACCAAATAACATAGAGGCTTATTACTCACTAGGTATTTGTTACAGAGAAATTGGCGATATTCAAATGGCAGAAAAAACATTTTTAAAAGCTCTAAAGATGAATCCAGATTATCCATATTTAAAAGGTCAATTGCAATTTATGAAAAATCATTTGTGTGACTGGGTTAATTACAATGAAACCAAACAAAATATTGAGAAAGACATAACACAAAACAAAAAATCAATAACTCCCTGGCAAGCTTTATCAGTAATAGATTCACCCAAATTATTAAAAGATAACACAATGTTATTTATTGATAATAAAGAATTTAATAATCAAAAATTGATTGATAAAAAAAAAATTACTTTGGGTTATTTTTCCCCAGACTTTTGCGAACATGCTGTATCCAATCAATTTAAACAAATTTTAAAATTACACGATAAAAAGAAATTTGAAATTATTGGTTTTTATCTAAATTCAAAACAAGATGAAAAACTTTATGAAATGAAAATTTATTTTGATAAATTTTTTGATATAAATCAAATGAGCACAGAAGACATAATAAGATTAACACAAGTTCATAAAGTAGATATTGCCATAGATCTAGCTGGTTACACTTATTCTAATAGATATCAGATATTTAATCAAAGATGTGCTCCATTACAGGTTTCATACTTGGGGTTCGCTGGCTCTACAGGCTTAAACAATATGGATTATTTAATTGCTGATAAGACTGTAATACCGGACTCTTGTAGGAAGTTTTATTCTGAGAAAATTATATATATGCCAAATACTTTTATGCCTGGTGATGACACGCAAAAAATTTCGAAGAAAAATTTTAAGAGAAAAGATTATGGAATACCTGATAATGCTGTTATTTATTGTTGTTTTAACAAAAGCTATAAAATTACACCTAACATTTTTGACATATGGATCAATATTATAAATGGAGTTCAAAATAGCATTCTTTGGTTAAATATTTCAAATAATCAAACAAAGTTGAATATTTTAGAATATGCCAAAAAGAAGGGCTTAAACTCAAATAAAATATTTTTTACCGATAGATCAAAAAAATATGAAGATTACTTGGAAAAACACAGTCTAGCTGATATTTTTTTAGACACATTTCCTTATTCAGCTCATTCAACTGGTTATGCATCTTTAATATCAGGAGTTCCTATAATTACATATAAATCTGACACCTTTGCAAATAATGTTTGTTCTAGCTTACTTCTTGAAGCAAACTTAAAAGAACTTATCACAGAAAATTTATCAGATTATAAAAGTTTGGCTATTGAGTTAGGTCGAAATAAAGAAAGGTTAAATAGTATTAAAAACAAACTCAAAGAAAATTTTATAAAAAAAAAGATATTCAATTCTAAGTCATACGTTTTAGATTTAGAAAAAGCTTTTTATAAAATTTATCACTTAAAAAAAGATAATAAAATTTGCAGTGATTTGATTTTAGATTAGTAAATGCACTAATTTGTTTATCGAATTTTATGAAACTGGTGGGTATTTAATAATTATTTCGTTTAACCAAGTTTGTATATTTCTAATTCTACTGTCAGATGAAGGATGAGTACTCATAAACTGAGGAGGCTCTTTGCCTTTATTTGCCTCTTTCATCCTCTCCCATATTTTTTCCGTTTCTCTAATATCATAACCAGATAAAGAGGAAAATATCATGCCAAGATAATCGGCTTCACTTTCCTGCCTTCTATTGAATGGATTCATTATACCAATTGAAGAAATAAGACCGACAGTGTCCATACCAGTTGACCTATTAATTTGACTTAAAGCTCCTCCACTAAAAATATCAATTAGAGTAGTACCTGTTTGTACTAGAACGCCACGACTTGCTCTTTCAACAGAGTGTTTTGCAACGGCATGAGCAATCTCATGACCCATGACAGCTGCTAATCCATTTGTATTTTTTGTAATTTTAAGCATACCACTATAAACAGCAATTTTACCTCCTGGCATACACCAAGCATTTTTGACTTTGTCATTATCAATTAAAATATATTCCCACTTAAAATTTGCTGTTGGATCTGGGAGATTTGATTTATCAAAATAAATTGATATTGCGTCTTCCATTTTTTTTCCAATTTCTTTTATTTCATTAATGGATTTTGTATCTTTGATTAATTTTTCTTTTTCTTTTACTTTTTCATAAATTTGAGCAGCCTGAGCATTTAATTTTGCCTCTGGAATCAGCTTTAATTGTTTTCTATCTGTAATGGGAGCGGTTGTGCAAGAGTTAATTACAAAACCGCAACAACCACAACCTACATAAGTTAAAAATTTTCTTCTATTCATTTTGAAAGACATTGGTATTATATATAGTAATGAATTTAAATAATAAAATATTATTAGTATTATTCATAATAGCAATAGCTTTTGTGATATTTTCGAGTTTTAGATAATGGCAAAACAGAAGAAAAAAAAATCAATTAGTTTAATTCTTAGAAATTATTTTATTACCGGTGTAGTAGTTTTAATACCTATTGGTTTCACTTTATATCTAAGTAAAATATTAATTGGAATTTCGTCTAAAGTAATTCCAGAAAATATAAATCCAAATAGCTATCTACCATTCGAAATTCCTGGATTAGAAATAATACTTTCAGTAATTTTTATTACAATCGTTGGAGGTTTATCTTTATCTTTTTTGGGTAAGCGAATTCTTAAGCTTATCGATGACCTATTTAAAAGAATTCCAGTTCTAAGAACAATTTATTCTGCAATAGTTCAAATGACAGAAACATTTTCTAACAAAGACCAGAAGGATAAAAAAAGTGTTGTTTTGGTTGAGTATCCAAGAAAAGGTGTTTGGGCAGTTGGTTTTGCAACAAAAGAAAACAAGGGTGAGATGGCTGAGAAAACTAACAAGAAGTTGATTAACGTTTTTGTTCCAACAACACCAAACCCTACAAGTGGTTTCTTGCTTATGTTCCCAATTGATGAAGTTATATATCTTAATATGACTTTTGAAGAAGCTTCTAAATTTATTGTGTCTGCAGGAACATCCACGGGTAAGAGTTAAGCAATATCATTAATTATATCAGCTCTATCATATAATTTAATTAATGGTTTAAATTTACTTATATCTTCATTATTATTTTCGATTCTTTTAATTTCTTTTTCAGCTAAAATAAAAAGATCATGATTATGAACAGGGTCAGCTAACTTAAAGTTTTTTATTCCACTTTGTTTGAAACCTAAAATGTCACCAAAACCTCTCAATTTCATATCTTCTTCAGATATTTTGAAACCATCATTAGAATCTTTAAGTATATTAATTCTTTTTTTTGCATTATCACTTAAATTTGACTTAAACATTAAAATACATGATGATGCTTTACTACCTCTTCCAACTCTACCTCTGAGCTGATGTAGTTGAGATAAACCAAATTTATTTGCATTTTCAATAATTATTACATTTGCGTTTGGAAAATCTATACCAACCTCAATTATAGTAGTCGAAACCAAAATCTTAAATTCATTTTTTAAGAATTTGTTTAAGATCACTTCCTTTTCATCAGTTGTAGTTTTACCGTGAAGTAAAAAAACTTGTTTAGGAAATAATTTATTTAAGTATTCAGATTTTTTAACTGCAGAAGAATGATCAATCTTTTTAGACTCTTCAATTAAAGGGCAAACCCAAAATATTTGATTTCCTAGTTTGATTTCTTTTTTTACAAATTTTATTACATCATTGATTTTAGCTTCGAGTTTGCTATAGGTTTTTACAGGTTTACGAATATTCGGTTTTTCACGAATAATTGAAAGATCCATATCACCATAAATTGTCATTGTTAAAGTACGTGGGATTGGTGTAGCAGTCATCAAAAGAACATCACAATCTTTCCCAGCTTTATCAGATAATTTTTTTCTTTGATTTACTCCAAATTTATGTTGTTCATCTATTATAATTAATCCAAGTTTTTTAAATTCAACTTTTTTTTGGAAAAGTGCATGTGTTCCAAAAATTATATCAATTTGTTTATTAGATATTTTGTTGAGGATTATTTTTTTATCTTTGTAAGAAGATTTACCAGATAGTAAATCAATCTTTATATTTTGAGAAAATAGTTTTTTAGCTAAAAGAAAATGTTGTCTAGCTAATATTTCAGTTGGGGCCATTACTGCTACCTGAAAACCAGAATTAATTGTATTAAATGCAGAAATCAAAGATACAATTGTTTTTCCACTGCCTACATCACCCTGAAGTAATCTAAACATCTTATTTTCAGAGCATAAATCATTATTTATTTCACTTAATGTTTTATTTTGATCATTTGTTAATGAGAAATTAAGTTTAGATATAATTTCACTTTGTTTTTTTATATCAAAAATTTTTTTTGTTTTTTTTATTCTTTTAATTTTTTTTCTTATTTCAGAGTTTACTAAAAATGTGGAGAAAATTTCATCATAAGCAAGTCTTTGGTAAAAATTTTCTTTAAATTTCCCAATATTTTCTGGTTCATGTAATTTTTTGATAGAGTCATTCCAACCTATATTATTGAATTTTTTCATTATATCTTTTGAATGCCATTCTTCAATTTCAGGTAAATTTTTTATTATTTGTAAAATTATACTATTATAAACTTTTTCACTGATACCCTCAGTTAATGAATAACTATTGTGCTTTTGTTTAATTAGTGAAGAGTCCTCTGAAATATATTTTGGATTTGTTAATTGATATTTATTTCTAAAATATTTAATTTTTCCACTAATAGTAACCTCTTTACCAATAGGCAATATTTTTTTGATATAACCCTCATAACTGTTAAAAAAAACACAATCTATCTCACCAGTATCATCTTTACATAAAACCCTATTGGGTAAGTTTCTAACTCTTGGGAATGAGTATTTGAGAGGAATTATGGTTATGGTCTGTATTTCATCTATTTTTAAATCTATTATTTTAGATGATAAACTTCTATCAGTGAAAGATTTTGGTAATTTCCATAATAAATCAAAAATAGTATTTACCTTTTTTTTCTTTAATAAATTTGAAGTTTTGGTTCCTACACCTTTAAGTAAACTGAGATCTGACAATAAGTATTCATAATTTCTTTTCATATCTTTAAACTGATATTATATTCTTATTATGACTGCTGATATAGAACAAATTAAAAAAAAAATTATTTACAGATCAAATTACCGTGGCACAAAAGAAATGGATAAACTTCTAGGTGCATTCACAAGAAAATATTTAGATCAATTAAATAAGGAAGATCTTAATCAATTAATAAAACTTTTAGAGATTGATGATAATAATCTTTATAATTTCTACAATGGTTTAAACACAGATATACAATTTGAAGATAATAAGATTAATAATTTATTTAAAAATTTTAAATATTGAAAACTTTTGATGGCGGAGAGACTGGGATTCGAACCCAGGAAAGAGTTGCCCCTTTGCCGGTTTTCAAGACCGGTGCTTTCAACCGCTCAGCCATCTCTCCTTGAGCAAGGTTTTATAATTATAATCATTTAATTCAACCATAAAATAGTCTATTAAACGTTTATTATCTATTTCATTATTTTATGAACCAGCATTTTAATAAAGGATTAATACTTACATCTTTGGGATCCTTTTGGTGGGGTTTTATTGGTGTTATATATTTTGAATATGTTGCCTTTATAGGACATGTTGAGTTAGTTGTTCACAGATGTTTATGGACTGCTGTTATGTTAGTCATTACGACTCTCTTTTTTAAAAAATGGAAACTTTTTATTAAAAGTATTTCAAATAAAAAAAATCTTTTTTATCTTTTTATTTCAGGTTCATTAATTTTTATTAATTGGGCTATTTGGATTTATGCTGTAGCTACGGAAAGAATAATAGATGCTAGTTTTGGTTACTTTATTATGCCAATTATAAGTGTTCTATTGGGATACATTTTTTTTAAGGAAAAATTGAATAAAAAAAGAATTTTTTCAATTTTATTAGTAATCATATCTATTTTGATTATGATTTTTCTTAATATAAAAACACTTCCATGGGTTGGTATAATCGTAGCCTTGAGTTGGGCATTTTATAATCTAGTAAGAAAAAAAATTGATATAGAAACTGATATAGGACTTTTAATAGAGAGTTTATATATTTTCCCTTTTGCTCTGATTGTCTTTTACTTTATTTTTGATAAGGGATTAAATGACTTTAGTTTGTCTAACCCAGGCCTGAGTATATTTCTATTATTAGCGGGACCCATGACTGTGATTCCTTTATTTTTATATGTAAGAGGTGTTGAATTAATTGGTCTTGGAGCTACAGGAATGATTTTTTATATTACACCTACATTGCAGTTTATTTTAGGCTACTTTTATTACAATGAGGATTTTTCACTAATTAAATTAGTGAGTTTTATTATCATCTGGATTGCTGTAATTATATATCTTAAAGATCTTTATGAAACTAATTAGCCAAATATTTTTTTTATTTTTACTAACAATATTGAATTGCTATTCTAGTGAAAATATCAATTTCAATGAATGGAAAAAGAATTTCAAAAAAGTGGCATTAGCAAATGATATTTCAGAAAAGACTTTTGATACAGCAATGCAAAATGCAAGATTTTTACCTAAAGTTATTGAATACGATAGATTTCAACCAGAGTTTTATGAGGACACAAAAACATACATTAATAAACGTACTTCAACCAAAAAATTAAAAAAGGGTGTAGATTTTTACGAAAATAATTCAAATCTTATAAATTTAGTTGAAAAAAATTTTGGAGTAGAAAAAGAATTACTTTTATCTTTAATGGGCATTGAGACTAACTTTGGCACTTATGTTGGAAAAATGGATATAATATCATCATTAGCAACCTTAAGTTATGATAAAAGAAGATCAAAATTTTTTTCAAACGAACTTTTAACTTTATTGAGATTAATTGATGATAATCAAATAGATTATAAAACTTTATATGGTTCATGGGCAGGTGCATTTGGTTTTTTTCAGTTTATGCCATCAACAATAAAAAATTATGCTTTTGACTACAATAAGGATAATTATATTGATTTAAAAAATTCCGAAGATGCATATGCATCTGCCGCTAATTATTTAAATAAGATTGGGTGGAAAAAAAATGATCTTTGTTTTAAGAAAATTGAATTAGATGAAAATATTCCAATTAAATTTTTGAACGTATCAGCTAGAAAATTACATAGTAAAAAGAAAATTAAATCTTTTAAAAAATATATTAAGAACTATTCAGATTTAAACATAAATAACGAAAATCAGAAAATAGCAATAATAACCCCTGACAAAGATATTATTCCTAATGCTCAAACTTTAAGTCCCGCTTATATAGTTTTTGAAAATTATGAAATAATTTTACAATGGAATAGATCTCTAAGATTTGCACTTGCTGTGTGTACTTTAAAGGATAAATTTAAAAATGAAATTTAATATTTTTGTTATTTTAAGTAGTTTATTTTTGTTATTAAGTTGTGATCAAACTACTATTAATCAAAGTAAGAAACTAGATATTACATTTGACAAAAAATATAAAAATAGTGGATTTTCTCTTATTTATAATGACGAATTAAAAATTAAAAAAATTGATCAAAGATCATTAACAATATTTCATAAAAATCTAAAAAGAAAATCAAATGTAAAAATTACTAATCCTTTAAATGGAAAATCACTTATCGCAGAAGTAAAATCAAACAGAGTAAAATTTTCACCATTTTACAATTCAATTATTACTCAAAGAATTGCTGAGGAGTTAGAGCTTGATTTAAGTGAACCTTATATAGATATAGTCTTGATTTCAAAAAGTTCTACATATATTGCCAAAAAGACTAAAACTTTTGAAGAAGAAAAAACAGTTGCTGAGAAGGCACCAATAGATGGTATCAAAATTAGTGATCTTAACTCATCTAATAAAAATAAAAAAAAATTACAAAAAAATAATAAATTTTCTTATTATATTAAGGTAGCTGATTTTTATTATAAAAAATCTGCTAAAAATATGAGTAATAGAATTAAAAGTGAAGTTAAATTGAAAAATATTAAAATCGTTGAACTTACTAAAACTAATTATAGGTTATTATTGGGACCATTTAATGATATACAGTCACTTAAAGACTCATTTGAAAAAATGAATTCTTTGTATTTTGAAAATCTAGAAATAATTAAAGATGCTTAAAAAAATTTTTATCATTATCTCATTATATTTATCTTTAATTTTTTCTGTTAATGCAAATATTGACATAAAAGCTAGAACAGCAATCCTACAAGATTTCTTATCTGGAGAAATTTTATATGAAAAAGATCCAGATAGATCAATTTATCCAGCTTCAATGACTAAGATAATGACATCAATAATTGCTTTTGATTTAATAAAATCAGGTGATCTATCTTTAGATGATAAATTTATAATTTCTGAAAAAGCTTGGAGATTATCAACCGCAGGTTATTCATCTATGTTTATAATGGTTGGCGATGAAGTTTCTGTGGAGGATTTACTATTAGGTATAATCATTGCATCTGGTAATGACGCATGTGTTGCACTCGCAGAAGGAATAGCTGGTACTGAGGAAGAATTTGCGATCTTAATGACTTCTAAAGCAAAAGAACTAGGTATGGAAAATACAAACTTCGCTAACTCATCTGGTATTAATGATCCAGATAATTATTCAACCGTAAGAGATATTCTGATTATGTCTAATTATTTAATAAAAGAACATCCAAAATATTATGAGTGGTTCGCAGAAAAAGAATTTACGTGGAATAGAACTGGAGGTGATCCAATAACACAAGGGAACAGAAATCCTCTCCTTTATAAAAATATTGGTGCCGATGGTATTAAAACAGGTTACTTAGCTGTTGAAAAATATTCGTTAGCATCGTCAATTAATAGAAAGGGGAGAAGATTAATAGCTGTCGGAAGTGGATTTGAAACCAAAAGATCAAGATCAAGAGAAAGCTCAAGATTAATAACTTATGGATTAACAAATTTTGATCTAGTTGAGATAAATAAAGCTAATAAACCTATTGATAAAGTAGAGGTATGGCTTGGCAAACAAAGCTATGTTGATGTGCATGTTGATAATGATATTTATAAAACAATCAAAAAAGCAAAAAAAAGATTATTAAAGATATCTTTGAAATATGATGGACCAGTAGAAGCGCCGATTAAAAAAAATCAAAAAATTGGAACTTTCAGAGTAGTATATGATCAGGAATTGATAGGTGAATATGATCTATTAGCATCTAACGATGTTCAAAAAGTAAATATTTTTACTAGATTAATTAAATCATTGAATTATTTAATCTGGGGCGATGTCTAGAAAACCTGTTATTGTTTTTGAGGGTATTGAAGGAAGTGGAAAGACTTATCATCTAAATAGAATTTCAAAATATCTAAAAAAAAGAAAACTTTCCTTTATCAAGATAAGAGAACCAGGAGGAAGTTTAAATTCAGAAAAAATAAGAAAATTGATACTTAATAAAAAATCCAATTTTAATAAAAATACAGATTTGCTGCTTTATTTAGCTTCTAGAAGTGAAAATATCAATCTACTAAGAAAATATTACAAAAAAAAAATTATATTAATTGATAGATTTGTCGATTCTACTACTGCGTATCAACACTATGGTATGGGTGTAAATTTAGATTTAATAAATAGTATTAACAAACATATTTTATCAAATTTTAAAGTCTCTTTTACTTTTTTAAACCTGGTAAATCATAAAAATATGGTAAAGCGACTTAGATTAAGAAAATCTACTAACAGGTATGATAATTTCAAAAAAAATTTTTACAATAGAGTTCAAAAAGGTTTTGTAAAACTATCAAATAAGAATAAAGGAAAATACCAAATAATTGACTCAAATTTAGATATTAAGTTGAATGAAAAATACGTTTTAAAGAAAATTGAAAAGTTGATAAAATGAGCCTAAGTCCAATAAATCAAACTAATTTGTTTTCACTCGATAACTATCTGTTAGAATTTATAGAACTTTACAAGAAAAAAAAATTACCAACAAAAATTTTACTTAGTGGTGACAAAGGTTTGGGTAAGTCAACTTTAGCATTTCATTTAGTAAATTATATATTGTCAATTAACGAAGAACATCCCTATATTATTAAAGAATCTAAAATTAATCCTGACAATAAATCTTATAAACTTGCAATAAATGGATCAAATCCCAACATATTATTAGTTGATACCTTAAGTGAAAAAAAAAATATTGATATTAATCAAATTAGAGAATTGATTAATAATTTGAATAAATCATCTTTTAATAACAAGGAAAGATTTATAATCATAGATAATATCGAAACATTAAATATTTCCTCTATTAATGCACTTTTAAAAGTTTTAGAGGAACCACCATCAAACACTTATTTTATATTGATAAATAACGATAGATTTATTTTACCTACTTTAAAATCAAGATGTATCAATTTTAAAATATCTTTGGATCACAAAACTTCGATCTCGGTTATTAATAAGATTTTAGATAATGATATTATGAAATTTATTAATAAAGATTTAATAAACTACTATTTAACACCTGGACAAATATATCATTTAATTGAATTTTTTAAAATACAGAAACATGATTTAAAGGATTATGATTTAAAAAGTTTTCTAAAACTTGTTATTAAAAATGATTTGTATAAAAAAGATGCTTTAATTAAAGATATAATATTTCAATATTTTGAGTTTTATTTTTTAACAAAAGTAAAATTAGCAAAATCAAAAACTTTTGAATATTATGATTATTTTTTAAAAAGAATAAATGACACTAAAAAATTTAATTTAGATGAAGAGACTTTATTTATGGAATTTAAATATAAAATTTTAAATGGATAAAAATTTTTATATTACTACCCCGATATATTACCCATCTGGAAAACCTCATATGGGGCATGCATATTCGAGTATTATAGCTGACTTTTTTGCGCGATTTAAATCAATTGATGATTATAACGTTCATTTTTTAACTGGTACAGATGAGCATGGTTTAAAGATACAAAGATCAGCTGAAAAAGCAGGTCAGAAGCCTAAGGAATTTTGCGATCAAATTAGTCAAACATTTAAAGATCTCTCAAAAACTTTAAATTTATCTAATACAGATTTTATAAGAACTACTGAGGATAGACATAAAAAAACAGTCCAGCATCTTTGGTCCCTTCTAGAAAAAAATGATGACATCTATTTATCAAATTATTCTGGATGGTATTCAGTTTCAGATGAGGCTTTTTACAATGAAGATGAAATAGAAGAAATAGATGGAAAAAAAATTGCAAAATTGTCAAAATCTAACGTTGAATGGATAGAGGAGGAGTCTTATTTTTTTCGACTTTCTAAATGGCAAAAACCTTTATTAGAATTTTATGAAAATAATCCAAATTTTATACTACCTGAGTCTAGAAAAAACGAGGTAATTAGTTTTGTAAAAAGTGGTCTTAAAGATCTTTCTGTAAGTCGTAAAACTTTTACATGGGGAATTCAAGTTCCTAGTAACGATAAACATATTATTTATGTATGGCTCGATGCATTAACAAATTATCTAAGTGCTTTAAATTATCCAGATACAAATGATGAACTTTTTAAAAAATTTTGGCCAGCATCTATCCATTTAATTGGTAAAGATATCCTAAGATTTCATGCAGTTTATTGGCCTGCTTTCCTTTTAGCTGCTAAAATTGAATTACCAAAAAAAGTTTATGGTCATGGTTGGATATTGTCTGGTGAAGAAAAAATGTCAAAATCTAAGGGAAACATTTTAGATCCATTAAAAATTATTGAAGAATACGGTTTAGACCCTTTGAGATATTATTTGGTTAAGGAAGTTTCATTTGGAAACGATGGTAATATTTCTCAAGAAAGACTTGAAGATTGTATAAATAGCGATTTAGCAAATAATTATGGTAATTTATGTCAAAGAGTTACTGCTTTTGCGATGAAAAATTGTGATGGAAAAATTCCTGCAAAAATTGATTTTCAACCAGATGATTTAAAGATATTAAATAAATTTCAAGAAAATTTAGATACTATAAGGTCTAAAATAAATGAACAAAATATAAATTTTTATATAGATTTCATTGTTAATTCTCTGTTTGACGCAAACAAATACTTTAATGATCAAGAGCCATGGAAAAAAAAGGATAACTTAATTAGGTTAAATACTATAGTTTATACAACGTTAGAAATAGTCAGGAAAATTAGCTTTTTACTTTATCCAATTATTCCAGAAACATCATTAAAAGCATTAAAAATTTTTAATTTATCAGAAAAAGATATCAAATTAGAAACTATTTCTAATAATGAATTTATTATTAAAGGTAATATGATAAATAAGATAGATATATTAATTAAGAAAATAGAAAAAGAAAATGATTGACTCACATTGCCATCTAGATCATGAACCGCTACTTAGTGATCTTTCAAATGTGCTCAAAAGATCCAAAAATGTTGGTATTAAAAAGTTATTAACTATATCTACATCTTTTGAGAGTTTTTCTAGAATTAAAGATATAGTCAATAAAGATGAGATCATATATGGAACAGTAGGCATACATCCACATGAAAGTGACACTAATACGATAACTAAGAATGAAATAGTTAAAAGTCTTAAAGAAAACCCTAAAATAATTGGAATAGGAGAAACAGGATTAGATTATTATTATAATAACAGTGATAAAGAGAAACAAATAACTAGTTTTAAAACACATATTGAAGCAGCAATAGAGTGTGACGTTCCTATTATCATACATTCAAGAGATGCAGAAGATGATACCTTTAATATACTCAACGAGTATAAAGGATATAATCCAAGAATTTTGATGCACTGTTTCACTGGATCAAAAAAATTTTCAGAAAAACTTCTTATATTGAATTCTTATTTTTCAGCAAGTGGAATTATAACTTTTAAAAATTCAGTTGATCTTCAAGAAACCTTTAGATCTCTACCATTAGATAAACTTTTAATAGAAACTGATAGTCCATATTTGGCACCTGTGCCTAATCGAGGAAAAAAAAATGAACCATCCTTTATTGATTTTACAGCAGAAAAATTAGCACAAATTAAAGATGTATCCAAATCAGATCTTATAAAATTCACTTCGAACAACTTTAATAAATTATTCTTTAATTAAAATCTTATGAAATTTATCATTCTAGGATGTGGGAGTTCAATGGGTGTACCAAGACCAGATGGTTTCTTTGGAAATTGTGATCCAAAAAACAAAAAAAATTATCGTTCAAGGTGTTCTGGTTTTATAAAAACCTCTTATGAAAATATTCTTATCGATACATCGCCAGATTTAAGACATCAATTACTAAGACACAAAATTAAAAAGATAGATAAAGTTTTATATTCACATATGCATGGAGATCAAACACATGGTA
This sequence comes from uncultured Pelagibacteraceae bacterium, assembly GCA_902571015.1. GTDB lineage: Bacteria > Pseudomonadota > Alphaproteobacteria > Pelagibacterales > Pelagibacteraceae > Pelagibacter. The sequence goes on along the minus strand of CACGAC010000002.1, from coordinate 87,594 downwards.
TAAATGATTTAAGGGCATTTTATATAAATTCAAAAAAACAAGTAAATGTATATGCTGATAAAGACACTTCTAATTATTTAAAAAAAACTTTTTCATATATTTTTAAAAGTTACTCTAGAGAATATCCAGCAACTTTAAAATTACATATACTAAAAAAAATTTTATCAGTTAAAAATTACAATAAAATTATAAAGATAAGATCAATTAAAGTTGATCATGGTAAAGTTAAATCAAATTGTTTTATAATAGATAAAAAAATTGCATATATAAGTGATGTAAGTAAAATTTATAAAAAAGATTACAAATATTTTAAAAATCTCAAATTTTTGGTAATTGATTGTTTATGGTACAAACCACACCCATCTCATTTCAATTTAGAAGCATCTTTATCAATGATAAAAAAATTTAACCCCAAGAAAGCAATCTTGACGAACTTATCTCCGGTGTTAGATTATAATGAGCTTAAGAAAGTTTTACCAAAGAATGTTATTCCTGCTCATGATGGATTAACAATTAACTTATAAGATTTTTTCAATTATATTTGTTATTTTCTTAGACATTGGATTTGTAAATGATGAAAAGGTATTTTCAATTTTTCCTTGCCGATTAATTAGAATTTTATAAAAATTCCATTTTGGAATTGCTGATTTTCCATAATTTTCTTTTGCCCACTGATATATTTCATGAGCATTTTCACCTTTTACATCGGTAATTGATGTTAATGGAAAATCTATATCAAAATTTACTTCACAAAATTCTTTAATTTCGGAATTTGATTTTTTTTCTTGGTTAAAAGAATTAGATGGAATACCTAAAACAATTAAACCCTTGGATTTGTATTTCTCCCAAAGTGATTGCAACTCAGCATATTGTTTTGTAAAACCACAATAACTGGCAGTATTTACAATCAAAACAACTTTATTTTTAAAGTCATTCAAATCAATAATTTCTCCCGAGATACTATCTACCTTAAAGTCAAAAAAAATCTTTTCATAATTTGCAGTCGCTGAATTTTTAAAAAAAAACATCATTATAGTTAATCCTATGATTATGATTTTTTTCATTATTATAAATTACTTATTTGGGGTGAGTAATATCAAAAAGTAGCCAAATAAAGTTGATAATAATGACCCAGTTAATACTCCGATTTTAACACCATCCATATATTGCATGTTTTCAACAAAAGCTAAATTTCCTACAAAAAGACTCATTGTGAAGCCAATACCAGTTAACACACCTACGCCATAAAAATTATACCAACTTGTGTTATTTGGCATTTGAGCAATTTTTGTTTTAATAGCAACATATGAAAAAACAAATACACCTAATTGCTTCCCTAAAAACAACCCTAAAACTATTCCCAATGGAACTTTATCTAGTAAAGAACTAAGAGATAAACCCTCTAATGAAACACCAGCATTTGCAAACGCAAATAAAGGCATGATACCAAAAGCAACATAAGGGCTTATTGCATGTTCAATTTTGATTAATAAAGAAAAATCTTTTTCTTTTTTTCGATGAGGAATTGTCATCGCTAGCAAAACACCTGCGATTGTTGCATGTATTCCTGAATTATGAGTAAAATCCCAAAGAAAAATACCAATAATTAAATAAGGTAAGAATTTTTTAATGTTAAATTTATTTATAACTAGCAAGATTAAAAAGGCTAACAACATTAGACTTAAATATTTAATACTTAAGTCTCCTGAATAAAATAAAGCTATAATTACTATAGCACCCAAATCATCAATAATCGCAAGAGCTGTTAAAAAAACTTTTAATGATAAAGGTACTCTTTTTCCTAATAAAGATAATACTCCAAGTGAAAAAGCAATGTCTGTAGCAGAGGGTATTGCCCATCCATTCATAGTTTCGCTGTCACCAAAATTGATAAATACATAAAATAATGCAGGTACTAACATTCCACCAACTGCTGCAATTATTGGGAGTAGGGCTTGTTTTATATTAGAAAGTTCACCTTGTAAAAATTCTCTTTTTATCTCAAGAGTGACAAAAAAAAAGAATATTGCCATTAGAGCATCATTTATCCAATGAAGAACTGATAATTTTAATCCAAAATCATTTATTCCAATGAATAAATATTGATTCAAAGTTGAAAAATATAATTCTGATAAACCTGAATTACTTATTATTAATGCAATTATTGCTGCAAATAATAAAACCAAACCACTAGCGGCTTCAAGTTTAAAAAACCAAATAAAGGGTTTCGATAAATAATTAATCATTTAATTAAGATCTTTAGCAAAAAGTATTAAATCTCTCAAGGTCTCAAATAAGTTATATAATATAAGTTCTAAATTTGGGAAAATATTACTCAAAGGACTCTTGAATGTGTCTAATACAATTATGATTGCAACAAAAGTTATTATAGAAACAATTATATAGCTTAAAAATTTTCCAAATGAAAAATTATATTTTGGTTTATATTTGACTAATTCTGATCCTGGTTTTATAGGTGCTTTGGATACTGATTTATCAATATTTTCATCTTTATATAAAATCTTTTTTTGTTTAGCAGGCTTATCAATTAATTGCTCTGTTTGTTCGTTAACATTTTTATTAAAGAACCATGTTTGATCACATGATCCACATTTCAATAATCTGCCCTTATCAGGAATTAAGTTTTCATCTACTTCGAATTTTTTTTCACCGCATGGACAAATTATTATCATTAGCCTTATATAACAGATTCTGATTAAAAATCCCTTGTTTTACACATCTTTATACATTGAAAAAATAAATAACTACTGTATTAGTACTTCATTCGGAGTGTAGCGCAGCCTGGTAGCGCATCTGGTTTGGGACCAGAGGGTCGCAGGTTCGAATCCTGCCACTCCGACCACCAATTATGAAAAAAGCAAAAATTTATAAACCTAATAAAACAGCTATGCAGTCTGGTTTAGGTAAAATTGATAAATGGATTTTAGAATTTAAAACTAAAGATCCCACAAAAAATCCATTGATGGGATGGGAAAGTTCATCTGATACTTATACTGAACTAAAATTAGAATTTACCACTAAAGAATTAGCGATTACTTATGCAAAAAAAAACAAAATTGACTTTGAAGTGATAGAACCAAAACAAAGAAAAGTAGTAAAAAAATCTTATGCAGATAATTTTCTAAGCTAAATTTATGTTTAAATTTTTTACAGATAAAAGATGGCATTTATGGAGTATTGGAGGAACAATACTAATTCTTGCTGCTACATGGTATCAAGTGCAATTAGATGTTAGAATTAATGAATGGTTTGGTGAGTTTTATGATACACTACAAAAAGCATTAGCCGAACCTGGTGCAGTAACTGAAAAAGAATTTATTGCTTATCTTTTTACATTTGCGAAGATTGCGGCTGTTTATATCTTGGTAGTTATATTTAGTGATTATTTCACTAGCCATTGGACTTTTAGGTGGCGAACAGCTATGGCTGATTTTTATCATGATAAATGGACTTTTGCTTCATCAATAGAAGGTGCATCCCAAAGAGTTCAAGAGGATACTCTTAAATTTGCTAGAATAATGGAAGGCTTAGGCGCAGAACTTTTACGAAGTGTAATGACATTGATTGCATTTACCCCAATTTTGTGGGGATTGTCTAAAAGTATTACCGTCCTCCCATGGATAGGTGAGGTTAATCATGCTTTAGTATGGGTAGCTATTATCTCTGCTTTAGGTGGTACTTTTATACTCGCTGCCGTAGGGATTAAATTACCTGGTATTGAGTATGATATTCAAAAAGAGGAGGCCGCGTATAGAAAAGAATTAGTTTTAGGTGAAGACTTTAAAGAAAATGCACAACCGATGAGAATTGATAGTTTGTATGGTGGTGTAAGAAAAATTCACTATAAGATGTATTTTCATTATCTTTATTTTAATGCTGTTAAATGGAGTTATTTGCAAGGAATGGTAATTGTTCCCTATCTAGCGTTAGCACCAACAATTGTAACAGGTGCAATTACTTTAGGTTTTGTCCAGCAAATTATAAGAGCTTTTGGAAGAGTAGAGACTTCACTTCAATATTTAGTAAGAAGTTGGCCTATAATTGTTGAACTTATCTCAGTATGGAAAAGACTTAACGAATTTGAGAATAAACTAAAATATAATACAGAAAACATATCTAAAGAAAAAATTTAGTGGCTTTAAATAAAGAATTAATAAAAGATATAATAACAGTTACTTCAAAAGCAGCTATCTCTTGTTACGAATTTATTGGAAAAAATCAAAAAAAAAATGCTGATAAAGCTGCTACAGACTCCATGAGAAATGAAATTAATAGATTATCTATTAATGGAGAAGTTGTTATAGGTGAAGGTGAATTAGATAAAGCTCCTATGTTATATATAGGTGAAAAATTAGGTTCAGGCGGAAATTTAAATATCGATATAGCAGTTGATCCTGTTGAAGGAACAAATTTTGTTGCCAAAAATCTTCCTGGAGCATTATCAGTTATATCTATTGCAGAAAAAGGGAATCTTTTTAATGCTCCTGAAACTTATATGGATAAAATCGCGGTTTCAAATAAAATACCTTTTGAAGCAACTGATTTAGACTTTTCAATTGAAAAAAATATCAAAAATATAGCTGACTCTTTAAACAAAGATTTAACAAATATTACTGCTTGTTTATTAGATCGACCAAGGCATAAGAAAATTATTGATCAATTAAAAAAAATGAATGTTAATATGAAATTAATTTCTGATGGCGATGTATCTGGAGCATTAATGGTAACTGATGATAAATATGATGTTGATATTTTTTTGGGTATAGGAGGGGGACCCGAAGGGGTTTTAGCCGCCTCAGCAATTGATGCATATAACTGCAAGTTTCAGGGAAGATTTATTTTTGATAATGAAAAAGATATTAAAAGAGCTAAATTAATGGGTATTGAAGATTTAACCAAAAAATATGATTTAAAAGAAATTATTAAAGGTGATTCAATTTTTTGTGCGACAGGTATTACATCAGGTGATTTAGTGGATGGTGTAAATCTCAAAGATGATAAATATATCACTCAAACTCTGGTTACACATAAAAGCTCAAATAGCTGTAAAATTGTTACAAGAGAAGACACTATAAAAACTTGATAAATATAATATTTTACAATAAAAGATCCAAATTTGGTCCCTTCGTCTATCGGTTAGGACACGTGGTTTTCATCCTCGAAAGAGGGGTTCGATTCCCCTAGGGACCGCCAAAATGCCATATTTTGTCTATTTAATTATCACTAAAGATAAAAATAACAAAAGGATTTCATACGTTGGTTATACTGGAAACATAAAAAGAAGACTGCATTTACATAACTCTGGTAAAGGAGCTAAGTTTACAAGAGGAAAAAAATGGAAGTTAGTTTATTATGAAAAATACGACTCAAGATCAGAGGCGATGAAAAATGAGTATAAATTAAAAAAAGATTATAAATTGAGAAAAAAATTAATTAAAGTTAAATGAAAATTTCAATACTGCTACCTTTAAAAGAAAATTTCTCACCATCATATGCAGGCGCTGTTTCACTGTTCATAAATGATACTTTAAAGTCAAGTAAATTTAGGAATGACATTATCGTTTTTGGACACACAAACTATAAAAAAAAATTTAGTCAGAAATATTTTAATATCGATATTAAAAAAAATTTTTTTTCAAGTCAAAATAAAGAATATGTAAAAAAATTTATTGAAATAGAAAAAAAAAATAACTCTAAGATCATAGAGTTACATAACAGACCAATTTATTTAAAATATCTGGTAAATGATTTAAAGAAGAGAGATTATATTTTATATTTTCATAACGATCCTCTTACAATGTCTGGATCAAAAAGTATCAAAGAAAGATCATTTTTATTAGATAATTGTTACAGGATAGTTTTTAACAGTAATTGGTCAAAAAAAAGATTTTTGCAAAAAATGAAATCAGATGCAATTAATAGTGAAAAATTAATTGTAATTAATCAGTCAGCTTCAAAAAATAAAATAAATTTTAATAATAAAAAAAAACTAATAACATTTGTTGGTAAACTTAATAGATCTAAAGGATATGATCTTTTCGGTAAAGCGGTTTTAAAAATATTAAAAAAGTACAAAGACTGGTCAGCTTATGTAGTTGGAGATGAACCAAGAGACAAACTTGACTTTAAACATGAAAGATTGAAAAATTTTGGATTTAAAGAACATAAAGAAGTTATAAAAATTTATAAAGAGACAAGTATAGCCGTTGTTTGCTCAAGATGGGATGAACCTTTTGGCAGAACAAGTTTAGAAGCAGCCGCAAATGGTTGTGCTGTAATCATTAGCAACAGAGGTGGTTTACCAGAAACTATAACTAATGGTAGAATACTTAAAAAATTAAATGTTAATGAAATTTATAAAAATATTGAAGATTTGATTAAAAATTCATCCATTAGAATTAAATATCAAAAGTTATCTTATAAAAACTTTTATTTATCTCACGAATATGTTTCTGACCAAATTGATAATATTAGAAATAATTTAAGCAAGATAAGTAAACCGTTTTTGTCTAATTCACAATTAAATCTTAGAATATTACACATTACAAATTTTAATGAGAGGCATAATGGCCGACTTTTCTTTAACACTGGTAGAAGATTAAATAACGGTTTCATCAGACTTGGACATAGTGTTTTAGAATTTAGTGATAGGGATATTGTAAGTAGAGGTAAATCTTTAAAAGATTTTTATGGATCTGATACATTGAATGATAAATTAATTAAGACTTGTTATCATTTTAAGCCAGATTTAATAGTTTTGGGGCATGCAGATATGATATCAAAAGATATTTTATATAATCTAAAAAAAGACTACTCTAATCTAAAAATAGCTCAATGGTTTCTTGATCCGTTAAATAAAAATGGTCCCGATTTTCAGAAAAACAAAAGAAGAATTTTAGACAAGTCTGATGTAATAGATTCAAATTTTTTAACTACTTCACCTGATGCATTGGGTTTTTTATCCAAAAAAAAATTGAATTATTTTATACCAAATCCATCAGATCAATCGATGGAAACACTTGATAATTATAAGAAAGATTGCTCGAATGATGTTTTTTTTGCCTTAAGTCATGGTGTACACAGAGGTCAATTAAAAAGTAGATCTACTGATGATAGAGAAAAATTTATAAAATCTTTAATCAATAAATGTAAAAATATTAGATTTGATATTTTTGGTATGGATAATATTCAACCAATTTGGGCTGATCAATATTTCAAAAATATTTCCAATTCAAAAATGGGTCTCAACTTGAGTAGAGGAACACCAATAAAATATTATAGTAGTGATAGAATTACTCAAATTATAGGAAATGGTTTAGTTACATTGATTGATGAAAAAACTTGTTATGGTGATTTTTTTGATGATACAGAAATGGTTTTTTATAAGAATATTAATGATTTATCCGAAAAAATTGAGAAAATTTCTGAGGATGAAAAAATGCGTAAGACAATTGGACAAAAAGGTAAAAACAAATACATGAAATATTTTAATTCAACACTTGTGGCAGATTTTATTATTAATAAGACCTATGAGATAAATAACACAAAAAAGTATTTATGGCACAAACCATAAAATGATTTCCATATTAATACCAACTTATAATAATTTAGATTATCTAAAACTTTGTTTAAAAAGTTTAGAAAAAAATTCTTCTTTTAAGCATGAAATAATAATACATATTAATGATGGTTCAGACGGCACATTAAATTTTGTTAAAGCTAACAATTACAAACATACAATATCAGATAAAAATATTGGTTTATGTTCTTCAATAAATAAAGCTGCAAGATTAGTATCGAAACGATATATCCTTTATAGTCATGATGATATGTATTTTTGTCCAAATTGGGATAAAGTTTTGTTAGATGAAGTTAAAAGCTTCAATCATGACGATTTCTATCTGTCTGGTACTATGATTGAACCTAATTCTGGTCATATAGTTTATAATTTTGGAGTCGATCTAGATACTTTTAAAGAGGATGAGTTATTATCTAAATACAAAAATATTAATTTTTACGATCATCAAGGTACTCATTTTGCTCCACATTTAGTTTCAAAAAAAATGTGGGATAAAGTAGGTGGTTTTAGTGAAGAATTTAATCCTGGCATAGGTTCTGATCCAGATTTTAATATGAAATTATGGAAAGAAGGGGTGAGAATATTTAAGGGTTTAAATCATTTTAAAGTTTATCATTTTGGTTCGTTAACAACTAGAAAGAAAAAAAATTTAATTCAAAATAGAGGGGACAAAACATTTTTAAAAAAATGGGGAATTACAACAAAGTTTTTTAAAAAACATTATTTAAAATCAAAAACTAAATATAATGGACCATTAAGAGAACCTAATATAACTATTGGATATATACTTGGTCTCTTGTCTTGTAAAATACAATCTATATTTTTACTTTATTAAGTGCATTATTTTTAAATATATTAGCTTCTTTGATATATCTTCTAACCATTTGAGTTGTTTTATGACCCGTCATAGCCATTATACTTCGCTCATCAGCACCAGATTCAGCAGCTACTGTTGCAAAACCTGACCTTAAACTATGACCTGCAAAATTTTTATTTTCTATACCTGCTAAATTTAAATATTCTTTTATCAATAAAACTACTGACTGATCGGTTAACCTTTTATCCGTTAATGACGAGCCTTTAGAAAATCTCCTAAAAATTGGTCCAGATTTAATTTGAGAAACTTCTAACCATTTTTTTAAACTCGTTACAGGACAGTAAATTTCATTAGTAAAGTAGGGTAGTCCCTTAATCATTCCCTCGCCAAATTGATCTGTTTTAGATTTTTTAATAGAGATTTTTAGGCCCTCCGGTACAAATTCTAAATCTTCATGATCGATGGAAATTAGTTCTGTTCTCCTAAATCCACCTCCAAAGCCAATTAGTATTATTGATTTATCTCTTAGTTTTTTTATTTCATTTATTTTTTGTTCATCTATTACATTAATAATTAATTTTAAATGATTGATTAATAATGGTTTTTTACCTTTCTGAATACTTCCTTTAATTCTTCTTATTCCCATTAAATTTTCAACTATGATTGGATGTTTTGTATCTAAATAATGCCCTTTTAATTTATGAACCATACTTATTGAAACTAATCTTCGTCTTAAAGTACTTATTTTTGAATTTTTAGAGAGATGAGTAAGGTATAAGGAAACTATTTTTGGCTCAGTTGGTAATGAATTTAAGCCATGCTTTGCACAAAAAGCCCCAAAGTCTTTAAAATCAGATTTATAAGCTCTTAAAGTATTATTTGCCTTGGAACTTTTGAGGTTATTTAAAGTTGCCTCATGAAGTGATTTTAGGTCTGTTGTTAACTCACTCATAATATTACTATTGATAACAATTAATTATCGTTAGTAATATATCAAGTGATTTATAATGTCAATAGTTTAAATTATAAATTTATGGGTTCAATTGATGGTGAAATTCCAGCTGTATGGTTTTTGATAAGCTCAATTGGTTTTATTATTTTGAGTTTCATTCAATATAGAAATACTGGTAAAAGTATCAATACAATATTTTTAAGCATAATGGCAATTTTGTTTTTATTTAGCTATTTTATATTGCTTTTTAAAACCTGATTTATCCCCACTATTCACAAGGAAATGAGAAAAATAATAGAATCACCTAAAAAGTGATACATTTTAAAATCAGTATAGGTTAAATTAATAATGAATTAAGGGGCAACTCTTAACTGGCCAATTGGAGAAAAGCCGAGAGGTACAATTCCAGGGGGCAGAAAGCTTCGCAAAGCATCGCTGAACATGTGAAGCGGGAGGCATGGCGGTAGCGCATCAACGACGTGCCAAAACAACTGTTCTTTGCACCCTTAAAAGTGCAAGGAAACAGGGGTTTTTGACTAATGATACTCAAAGGAACTAAATTTCAATTAAAAGTTTGGAAATATCTTAGAACCATCCCTAAAGGTAAGGTAAAAACTTACAAACAAGTAGCTATTAGCATTAAAAGCCCTAAATCAGCTCGTGCTGTCGCTAACGCTTGCGCTAAAAACCCATATGCCCCAAAAATACCCTGTCATAGAGTGATTAGATCAGATGGAGCTCTTGGAGGATACTCTGGAAGAGGTGGAATCAAGCAAAAGCTTAAATTACTTAGATCTGAAAAAGCAACCATTTAGCCTTATTTTAAGGATTTTTTATGTTAAAAAACCCAGTAAAATCAACGTTTTTTGATCTTTTTAATTAATTTGATATAAAATATTACAATTCACCTTTTAGTTGTACCATATATGAGCATACGCTTAAAATAGACCCCTATTTGGACGTTTAAATGCTATATTCAATTAGTGCATCGCTCTACTATCTAACTATATCAACACTTTTAGACTACCCAAAATATTCATAATCTCCCTTTTCTTTAAGCTCAAAAAGTCGGGATTTTAAACGATAATTTAATATTTTTTAGATTTAGTTTAAAATTTAAGCACTTAAGCTAAAGTCAAGCATGCTTTACATTTGTATTATCCATTTCTATCAAATTTTTGTCTAATCTAAAATTTTATAAAAATATAATAAATACAATAGTTTACAATGTAAAATTAATGTAATACTTTATATATTAGTAAATAAATAATACCTATTATTTAATCTTTTTAACTATTTTTTCTCTCCTAGAGATATAAATACCGCTTAATACAATAATGAATAATCCTAAAAAAGTCCAATTATCAGGGAAATCACTAAAAAAATAATAGCCTATGATTATGTTGGTAATAATTTCAAAGTAGCTAAATGGAGCTAATTTAGATGCATCAGCGTATTTTAAAGATAATATTAAAAATAAATGACCTATACAGGCAAAAATCCCTATAGCAGCCATCATAGACCACTGATTTAAAGTGGGGTTAACCCATACATATGGCATTGCTGTAGAAACTATTACGGCCCCTACTACACCAGTTAATAAAAGAGTTAATAAAGGATTATCTGAAGTACTTAATTTACGAGTAATAATTAAATAAAACCCATACATTATTCCAGTTCCAAGAGCCGCTATGCTTGCTAAGTTTATTTCTACAAACCCAGGTCTTATAACCACTAATGAACCAATAAATCCAATAATTACAGCAGACCATCTTCTGAAACCGACCTTTTCTCCTAAAAAAATTGGAGAAAAAGCTGTAACAATTAAAGGGGCAACAAAAGCTAATGTTAATGCTTTTGCTAAAGAAATTACTGAGATTGCATAAAAAAAACAGATATTAGCTGTTAAAAGAATTAGACCTCTTATAAATTGTAATTTTGGTTTATCTGTCCAAACAAGATTTTCTCTAAAGAAGAAAAACATAATTGGAAGAGTAAATGCAACTGTAAAAAAGTACCTTGCCCATGTAATTTGTAAAACAGGAAGATTTACACTTAAATACTTGGCAAATCCATCCATAATTGGAAGCATTATCCATGCTAAAAGATTGAAAGTTATAGCCTTCATGAACTAAAAGGATATAGATTAATTAAAGTATTTTAAAGCAAAGAATACAACTATTGGAATAGTTATAAAGGACATTAAGGTTGAAACAACTATTGTACTAGCAACACTATCAACAATTTTTTTGGGTGAATACATGCTGCCAACTAGATAATTCAATATAGCGCTGGGCATTGCGCTTTGTATGAGCAAAACACCTGCAGCCAATCCAGACAAATCAAAATTATAAATCACAGCAAATGCTATTGAAGGTCCTATTATTACCCTACATAAGGATAAAATAATTGAGTTTTTTAGTGAAAATTTGAATTTAGTAAGAGCAATACCTAATGACATTAAAACTAAGAAAATTGTTGCGTATGTTAAAAGGAATGTTGTGTTCTCAAGAAATAAAGGTGTGTCAATTTCAAAATATAAAAAGAAAACAGATATAATAATAGCGTACACAGGTGGACTTTTAATCAAAATATCAAAAGAAAAACTTTTTTTTGCTAAAAAAACACCTAGCGTAAAATGGAACAAAATTATGACAGAAGCTATAGCAGAAGCAACACCAAGACCTTGAGTACCATACGCAAAAAGGCAAATTGGAACACCCATATTACCGGTATTTGGTAGAATTAATGGAGGAAGCTCCATACTTAAATCTTTTTTAAGCAAAAAAAGAAGTAAAAGTCCAACAATTGCAAAACCAGCAATCATTATTATAGCATAAATAAAATAATGAATAAAAATATCTAAAGTAATTCCAGTTGTTGTTACTGTATAAAAAATCATTGCTGGTGTACCAATATTGCCAGCAAAATTTGTTATGAAATTAGTATCGAATTTAGGGTTTTTTTTACCAAGATAATAACCAACGCCAATAACAAAAAAAACCGGAAAAATAACTTCAAAAATTTTAATATAAATTTCCATTAATTATAAAGTCTAATTAATGTTGGAAATTTTAAAATATTTCTGTTTTTTCTAAATATTGATAAACAATTTCTAGCATTTTTTTCTGATGTTTTGTGGGTAATTATAACAATAGTAGCTGAATTTCTTTTTTTATCAGGTGTTTGTATTATTCTTTTTACAGATATTTTATATTTAGCCAGTCGATTGGTTATAGAAGATAAAACACCTTGCTTATCTTTAACTTCAAATCTTAAATATAGAGAATTTGAGTAGTCGTCATTATTAAAGACTTTTACTACTTTTCTTTTATTTGAGGAAATTCCAAAAGAATACTTAATATTTCCTCTTAGAATAGATAATAAATCAGATAATAAAGAAGATGAAGTAGGTCCTGGTCCTGCACCCTCCCCTTGAAGTATACTTTCTCCTACAGGTTTTCCTTCAGTAATAACAGCGTTCATGACACCATTTACATTTCCTATATATGTGTCTTTACTAACTAAACACGGATGAACAGTTTCAAATAATCGATTATTTATCATTTCAGATATACCAAGTAACTTAATTCTAAGATTTAATTGATTTGCAATTTTAATATCTTTTAAATCAATATTTTCTATGCCTTCCATAATACATTTGTGGTTTGAAATTTGATTATTAAATGCAAGAGCTGACAAAATTCTTACTTTTGCAAACGCGTCAAACCCGTTTAAATCTAGTTTAGGATTACTAGGTTCAGCATATCCTAGTTCTTGAGCTTTTTTTAAAACTTTATCAAAATTTTCATTTGATTTTTCCATTTCGGTTAAAATATAATTAGTAGTTCCATTTAAAATTCCATAAACTTTTTTTATTTTGTTCGTAGCCAAACCCTCTTTAATTGTTCTAAGTATTGGGATTCCTCCAGCAACTGAAGCTTCAAATTCTAAATTAACATAATTCTTCTCAGCTAATTTAGCTAATTCATTTCCATGTTTTGCAATTAAAGCTTTATTTGGTGTAATAACATTAACCTTATTTTTTAACGCCATTACAACAATTTTTTTTGAAATTCCATCAGATTGACCAATAGACTCAAATAGAATGTCTATCTTCTTTTCTTTTAAAATTTTAAAAGGGTTCGTATAAAAGATTTTTTTATTAATACTATATTTTCTTTTTTTATTTCTATTTTTTGCAGATATTGCAACTATATTTATCTTTTTTCCTGTTTTAATTTCTATTTCTTTTTTTTTTAGTCTTAATTCATTGTAAAGATAAATGCCTACCTGACCTAAACCAACAATTGCGATGTTAACTATTTTATTCATCTATATTTGGGTAATTACTGTTATCTACGTAAATTTTTAAATTTGATTTAAATTCTTCAAAAGTTAGATCTTTTGAAAAGTTTATTTCTTTCTCAGTTTGAACAGGGGCACAAGAAATAACTAGTAATATGATCAATAATGGTAATTTTTTCATAATAATCCCTCACTAATTTTATAACCAAATTTCAAATTCATATTTTGAACCGCTTGACCTGCTCCTCCTTTAATAAGATTATCAATGGCTGATAAAATTATTATCTTATTTTTAAATTTAGTTTTGCAGACAGAAATAAAGCAATAGTTAGTATTCATAACATCATTTGTGCTCAAAAAAGAGTTAACACTCTTTATTTTTACAAATTTATTCTTTTTATGAAATTTTTTCAAAATATTTTGGACATTATTTAAAGTAGTGCCTGGTTTTAAATCCAAATAAATAGTACTTAAAATTCCTCTAAACATTGGAATAATATGAGGTGTAAATGTAAAATTAATTTTTGAAGATGTATTTTTTTTTAATTCTTGATGAATTTCTGAATTATGTCGATGAAATCCTACTCCATATGCACTGAGAGATTCGTATAAATTTTTGTTTTTGAATTTTTTGTGTACTCCTCTACCCGCTCCAGAATATCCAGATTTCGAGTCTATAATGATATTATTTAAGTTAATTGATCTTTTTTTAACTAATGGAATAAGTGGTAAAAGTATTGATGTGGGGTAGCAACCCGGGCAACCAATAATATTAAATTTCTTTACTAATTTTCCTGTTATTTCTGGCAAAGCATATATACTATTTTTAATATTACTTAATGCCTTATGTTTTTGCTTATACCATTTTAAGTAATCAGAACCTTTTTTTAGTCTAAAATCTGCAGCTAAATCAATTAAAGTATTCTTTTTTAATAAATCTTTTGAGATAGCTTGAGCCTCTCCGTTTGGTAATGCAGTAAATATAATGTCAACATTAACCAAATATTTTTTATTATACTTGGTAATTTTTGGTAACTTTTTTGACTTTAACGAAATATCATAAGATGAAATTTTTTTTCCAGCTGAGGAATTTCCGCATAGATATTTTATATTAATATTCTTATGTTTAATTAATAATTTAATTAATTGAACACCTATATATCCAGTTGATCCAGCAATTAGTACATTAAGCTTAGGCATTTAATATTATAACAGTTAAAAGTTAAAAAAGAATTATCTTTTAGAAAATTGAAAGCTTCTTCTAGCTTTTTTACGTCCAGGTTTTTTTCTTTCAACAGATCTGGAGTCTCGGGTGGTCAATTTTTCAGTTTTAAGTGTAGATTTCAGTTTTTCATCAAATAAAACTAAAGCTTTAGAAATGCCGTGAACCATTGCTCCTGCTTGTCCTGTTGGTCCTCCACCTCTTACACTGCACTTTACGTCATAATCTGTCGCTTGATTTATAAGTTCAAAAGGTCTAACTATTTGCATTTTATGATTATCACTTGAAAAATAATCACTAAAAAGTTTACCATTTACATAAATTTTACCTGAACCTTTTTTTAACCAAACTTTAGCTATTGAAGTTTTTCTTCTTCCAGTAGCATACTTGCTATCTTTGAAGTCCAGTTTTATCTTAGATTCTTTAGTTGGTGTTTGAGTATTTTCCATTTAATTACGTACAATATTTTTTGAATTTAATTTATTTAACTCTATAACTTGAGGGTTTTGAGCAGTGTGAGGATGATCATTACCTACATATATTTTTAATTTAGTAAGTTGTTTTTTTCCTAATACTCCCCCTGGTAGCATTCTTTTTACTGCTAGTTTAAGGGCTTCGCCTGGTTTTTTTTTAGCAAGATTTACAGGTGTAGTTTCTTTTATTCCACCAGGATGGCCTGTGTGTCTATAGTATTTTTTGTTTTGAAATTTATTTCCTGTGAATTTGATTTGCTCTATATTTTTTACAACTACAAAATCTCCATCATCCATATGTGGTGTGAAAGTTGTTTTGTTTTTACCTCTAATAATTTTTGATATGACAGTTGCTAGTCTGCCTACTACAGCATTTTTAGCGTCTATTTCATACCAATTAGAAGATAATTGATCTTTTTTAAGGAATTTTGTCATTGTGCGTGGATTAATACTATTAATAAGATCAAAGTCAAATTGATATTTTTATTGTTTTAAGCCTTTTTTTTGTTATATTGATTATGCCGATTTGTTCCTATTGCGGGCTTACAGCTAAAGAGGAAATCATCACACAAACTCGGTAGGCATTTGAACTATATTGTGCGCCTAGCATAAAGCTAAAGCACTAAAAAAGGAGTATAATGAGTAAAAAAAGAAATAATCCTGAAACCATTGCCATACATGGTGGTGATTACAGAAGTGACCCAGCAACTAATGCTGTTGCTGTGCCAATATATAGGACAACGTCATATCAATTTCAAAGTACTGAACATGCAGCAAATTTATTCGCATTAAAGGAATTTGGAAATATCTACACTAGGATTATGAATCCAACTAATGATGTTTTAGAGAAAAGAATTGCAGCATTGGAAGGTGGATTATCTTGTGTAACGGTTTCATCAGGGCAAACAGCTTCGAGTTTTGCAGTTCTAAATGTCGCTCAATCAGGTGATAATATTGTTAGTTCTACGGATCTTTACGGCGGAACAGTTTCATTATTTACACATACGTTAAGTAAACTTGGGATTGAAATTAGATATGCTGATCCAAGTGATCCTAAAAACTTTGAAAAAGCAATAGATGAAAAGACTAGAGCTTTTTATGGTGAGACATTACCTAATCCATATTTGAGAGTGTTCCCTATCAAAGAAGTTTCTGATATTGGAAGAAAATATAATATTCCATTAATAATGGATAATACTGCTGCACCAATAATATGTAAACCAATAGAACATGGGGCGGCCGTCGTTATACATTCATTAACAAAATATATTGGTGGACATGGAACTGCTGTTGCTGGAAGCATAGTTGATAGTGGTAACTTTGACTGGACCGCAGATCCTAAAAGACAACCTTTATTCAATGAGCCTGATGCAAGTTATGGAGGTGTTGTTTGGGGAAAAGCTGTACCAGAATTAACCGGGGCTAATGTACCTTTTGCAGTCAGAGCAAGAGTTTGTTTGCTTAGAGATTTAGGTTCAGCTTTAGCACCAGATAATGCTTTTGCAATAATTCAAGGACTTGAAACCGTAGCTCTAAGAATGAAGCAACATTGTGAAAATGCTCAGAAAGTAGTTAATTTTTTAAAAAAACATAAAGAAGTTACTAAGGTTATATATTCCACTGAACATGAGAAAGAAATAGCTGATAGAGCTAAACAATATCTTAAAGGTGGAAATGGACCAATGGTTGGTATTGAGCTTAAAGGTGGTATTGAGGCTGGGAAAAAATTTATTGAGTCTTTGAAAATGTTCTACCATGTAGCAAACATTGGTGATGCAAGAAGTTTAGCTATACATCCTGCTAGCACTACTCATAGTCAATTAAATGAAAAAGAGTTAGCAGCATCAGGTGTAACTCAAAGTTATGTTAGACTTTGTATAGGTATTGAGCACATTGATGATATTATTGATGATTTAGATCAAGCTTTGAACAAGTCATCGAAAGGAAGTTTAAAAGCAGTTAGTTAAATTTTGTATTTAAATAAAAAAAATAAATACTTGAGCTAACCAAGAAAATTGAACTTATTTGGTGCATAGATGCAACATAAATCTGTGCACCATACAATACTGTAAAAATACCTAATATAATTTGAAGAATTATAAATATTCCCAAATAGTTAATAGATTTATATAAATCATACATCTTGTTTCTATAAATCTTGTAGAAAATTAAAATGTAAAAAATTCCTATTAAATAAGCTAAATTACGATGAATAAATTGTACTAAAGATGGATCATTTAGAGCTGCAAATTCAAATAGATTATTGATATTATTATCATTAGGAAAATAAGTATCACCCATCAGTGGCCATGAATTATAGATTTTGCCAGCATCCATACCGGAAACAAAAGCACCAATCGAAATTTGTAAAAAAACTAAAATTAAAAAGAATAAAGGAATGAATACGTTTAGTTTGTTTGTTATTTTTCTTGATATGTTAATTTTTAAATAATTCCAATAAATTAAAGATAAAATCAAAAAAGCCACAAATAAATGTAAGGATAATCTAAAGTGACTTACATCCACTCTATCAACTAATCCACTACTAACCATATACCAACCGATGAAACCCTGAAAACATATAAGAAAAAATATGAAATATAGATTAAATAATTTAGTGATCTTTATTTTAAAAGAAAAATAAATTAGTGGTATCAAATATCCAAGACCAATCAATCTTCCAAGAAATCTATGTGCCCATTCCCACCAAAAGATAACCTTAAATTCACTTAAAGTCATATTATAGTTTTGTAATTTAAATTCAGGAATTTGTTTATAAAGATTAAAATAAACAATCCAATCATTCTGGTTAAGAGGTGGAAAAAATCCAGAAAATAATTCCCACTCTGTTATTGAGAGACCTGAATCAGTAAGTCTTGTTAAGCCACCAACTATTATCATAAAAGATATAATCCAAAACATAACAATTAACCAAATTGATAGCTGATTATTTATTTCTGTATTTGTTGTGTACATGTGGGGATAAATATAATAATTTTCCTATTATCCAAATATATAAATGTCGCCTTTAAAAAGAAAAAAACTTAATAAGATAAGATTAAAGTTAGATAAATTAGATAATTCATTAATTAAACTAATAAAACAAAGAACTAATCTAGTAAATCAAGTTTTAAAACTTAAGGATAAAAAAAAAGAAATAATCGATAATAAAAGAATCAAAATAATTCTAAAAAATATAAGAAAAAAATCTCTTGCAAATAAAATAGATCCTAAGATTACCAATCGTATCTGGAAAAATATGATATGGTCTTACATTGATTACGAAAAAAGAAATTTTAAAAAAAAATAACTATTTACTGTGAGGGGGCAGTTTTTTTTCGACAAAAACTTCGTGTTTTCTAGTGCTCGGGTTATATTTACGAGCTGAAAGTTTAACTTTTGCTTTTTCACCACCTGCTGGTTTTTTTACATAATAAAAAAATGAGCTGTCTGGTTTACTTTCAGGTACTAATCTAACTTTTACGTGTGTTTTTTTTGCCATTACTTATAATTTTTTAGATCTTTAACAATTTTAGAAATTTTTAAAACTTTATTTTTAAAATTACCTGTTTTTATAGAATTATTTGAAATTTCGTCAAGATTTAAAGTATCGTTATTATTTGGATTATCCAAGATTTTTTTAACTCCATTAATTGTCATACCTTGATCCTTAAGGAGAAATTTAATTTTTCTTAAGATATTGATTGTTTTTTGATCGTAATATCTCCTATTGGAATTTAGTAATTTTGGTTTAACTTGCTTGAATTGTGTTTCCCAAAATCTAATAGTATGGGTTGAAAAAACTCCCTTATTTTTAGACTTTAATTCTAAAATTTCAGCTACTTCCCCTATTGTTTTATAAGCTTTCTCAGATTTATCAGTCATTCTTATTATTGATAAATTCCTTAAATTCTTTTGAAGGTTTAAATAAGATAACGTCTCTACTTGAAATAACTTTCAGTTCTCTAGTTTTAGGATTCCTGCCAACTCTTGATTTTTTTCTTCTTATGGAAAAAGTTCCAAAGCCTGATAATTTAAGTTTTTTTTCTTCTTTCAAGTTAAGTATCATTGTTGAAAGAAAATCATTAATAAGATTTTCAGATACTAGTTTTGAAAAACCTAATTGCATATAAATTTGATTTATTAATTCTTGTTTAGTTAAATTTATTCTCATCTCTAAATATTAAACTTAATTTTTTCTATTAAATTTCCTTTGACAATTTTGTTACAAACATCTAAAGAATTTGAAAACCCTATAAAATCTGTACCACCATGACTTTTCACAACCGGTGAGTCTAAACCTAAAAAAATTGCACCGTTGTATATTCTAGGATCTAGTCGGTTTTTAAATCTTTTTAAATTATAATAATTTAAAATCGAAGAAACTTTTCCTAAAAGTGAACCAGTCATCGCATTTTTTAATTCTTTTACAATAAAATTTGCAGTCCCCTCTGCTGTTTTTAAAGCTATATTTCCTGTAAACCCGTCAGAAATTATTACATTTATTTTACCATCCATAATTTGGTTACCTTCAATATATCCAGCAAAATCATAATTCTCTGATTTTTTATTACTTAATATTTTAAATGTTTCTTTGATAGTTTCGTTGCCCTTGAGTTCTTCTGAACCTATATTTAATAAACCAATATTCGGTTTTTTATCTGGGTATAAAGATGTATAAAGAGATGCTCCCATAATTGAAAAATCAAACAAATTTTTTGAATTACATTCAATATTAGCACCCAAATCCAATACAACACTCATTCCATTCTTATTAGGCCATAAGGCTGATAATGCAGGCTTATCTATGTCTTGAATCATCTTAAGATTTAATTTTGCAATTACTAACAAAGCTCCGGTATTGCCTGCAGAAATAACAATATCTGCTTCTTTTTTTTTAACACTTTCTATTGCTAACCACATACTTGTATCTTTACCCTTTTTTGCTGCCTCTAATGGACTATCTGTGCTTAAAACAAAATTCTCTGTGTGAATTATCTCATAATATTGACTGTCAATTTCATTTTTAAGTAATGAAATAATTTTATTTCGATCACCAAAAATTTTGAAAAAATTTACTTTATTATTTTTATGATTATGAATAATGCCATCAATAACTTTTTTAGGAGAATTATCCCCACCCATTGCATCAACGGCAATTTTTATCAAATCAGCCATTATCTAATACTAAATTATTTAATCTTTGGGGTCTATAACTTGACGGCCTTTATACATGCCAGTTTTTAAATCTAGATGGTGAGATAATCTGTATTCACCTGATTTTTTATCTTCAACAACATTTTTAGCCGAAAATTTCATATTTTTAGCTCTTCTCATCCCAGTTCTTGAAGGAGTTTGTTTGCGTTTTGGAACTGCCATAATTATGGGTTAATTACACTTTTTAGATAAGAATTCAAAGTATTTTTTGATAAATTTAAATAATAATTATTAAAATAATCTACTAATTCCTCAATATTTTTAAAATTTTCCAAAAATTTAGATATAATTTTTGTCTTTTTAGTATCCTCTATATCATCCCAGAAATGGATGTCTGAAACAATAGCATGGAAAACATTAATATAATCTTTCATTTTTTTATTAATAGATTGATCACCATATCCAATTTCTCTTATACTTAATTCTAGCTGTCTGAAATTAAAATCATATATTTCTTGTAATTTTTTTTCATTTTCTTCAGATTTGAACACTTTTAAAAAAAAGGCAAAATGGAATAAAAAAACTAGTAACCTATCATTAAAACTATCTTGTTTACCAAGGCTTTTATAAAGTGTTTTATTTGTAGTTAATTGAATCAATTTGTTATAAAAATATATATAAGTCATTTCATGAAAATTATTTTGATCATTTTAACAGTTTTCTTAAGTAATTGTAAATTGAATAAAATTGTAAATCATCATGGTATCCATAATTTAGAAGCTAAAAGCAAAGAATTAATTATAAACGAAACTAATATTAATCAAATAAGAACTTTATTGGGCCCTCCGTCTACAACTAGTTATTTTGATGATAATATAGTGATCTATTTAGAGAGAAAGACTTCAAATTCGAAATTACTTAAACTTGGGGAAAAGAAATTATTAGTCAATAATATTTTATTATTAGAAGTTAACAATAAAGGAATATTAACAAATAAAGAATTTTTAAATAAAGATGATCTCAAAAAATATAAATTTTCTGAAAAAGAATCTGATAAAACTTTAGGAAAACAATCTTTTATATATAAAGCCTTATCAGGGATTAGGACAAAAATAAACGATCCTCTAGGTAAGAAAAGAGGATCATTTGGAAAATAATTATTAGCCTGCAATAACTGCTAACAATAATAGCGCAACTATATTAGTAATTTTTATCATCGGGTTTACAGCTGGACCAGCAGTGTCTTTATACGGATCTCCTACAGTATCGCCGGTTACTGCCGCTTTATGAGCTTCGGACCCTTTACCACCATGGTTTCCATCTTCTATATATTTTTTAGCATTATCCCAAGCGCCACCTCCTGCAGTCATCGATACTGCAACAAATAATCCCGTAATTATAACACCTAATAACATTGCACCAACAGAAGCTAAGGCTGCAACTTGACCACCAATTGAAAAAATTATGAAATACAAAACTACTGGGGAGAGAACAGGTAATAACGATGGAATAATCATCTCTTTTATTGCAGCGACTGTTAATAAGTCAACTAACTTTGCATAATCAGGTTTTTGTTTTCTTTTCATTATCCCTGGATATTTTTTAAATTGTCTTCTTACTTCAACAACTACAGCTCCACCTGCTCTACCTACTGCTTGCATACCCATAGATCCAAACAAATATGGTAACATTCCACCGATTAATAGTCCAACAACAACATAAGGATTTGATAAATCAAAAGTTACCACAATACCTTCTAATGCAGAACCTGCCTCCTTTGAAAAATGTTTTATGTCTTCTGTATAAGCGGCAAATAAAACTAGAGCACCCAAACCTGCAGAACCAATAGCGTAGCCTTTTGTTACAGCTTTTGTAGTATTTCCAACAGCATCTAATGCGTCAGTAGTTTTCCTTACTTTTTTGTCTAGATTTGACATTTCAGCAATACCACCTGCATTATCAGTTACTGGCCCATAAGCATCTAAGGCCACAACCATTCCAGCTAATGCCAACATTGTTGTAACGGCTATAGCAATTCCAAAAAGTCCAGCAATCGAATTGGTAATTAAAATTCCTGCAACAATAATAAGAGCAGGTATAGCCGTTGCTTCCATTGATACAGCTAATCCTTGAATTACATTAGTTCCATGTCCTGTTGTAGATGATAAAGCCACGGATTTAACGGGTCTATATCCTGTTCCTGTATAATATTCTGTAATCCATATTAATAGACCTGTAATTACAAGACCTATGACACCACAATAATATAAATCCTTACCATTAAAAGTCCTATCATTAATTGTATATTCATTAGTAAAACCAATTACATGATCAGTGACTGGCCAAAGTATTAATAATGAGGTTACAGCAGAAACTATAAAACCTTTATATAAAGCATTCATCACATTGTTATTTTTTCCAAGTTTTACAAAAAAAGTTCCAATAATAGATGTAATCAAACATGCAGCACCAATTGTTAAAGGGTAAACCATCATATTTAAATCTCCAATGAAAAAAATAGATGAAAGAACCATTGTTGCAACAATAGTAACAGCGTAAGTTTCGAACAAATCTGCTGCCATCCCGGCGCAATCTCCAACATTATCTCCAACATTGTCTGCAATTACAGCAGGATTTCTTGGATCATCTTCTGGAATACCCGCCTCAACCTTACCTACTAAATCAGCACCAACATCAGCACCTTTAGTAAAAATTCCACCACCTAATCTTGCAAAAATTGAAATTAGTGATGCGCCAAATCCTAACGCAACAAGAGCGTTAACTATTTCTCTTTCATCAACTTCAAATCTTAATAATAAAAAATAATAAACTGCGATTGCTAATAAAGCTAAACCTGCAACTAACATGCCTGTGACAGCACCAGATTTAAATGCAACAGAAAGTCCATCTGCTAAACCTTTTCTTGATGCTTCAGCAGTTCTAACATTAGCCTCTACAGAAACTAACATACCAACATACCCCGCAATCCCGGATAAGGCAGCACCAATCAAATAACCAAGACCAACCAGCGGACTGAAGGCAATACTAACAATTACCAAAACAACAACACCAACTATAGCTATAGTTTTATATTGTCTTGCTAAGTATGCTTTTGCTCCAATTTGAATAGCCGAAGCAATATCTTGCATTTTCGAATTTCCTGCACTTGAATTTAGAATGTTTTTTCCAGTTAAAAATCCATAAACGATAGATAATAAACCAGCTAAAATAGTATATAATAAAATATTTTCTGCCGTAGAGTTCATATAAACCTTAAGTTGTTGGTTATTAATTTTTTAAGCCCGGACAATACAAAAAAAGATGAAAAAGACAATGATTAACTTTCAAAATTGGTGAGTGTAACCTTTATTTTTAGCCTCAATTTCCTTATCTTTTTTATTAATAATCTTAGATTTATTTTTACCAGATATAATCTTACCAATTTTAGTAATTTTAACACCTGTAATTTTAGATACTTTTTGGATGATTCTTGATTTTGTATGATTAGCTGTAAAAAGTATCTGATAGTCATCCCCTCTAGATATAATATCAATTTTTTTTAATTTTTTAATTTTAATTAATCTAGTTAAAGTTTTTGATACAGGTATTTTATTCTCAAAAATATGAAAAGAAAAATTTTGTCTATTAATCATCTTGTTTAAGTCATCAATTAACCCATCAGAAATATCAATTGAAGTATTTGCTAATTTTAAAAGATAATCTATTAAATTAAATTGTAAATTGGGCTCATAATATTTTTTGATAAAAAATTTAGACATTTTGGTATTTACTTTTATCTTACCTTTAAGTATTTGAAGACCAATAAAACTATCACCTAAGTTTCCAGTTACATAAATATCATCGTTTAATCTTGATTTGTTTCTGTAAACTATATTATTTGAATATCCTAATGACGTTATGGTAAAACTTAATTTGTTAGAAAAAGTGGTATCTCCACCACATAAATTAATATTATATTTTTTTTGTTCGTCTTTCAGTGTTTTTGAAATTTTCAATAAGTTTTTTTTTGTAAAGTTCTTTTTATTTCCAGATCCTGCGATAAAATAAAACTTTGGTTTTACACCCTTACAAATCAAATCTGAGATTGATGATCTCAAAATTTTTTTAATTACAAGATTAGGTGATTTAAAATCTATGAAATGTGTATTTATGTTATAAGTATCAACAGAAATTACTATTTTTTTCCTCTTATCAAAAAAAACATCATCATTTAAATTTAGAGCAGATGCATTATTCTTAGTTAAGTTTGAAAAAAAATTATTTACTAATTCAAATTCTTGCATTTTTAGATCTCAATTTTTTTCCTAAATTATCTAGCAGGGCATTTAGATATTTTGTTTGAGAATCCTCAAGAAAAAAATTAGAAGAATTCAAATATTCTTTAATAATAATATTTATTGATAAATTTGGTTTATACATTAATTCATAAGTTGCAGCTTTAAGAATAGTTTGAAAAATTTTATCCAATTTCTTAAAAATAAATTGATCTCCAAGTTTATCATTTAATTCTTTCAAAATAAGATCATTTCTCTCAATAGTTCCCAACACAATATCTTTTATAAATTTTTTAAACCTATGTTTTGGAAAATCTAAATCATTATCCTCATTATAAAATTTTCCATAAAGTTTTTGAATGATTATTACTCTAGGATTATTTTTTGGCTGAAAACTAGTCTTCATTTCTGTGATAATATTGACAATACTGCATTTGTAGCCTCAGCGCCTTTATTTTTTCTTACTTTTGCTTGTTTCATATTTAAACAAGTTATTATACCATTACCTATTGGTTTTTTTTGAGTAACAGATATTCCCATTATTGCATTTGTGGATGCTTGGGAAATAAAATCAAAATGAGGCGTTTGACCCTTAATAACACAACCTAAAGCTATAAATGCATCAAATTTTTTTGAATTTTTTGATATTGTAATTGGGATTTCAAAAACACCTGGAACCCTTATAATCTTTACACGGTTTGATCTGGGTATATTTTTCAAAGCACTTTTTAGTAAACCATCACTTATATCTTTATAATAATTAGCTAAAACAATTAGAATTTTTTTATTCATTATATCAATTCCTGTTTCTTAATTTTAATTCCATACCCATCAAGTCCAATAACTTTTTTTAAAGATCTAGTTATTAATATCATATTTTTAATTTTTAGATCTTTGATTATTTGAGCTCCAATTCCATAATTTTTAATTGATTTATCATTTCCCTTTTTGATAAATTCTTTGTTCTTATATTTTTTTAATGTCTGTGTTACCGAACTTAAATTTGAGTCTTTTATAAATACTAAAACGCAATTTTGGTATTTTCTAAAATAATTTAGAGTTTTGTTAAATGAATTTGGCAACTTTTGGTTTATAAGATAATTTTGAACAATATTTGATGAAATTACTCTTACTCTTGGAGTGATACCTCTTTTAATTTTACCCTTTACAAGAGCAAAGTGTTCTGCACCATCTAATAAATTTTCATAAATTCTAATTTTATATTTTTGGTTTTTGACACTAATTTGACTTTGCTTTTTTAACCTTATTAATTTTTCTTTTTTTAACCTATAAGCTATTAAATCTTCTATTTTTCCAATTTTAAGCTTATGCTTTTCTGCGAAATCAAATAGATCTTGGCCTTTAGCCATTGTGCCATTTTCGTTCATAATTTCACAAATGACTGCTGAATTATTTTTTTTTGCGAGTTTTGATATGTCAACAGAGGCTTCTGTATGACCTGCTCTTACAAGAACCCCACCATCTTTAGCAATAATTGGAAAAATGTGACCAGGAGATACTATGTCCTTTTTACTAACATTTTTTTTTGATGCGATCTTAATTGTTTTAGCTCTATCTTTGGCAGATATACCTGTTGTAATCCCCTTCTTTGCTTCTATAGAAATTGTAAAAGCTGTTTTATTTCTCGATTGATTTACAGGAGACATTAAAGATAGATTTAATCTTTTAGCTTGTAAACTGTCCAGCGCTAAACAAATTAAACCACGACCATGTTTTGCCATGAAATTTATATTTTTTGCTGTCGAGTCTGATGATGAAATCACCAAATCACCCTCGTTTTCTCTTTTTTCATCATCAACTAATATGAACATACCTCCCTTTTTAGCGACATTTATTATTGTTTCTATAGGTGCAAAATTATTTTTTTTCATAAAAATAATTTCTAACGTATTTAGACAAGATATCTATCTCAATATTTACTAAATCATATTTATAGAGTTTGGATAAATTAGTTTCTCTATAGGTATGTGGAATTATCCAAATTTGAAAACCCTTTTTAGTTACTTTTGAGATTGTAAGTGATATTCCATTTACACAAATTGAAGCCTTTTCAATAAGATGTTTTCTCTCTTTTTTAGGTATCTCAAAGTCAAAAATAAATGATTTATCAATTTTTTTTATACTTAAAACTTTAGCAACTGTATCAACATGACCTTGGCAAATGTGTCCTGAAATTTTTGTTCCATACTTTAATGGTAGCTCTAAATTAATTATATCTTTATTTTTTATATATTTAAATTTAGATCGAATTATTGTTTCTTTTGAAAGATAAAACTCCATCAATTGTGATTTATAAGAAATTAATGTTAAACATACACCATCACAGGCTACCGATAATCCAATATCCTTTTTAGATACCTTAAGATTACTTTTTACAAAAATATTAATACCTTTAGGTCTTTTGACGATTTTTTTAATTATACCCTGATTATAAATTATTCCATTAAACATTTTAAATTTTATATAATGTTATTTTATTTTTTCCTAAATCTAGTTTTAAGTCTATTTTCTTTTTATATTTTTGTTTCAATAAATTTAAACTATTAAAATTCAAATACTCAGTTTTTTTTGAGAGTTTTTTATCACTTTTATATAAATAAAATCTATTGAAAATTTTATTCCTTAAAAGATAATTTGTTAACTCATCACCTCCTTCTACTAATAAGTTTCTACAGTTCAATTTATATAATTTTTTTAATATAATTTTGATATCAAATCTTCCTTTATTATCAATTTTAGATCTGATTAAATTTATCCCCTTTTTTTTAAAACTTAAAATTTGTGAATTACCTGCTTTATTGTAAAAAATAATAGTATTAGATTTGTTAGCAGTTTTTATAATAAAACTGTCAATATTAGTATTAAGTTTACTGTCTAAAATAATTCTTTTTGGAGAATATTTGTTTAACCCATTTAATCTGCAATTTAATTTTGGATTATCATTATTTAATGTTTTATATGAAATCATTAATGAGTCATTTTTATATCTCAATAAATGGGTAAATTTATCAGCCTTAGTGTTTGTAATTTTTTTATCTAATTTACTATAAATCAGATTATTTTTTGAAACTGCTATCTTACCAGTAACATATGGCAATTTTTTTTTTCTATTAAAAAAATATGTTGAATAAAAATTTTTAACTTTTTCCTCTAAGAGTCCTTTTCTTACTTTAATTTTTTTCGATTTTAGAATTTTAAAGCTTTTATTTTTAACTCTAGTGTCAACATCTGAAACTGAATAAATTACTTCTGAAATTTTAGATTTTATGATTAAATTTGTACAAGGTGGTGTCACACCATAATGACAACAAGGTTCCAAGGTGACATACATTTTTGATCCATTTAAATTATCTATTGAATTTTTTATTGCGTTAGACTCGGCATGGGGTCTACCATTTATTGAAGTTTTACCAATAGAAATAATCTTATCATTTTTAACAATCACACATCCAACAGAAGGATTTGATCCTGTATGACCATATCGAGATTTAGCCAGTTTTAAGGCTATCTCCATATATAATTTATCTTTAGTTGAAAATTTATCTTTTTTTGTAGACATCAAGTTTGTCCACGAATTGTACAAAATCTTTTTCTTCTCTAAAATTTCTGTACACAGATGCAAATCTTACGTAAGCAACAGGATCTAGTTCTTTTAATCCGTCCATAACCATAGTACCTATAGTATTAGATGAAATTTCATTCTGCCCAAGATCCTCAACTGATCTTGAGATTTTACTAATAAATTTTTCTACTGTTTCCGTATCTAATGGCCTTTTTTTTAAAGCTATATAAATTGATTTTGCAAGTTTATCTCTATCAAAGGATGATTTTCGACCACTTTTTTTAATTACCATTAATTCCCTATGTTGAATTCTTTCAAAAGTCGTAAATCTTTCACCACAAACACATAATCGTCTTCTACGAATAGCAGTACCATCTTCGGTTGGACGTGAATCCACAACCGAGGTTTCACCTTTTTTTACACAAGGACAAATCATTTACTACAAGTTTTTATATATCGGGAATGATGAAGTTAAAGAAATAACTTCATTTTTTACTTCATTTTCTACTTTACTGTTATCATTTGGATTTTCGGATAATCCTTTTAAAGTTTTTGTAATTAATTCACCAACAGTTTTAAATTCATTTAAACCAAAGCCACGTGTTGTAGCTGCTTGAGTTCCCAATCTTATACCTGACGTTATCATTGGTTTTTCAGTATCAAAAGGAATTCCATTTTTATTACAAGTGATATTTGCTCTTGAAAGACTTTCAGCAGCAAGATTACCTTTAACATTGTAAGGTCTCAAATCTACCAACATTAAGTGTGTATCAGTTCCATCAGAATAAATTTTAAAACCATTATTTTTTAAAGTTTCAGCTAACATTTTTGCATTTGCTAGGACTGACTTTATGTAATCTTTAAATTCCGGTTGTAAGGCTTCTAGAAAACCTGCAGCTTTAGCTGCGATAACATGCATTAATGGACCACCTTGATATCCTGGAAAAACTGCAGTGTTAAATTTTTTCGCAAGATCTTCATGATTAGTTAAAATTATTCCACCTCTCGCACTTCTAAAAACTTTATGTGTTGTTGATGTAACAACATGGGCATGATCACATGGGTTTGGATACCCTTTTCCTGCAACTAAGCCAGAAAAATGTGCCATATCAACCATGAGATAAGCTCCAACCTTATCAGCAATTTCTCTAAATCTTTTAAAATCTATTACTCTTGAGTAAGCACTTCCACCAGCTATAATTAATTTCGGTTTATGTTCTAAAGCAAGTTTTTCAACATTATCATAGTCTATAAGTTCAGATTTTTTATCAACATCATAACTAATTGCATTAAACCATTTACCTGACATTGAAATTTTTAACCCATGAGTTATATGTCCACCAGAATTTAAACTCATTCCCATAAATGTATCACCTGGACTTAATAAAGCTAAAAATACAGCACCATTAGCTTGTGCCCCAGAGTGAGGTTGGGAATTTGCAAATTTACAATTAAATAATTTTTTTAATCTTTCATTTGCAAGATTTTCTGCGACATCAACATGTTCACAACCGTTATAATAACGCTTACCTGGATAGCCTTCTGCATATTTGTTTGTTAATACTGAACCTTGGGCTTCCAATACAGCTTGAGAAACTATGTTTTCTGAAGCAATTAACTCAATATGTTGTTGCTGTCTTATTAGTTCATCTTTAATAGCTTTATATAACTCAGGATCTTTTACGGATAAACCATCCTCAAAAAAACTTTTATAGCTATCATTTAAATAACTTTTTTCACTTGACATAATTAAATCTTTTTAACCCTTCTTAAGTGTCTACCGCCGTCAAATTTAGTATTTAAAAAAATTTTTATAAATTTGAAAGCATTTTTTTTACTAATTAATCTAGATCCTAATGTAATGATGTTTGCATCATTATGCAATCTGGATAATTTGGTAGATTTTGCATTAAAACACTGAGCTGCACGTATATTTTTATGCTTATTTGCCGCAATATTCATTCCTGTACCTGAGCCACATACTAAGATTCCAACATTATTTTTACCAATTTTGACTTTTTTTGCTAATTTATGTGCGTAATCAGGATAATCAACACTATTATCATTTACAGGTCCAAGATCATTAAAATCTAATTTTAAACTTTTAAGGTGTTTTTTTATGTCTTCTTTTAATTTAAATCCGGCGTGATCTGAGGAAATAAAAATTTTTTTCAAATTAGTTAAACTTGTAATCTAAAACACATGCAACAAGATGTATTCTATTTTCTTCACCACCATTAAAGGCGTTATGGTATTTTGTATTATTTGTAATCCAAACCGATCCATCTGCTGGCATGTGTTTAGCAACATTATCTATAACCATAATACAACCAGGGTTCGTGATTATAGGTATATGCAATCTAGGCTCTGGGTCTCTATGCCAACTTAAAGTTGATCGAGGTTCCTTAAGTAAAATTCTCATCCTACCTAATTTATACTTTGAGGACAAAACATCATACACATGTTTAAAGTAAGTATTTTCGTAATCTTTAACAAATTCACTATATGCAGATTCATTTATTGCTCCTTCCCTCATTACCTCTTTACCAGATCTGTCAGGTTTAGTCCAATAAAGACCTCTTGCTTTATTTCCTTTGATAGAATCTGGATCACCAGGAATTTGCGTTAAAGATATGGCACCAAAATGCGTAACACCTGCGTCTTCAAACTTTTTAGTCTGAATAATTTGATTATACGCTTCTTGAAGTTTTGAGATGTCAAATTTTATTTCTTGTTTTTGGAAGTCGCTAAAATCTAAAACTCTTTCTTTTTTTTTTACATTTAGATTTATTATCTTTGTATTTTCAACTGTCATCGTGATTGCTTTGTACCTTTTTTACTATATATGTGTATATTACATTTGTCGCATTTTTAAAATAAAATTAAATATGATTACAGGAAAATATCCTAGTCTGAGACTAAGAAGAAATAGAAAAAACAGCTGGTCAAGAAGACTAGTCTCAGAAAACAATTTATCACCTAATGACTTTATACTTCCCATATTTTTGATTGAGGGTAAAAACAAGACTCAACCAATTAAATCTATGCCAGGTGTATATAGATATTCTATTAATAGATTGGCAATAATCTTAGATCGAGCTATTAAAAATCAAATACCTATGGTTGCTTTATTTCCTTATACATCACCTAGATTAAAAGATAATTTAGGAAATGAAGCTCTAAATGAAGATAATTTAGTATGTAAAGCTATAAAATACATAAAAAAAAGATACAAAAACAAAATTGGAATAATGTGTGATGTAGCTCTAGATCCTTACACAAACCATGGTCATGATGGAATTCTCAAATCAAACAATATAATGAATGACGAAACTATAGAGATCTTAATTAAGCAATCTTTATTACAAGCTCAAATGGGATGTGATGTGTTAGCGCCGTCAGATATGATGGATGGACGAATTGGTAAAATTAGAAAAGCTCTAGACAAAGGAAATTTCAAAAATACTCAAATTCTTTCTTACGCAGTTAAATATGCCTCTAACTTTTATGGGCCTTTTAGAGATGCTGTTGGATCTAAGGTTGCCTTAAAAGGGGATAAAAAAACTTATCAAATGGATTTCAGGAATTATGATGAAGCAATAAGAGAGGTGGCTTTAGATATAAAAGAAGGCGCAGATATGGTCATGGTAAAGCCTGGTTTACCCTATCTTGATATTATCAGATCAATAAAAAATAAATTCAAAATACCAGTTTTCGCCTATCAAGTATCTGGTGAATATAGCATGTTATCCAATGCTGTAGAAAAAAAAATAATAAATAAAGATGCGATTTTTGAAAATTTAATGAGTTTTAAAAGAGCTGGTGCAAACGCAATAGTAAGTTATTACGCAGATAGATTAAATGAAATTTTACCTTAATTATCTCAATGAATTTATGAACTGAGTTCTGCTAATTGGATAGTTTAAGTTATTTGGTTTTAATATGGTTTTTTCTAAAAAATCGCTTACTAATTTCAATCCATTTAAAAGTATGTTCAAATCATTAACTACAATTTTCTTATCAATTAGAAAATTTGGTATTATCTTTTTTTCATTTTTGGATTTAACTACATATATTATTTTATCATCTAATAACTCTTTAGTTGCAAAATTACTTAATTCTAAATCAAAACCTATGGTCTTAAGTAATTCTAATTCCCAAAAAATATAATCTTTTAACCAGTCATCGTTTGAGAGTATCAAATAAAATTTTTCAATAAGGTCAAATATTTTAATATTAGATTGAGACTCAGCTGTTAATAAACGAATTAAACTCATTGCAGAATTAATACATGAGAGTTTTTGAGAATTTTCAAAATATATAGGTGAATAAACTTTTTGGATTTCTAATTTAAAATATCCTATTTTATTCTCAGATTTAGAGTTATAATTTAGATAAAGTTGATTACCAATTTGAAGATAATTTTTGATTTTTTTTGAAGTGCCACCAAAAACGATACCGGATATTTTTCCATGATTTTTAGTATAAAATTCCGAAATAAGAGAATTTTCGTTATATCTATTTTTTGAAAGTAAAAAACCTGTATCGTCCCAATTCATCAAATCAAATTATCATTTAAACAAAGTAAAGCTGCATTCTGCTCTGCTTCTTTTTTAGACTTTCCCTCACCATTATAAAATTTCGTATTTTGTAATTTTACAGCAACTCTAAAAATAGGCTTATGTCTTGGGCCGGTATTAGAGATTATTTTATAAGTAGGCAGTCTTTTGAACTTTTTCAATGAAAACTCTTGAAGTTTTGTTTTTGCATCAATTTGAGTAATCACACTTTCTTTTATTTTTTCTTTCCACAATTCTAATATAATTTTCTCTGTTATATTAAATCCCCTATCAAGGTAAATAGCTCCAATTAAAGCTTCACAACTATCTGATATCACCTTATCCTCAATTTTAACTGATCTATTTCTAGGATTAAAAATTAAAATATAATTTTGCAAATTAATACTTTTAGCAATTTCCAAACATGTCTTTTTATTTACTAATGAAGCATATTTTTTATCCAAAATTCCCTCCTTTTCATCTGGATAGATCTCTAAAAGTTTTTTTGCGATAACTAAACCCAAAACTCTGTCTCCTAAAAATTCTATTTTTTCATTATTATTCATTTTATTAAAACTTTTATGAGTAAGACTTTGAACAAGTAAATTTCTATTTTTAAACTTATAATCTATTTTTTTTTCAAGTTTAGAATAATCAATTTTCATCAGATAATTTTCTTAAAAAATCTGTCAAATCGAATAGATTTGTTCCATTTCCAAAAAGCAAAAATACTACCAACTGAACTATCAGATGAAAAAAAAATAAATCTTGCTTTACCAACTAGATTATCTTCATGAACATAACCAACGCTAGTTAAGTACCTGCTATCTTTTGAACAATCTCTATTATCACCTAAAAAGAAGTAATGGTTATCAGGAACAGTAAAAACGTCAGAATTATCAAAAGTGAAATTTTTGAGATAGACGGTTTTATAAATTTTTCCGTTTGGTAATTTTTCCTCAAATGTAAAAACATTAATAGTCTTTTCCCCACAATAAATTGTATCTCTTTCTGAAACTTTTGATTTAAGAATTTCACTATTATTTAGATATAAATTGGAATCCACAAACTGAATTCTATCTCCCGGTAGACCAATAAGTCTTTTAATATAATCTGTTCTATTATCTGCAGGGGTTTTAAAAACTATTACATCACCCCTATTTGGCTTGCTAGAAAAAATTCTATTCTCAAAAATAGGTGGACTAAATGGAAATGAGTGCTTGCTATAACCATATGAATATTTTGTTACAAAAAGTCTGTCTCCAACTAATAAACCAGGTTCCATGGATGAAGATGGAATATAAAATGGTTGGATAATTAAGGATCTAATAATTATAGCTATAATAAAAGCATAAAAAAGTGTCTTAAAGTTTTCTATAAAAAATTTTTTATTAAACATTTTTGGCCTGAATTATAGTAAATGCAATTGAATATTCTTTTTCATCAGATATTGAAAGAAATATATCAAAATTTTTAACTTTTAACGTTTTCATTATGATCTTTTTGGTTTTGTTATTTAATCTAAAATATGGTTTACCTAAATTATCATTTAAAATTTCAACATCTTTAAAATTTAACCCTTTTCTGAATCCAGTTCCAAGCGCTTTAGAGAATGATTCTTTTGCTGCAAATTTTTTTGAAAAATAGATAGATTTATCTTTTACCAACCTAGAATTTTTAATTTCAAGTAAAGTGAATAATCTTGAGATAAAACTTTTATTTTTAATAGAATTTTTAAGCCTTTTATTTTCAACAATATCTACACCGATACCTAAAATTTTCATTTTAATTTTTGATAATTCTTTTAAACTTTTTTATGACAAATGGTAAACCATAAAAAATAGACTCACCAATAATAAAATGCCCAATATTAAACTCTACTATTTCATTTATCTTGGTTAGTATTTTAGTAGATTTGAAATCCAGACCGTGTCCAGCATGTACCTCCACACCAATTTTTGATGCTAATATTGCACATTTCTTAATCTTTAAAAATTCCTTAATGAAAGATTTTTTCGATTTTATCAGATTTGAAAAAAGTCCTGTATGTATTTCAACACAATCAGCACCTATTTCTTTAGACAAATAAATATCTTTTATATTTGGATTTACAAATAGGCTCGTTCTAATCTTTTTTTTTTTAAATTGTAATATTATCTTTTTAATTTTATTTTTATTTTTCTTTAAATTTAAACCACCTTCGGTTGTTATTTCATTTCTATTTTCAGGTACAATACAAATAAATTTTGGTTTTATTCTCAAAGCATTCTTAACAATATTCCTATTTGTTGAAATTTCTAAATTTACTAATAATTTTTTTATTGAACAAATTTTTTTTGCGTCTAAATCTCTTATGTGTCTCCTGTCTTCTCGAAGGTGTATTGTAATAGAGTCGGCACCTTTTTTTTTGACAAATAATGCAGCTTTATATGGGTCAGGATGAAATTCACCTCTGGCATTTCGAACTGTCGCAACATGATCAATATTTACACCTAACCGTTTCACTTAATAAATCTGCTTCCTGGTGTTGAAATGGGAATTGAGTCTAATTCCTTTGGTATTTTGTTTGATTTATAAGTTGGTACTTCAATTTTAAGATGTGAAATTATCTTTTTTTTTATTTTCAATGTTTTCTTTGATGATCTATCAATAATTGTCGCAAAACCAACTAATCTTGCATTAGATTTTTCTATTAGTTTTACGCATTCCATGCTGGATTTTCCTGTGGTTATTACATCTTCAATAATGATAACTTTAGAGCCTCTTTTAATTTTAAAACCTCTTCTTAGAGTGAATTTGCCTTTAACTCTTTCACAAAAAATCGTCTCTTTTTTTAAAATCCTACCAATTTCGTAACCTATCACAATACCACCAATGGCCGGTGCCAAAATTAAATCAAATTTTCTAAAATTTTTTTTGATTTTTAAAGCCAATGATTTACATATTTTTTCTGCTTTTGATGGATAACTTAAAAGTTTAGCACACTGGATATACTTTGAAGAATGTAATCCAGAAGATAAAATGAAGTGTCCTTCTAATAAAGCATTAGTCTTTCTTAAAATATCTAAGGATTTTTTGTGTGAAAGCATTTCTTTTATCTTCGTGTCTAATTATCTTAAATTTTATACCTTTTTGTTTAAGCTCTGCAATAAAATTAGTAAAATTTTTCAAATCTCTTATTATCAGCTGAAATTTAAAATTGATATAGTCAGGTTTTTTTCCAGCCATTACTAAATTTGAAATATTTAATTTATGTTCACCTATTAATGAACTTACATTTCCTAATTGACCTGGTTTATCAGGTAATGAAATCCATAAAGTGGTATTATATTTTTTTATTCTTTCCTGCTTCTCC
The DNA here is from genome assembly GCA_902571015.1 of uncultured Pelagibacteraceae bacterium. Classification (GTDB taxonomy): domain Bacteria; phylum Pseudomonadota; class Alphaproteobacteria; order Pelagibacterales; family Pelagibacteraceae; genus Pelagibacter. The sequence continues at coordinate 51,273 of CACGAC010000002.1, read as the reverse complement.
TCACCCCTATCATGCCAATATCTTCTTATAGCAGCTCTGGCTTTTCCAGTTTTTGTTGTTGGAATCCAGTGAAGTGATGGTGATTGATTTTTTGAAGTAATTATTTTTATTCTATCACCATTTCTTAAAATTGATTGAAGTTCACTCTTATTTCCGTTTATTTCACATCCAACTGCAGTATCACCAATTTTTGTATGTACGGCATAAGCGAAATCTATTGCTGTTGCATCTTTGGGTAATTTGATTACTGAACCTTTGGGAGTAAAACAAAAAACATTTTCCTGAAACATTTGAAGTTTAGTGTATTCATAAGAGTGTTCAGGGTTTTCATTTTTTTCTATAATTTCAACTAAATCTTTCAACCAATCATATTCTTTCCAGGTGAGAGAGTTAAATTTTTCTGAGGACTTATATTGCCAATGAGAAGCTATTCCTCTCTCAGCAAAATCGTGCATCTCTTTAGTTCTTATTTGAATTTCTATGGGTTTTCTATTAGATCCAATAACTGCGGTATGAATTGATTTATAGCCATTAATTTTTGCTGAAGATATATAATCTTTGAATTTCCCAGGTATACAATTATATTCTTTGTGAATTAATCCTAAAGTTTTATAACAGTCATCAACATTATCCAAAATAATTCTAAATCCAATGATATCGGTAATTTGTTCCAAAGAAACTCTTTTTTTCTGAACTTTTCTCCAGATTGAAAAAGGTGTTTTTTCTCTTCCATAAATTTTTGAGGAAATTTTATTTTGATCTAATAATTTTCTTATTTCAGTTGATAAAGTTTCAAAAATATCTTTTTTATCTAATTTTATTTCATCAAGTCTTTTTTGAATTAACGACCTAGCTTCATTATTTAAAATTTCAAAAGAAAGATCCTCTAACTCATCCCTAATTCTATGCATTCCCATTCTGTCCGCTAATGGAGCATAAATTTCCATAGTTTCTTGGGAAATCCTTTTTCTTTTTTCCTCTTTTGAAATTGCTTTTATAGTTCTCATGTTATGCAGTCGATCAGCAATTTTTACTAATAAAACTCTAATATCTTTTGAAGTTGCTAAAATTAATTTCCTAAAATTTTCTGCTTTAGAATTGGATGATGCATTATTTTCAAGTGCAGATATTTTTGTAACACCATCAACTAAATCTGCAACTTCATCTCCAAACTCACCTTTGATAGTTTCATAAGTTGCATATGTATCCTCTATTGTGTCATGTAATAAACCCGTAGTTATGGTTGCACTATCTAATTTTAAATCGGTTAATATATTTGCTACTTCAATTGGATGAACTGAGTATGGATCACCTGAGGCTCTTTTTTGATTGCTATGGGCCTTAACCGCAAAGTCATAAGCCTTATTTAACCTATCTGGATTTAAAAACTTATTATATCCTTTTACTTTATTTATTAAATCATCTGAATTAAGCATACACTTTATTATATCATTAATTCAGATTTGTTTAATAGATCTTATGTCTCTATTTGGTAATGATATTATGAGTTTTTTAATGTGATCTTTGGAAATTGGGTGTTTCCAATTTTTATTTAATTCAAATAATGGAAAAAGGACAAAATTTCTATTGTGCATTCTTGGATGAGGTAAATTGATTTTTTGACTAATTTTTTTACTTTTATAATCAATTATGTCTATATCACATTCTCTAGGGGCATTTTTATACCTTTTCTTACGACCGAGGCTGATTTCAATGTCTTTAGATACCTTAAGTAACTCTAAAGGTTTTAGATCAGAAATAACTTCTAAGACAATATTTAAGTATTTAGGTTTACTTTCATCTGGCCATGATAAACTCTCATAAAAATTTGATGATTTGACAAGTCTAATATTTCTTAACGATAATTCATACTTAGCTTGTTCGATTTTATATCTTCTGTTTCCTAAATTTGAGCCAATACCTAAATAAATACGATTAGCTTGATTTTCTAAAATATCTTGATTTGTCACGATTCCAATCCCTATCCTTTTTACTAGCTCTTTTGTCGTGCAGTTTTTTTCCTTTTGCTACCGCAAGTTCAATTTTTGCTTTTCCTTTTTTAAAATACATTTTAGTCGGAACAATCGTAAGACCGTCTCTTTGCATTTTTCCTATTAATTTATTTATTTCACGTTTATTTAAAAGTAACTTTCTTTCATCTGTTGGATTGTGGTTAGAATAACTGGCTTGTTTATAGGATGCTATATGAGAATTAATTAAAATTAACTCACCATCTTTTTCAACAGCATATGAATCTGCAATATTAACTTTTCCTTCTCTAATCGATTTAATCTCAGAGCCCTTAAGGACAATCCCAGCTTCTAATAAATCCTCAAAAAAATAATTAAAACTAGCCTTTCTATTCAAACATATTATTTTTAAACCAGAATTGGTTTTTTTGTTCATTAAATTAATTTAGCTGTATGAAGAGCCTTTTTAACAATCTCTTTAGTGGAGTCTGTTACTTTTACCAATGGTAATCTCACATCGTCATCACATAAATTTAATAGTTTTGCAGCGTACTTAACTGGGCTAGGATTGCTTTCAACAAACATAGCGTGATGAACAGGCTGCAATATTTCATTTAATCTCTCAGCCTCTTTAATTTCATTATCATTATTAGACTTTGAAAATCTTTGGAAATCAGAACAAAGTTTTGGAGCAATGTTGGCTGTTACACTTATAGCACCTACTCCACCTTTTCTATTAAACTCTAAAGCGTTATCATCATTTCCTGTTAATTGTATAAAATCTTTGCCTAATTTTTTTAATGTTTTATCTACTCTTGATAAATCTCCTGTTGCATCCTTGACACCAATAATATTCTTTAATTCAAATAATCTTGCCATTGTTTCAACTGACATATCGATTACTGATCTCCCAGGAATGTTATAAATGAGAATTGGAATTCCACATTTATCATTTATAGCTTTATAATGTTGATAAAGTCCCTCTTGAGTAGGCTTATTGTAATATGGAGTTACAATTAATGCTCCATCTGCTCCCATTTTTTCAGCATGAGTGGTTAATGAAATAGCTTCCTCAGTAGAGTTTGACCCAGTGCCGGCAAATACAGGTAATTTTCCATTACTTTCCTTGACACATAAATCAATTACCCTCTCATGCTCATTATGGCTTAGAGTTGGGGACTCACCTGTAGTTCCGGCAGGAACCAAACCATTTGTCCCATTTTCAATATGAAAATGGATTAACTTAATGTAAGTTTCATCATCAAGTTTATCATTTTTAAACGGAGTGACTAAAGCAACATTTGATCCTTTGAACATAAATACTTATAACATAGTTTGTGGATTCATATACTAAAAGATTATGCTAAAAAAATTCATATTTTTTATAAATTTGTTTTTCTTCTCTAGTATTACTATGTTGCTATTTGCAGAAATAATACCTCTAAAAAAACCAATCCAAACTAAAGCGGAAAAAGACAAGAAATTATTAATTGATGTAATGAAGCCTTTGCCGAAGCCAATTTCTAAAAAAATAGTAGAAGAAATTGAAAAAAAGCATGAGGAAATAAAGTTAAAAGCTGAGAAAGATTTGAGTATTATTCTACCTAAAAAGAAACCTTTAATTGCTGGAACTAAAAAAACTGTCACAACAAGAAAATCTAAATATTACAATAAGAAAGATTTCGAAATTGCAAAAAAGGCTATTTCAGAAATGAAGCAAGCAAAATGGCCTACTGCATTGAAAACAGCAAAAAGAGCTAAAGATAAATCTATTTATAATTTTGTACAATGGAGACATTTGCTGACTAAAGGAAATAAAGCATCATATTACGATTATAAAACTTTTATAGACAAAAATGAAGATTATCCACGATTAGGAAGGATAAAATATCTAGCAGAACATAAACTTTCTACGGACACGATTTCACCCAAAAAAATTATTGATTGGTTTGGTGTTGATGAACCTTTAAGCGGTTTTGGAAAAATGATACTTGGAGAAAGTATCATTCTCAGTGGTAATACACAAAAAGGTATTTCTTATATTAAAGAAGGATGGGTAACTGCTGAACTAACAAAATCTGAATTAAGATTCTATCGAAAAAAATTTAAAAAGTATCTCAATGCGGATGATTATATTAAAAGAGCAGATTACTTAGCTTGGAATAATAAATACTGGGATTTAAAAAGATTATTAAGATATTTACCTAAAGATTATCAATTACTTTATACGGCTAGACAATTATTAATGAGTAAATCTTACGGTGTAGATAATGCTATTTCGAAAGTTCCAGCAAAATTTAAAAATGATGCAGGTTTAAATTATGACAGATTAAAATGGAGAAGAAAAAGAGGAAGAGTTGATAGTTCTGTTGAAATTTTAGTAAAAATTAAAAACACTAAAGATTATTTAGTAAGACCAGATAAGTGGTGGTTTGAAAGAGAAATTATTTCAAGATCATTAATTTATAAAAAGAAATATGCACTAGCTTATAAAATTTCTAGTAATCATGCTTTAACTGATGGACCTGAATATGCAGCTGCGGAATGGATGAGCGGATGGATAGCACTAAGTTTCTTAAACGATCCTTTATTAGCTAAGGATCATTTTGAAAATTTTTATAATAATGTTGGTTATCCTATAAGTACTTCTAGAGGAGCCTATTGGTTAGCTAAGACTTACCAAAAACTTGGTAAAAATGAATTAGCTAATGAATGGTTTGGTAAAGCATCTAATTTTCTTACTACATATTATGGTCAGTTAGCATTTATGGAGTTAAATCCCAATCAACCTTTTGAATTATCTAAAGATATTGAAGTTTCAAAAGAATATAGAGACTATTTTTTTAAAAAAGAGTTAGTCAAAACGATTTATCTTCTTGATGAGCTAAATGAAGATAAATATACAAAACATATATTAAGGCATTTAGCAAATGATGATATAAATAATGGTAGTGAAATTTTAGCAGCAGAGTTAGCAACTAGTATTGATAGATTTGATTTTGCTATTCAAATAGCCAAAATTGCATCATATGAAAAAAGATTTCATAACAAATATAATTATCCAATTATAAGTACACCAAATTATATAAATGGCAGAAAAATTCCTGATACTGCATTTATATTATCAATTATAAGACAGGAAAGTGAATTTGATTTAAGTGCTAACAGTCACGCAGGAGCAAAAGGATTAATGCAGCTAATGCCTTATACGGCAAAAGTAGTTGCTAAACAAGCAAAGCTTCCTTATTCTAAATCTAGATTAACTAGAGATGCAGAATATAATATTAACTTAGGATCTCATTATATAGCTGGTTTAATTCTGGAGTATGATGGTGCTTATCCGTTTGCTATAGCAGCTTATAATGCTGGACCTAAAAGAGTGAGATATTGGAAAAAAATTAATAAAGATCCTCAAAAGAACCAAATTGATTATGTAAATTGGATTGAATTAATAAAATTTAAAGAAACAAGAAACTACGTACAAAGAGTCTTGGAAAACTATAATGTCTATAGATATATTTTGGAACAAAAACCAATACAAATGAAAGATTTTTTTAAAAATAATCCACTTTTCTAAATAATTTATTATAATTGATAGATATTACTCATTAATGAATTTACATATTTTGAATTTCTTGAAATTCTAGTAATTCCAGAAATCTGCTCCCTTAAATAAGAGTCTATATTAGTTAAATATTTAAATTCTAATATTATATCTTCAGATTTAACAAAAAAGTTTTCAATATAATTATTCAATTTTTTGTATTGTAAATTAAAGTCTAAAGTTGCTCTAATGTCATTATTTGCTGAAATTAAATAATTTCTCCTATAATTTGTCATTGTTATTGGATAGAGATTTTTATTAACAGAAAACTTATTTACCAACTTAGTTAGTTCAAAAAGGTTTTCATTGTCCAATTTCTTTTTATCAAAATTATTAAGTTTAAAGAATATCTTATATCCTTGGAAATTTTTTTTTATCTTATTTTCCAAAATTGGATTATCAAATATTTCTGTATTTTTTCCATACCATCTAACTCTGTATTTTTCTCTATTGCTAACACCATCTAGATTATCAAATGCAGATTTAAGATTTAGAGTATCAAAATATATACTATTTACAGTTCTTTCAGAGTATTGTTCTCTAAAATACAATTTACTATTTATTAAATTTGAAAAAAGAGTTTCTTTATCAATTTTTGTAAATACCCACTTTTTTTCAAATCTAAAATCATTTTTCATTAGTAAATTTTTTGATTTGGATTATACACAATATCTAAGACATTTCTCGTTATTTCATTTTTTATTTCATTGTCTATTTCAAGTCGAGAAATCTTATCTTTTAAATATAACTTTTTATACCCATTATAAATAATTTCCTTAACTTTTAATTCTGGAATTTTATATTCATTCTTTTTTTTATATGATGCAAATGGTATAGTCACATTAGAAATTTTAATTTTTTGTGCATTTACCTTAGAACCATCTTTACTTGCAATACCCAAATATGATTTAAGAATATTTAAATTATTGATATCTACTGTAGAATTTTCACCTACACTTATAGCTTTATCTCCAATATTTTCAAAATAAATATTAGAGACATTTGTGTAACTCTCTGAAAAATCTATAGCATCATTTAAAACATTATTTAATTTTAACTTATTAATGTTACCATTACCATAATCAACATCTATAGCATCTGATGAAATTGTATCAAAAATTCCATTTTCTAATGAAAAAGATGAACTAATTATATTTATAGCATCTTCAGAATAAATATTTTTCATTTGAAAATTTTTTAATTTTACTTTTGAGTTATAAATATTAAGTGATCCATAAACAGTATATTTATCTAAAGATAAGTTTTCTAAATCACCACTTAAGTATTCAAATTTTACATTTTTAAATAGACTTTCATTATCAGAATTTTTTATAAAAATACCTCCACCTTTATTTTCTTTTTTACCACCAATTTTAACTATTTGATTATTGGCGTTATCACCAATAACATTAAATGCTGAGTCTGAAATAATAAATGAATCATTGATTAATATTATTTCTTCACCAGGAATTATCCTAACAATATATCCTTTAGGTATAATTATATTCTTATCAATTATAGTTTGTTTTTTTTTTAATCGAAGATCCTTATTTTCAAAATAAAAATATTTTTTGAAACTTTCTAAATTTGTATCGATTGTATTATTAAACTCTATATTAAGATGATCTATAGGGATAATATATTCTGAATTAATGACTCTATCAATTAGTAGAACATTTTCACATTTTATTTCGTTAGATATATTTTTTGTAAAAGTAATTTTATGATCTGTTTCTAAAATAGCATAATCTAAAGTGAAAATTTTTTCCTGTTCATTTAAAATATTTTTGCAAAATATTTTTTTTATTTTTAAGTCATGGTTAGTAAAAACTGTATCACTTGTAATATTCCAGTTTTTAATATTAATACGATTTTTATTTTGAGAGATAAATATGTTTGCAGGAATAGTTGATATTTTACTTTTTATTCTATTAACTCGTCTATAAATTTCATCTTTATCAAAATAATATAATCCATTTCCAAAATAAAGAATGTTATCAACATAAAAGTAATCGCCATAAATTTTTGCATTAATATTATAGATTTGTTTTGATCTCTCTTTAAAAAAAATATCTAGAAACTTCTTTGAACTAATCCTATATATATTTTTTTTATATTTTTCAAAAAAAACTTTATTTAAACTTCCATCATATTTAAAAAAGAATTTGTAGGGAAATTGATTAACACAATTCGCTAAATTTTCTCGACATTCAATCGCTTTTTGAAATGATGGTGCACTATTACCAAAATTTTCCCAACCAATAATGTTTTTGTTCAAATCAACAACTGTCCTGTGTCCATCAAAAGGAACAGGCTCAAATTTTGCACTTAAAGGATTAAAATAAAATTTAACGCTTTTAACATCAGTTCCATGCGCATAATAATTAATATCTGAAATAGCCATAAACCAGGCCCATTTATCAATATCAAATGAGTCTTCCAAGTCTTCTTTGCCATTAAAAAAATTTTTTAATAAATTATTTGCAAATAAAGTTTGTTCAATATTTTCTTCGGAAAGCCAATTTCTTTTATTATAAACTTCAAATAATTTTTCTTTATTGGTTCTATCTGTTTCCCCAAATGACCATTCTTCCTTTAAAGAAAAAATTGGTCCATTTCTTCTTTTGTTCCTCTCGATTAAAATTTTGTCAAATCCCTCTTCTAAAACGTAAAGACCTTGACCTTCACCATTAATTTTTAATTTTACAAATTCATATTTGAGTTTTATTAAATTACCTTCTTCCATTAATTGATGATAAAGCCATTCATGAATATAATTTCGAGCTCTAGGTTTAATTAGTGAAAATTTATTTAACCCCATAATTGTTTTATTGTTATCAATTTCAATTTTATAGGATGCTTCGTCTTGTTTTAAAAAATGAATTTTTCTATCACCTTTTAATCTTATATCTATTTTGTGGTTTTCGTTTTTATAATCGATAGATCCATTAACTTTAGTAAATTCATATGTCATGCCTTTACCTTCTTTTTTTCCTAATATATTAATTCGATCTTTTTCTAAAATTAAATGATTGTCCAAAGAAATATTAATATTTAACTCGGGTATCTTTATAAAGAAACCATAAATTGCTTGGGGAATAATATAAGGTATCTTTAAGTAATTATTATAAGATCTTTTGTAAAATTTATCTAAAAAAGTTTTTTGATAGTTTTTCCAAAATCCGGTCTGTAATATAAAAAAAATAAATAATAAAAACAATCCAACAGTAAAGAAAAAATAATATTTATAAAATTTATTTGAGATATTAGTTTTATTGTATTTAACTTTTTTTTTATCATTAATAATCATTGTTTAATATAAAACTATGCTGTAATTACATCAGATTGTGCAACAACGACTTTAACATTTTTTTTTTGGACTTTATTAATAATCAGGTTTAAATCAATAAATTCTTTAAGTTGTACTTGAAAGTTTATAGTAGTGTTATCATCAGATTTTACAAAAGATATTAGCTTTACGTATTCAGATTTCTCTAATAATAAGTTTTTTATTTCTTCGATTTGTTCTTGATCTGCATTATAATCACATATTACAGATAAACTCAATTTATCTAAGTTCTTTAATTTTTTTTTAGTTTTAATCCTTGAGTAAATTAAAATTAATAATAAGATTATAATCACACCTAAAGATGTAATTATAAATTGGCCAGCTCCACAACCAAGACCAATAGCAATCAATAAAAAAAGATAAACAAGTTCCTCTGGTTCTTTAATTGCTGCTCTAAAACGAACAATAGATAAAGCACCAACTAGACCTAGTGATAAAGCTAAAGATGATTTTACTATGGTTATTATTATTGTAGTAGTAGCAGCTAAAATTAAAAAAATTTTTGAAAATTCTTTCTTATTAGATAAAGTCGTTGAGAATCTAATGTAAAACTGTTGAACAAGAAAACCCAAAAATATTGATAGAAAAATAGCAACTACAAAATTATCTAAGCTAATATTAATATTTTGAGATGCTAATAAATTTAAATTATTTCTATCCATTAAGAAATTATTTCAGATGTCCTTATAAAAATCAACCTAGATATATTAATTGAAATCATCTTAAAACATACAAACTATTTTTACAAAAATTCAATAAGATAGATTATTTTTTAGTTTATAATTAATAAAATTTCATTCATATAAAGAATTAAAAATGACTTAAATTTTAATTACTTTTAAGAAAAAGTTTATGGCGGAAGAGGAGGGATTCGAACCCTCGGTACAAGTTTCCTCGCACGGTCATTTAGCAAACGACTGGTTTCAGCCTCTCACCCACTCTTCCAATAAAATAGTCACATTTGATTGTATTGAATAATCAATATTTATAAAGTAATTATTCATTAATTATGAAAAATAAGTATTCAATATTTTCGCTTATTAAAAATGCATTCTCATATCATGAAAATTGGGAGAAAGCTTGGAAAGATCCTGAACCTAAAAAAGAATATGATGCCGTAATAGTTGGTGGTGGAGGACATGGCCTTGCAACTGCCTATTATCTAGCAAAAAAACATAACATGAAGAACATTGCTGTTGTTGAAAAAGGTTGGATAGGAGGAGGAAATACCGGTAGAAATACTACAATAATTAGATCTAATTATTTATGGGATGCAAGTGCAGGTCTATATGACCATGCTCTTAAAATTTGGGAAGGTTTATCTCAAGAATTAAATTATAATGTTATGTTTAGTCAAAGAGGAGTTATGAATCTTGCACATAATTTGCAAGATGTTAGAGATTTAAAAAGAAGAACTCACGCTAATAGATTGAATGGTATTGATGCAGTTTATTTAAATACTGAAGAAGTTAAAAAATTTTGTCCAATCATAAATACCTCGCAAGATATTCGTTATCCAGTTTTAGGTGGAACTCTTCAAAGAAGAGCCGGTACAGCTAGGCATGATGCTGTTGCATGGGGATACGCAAGAGGTGCTGATGAAATGGGTGTTGATATAATTCAAAATTGTGAAGTAAAAGGTATAAAAAGAAATGGTGATACAGTTGAAGGAATTGAAACGACCAAAGGATTTATCAAAACAAAAAAAATTGGAGTAGTGGCAGCTGGTCACTCCAGTGTAATAGCGAATATGGCTGGATTGAAATTACCTTTGGAAAGTAAACCACTTCAAGCTTTAGTGTCTGAACCAGTCAAACCGATAATAGATACAGTTGTGATGTCAAACGCTGTTCATGCATATGTCAGCCAATCTGATAAGGGAGAATTGGTTATTGGAGCAGGAACTGATGATTATGTGTCTTACTCTCAAAAAGGAAGTCATGATATTGTGGAAGGAACTTTAAATGCAATTTTAGAATTATATCCAATATTTAGTAGAATGAGAATGCTTCGTCAGTGGGGTGGAATAGTTGATATATGTCCTGATGCAAGTCCAATAATAAGTAAAACATCAATTAAGGGTTTGTACTTTAATTGTGGTTGGGGAACTGGAGGTTTTAAAGCTACACCTGGCTCAGGGGATTTATTTGCTCACACAATTGCAAATGACGAACCTCATAAATTAAACGCTGCCTTTAATATAAACAGATTTGTAAGTGGTGATCTAGTTGATGAACATGGTGCAGCCGCTGTTGCACACTAATGTTTTTAATTAATTGTCCTTTTTGCGGTGAGAGAGAACAAAGCGAATTTAAAGCAGGCGGTGAAGCTCACATAATAAGACCAAAACAACCTACTGAACTTAGCGATGATGAATGGGCAGAATATTTATTCATGAGAAAAAATATAAAAGGAGTTCAATTTGAAAGATGGAATCATGTTCATGGTTGTAGAAAATGGTTCAATATGGTTAGAGATACATCAAACGACCAAATAAAAGCTGTCTATAAAATGGGTGAAAAACCACCAGTAAAAAAAAATGTCTAATAATTTAAGATTTAAAACAAGCAAATTTATCGACGAGACTTATCGAGTTTCTTTTAAATTTAATAACAAAACATATTTTGGTTTTAAAGGTGATACTCTAGCATCAGCTTTGTTGGCTAATGGAATTCATCTTGTTGGACGAAGTTTCAAATATCATAGACCTCGAGGAATTATGACATCAGGTTCTGAAGAACCCAATGCAATTATTCAATTGCATGATAATTCCTCAAGAACTGAACCAAATGTAAGAGCTACAGAGGTCGAAATCTATGAAGGTTTAGTTGCATCTAGTCAAAATTGTTGGCCTAGCGTTAATTTTGATATTGGGGGGATTAATAATCTATTATCCCCTATCTTGCCTGCAGGTTTTTATTATAAAACTTTTATGTGGCCTGCAAGTTTCTGGGAAAAGTATGAATACTTTATTAGAAAATCTGCAGGTTTAGGCAAATCACCTAAAGTAGCTGATCCAGACATATATGAACATAAATATATTCATTGTGATGTTTTAGTTATCGGAGCAGGTATATCAGGAATAATGGCAGCTAAAATGGCAGCAAAAAATGGTTTTAAGACTCTTTTAGTTGATGAAAAATCTTATTTGGGAGGATCTTCTATTTACGATAATTCAGAATTTTCAAAGATTAATAATCAAATAACAAGTTCATGGTTAGAAAAAGAAATCAACGAAATATCTAAAATAGAAAATTTAGAAATAAAAACAAGAACTAGCGTTGCAGCATTTCATGGATACAACTTTTTATTGGCTCGTGAAAATCTGACTGATCATTTACCGATTAATCAAAGAGAAAATAAAGTAAGACAAAGATTATTAAAAATTAGAGCTAAAAAAGTAATCACAGCAACTGGCTCTATAGAAAGACCTTTAATATTTGATAATAATGATCGTCCAGGGATACTGTTATCTTCAGCAATTAAAAAATATATTGATTTATATGGTGTGGCTTGTGGTGAAAATAATATTCTTTTTACCAATAACGATACCGCATATGAAACAGCCATGAGCTTAATTCAAAGAGGAATTAAGATTAATGCAATAATTGATAATAGAGAGCAGATTGACTCTAAAATTTCATACGAAGTTGAGAAAAATAATATTAGAATTTATAAAGGTTATACTGTCGTTGATACTTACGGATATAGAAGAATTAATAAAATATCCATCATGAAACTTTCAAAAGATGGTCAAACAGTCATTGGTGACAAAACAAAGTTGAATTGTGATTGTCTGGGTGTATCTGGTGGTTGGACACCAGCAGTACACTTGTTTACACAATCGGGAGGTAAATTAAAATTTAGAGAAGAAGACCAAGTATTTATACCTAATGTTTATCCTTCAGATCAAATAAGTGTTGGATCTTGTAATGGAGACTTTGGTTTAGAGGAAATAATAAGCAACACCTTATCTTCTATTAAAAAGTTTCTTGATATTGATAATTCTGAATACAAAACTGTTGAAACTATCTCAGGTTTAAATCAATCAAAGAGAAATATTTGGTTATTACCATCTGATAAATCCATGGGGAAAACTAAGTCTTTTGTTGATTATCAAAACGATGCAACTGCAAAAGATATTAAATTAGCTCTAAGAGAAGGGTTTAGATCTATAGAACATGTAAAAAGATACACTACTACTGGTATGGGAACTGATCAGGGTAAACTTGGTAATATGCATGCTCTTGGAATTATCTCAGAAACAGCGGGAACTAAAATGGGTGAACACGGAACTACAACTTTTAGACCTCCTTATACACCTCTTACTTTTGGAACTATTGTTGGAAGAAATGTAGGAGAATTTTTTGATATATTTAGACGTACTCCAATCCATGATTGGCATGTTGCCAACAACGCTGAATTTGAAAACGTTGGTCAATGGAAAAGAGCTTGGTACTATCCAAAGGATAATGAAAATATGCATCAAGCAGTACAAAGAGAAAGTAAAGCTGCTAGAGACTCAGCAGGTATTCTGGATGCATCTACATTAGGAAAAATTGATATTCAGGGCACAGATGCCTCGGAATTTTTAAATCGTGTTTATACTAATGCATGGTCAAAACTAGCAGTGGGTAAATGTCGTTATGGTTTAATGTTAAATGAAGATGGAATGGTTTATGATGATGGCGTCACAACTAGACTAGGTGAAAATCATTACATTATGACCACTACTACTGGCGGTGCGGCTAACGTATTGGGAAAACTTGAAGACTATCTTCAGACAGAATGGCCTGAATTAGACGTCTATTTATCATCTGTAACTGATCATTATGCTACAATAAGTGTGTGTGGGCCTAACAGTAAAAAAATCGTTTCAAAAGTTATTCCTGATTTAGATCTTTCTGATGAAAAGTTTCCACATATGTCATTCAAAAATGCAAAAATAGATAATATTAAATGTAGAGTGATGAGGATCAGTTTCACTGGAGAACATAGTTATGAAATTAATATCCAAGCAAATTTTGGTAAATCTGTTTGGGAAAAATGTATGGAAGCAGGTAAAGATTTTAATATTACACCTTATGGAACTGAAACGATGCACTTATTAAGAGCAGAAAAAGGTTTTATAATAGTTGGTCAAGACACTGATGCAACACTAACACCAATTGATTTACAAATGGATTGGATAGTAAGCAAAAAGAAATATGATTTTATTGGAAAAAGATCATTATATAGATCTGATACTATTAGAGAAGATAGAAAACAATTAGTTGGTTTATTGACAGAAAATCCTGAGGAAGTTTTGGAAGAAGGTGCACAGATAGTTGCTGATATAAAAAAATCACCTATTGAAATGCTTGGCCATGTAACCTCAAGTTATTACAGCCCAAATTTAAAAAAGTCGATCGCATTAGGTGTTGTAAAAGGTGGAAAAAACATGTTGGGGCAAAAATTGATCATACCAATGGAAAATAAGAATATTAATGTAACTGTAGCTGATCCAGTTTTTTTAGATAAAGAAGGTGAAAGATTAAATGCTAAATTATAATCATACAATTAAAGAGGAAAAATCATTTCAAGGTTTACAAATGAACGAGGTTAAACCTGTTATGAAATTGATAGTAAGAGGTAAAAAAAGAGAATTTTTATCAGCTATTGGTAAATCTTTAAATATGGTTTTGCCTACAAAAGCAAATACTTCCACTCAAAGTGAAAAATTGACTGCTCTATGGTTGAGTCCTGATGAATGGATGATTTTTTCAAATGGCGTTATTAAAGAAAATACAAATTCCTATGAAACTGAAACACTTTTGAATAAAAACATATCTAAATTAAATTTAGGAGCTGTAGTGGATGTCACAGATCAATTCGTGAGGATTAATCTCAAAGGGGATAAGATATATGATTTGTTTCAAACAGGCTCTCCTTTTAATTTTAATGATTTTAAGGGTAAAATTGGCTCAGTGACCCAAACAATTCTCGCAAAAATAGATGTAATCATTCATAATCAAAATAAAAATGAAGTGAATCTGTTTGTAAGACGCTCATTTTCTGAGCATTTATTTGCATGGATGAATGATAGTGCGTCAAGATTATAGTCACATTTAGATCTCAAATAAGTTAAAAAAAAAAGATGAAAAAATTATTTTTAGTAGCATTATTTGCTCTTTTACCCTTCTCACTAAACGCAGAATCTAATCTAGATAAAATTTTGTCTTCTGGAGTACTTAAAGTTGGTACTACTGGAGATTGGGATCCTATGACAGTCAAAGATCCTGCAACCAACAAATATAAAGGTTTCGATATCGATGTAATGAATCAATTAGCTAAAGATATGGGTGTAAAAATTGAGTTTGTACCTGCAGAATGGAAAACTATTGTTTCAGGAATAACATCTGCAAGATATGATATCTCAACTAGTGTTACAAAAACGCCAAAGAGAGCTGAAGTAGCTGGTTTTACCGATACCTATTACAAATATGCTACAGTGCCACTTGTTCTCAAAAAGAACTTAAAAAAATTTCCAACTTGGGACTCGCTTAATAATTCAAATGTAACAATCGCAACTACTCTTGGTACTTCACAAGAGGAAAAGGCAAAAGAATTTTTCCCAAAATCAAAATTAAACTCAATTGAAGCACCAGCAAGAGACTTCCAAGAAGTCTTGGCAGGTAGAGCTGATGGTAATATTACAAGTTCAACAGAGGCAAATAAACTGGTCATTAAATATCCTCAGTTAGCAATCGTCCCAGATGGTGGAAAAAATCCTGCATTTTTAGCTATGATGGTACCAAAAGGTGATACTAAGTGGAATGATTATGTCAATAAATGGATTAAAGACAAAAAATCTTCAGGCTTCTTCACCAAGTTATTAGCTAAATATAATCTAAAGAGCTTATAAAAAATTAGTAATTAATTTTTTATTCTTTATAAGTTAAGGAGTGAAAAATCTATTTTTATTAATTCTAATTTTTCCATTAACGTCGTGCGGTAAAAGTGAATTAAACTGGTTAATCTTATCACCAAACAACATAGAAGGTTTAACTAATCTAAAGTTTTTATTAAGTGGTTTAACAACTACTATCTATATTAGTATAGTCTCAATCATTATTTCTATTATTCTTGGCCTTTTAGTCGCTATTCCATCACTGGCTAAAAGTAAATTCTTAACCTACCTTAATATTGGCTATGTTGAGATTGTAAGAGCAATTCCTTTGCTAGTTTTAATTTTATGGATTTATTATGGTCTTCCAATCATGACGGGTATAAGTTTTAGCCCATTCGTTTCTGGTATTATAGCGCTGTCAATTAGCGAAAGTGCTTTCCAAGCAGAAATATTTAGAGCAGGAATTAATTCAATAAAAAAATCTCAATGGGAAGCTGGAAGCTCTTTAGGATTAAGTTTTTTTAGAAAATTAAGATTAGTAATTCTACCTCAAGCAATAAAGAATATTTTACCAGCTATTGGTAATCAATTTGTATATGTGCTTAAAATGTCCTCTCTTGTATCGATAATTGGTATTGGAGATCTGACTAGAAAAGCAAACGAATTGGTTGTGACGACTTATCGGCCACTTGAAATATATACATTTCTAATTCTAGAATATTTAGTCTTGATATTAATTGTTTCTTATCTTGTTAGAAAATTAGAAAAAAAATTACAAAAAGATTAATTTTTTCTTCTATAGTCCCAAGGATATTCAAAAGTCATTGCCCACATACCTTTTTTATTTTTTTTGGCATAATCCTCATCTGGAATGTATTTGGTTGAATATTTCCTGTAAGCAAAAGCATAACCCTCTCGAACAAGATACTTAGATAAACTTTGATTATTTACAAAACATTCAGCTAAAATTCTTTTATATCTATCTACACCCTCCTTGACACATCTTACTTTGTTTTTACCTATCTTATTAATAAGTAATTGTTTGGCTTGAATTCCACATTTGATAACCTCATTATTCTTATTACAAATTTGTTTAATTTCAGGAGTATCAATGCCGCTAAAACGAATTTTTTCGTTTTTTAAATGAATAGTATCTCCGTCTATAACCTTTATTTCACTAGATTTTACATCAAGGTATGTGACAAAGAAAAATATTAGACAAATACTAGTAAGTAAAAAGACTTTTATTTTGTTTGAAAACATTATTCAAAAAATACCCAATAAATATTAGAACCGCAATTCCCATAAACCAATTTGTTACTAAAATCGTATAAAAAATATCCTCATAATCCCCTCCTTTAATATTAATTACATACCATAAACTTAAAAATGGAAGAGCTGTTAATCTAAGAATACTTAGATAAAGACTGTACAATGGTTTTTTCACTGCTTGGAATACTGCAGTGGTTATAAAAAAAACAGGATAAATTGGGCCAATTAATGCAGCAACTTTTAGATATATCGCACCATGCTTTATTGCCTCTTGGTTATCAGTAAATAATGAAACTAAAAACTCTGCACCAAAAAAAATTATTATACCTGCACATATCATAAAAGATGATCCAAACATTAAAGCTTTTCTGTATAATTCTCTCAATCTATCATAATTTTTTGCACCAAAATTTTGTCCCCCAATTGATAATACCGCTGTATTTAATCCAATTACAGGAAGTAGAAAAACTTGTTCAATTCTTAAAGCAGCACCATAACCAGCAGTAGCTAAATCTCCAAATTGACCAATGAAGTAAAGGATGTTGAACAAACCAACACCAATCAACAACATGCTAAACATTACAGGAATTGTTTGATACAAAAGTTCTACTAGAAGATCAAATTTTGGAATAAAACACTCAGGCTTAAGATATTGTTTTAATTCACAACAATAAACTTTATATGCTAAATACAAAAGACCAACAAACTGAGCCACTACAGTAGCTATTGCAAGTCCAGCGATACCAAATGCTGGAATAAAACCATAACCAAAAATAAATAATGGATTTAGAATAATATTTAAAAAGAAACTAAAAATTAAAACGTTTCTGTAACTTTTTGTATCCCCTTGCGCATTTAGTGTTCCATTTAAGGAAATTTGTATCAAAACAATTATAGTTCCATAAAAAATTACATCTAGATATTTTCTAGTTAATATAATTGCCTCTTGATCTGATCCCATAAGAGAAAGTAAAAAATCTGAAACATTCAAACCAAAAAAAGTAACTAGTATCGATAAAAAGATTGCAAAAATAATTGATTGAGCAACAAATAATGACGCCTTCTTTTTATTATTAGCCCCAATATTATTTCCAATTAAAGTATTAGTTCCAGCAGTTAATCCAACACCTATTGCAATAATAGTAAAATAAATTGGAAAAGATTTTGCGATCGCCGCTATTGCTTCAGCAGATATTCTTCCTGCGAACCATGTGTCTACTAGATTGTAAAAGGTTTGAAATAATGAACCAACACTTGCTGGAATAGTAACTTTTCTCAATAAAAACCATATTGGATCTTTAGTTAATTTGAAAGATTGTGACAAATAAATCCTTAGTTAAATTCTTTTTGAAAATTATATTTTTTTCCTGATAGCTTTGCCTTGTATATCTGACTTTGTCTCATTCTAAAACGAGATTTTTGGTTTTTTGAGAGTTTATCAAAACAATTAGGACAAGTTACACCCTCCTCATATTTTTTAGATTTTTTATCTTTAATCGAGATTGGTTGTCTACATCCACCACAAATTGAATAGGTTCCTTGTACTAATCCGTGTTTTAAACTTACTCTGTTGTCGAATACAAAACACTCGCCTTTCCATAAACTTTTTTTTGGTTTAATTTTTTTTAAGTAATTCAAAATTCCACCCTTTAATTGATAAATATTGTTAAAACCCTTTTTTTCTAGATATACAGAGGCTTTTTCACACCTAATTCCACCAGTGCAAAACATTGCTATTGGTTGATCTTTTTTTAACTTTTTTAAGTATTTCGGGAAATCTCTAAAGTTACTTATATTTGGATTTACTGATTTTTTAAAAGAACCAACTTTATGTTCAAAAGGTTTTCTTGCATCTAATAAAAGAGTTTCTTTTTTTTTAATTAATTTATTCCATTTTGCTGGATCAATATGAGTATTCTTTTTTGTGATCCTATTCGACATTTTAAGGTCCATTGGGACAACTTCTCTTTTAATTTTTACTTTAGGTTTATGAAAAGGTTTAAATTTACTTATTGAATTATTGACACTATCAAATTCTTTAATATTCAAAATTTTTTTTAATCTAATAATTGTGGTTTTAATATCTTTATTCATTCCAGAAATAGATCCATTTAAACCCTCTTTGGATATGATAATTGATCCATTTATATTTTTATTAGTTAAAAGATTACTCAATATTTTTTGATTTTTTTTTAAATCATTTATTTTTTGAAATTTATAAAAACCAAATACAGTGAACATTAAATCTTCCTACAAACTGTCATTCCATCACCAAAAGGCACCATGACCTTTTCAATTCTTGTATCCTTAGAGATAAAATCATTCAAATCTCTAATACTTTTTGTAATTTTGTCATTTATATCTTTGTTAACAACTTCTCCATGCCATAATACATTATCGATTATCACTAAACCCTCTTTATTCAATAAATCTAAAGAAATTTCATAATATTTTTTATAATTAATTTTATCTGCATCAATAAAAACTAAGTCAAATTTTTCATTTCTTATACTCATTAAAGTTTCTAATGCTGGTTTAATCATTGTTTTAATCTTATGATCTTGATTGGCCTTTTTAAAAAAGCTTTGTGCAACTTTGGTTGTTTCCACATTTTTATCTAATGCAATTATACTGCCTTCATCTGGTAAAGCTAATGCCATGGATAATGTACTTAAACCTGTAAAAGTTCCAATCTCTAGGACTTTTTTAATTTTAGAAACTTTAATAATCAGATGTAGAAATTGACATTGAGAAATAGAGATTTGCATTCTTTTTGAATCACCAAGTGATAGGTTGTAATCTATTATTTCTTTTTGAATTGGATGTAATTTCAAACCATTCTTTAGAATATAATCTTGTAAATGTTTTGTGATATTAAGGTCTGAACCCATAACCTTATAATTTTTTCTTTAAGATCTCATTTATTAATTGAGGGTTAGCTTTTCCACCTGATGCCTTCATTGCTTGACCAACAAAAAAACCAAATAATTTTTCTTTACCTTGTTTATATTCAATGGCTTTTTCTCTATTATCATTAATTATTTTGTCAATTAATGCCTCTAAAGCTTTTGGATCACTTTGTTGTTTTAATCCTTTTTCCTCCACAATCTTTTGAGGATCTTTATCACCATCTATCATCAATTCAAAAACAGTTTTTGCTATCTTTCCTGAGATAGTTCCATTCTTAATAAGATTTATCAAAATAGCGAAATTCTTAGCACTCACTGGACTTTGAGAAATTTCTAAACCTTTGCTATTTAAAACAGCAAATAGTTCTCCTGTAATCCAATTGACTGCCAACTTAATATCCTTGTTTTTACCCATTTTAGCTACAACCTCTTCAAAGTATTTTGCAGTATCAATATCAGACACCAAAATATTGGCTTCATAAGAAGACAATTTAAATTCTTCAATAAATCTTTTCTTTTTATCATCTGGAAGTTCTGGAATATCATTTTTAAGTTCTTCAATAAATTTTTCTGAAACCTCTAAAGGTAACAAATCAGGGTCCGGAAAATATCTATAATCATGAGCGTCTTCTTTTGATCTCATTGATCTCGTCTCATTTTTCCTCGTATCAAAAAGCCTTGTTTCTTGATCAATAGTTTTGCCCTCTTCTATTAAATCAACTTGCCTATTAGCCTCATATTCTATCGCCATTTGCATAAACTTAATTGAATTAACATTTTTAATTTCACATCGAGTGCCAAATTCTTTTGAGCCTTTTGGTCTTACAGAAACATTAACATCAGCTCTTAAAGAGCCCTCTTGCATATTTCCGTCACAAGTTCCTAGGTATCTCATTATAGATCTTAATTTTTTAATATAAGCATTAACCTCATCTGGGGATCTTAGATCAGGCTTGCTCACTATTTCCATTAAAGCTACCCCTGATCTGTTTAAATCAACAAAGGTATTTTGTGGGTCAAGATCATGTATACTTTTTCCAGCATCTTGTTCTAGGTGTAATCTTTCTATACCAACTTCTTTTTGACCATTAGGCATATCCAAAATAACTTTACCCTCACCTACTATAGGATCTTTAAATTGTGATATTTGATATCCTTGAGGTAAATCAGCATAAAAATAATTTTTTCTATCAAATACTGAACGTTTATTAATTTTTGCGTTAAGGCCAATGCCAGTTTTAATTGCTTGTTTGACACAAAATTCATTTATTACTGGTAACATTCCTGGAAATGCAGCATCAACTAAACTAACCTGTGTATTAGGTTCTGCTCCAAATTTGGTTGATGAAGTAGAAAATAATTTAGACTCAGATAAAACTTGAGCATGAACTTCTAAACCAATTACTACCTCATACTGATTATCTTTTCGATTGATCAAATATTCTGTATCTTTTTTACTCATTTTATCCACCAATCAGTAATTTTGTTTTTAAAGTTGATCTTTTCTTCCATAGCATAAGCTATATTTAATATATTTTGTTCATCAAAAGCTTTGCCAATAATTTGTAAGCCTAAAGGATAACCTTTTGAGTCATGTCCAGCAGGTATTGAGATACCAGGAAGTCCAGCTAAGTTAACAGGAACTGTAAATATATCATTAAGATACATTGAAACTGGATCATTTGTTTTTTCGCCTATTTTAAATGCTGAGCTAGGTGTCGATGGGGTTAAAATTGCATCGACTTTTTTATAAGCCTCATCAAAATCATTTTTGATGAGTTTCCTTACTTTTTGAGCTTTAAGATAATATGCATCGTAGTACCCAGAAGATAAAACATAAGTTCCAATCATAATTCTTCTTTGAACTTCAGCTCCAAAACCTTCTGATCTAGTTCTTTCGTACATATCAATTAAATTTTCACCTTTAGCTCTAAATCCATACTTAACACCATCGTATCTTGCTAAGTTTGATGATGCCTCTGCTGGAGCAACTATATAATATGTTGGTAAGGCATAACTTGTATTTGGCAAAGAAATATCAATCGTTTCAGCGCC
This sequence comes from uncultured Pelagibacteraceae bacterium, assembly GCA_902571015.1. Classification (GTDB taxonomy): domain Bacteria; phylum Pseudomonadota; class Alphaproteobacteria; order Pelagibacterales; family Pelagibacteraceae; genus Pelagibacter. The sequence continues at coordinate 29,225 of CACGAC010000002.1, read as the reverse complement.
ACAATCTTTAATATATTGAATACCTTTTTGCCAAAGATCTTCAATTTCCTTTGGCATACCGTCGACTCTATATTCTTTTGGTATTCCAATTTTTTTTCCTTTTATGTTATTTGTAAGTTCTTTACTGTAATGATTTCTTTTAAAATCTATTGAGGTAGAGTCTTTAGGATCATAAGAACTAATCACTTCATGTAATAAAGCACAATCCTTGACATTTTGTGCCATTGGTCCTGCTTGATCCAATGATGAAGCAAAAGCAACTATTCCATATCTTGAACAACTTCCGTATGTAGGTTTCAATCCAACAATTCCAGTGAAAGAAGCTGGTTGTCTAATTGATCCACCAGTATCAGTGCCAATTGTAACAGGAGTCAATTGTCCGGCTACCGCTGAAGCTGAGCCACCTGATGATCCACCGGGAACTAAATTTTTATCAATAGGACTTTGAACATTACCAAAAAAACTTGTTTCATTTGATGAGCCCATTGCAAACTCATCACAGTTTAGCTTACCTAGAAGTATTGCGCCTTCGTTCCAAATATTTTCAGTTACTGTAGATTCATAAGTTGGTATAAAGTTATTTAAAATCTTACTACCAGCAGTTGTTTTAATATTTTTCGTGCAAAATAAATCTTTAACTGCCATTGGAATACCAGGCAGTTTTAAATCAAAATTAGGTTTTTGATCAAATTTTTTTGCTTTATCCAAGGCTGATGTAAAGTCATTTGTAATATAAGCATTCAATTTCTCAGATTTTTCAGATCTATCAATAAATGCTTTGGTTACATCTGTTGAAGAAAGTTTTTTATTTTCAATATTTTCAACCAGTTCTGTAAGGGATTGTTTTGTAATATCTGACATTATTCAATAACCTTGGGTACTACAAAATAGTCCTCATTATCCTGAGGAGAATTTTTAATAATTTGTTCTCGTATATTTTTACTTTTTACTTCATCAGATCTTAATTTTAAGGTTGTTTCTGCAATAGAAGTTAATGGTTCTATATTGTCAGTTTTTAATTCATTAAGTTTTTCAATAAAATCAAAAATAGAATTTAAATCACCAGCTAATTTTTCAGCTTTTTGCTCGTCAACTGAAATTCTTGCCAATTTGGATATATGTTTTATTGTTTTAAGATCTATACTCATATGCTATTTAAATAAGAGGCAAAGTATCACTTAAGTTTAAAATATACAATATGATCACTTTAGAGGAATTTAAAAAAAAACACTCAGATAAGTGTAGATTGATAGGTTTAGACCTTGGATCTAAAAGAATTGGTGTGTCAATCTGTGATGACAAACAATTAATAGCCACCCCGTTAAAAACAATAAATAGGAATTCACTTAAAGATCTTGTTGATGAGCTCAGATTAATAATTAATGAAAATGATATAAAAGGAGTCATTGTTGGAAATCCTTTAAATATGGATGGATCCTCAGGTAGGTCAGCTCAATCTGTAAAAGATACAACTGAAAATATTGAAAAAAACTTGAATATTCCAATTTGTCTCTGGGATGAGAGACTATCAACTGTTGGTGCTTTTAATCTGTCTAGCCAATTAGATATTAATGTGAGTAAAAGAGAAAAAAAGATCGACGAAAACGCTGCTGCTTTTATATTACAAGGAGCTTTAGATTTTTTGAATAATTAATACTTGCTATTATAGAGGTTTATAGTTATAGAGTTGGTTTTAATGGCAATTAAATCAAATCAGGCTATTAAAATTTCTCAAAAACACCTGTTAGGAATTCAAGATTTATCAATTAATGATGTTAACTTAATACTTGATGAAGCAAATTCATTTATTAAAGTAAATCAAAGTAAAAATAAGAAAGTTGATGTTTTAAGAGGTAAAACTCAAATTAATTTATTTTTTGAACCTTCCACAAGAACTCAAAGCTCTTTTGAATTAGCTGGTAAAAGACTTGGGGCTGATGTTATGTCAATGAATATTAGCAATTCAGCAATTAAAAAAGGTGAAACATTAATAGATACAGCAATGACACTTAATGCGATGCATCCTGATATTATTGTAATTAGACATCAAGACTCTGGAGCATGTAATCTACTTTCGCAAAAAGTAAATTGTGCAGTTCTTAATGCTGGTGATGGAAGAAGAGAACACCCTACTCAAGCTTTATTAGACGCATTAACAATTATTACTCGTAAAAAAAAAATTCAAGGATTAAAAATCGCAATCTGTGGAGATATACTTCATTCTAGAGTTGCTAGATCAAATATTTATTTACTAAGTATGTTAGGAGCAGAAGTAAACATAATTGCTCCCACAAATCTTATGCCAAAAGAAATTGAAAAATTTGGTGTCAATACTTTTACAGATATGAAAAAAGGATTGAAAGATTGTGATATTGTAATGATGTTGAGATTACAAAATGAACGAATGACGAGTTCATATCTTTCATCTAACAGAGAATATTACGAATATTATGGATTGACTCCTGATAAATTAGAACATGCCAAATCTGATGCTTTAATTATGCATCCTGGTCCAATGAACAGAGGTATAGAAATAGATACAATGTTAGCGGATGATATCAATAAAAGCGTAATTAAAGAGCAAGTTGAATTAGGTGTCGCAGTAAGGATGGCTTGTCTTAAAATATTTTGTACATAATGAAAAAACAATATTTTATAAACGCAAATATAATTGATCCTTATAACTCCATAAATGAGAATGGGGGTCTGATTATAAGTGAAGATGGAAAAATTGAAGCTATAGGAAAAAAAGTAAATATTAATAATTTACCGAGTAGAGAGAAACCAATTGATCTAAAAGGTAAGTATATTTTCCCTGGATTAGTTGATATGCGAGTTTTTGTTGGTGAACCGGGCTATGAGTATAAAGAAAATTTTAGGACTCTGAGTAACGCGGCACTTTCAGGTGGCGTCACTTCCGTCGTAACAATGCCTAATACAGATCCTGTCATTGATAACGTGTCCATAGTTGATTTTCTAAAAAGAAGAGGAAGAGATAAATCAAAGATAAATATTTTTCCATGTGCCTCCTTAACAAAAAATACTGAGGGTACAAATATGACTGAATTTGGTTTGTTACAAAATAAAGGAATAATTGCATTCACAGATGGCGTTAAAACAATTCAAAACCCAAGATTGATGTCTAGAATAATGAACTCTGCTAAAGATTTGGGTAGTTTAATAATGCAACACGCTGAAGATTATGAGCTAGCAAAAAATGGTATGATTAGCTCTGGAATAATTGCTTCAAAATTAGGTTTATCTGGTATACCTGAAATCGCTGAGCGTATTCTGATCGAAAGAGATTTAACATTACTCGAAAAAGTTAAATGCAGATATCATATCTCTCAATTATCATCACAAAAGTCTGTCGAAGTAATTAAATTAAGAAAGGAAATAGTAAAATTCACATGTGGTGTTTCAGTAAATAACTTATCTTTAAATGAAAACGACATAGGAGATTTCAAAACATTTTTAAAATTATCCCCACCATTAAGAAGAGAAGAAGATAGACTGGCTTTAGTACAAGGTTTAAAGAACGATTTAATTGATGTAATAGTTTCAGATCATAAACCTGAAGATGAAGAGTCAAAAAGATTAACCTTTGCTCAAGCAGCAACTGGTGCGTCAGGGATAGAAACCTTGCTGTCTCTAAGTTTAGAATTATATCATAACGGATCACTCAAATTAGAGACAATAATAAAAGCATTAACATCAAACCCTGCTAAAATACTAAAAATAAATAAAGGGAATCTTTCTATTGGTAATGATGCAGATCTTTGCATAGTAGATATAGATAAACCATGGATTGTAAAAAAAGATAAGCTTATCTCAAAATCAAAAAATACATCTATCGAGGATAAAAAACTTCAAGGCAAAGTTACAAATACATTTGTAAACGGTAAAGAATTATTTAAGCTATAGCATGGATATTTTAATCATAGGTATAATTTCATATTTGATGGGTTCAATTCCATTTGGATTGTTACTAACAAAAATTTTTTTGAAAAAAGATATAAGAGATATTGGATCTGGAAATATCGGAGCTACAAATGTGCTAAGAGCTGGTAACAAAACAGTTGGTTACATCACATTATCTCTTGATATATTAAAATCTATAGTCCCTGTAATATTTGTTAAAATTTATTACACAGATTACTTATATTTAGCATCATTATGTGCATTTATAGGTCATGTATTTCCTGTATGGCTCAAATTTAAAGGAGGGAAAGGTGTTGCAACATATGTTGGTATTCTATTTGCTATAAATATTTATTTCGGAATTATTTTTGCTTTATCTTGGTTTGTAATTTTTGCTATATCAAAATTTTCATCTTTATCTTCATTAATTGCTTCTGTATCAATTCCTGTTTATTTACTGGTCACGGGTCAATTTAAAGATATATTTTTTTTTATAATCATGTTTGTGTTAATATTTTTTACCCATCGAGAAAATATTAAAAGATTGAAAAATAAAGAAGAAACTAAGACAAAAATTTATTAATTTGACTATCTAACTCTTTTAGGTAGTTTGTCATTTATGAACTTGGTCATTGTAGAAAGTCCAGCTAAAGCCAAAACTATCAATAAATATTTAGGTGATAATTATAAAGTATTAGCTAGTTATGGGCATATTAGAGATTTACCTTCTAAGAATGGTTCTGTTGATCCAGATCAAGATTTTAAGATGGAATGGGAGATCGATAGCTTTTCAAAAAAATATCTTAAAGAAATTACTGACGCAGCCAAAGACTCCTCAAAAATTATATTAGCTACCGATCCTGATCGTGAAGGAGAAGCAATAGCTTGGCATGTAAAAGAGTATCTAAATGAAAAAAAACTTCTTAAAGATAAAGAAATAGAAAGAGTTGTTTTTAACGAAATTACAAAAAAAGCAGTAATTCATGGAATTGAAAATCCAAGACAAATTGAACCGCTTTTAGTTGATGCTTACATGGCTCGAAGAGCCTTAGATTACTTGGTTGGTTTTAATATTTCACCAATATTATGGACAAAACTTCCAGGCTCGAAATCGGCAGGAAGAGTTCAATCAGTAGCTTTAAAATTGATAACTGAAAGAGAACATGAAATTGAATCCTTTAAACCAGAAGAATTTTGGACTTTAAGTGTCAAATTTAAAGATGAAAAAGATCAAAATATCCTTGCAAGTATTACTCAACTAGAGAATAACAAAATTGAAAAATTCTCTTTTAGAAATAAAGATGAGATAAATAAAGCTATATCAAGTATCAATCAAAAAAAATTTAGTATTACTGATATATCAAGTAAAGTGGTAAATCGTAATCCATCAGGACCATTTACTACATCAACTCTTCAACAAACAGCTTCAAGTCGATTAGGGTTTGGTGCATCAAGAACTATGCAAATTGCCCAAAAGCTTTACCAAGGAGTCGAAATTGAAGGAGAAACAATAGGTTTGATAACATATATGAGAACAGATGGCACTAATTTGTCAAAAGATGCTGTTGCGGATTTTAGAGACTATATCAAAAAAGAAATCGGTAATGAATATTTACCTGAAAGTGCCTTAAATTATTCTGGTAAAAAGGCAAAAAATGCACAAGAGGCACATGAAGCAATAAGACCCACAGATGTTATCAGAACTCCACAAAGTGTAAAAAAGTATCTAAGCACAGATCAAAATAAACTTTATGATTTAATATGGAGTAGAGCTTTATCTTCTCAAATGCAATCTGCTAAATTTGATAGAAATACTATAACGATTACATCAAATAATAATGACACAATATGCAAAGCAAGTGGATCAGTTCTTAAATTTGATGGATTTTTAAAGATATATAATAATCAAGGTAAAGACGATGATGAAAACATTCTACCATCTGTGTCTAAAGGACTTGTAAATATTGAGTCCTTAATAGATGAACAGCATTTTACACAACCCCCTCCAAGATATTCTGAGGCTAGCTTAGTAAAAAAACTAGAGGAATTAGGAATAGGAAGGCCCTCTACTTACGCAAGTATAATTTCTACAATAGCAAATAGAGGTTACGCAGAGATATTGAATAAAAGATTTTTTCCTACAGATAGAGGAAAACTTATTTCAGCTTTTCTGGAAAAACTGTTTTCAAAATATGTGGATTATAACTTTACTGCTGGTTTAGAGGATCAATTAGACGAGATTACAACTGGTAAAGAAAGCTGGATAAAAGTTTTGGAATTGTTCTGGAAAGACTTCAATAACAATGTGGCTGAAGTAAAGGAAAAAAGAACAAGAGAGGTCTTAGATCTTTTAAATGATAGTTTAGGAGATTTGGTTTTCGATAAAGATGATAAAGGAAATATTGTAAGAAAGTGTCAATTATGTAATTCAGGGACACTTAGCTTAAAAAATAGCTTTAGAGGCGGTGCATTTATTGGTTGTTCTAATTACCCTGAATGTAAATTTACAAGACCTTTATCTAAAGCTAAAGCAGCAGCCCAAGCTCAGTTAGCTGAACCAAAATTTATTGGAAAACACGAAAACGGCAATGATATTTATCTTAAAAACGGAAGATTCGGTCCTTATCTTCAATATGAAAAAATTCCTGAGAATATAGAAATTGAAAAAACACCAAAGAAAAAAAGGAAAATAAAAAAACTTAAATCAGATGTAAATGAACTTTTAAAAAATGTTTCTATCCCAAAAGGTTTGGCTTTAGAAAGTATTGATCTAGAAAAAGCACAATTTTTATGCTCACTACCAAAATCTCTAGGAATAAATCCTGATAATCAAAAAGAAATTACTTTAAATACTGGAAGATTTGGGCCTTACCTAAAATGTGAAAATAAATCAGCTCGAATAGAAAATATTGAAGAAATTTTCTCTATTGGTTTAAATAGAGCCATAACTTTAATTGCTGAGGCTAAACCAGGAAGAATGTCTTCTTCGATGATAAAAGATTTAGGTGAACACCCTGAGGATAAAAAACCAGTTAGAATTATGAAGGGACAATACGGACCTTATATAAAGTATAAATCTCTAAATGCGACAATACCGGAGGAAAAGGATCCAACAGAACTTACAATGGAAGAAGCATTAATATTGATTGAGAAAAGAAAAGAATACGATAAAACAAAAAAGAAAAAAAAGAAAAAATGAATTATCAAAAAAATTTAGAAAAACTTGGTTTAAAACTTCCTGATGCTAAAGCACCTGTAGGAAATTATGTTGCCACTAAAATAATAGGAAAGCTGTTATTCGTGTCAGGACAAATTTCAATTGATGAAAAAGGTGAACTAATAAAAGGAAAAGTTGGAAAAGATTTAGATGTTGACTCTGGATATAATGCAGCGAAAAGATGTGCTTTAAGTATTATTTCTCAAATAATGAAGGCATCTGATAATGATCTAACAAAGATCAAATCTTGTATTAAACTAACAGGTTTTGTTAATTCTACTGATAATTTTCAGGATCAACCTAAAGTAATAAATGGTGCATCTGATTTAATCGCATCCGTTTTTGGAGATGCAGGAATGCACACAAGAGCAGCTGTAAGTGTTAATAGTCTTCCCTTGGGTGTTGCTGTTGAAGTGGATGCTATATTTGAGCTAAATTAAAAATTTATCTCCCAATACTATAATACTTGAAACCTTGATTTTTAATTTTTATTGGAGAATATATATTTCTCATATCATAAATAATAAATTTTTTACCTCTTACTAAATTCTTAAAATTGATCGATTTAAAATCATTCCATTCTGTATGAATAATTACAAGATCTGAGCCCTGTACAGATTCTTTAATATTATCAATATAAAAAACATTTTTTAAGTTTGAGAACTCTTTTTTAAGACCTGTCGGATCGAAATAATTTACTCTAGCACCTTTTTTTAAGAGTGCAGGTATCATTTTTAAACTAGAAGAGTCTCTCATGTCGTCTGTATTAGCTTTAAATGTGACACCTAAGAAAGTTATTTTTTTATTCTTAATTTTGTTATTCAAAATTTTATAGACTTTATTAAGTAAAAAATTAGATCTATTTTCGTTAGATTTAATGACTGATTTTATTACAGAAAGATTTATTTTAAACTTATCAGCAGTAGAAATTATAGCTTTAGTATCTTTTGGAAAACATGATCCACCATAACCAGGACCTGCCCTTAAAAAACGACTCCCTATCCTTTTATCTAAACCCATCCCAATTGAAATATCTTCTACATTTATTCCTGTTTTTTCACACAAATTTGCGATTTCATTTATGAATGTAATTTTCGTAGCCAAAAAAGCATTGGATGCATATTTGATTAATTCTGCAGCTCTTCTAGATGTATGAATATATTGAGCTCCTTTAGAAATTAGAGGTGCATATAGATTATTAAGTAAACGGTTAGACTTTTTATCATTAGATCCAACAACTATTCTATCAGGAAAAATAAAATCTCGGATAGCTTCACCTTCTCTTAAAAATTCTGGATTTGATACAACAGAAAATTTATTCTTATTACTCTTTTTTTTTAGTAAAATTTTTTCAATTTCATCACCGGTTGTCACAGGCACTGTTGACTTAGTGACTATTATCTTAAACTTATTAATTGATAAACTTATCTCTTTTGCCACTTGAAAAATTTGGCTTAGATCTGCACTGCTACCTCCCTTTTTAGTTGGTGTTCCAACACAAATAAAAATTATATCAGATTCTTTTATTGAATTTTTTAAATCTGATGAAAATTTTAATCTTTTGTTTTTATAATTTTTATTCACTAATTCCGTGAGTCCAGGTTCATAAATAGGAATTTTTCCTTTAGAAAGTAGATCTATTTTTTTTAAATCTTTATCAACACAAATTACGTAATTGCCTAAATCAGCAAAGCACGCACCACTGACTAAACCTACGTAACCTGTTCCTATCATACAAAGTTTCATGATTTAGCAATTTCTAACGTTGATTTGATATAACCACTCATACTTCCACAATCCAAATATTTTCCGGTAAAATTATGAGCGATAAATTTTTCATTGTTTTTTATTAATGATTGTATTGCGTCAGTGATATGAATTTCACCACCTTTGCCTGGTTTTTGATTTAATAATTTAGAAAAAATTTTTCTTGGAAGAATATATCGTCCTATTACAGCTTTATTTGATGGTGCTGTTGAAATTGAAGGTTTTTCAATAACATCTTTTATAACATAATTATTTTTATTTATTTTTTTTCCTAATTTATAAATTCCCCATCTTGAGACAGTTTTTTTTGGGACATTAATACTTGCCATTACAGATGATTTATAGCGATTATGTATATTAATCATCGACTTCGAACAATTTTTCTTAATTATAAGATCATCTGGCAATAACATAAGAAAAAAATCATCTGTGATAAATTTTTTTGTTTTTAATACTGCATCACCTGTTCCAAGAGGTTTATTCTGATAAACAAATTTAATCATTTTTTTATATTTCAAAATTTTTTTATATTCCTTAATAACCCTAGGATCTTTTTTCTTTTTTATTATCTTTTGATAAAAACTATCCTTGTAAAAATAATCTTTTATCATTTGTTTTTTTTTTGAAATTATAAACACTATTTTTTTGATACCAGCATCTGCACATTCATCTAAAATATACTCAATTCCTGGTTTTCCATTAATAGGAAGAAGTTCTTTAGCAAATACACTGGTTAAAGGTAATAACCTTGTACCTAGACCAGCTAATGGAATAATTGCTTGTTTAATCATTTAAATGTTTTACTTATTAAAATGTTTTATACAAATGAAAACTTTATTAAACAATATTGATTTAAATGAGGCATTATTTGGCAATTCAAATATTGGGTTTGTACCTACTATGGGTAGCCTTCATGACGGGCATATCTCATTAATTAAGAAATCTCTAAAATTATCCAATAAAACCATTGTAAGTATATTCGTAAATCCTAAACAATTTAATAAGAAACAAGACTACAAGAAATATCCTAGGAATATAAAAAAAGATCTGAAAATTTTAAAAAAACTAAAAGTCGATTATGTTTATTTACCTAAAATAAAAGATATCTATAAAGCTAAAAACAAAATAAAGATTAAACTCAACAAACAAGATAAAATACTGTGTGCCAAGTATAGAAAGGGTCATTTTGAAGGAGTGATTGAGGTAATGACTCGTTTAACAAAAATAGTGAATCCATCAAAAATATTTATGGGTGAAAAAGATCTTCAACAGTTATTATTAGTAAAGAGATTTGTCGAAAAAAATTTCAAATCTAAAATAATTTGTTGCAAAATAATTAGAGATAAAAATAAATTGGCACTATCTTCTAGAAATATTCTTTTAAATAAAGATAATTTGAACAAAGCAGGAAAAATAGCAAAGAATCTTATTATCTTTAAAAAAAAATTATTTAAAAAGAAAAATTTAAAAGATTCAATTTTTAAAAAAAAGAATGAACTTAAAAAAAAGTATAATATTAAAATAGATTATCTGGAACTGAGAGATAAAAAAAATCTTAAATTAACTAATAAAATTAAAAATGCCAAAATTTTTATTGCATATCATATTAATAAGGTAAGACTTATTGATAACTTATAATGTTTACAAAAAGTAAGCTCCAACACCTAAAAATGATACGAACCCAATAACATCAGTTATAGTTGTTACAAAAACACTTGATGCTATAGCTGGATCTATATTCATCTTTTTTAAAGTGACAGGCACCAATATCCCAAACAATCCTGCAACGATCATTGTCAAAATCATTGAAATTGAAATTATTAAAGAAAGTATAATGTCCTGAAACCATAACTGAACAATAAAAGAACTTATAATTGCAAAAATAATTCCATTTAAAATCCCAATATTAAATTCTTTAAAAATATTCTGATTAAAATTATTTTTTGTTAAATCATTAGTGGCAAGAGTTCTAACTGTTACAGCTAATGTTTGCATTCCAGCATTCCCACCCATTGATGCAACTATTGGCATCAAGAAAGCTAGAACAACCATTTGTTCAATAGTTGCTCCAAATAAACTAATACAATATGTAGCTAAAAATGCGGTGAAAAGATTTAATAACAACCAATTAAATCTTCTTTTCGTTTTTGTAATTACTCCATCTGTAATTTCCTCATCACCTACACCGGCTAATCTTAATGCATCTTCTTCTGCCTCTTCTTTTAAAACTGTTAGAACATCATCTGAGGTGATCATTCCAACTAATTTATTATTTTTATCAATAACACATGCAGAATTTAAATTATAATTTTCAAATGAGTTACCAACTTCTTCTCTATCCATATCTACAGGAACTAAAAAAATAGAGTCATCCATTATTGATGACATTTTTGTTTCTCTTGGTGTTCTTAGAACTTTGGATGATGGTACAGCACCAATAGGTTTAAAATTTTCATCAACAATATAAATTTCTAAAAATTGTTCTGGTAAATCTTTATTTTCTCTTAAATAATCGATAGTTTGACCTACAGACCAGTTACTAGGTATTGCAGTAAATTCTCTCTGCATAATTCTAGCTGCACTGTCCTCAGGATAACTAAGACCTTCCAATAAAGCGAAACGATCTTTAGGTGGTAGTAAACTTAAAATAGAATTTTTATTTTTTTCGTCTACATTTTCAAGTATAGCTATAGCATCGTCAGACTCCAGGTTTTTCAATATTCTAACTATCGCATCTGAGGAAAGATATTTTATAATTTCAGTTTGAACTGACTCATTTAACTCAACAAAAACTTCAGGATCTATTTTGAAATTGTTAAGTTTAATTAAATTTTCTCTATCATTTTGCCCTAAGTGTTCTATGATATCAGCTGCATCGGCGGGGTGCATTTCTTTAAAAGAATTTGTGATAAAATTTGCATCATTATTTGAAATTTTATCAGTGACTACTTTTATGTACTCTTTATTGAATTCAAAATTGACTTTTTTATCTTTGATTTTTTTAATTAAAGCCATAAATTTTCCTATTATTTAGGTCGATCTTTTAATACATAATCAAAAGATTACAATTTTTAAATGAGTATAGAAATTAAAAAGTCTGAAAAACCTGTCATTTATGAGGATGCTAAAAAAATGATGGAAGATAGATTGTTAAATGTAGATCAAAATAAATCAAATGAATTAATTTGGACTTTAGAACATCCAGAGATTTATACAGCAGGGACAAGCTACGATGAAAGCGATATTTTAGATAAATCAATTAATATATTAGAGACAAATAGAGGGGGTAAAATTACTTATCATGGACCAGGTCAACTAGTTTGTTATTTTGTAATAGACCTAAAAAAAAGAAAAAAAGATGTAAGAAATTTTATTACAATTATAGAAAAGACAATAATAGATACTTTACAATTTTTTAATATAAAAACTTTTTCAGATAAAGAAAATATTGGAATATGGTACAAAGATAACGAACAAACAAAAAAGGTAGCTGCGATTGGAGTAAGAATTAGTAAATGGATAGCTTATCACGGTTTTTCAATTAATATTAATAACAATTTAGAAAAATATAAAGCGATAATTCCATGTGGTATTAAAGATAAAGGGATAACAAATTTAAAACAAATCAAAGATCAAGATTATAGAGAATTAGAGAAAAAGCTGGTGGAAGTTTTTATTTCAAATTTGAATAAGTAAGCCTTTTTATTTTTAATAACTTTTTAAAATAATCAGGAAGTAAAGCCTTATAAGTAAATTTTTTATCCTTAATCATAAATTTTATTTCATATGCATGAAGCATTAATTCTTTGTTAATACCAATTGTTTTGGTGAAAGATTTATATTTGGTATCCCCATAAATTGAGTGACCAATATTAAAAAGTTGTTTTCTTAATTGATGTTTCCTACCAGTAATAGGTTTCATCTCAACAAGACTAGAATTCGAATTTTTATCAATAACTTTGTAAATTGTTTTTGCTTTTTCAATAATTTTTTTTCCGTTATCATAACGTATCAAATCATCATTCCATTCTCCTGAATTTTTTTCAAGTTCACCATGACATATAGCTAGATAAGTTTTATGCACTTTTCTTAATCTAAATAATGATGTTAATAATTGTGCTGTCTCTCTGTTTTTAGCCATTAAAAAAACACCTGATGTATCTTTATCTAATCTATGGACAGAAAAAGGTTTTGAATCTGAAAAAATTTCACTTTTTTTGAATATATCAATTAAGTTTTTTTTGGATTTTGTTCCACCCTGAACAGAAATACCAGCACTTTTATTTAATACGATAAAATTTTCATTGTTATCTATTATCAAATCTTCATTTGCTTTTATTATTTGATTAGAGGGATTAAAACTTATTTTTTTTTGTAGAATTCTTTCTTCAAATTTAATGCCATAAAAATCAATTTTGTCATTAGATTTTAACTTATGAGAACTTTTTATTTTTTTTTTATTAACCTTGATTTTGCCTGATCTTAGAGATTTTTCAATCAGTCCTTGAGGAATTTTCCCTATTGTATTCCTTATCCATCTATCAACACGCATGTTATTACACGTTGAGTCAACGATGTAACTTTTTAACATAAAAAAATATTATTTTGATGCAGTAACTGGTTTTTTATCCTCTTTTTTTTCAGGTTCTTTTGAAGAAGATTTTTTCTTTTTATCAACTTTTTTTGCCTCAACATCTCTGTCCACAAACTCAATAATTGCCATCGGTGCATTATCACCATATCTGAAACCAGCTTTAATTATTCTTGTATAACCACCTGTTCTTTTCTCGTATCTTTTTGACAATGTCTTTTTAACTTTGTTTGCAGATTTAATATCTTGTAACTGTGAAACTAAAGCTTTTGTGTTATGAAGAGTATCTCTCTTCCCTAATGTAATAATCTTATCAGCCTGAGGCTTTAAAAATTTTGCCTTTGGTAATGTTGTTTTAATTTGCTCGTATTTTATCAGAGAATTAAGCATATTTTTTAACAAAGCTTTTCTGTGCTCAGATGTTCTATTAAGCTTCTTATTAGCAAATCCATGTCTCATTTAGATCGCTTCCTCGAGTTTTTTAGACATTTCAGCAATGTTGTCTGGTGGCCAATTTGGTATCTCCATACCCAAATACAATGACATTCCTGTTAAAACTTCTTTAATTTCATTGAGTGATTTTCTTCCAAAATTAGGAGTTCTAAGCATTTCCCCTTCGGACTTTTGCACAAGATCACCAATATAAATTATGTTATCATTTTTCAAACAATTCATTGAACGCACAGATAATTCCAATTCATCAACTTTTCTTAACAGATTTTTGTTAAATTCTGGTTCTGTTGAAACTTCTTTAACTGGTGCTTCTACTGGCTCATCAAAATTTATAAACATTTTAAGTTGATCTTGGAAAATTCTTGCAGAATAAGCAACCGCATCTTCTGCTGAGATTGAACCATCTGTTTCAACTTCCATTGTAAGTTTATCATAGTCTAGAGCTTTACCTTCTCTTGCAGTACTTACAGAATAAGAAACTTTTTTAACAGGACTATATAAAGAGTCTATAGCGATCAATCCTAAAGGTGGTTCCTCAGGTTTATTTAGCTCTGCTGGAACATAACCCTTTCCAGTATTAACATTCATTTCCATATGAAAGCTTGTATTTTCATCTAAATTACAAATTACTAATTCTGGATTTAAAATTTCAACATCTGCTACAGGAGTAATATCTGAAGCTTTAATTTCACCAGGTCCTTTTGCATCTAAAACAAGTTTTTTAGTTCCCTCAGAAGATGACTTTAATGCGAGGGATTTTACATTTAAAACTATATCGGTAACATCTTCTCTCACACCTTTTATAGAAGTAAACTCATGTAGTACGCCATCTATTTGTATAGATGTAACTGCTGCTCCTCTTATCGAAGATAATAAAATTCTTCTTAATGAATTACCCAAAGTTAAACCATAACCTTTTTCAAGAGGCTCAGCTACTATCTTAGCTTTAGACAAATCATCACTCAATTGCACATCAATTTTTGATGGTTTAATTAGCGATTTCCAATTTTTAATATTTACATTTTCGGTTTCCATTAAACTCTCCTTTTTTTTGGTGGCCTAGTACCATTATGTGGCATCGGTGTTGTATCTTTAATTGATAAAATTTTAAATCCTCTTGCTTGTAAAGCTCTCAAAGCTGTTTCTCTACCTGATCCTGGTCCCTTAACTTCAACTGATAAAGATTTCATACCAAACTCTAAAGCTTTTGATGCAGCTGCATCAGCAGCAATTTGTGCAGCATATGGTGTAGATTTTCTAGAACCCTTAAAACCTTTTTGGCCTGCTGAAGCCCATGAAATAACATTTCCATTTGTATCCGCAATAGAAATAATAGTATTATTGAAAGTCGACTGAACATAAGCAATACCATTTAAAATATTTTTTTTAACTTTCTTCTTCTTGGAGTAAGAACTTTTTTTAACTTTACTTACAGTTTTTTCACTTTTTTGGTCTTTTTTTTCAACCTTATCAACTTTAGCCATATTTATTTTTTCAACGGTGTTAATTTTTTACCAGCAATTGCAATTGCCTTACCTTTTCTCGTTCTTGCATTACATCTGGTTCTTTGACCTCTAACTGGTAATTTTTTTCTGTGTCTAGATCCTCTGTAACAAGCTAGATCTATTAATCTTTTTATACTTAATGAATAATCTCTTCTCAAATCTCCCTCGACCTTAAAATTTTGGTCAATGTACTCTCTTATTTTTAGGATCTCATCATCTGTCAGTTGGTTAACTCTTTTTTCTTTTGGAATTTTCAACGATGAACAAATTTGTGAAGAAAACTTATCACCGATACCGTAGATGTAAGTAAGACCTACGTGAACAAGTTTGTTCTGTGGAATATTTATACCTGCAATACGAGCCATATATTTAGTGATAATTTTCAGCCTTTTATATAAGAAGATCTTTTAAAGTCAACGGATTAAAGATTAAGAAAATTATTGATTTTAGCCGTTATTTCCTCAATTTTAGAACTACCATCTAATTCAAAAAAATTTGAATTTTTAGAATAGAAGTCCAAAACAGGCTTGGTAGTTATCATGTATTTATCATATCTTTTTATAATAGTATCTAGATCATCATCAGACCTATTTTCTACAGTTTTTCTTTGTTCAATTCTTTTAATGATTGTTGCTTTATTTACGTTTAGAAAGAATACGTAATCAATTTTTTGATTTGTTTTTTCTAATAATTTTTCTAAATTTTTAGCTTGAGTTAATGATCTTGGATATCCATCAAATATTAATTTGTTTTTCATGTCTGGATCAAAAACTACTTTTTCAATTAGTGAATTAACTATTTCGTCATTTACAAATCTACCATCGCTCATGTCTTCAACTATTCTTTTTCCTATTTCAGAGTTTTTTTGAATTTCATCTCTTAACATATCACCTGTGGAAATTTGAAAATTATTTAATCTTGTTACTAAAAATTTAGCCTGTGTGCCTTTACCAGCTCCTGGAGGTCCAAACAAAATTAAATTCACTTTTATCTATCTATCTACCAAACTTGGTTTTTTTAATCAATTGTTCGTATTGCGAACTCATAAGTCGAGTTTGAATTTGTGTAACTGTATCGATTGCAACAACCACAACAATCAATATTGAAGTTCCACCTAAATAAAATGGTATTGGGTAATTAGCAATTAAAAACTCTGGCATCAAACAAACTAAAGTAAGATATAATGCTCCGATAGTAGTTAATTTTGTTAAAATATTCTCAATATAAAGTGCAGTGCTTTCACCCGGTCTTATACCAGGAACAAAACCACCATATTTTCTTAAGTTATCAGCTGTCTCTGTAGGATTGAAGGTAATTGATGTATAAAAAAAAGTAAAAAAGATAATTCCAGATGCATATAGTAACATGTAAAGAGGTTGTCCTTGAGTAAAATATGAACTTAAATTTAAAAAAGTTTCATTATCGGAAACATCAAAATTTGAAAACGTCACAGGTAATAATAGTAAAGCTGATGCAAAAATAGCAGGTATAACACCAGCCTGATTAATTTTTAAAGGCAAATGAGATGCCTCTCCTCCATACATTTTATTACCCATCTGTCTTTTGGGATAATTTATCAAAATTTTCCTTAAAGCCCTTTCCATAAAAACAATAAACAAAATAGTTAAAATTAATAATATAAAAATCCCAATTATCATAATTGTAGAAATTGCTCCAGTTCTTCCTAATTCAAAAGTTGTCACTAAGGCTCTAGGAATTTCTGCTACAATACCTGCAAAAATAATTAATGATATCCCGTTTCCTATTCCTCTTTGTGTAATCTGTTCACCTAACCACATTAAGAAAATCGTACCAGCCACAATAGTTGTAACTGTTGATAATTTAAAAAATCCTCCTGGGTTAATAACTAAATTAGCTGAGGACTCAAGACCCACGGACAGACCATAACCTTGAACAGTAGCTAATAAAACTGTTCCATATCTTGTAATTTGAGTTATCTTAGCTCTACCTGTTTCACCCTGTGCTTTGAGATTCTTAAAATAATCAGAAACACCAGTTAACAATTGAACAATAATAGAAGATGAAATATATGGCATAATTCCTAACGCAAAGATAGCCATTCTGCTTACAGCACCACCAGCAAATACGTTAAACATCCCAAGTAATCCTTTTTGATTACCCTCCATTAAAACTTTTAATTGTTCTGGATCAATACCAGGTAAAGGAACAAACGTACCAAATCTGTAAACTGCTAGTATGGCAATTGTAAAGATTATTCTGTTTCTTAAATCAACACTTGATGATGAAGAGCTCATTATCTTAAGATATTATTTTTTAAGTTGTATAGATCCACCTATTTTTTCAAGCTTTTCTAGTGCAGATTTAGATGCTAAATCAGCTTCTATATTGATCTTATCTTTGATTTCACCAGAGCCTAAAATCTTAAGTTTTTTAGAATTTTTATTAATTAGTTTTAACTTTTTTAATGATGAAGAATTTAAAATATCACCAGTGTTAATCGTTTTTTTATTAATGAAAGATTGTATTTTATCTAAATTTAATATGGCTATATTTTCTTTTTGGATAGGATTAAAACCTCGTTTAGGTAGACGTCTATACAGCGGCATTTGTCCTCCTTCAAAACTTTTAATTGCAACACCTGATCTAGACTTTTGACCTTTTACACCTCTTCCTGAAGTTTTACCTTTTCCAGAACCTATACCTCTACCGACTCTTATTTTGGGTTTATTCATTTTAAGTCTATTATTTAATTTTATCATTATCCTCTTTTTTCAATTATTTCTGAAATTTTTTTATTTCTGATCGATGAAATTTGTTTTGGTGAATTTTGTTTCTTTAAGGCCTTAATTGTAGCTCTTATAACATTGTGGGCATTAGATGTGCCCATTGATTTAGCTACTATATCTTTTACCCCTAGAACTTCACAAACTGCTCTAACCGGACCACCCGCAATTATACCAGTTCCTTTTGATGCTGATCTTAGCACTATTCTCCCCGAACCATCTTTTGCTTTTACATCGTGATGAATGGTTCTACCTTCTCTTAAGGGAATATGAATAAGTTTTCTTCTAGCAATTTCGTTTGCTTTTTTAATTGCATCTGGGACCTGCTTGGCTTTAGCATGAGCAATACCAATTTTGCCAGCTTGATTTCCAACTACAACTAAAGCAGAAAAACCAAATCTTCTTCCACCTTTTACAACTTTGGTAATCCTATTAATATGAACTAGTTTCTCTAAAATATCGTCAGCTTTTTTTTCTTTTAAATTTTCCATACTTAAAAGTCCATCCCATTTTTTCTTAATGTTTCAGCAAAAATCTTGATTCTTCCATGATATTTATAAATACCCCTGTCGAAAAATATCTTATTAATTCTTTTTTCCTGAGCTTTTTTTGCTAATTTTTCTGCTACTATTTTTGAAAGTTCAGATTTGTTTTTAGTTTTTGTCTCTTTTATATCCTTCTCAATTGAGGAAGCAGACAATAAAGTAATATTTTTACTATCATCTATAATTTGAGCTGAAATATTTTTAGATGATCTAAATATACTTAATCTAAATCTACCAGGTTTAGAAACTTTTTTAAGTTTGTTTGTAACTCTGAATTTTTTTCTTATGCTTGTGTTCAATTTCATTACTTTTTCTTTCCCTCTTTTTTCAAAATATATTGTCCTTTTTCTCTAATGCCTTTTCCTTTGTATGGTTCAATTTTTCTAAGTGTTTTTATTTTCGAAACTATTGAGCCAACTAATTGTTTATCAAAACCTGAAATTTTTAATACAGTTTGTTTTTCTACTACAATCTTAATACCCTCAGGTATATCAAAATTTATATCATGGCTGTATCCTAGCTGTAAATTTAGCTGATTACCTTTAATTGAAGCTCTATAACCAACTCCCACTAGTTCTAGGATTTTCTCATAACCTTTTACAGATCCAATAACAGCATTGTTAATTAAGCTTCTGTTCATGCCCCATAATCTTTTTGTATTTTGATCGATTTTTTTGGGTTTTATAGATATTTCTTTGCCATCTTTAATGTCAAGATTAAATATATCTAAATCTATGTTCAAAGATTTTTTTCCAAGCGGCCCTTCTATATTAAGGATATCACCAACAATAGCTACTTTAACTTTTTCTGGTATTGTTATATTTATTTTTCCTATTTTTGACATATTAAAAAACCTTACAGACTATTTCTCCACCAACTTTTTGTTTTCTAGCATCAATATCAGTCATTACACCTTTTGGCGTTGACAATATTGCGATACCTAAACCATTATTTATTTTTGGTAAACTATCAGCACTTGAAAAAATTCTTCTCCCTGGTTTTGAAACTCTCTCAAAATTACTTATTACGGGATTTCCTGAGTGATATTTTAATTCTAATGATAAAATATTTCTTTTCTCTTCCGTAGAAACTTTAAAATCTTTTATGAAACCTTCGTTTTTAAGAATATCTGCTATTTTGCTTTTAAATTTAGACGATGGTAATTCAACTTTTTTATGCTTTCTCGCCTGAGCATTTTTAACTCTTGCTATCATATCTCCTATCGGGTCACTTAAACTCATTATTACTCCTTTCTACCAACTTGATTTTATCATTCCTGGTATCTTTCCTTGCAAACCAAGTTGTCTTAGCGCAATTCTAGAAATTTTTAATTTTCTGTAAACACCATGCGGTCTACCTGTGATTTGACATCTATTCATCACTCTGATTTTTGAAGAATTTCTTGGTAATTTAGAAAGTTTTTGTTGTGCTTTAAACCTTTCTTCTAAAGGTAATTTTTTGTCCATAATAATTTTCTTTAACTTAGCTCTCTTATTAAAAAATTTATCCGAAAGTTTTATTCTTCTATTATTTTTATTTATTGAACTTAATTTAGCCATATTAATTGTCTCCTTTTTTTATAAATGGAAAATTCATCTTTTGTAAAAGTGCAAAACTGTGATCTTTATTTTGAGATGATATAACTATTACAATATCTAATCCTCTAACTTTATCAGCTCTATCGAAGCTAACTTCAGGAAATATGATGTGCTCCTTAACCCCAAAAGTATAGTTTCCAAATTTATCAAATCCATTTGGAGATAAACCTCTGAAATCTTTTATTCTTGGCAATGCTATATTTACTAATCTATCAAGGAATTCATACATTTTATTTTTTCTTAGAGTTACTTTCAAACCCGCGTTTGAGCCTTTTCTAGTTTTAAAATTTGCTACAGATTTTTTGAATTTTGTTATGACTGGTTTTTGACCTGCAATTTTTGCAAGATCCTCTTCACATGATTTTAAAATCTTAGAGTCATTGCCATCCAAACCTAAACCCATATTTAAAATGATTTTTTGAATTTTAGGACCCATATTAAGATTTTTAAATCCAAACTCTGTTTTTAAAGCTGGTTGGATTTCTTTTAAATAAAGCTCCTTTAATCTTGTTGTCATTATTTTTTAGCCTCTGTTTTCTTATTTTTTTTTTGCTCATTCACTAATTTGAGATTAGAGATATGAATAAAATTCTCTTTTGAAAATATACCACCTTTTTTTTCTTTTGTTGTTTTCACGTGTTTTTTAATCATATTTAAATCTTTAACTTTTGCTCTATTGTTTGATCTATCTATTTCAATAACTTCACCCTCTTTGGCTTTGTCTTTACCTGCTAAAATTTTGACTTTTAAACCTTTTTTAATCATTATAGTACCTCAGGTGCTAGGGAGATAATTTTCATTTGACCTCTAGTTCTTAATTCTCTTGTAACAGGACCAAAAATTCTTGTTCCAACTGGCTCACCTTTATCATCAACTAAAACTGCAGCATTATTATCGAACTTTACCTTTGATCCATCATCTCTGTGTATCCCTTTTTTTACTCTTACAACAACTGCTTTGTGCACTGAACCCTTCTTAACTTTACCTTTTGGAATTGCTTCTTTAACAGCAATAACAATCGTATCACCAATACTCGCGTATCTTCTTTTGGATCCACCTAAAACTTTGATACATTCTATCTTTTTTGCTCCAGTGTTATCTGCAACTTGTAATTCGGTTTGAACTTGTATCATTATTTTGGACTCTCCATAACTTGAAATTTTTTATTTTTTGAAAAAGGTTTGCTTTCAATAATTGAAACTTTATCTCCTACTTTAAATACATTTTTTTCGTCATGAGCATTATATTTTTTTCTAACCTTAATAACTTTTTTTAGTACTGGATGAGAATACTTCCTTTCAATCAATACGGTTACAGTTTTATTGGGTTTATCACTCACCACCACTCCTGTTAAAATTTTTTTAGGCATTAATTTTACCTCTTAATGAAGTTTTAAGTCTTGCAATTGTTTTTTTTGTTTCTCCTATTTTAGATGGATTAGTTACTTGAGAATTAACTTTTTGGAATCTAAAATTAAATAAGTCCTTCTTAAGCTTATCAATATTCTTAAGAACTTCATCTTTTGATAGTTTTTTTATCTCTTTTTTTTTCATTTATAAAAATCTTTTTATCGTTTTTGTTCTTATTGGTAATTTTGCTGAAGCTTTATATAAAGCCTCTTTAGCAATTTGTTCCGAGACACCATCAACTTCAAATAGAATTCTACCTGGTTTTACTCTACAAGCATAATATTCTGGTGATCCTTTGCCTTTACCCATACGAACCTCTATTGGTTTTTTTGAAACCGGAATATTTGGAAATATTCTTGTCCAAACTCTTCCTTGTCTTTTCATGTGTCTTGTTAATGCTACTCTTGCAGCCTCAATTTGTTTACCTGTTACTCTCTCAGGAGTTAATGCTTTTAGAGCATAAGCTCCATAATTTATGAAATTAGCCCTTGAAGCTTTGCCGTGTATTCGTCCTTTGTGAGCTTTTCTCCACTTAGTTCTTACTGGCTGTAACATTTTATTCTTTTACTCCTTTACTTAATGTTTTATTAGTTTCTTGACTAAATTCCTTCGCAAAAACTTCACCTTTATAGATCCAAACTTTTATACCTATAATTCCATAAGTAGTTAAAGCCTCAGCTTCAGCATAATCTATGTCTGCTCTTAAAGTGTGTGAAGGTATACTTCCGTCCCTTAACCACTCAGTTCTCGCAATCTCATTTCCACCTAATCTTCCACTTACAGAAACTTTAATTCCCTTAGCTCCAAGCCTTAAACAAGATTGCATTGCTCTTTTCATTGCACGTCTATAAGAAATTCTTTTTACTAATTGTTGAGCAATATTTTCAGCTACTAAATATGAATTTGTCTCTGGTTTTTTTACTTCTTTAATATTCAAGGTTACTTCGTTTTTGGTAAATTTTGACAAATTGTTTTTAATCTTGTCAATATCACTACCTTTTTTTCCAATTACAAATCCCGGTCTGGAAGTATAGATTGTTACATAACATTTATTTGAAGTTCTCTCTATCATGACTTTTGAAACACCTGAGTTAATCACATTTTTTTTAACATATTCTCTGATTTTAAAATCCTCAATTAGATAGTTTCCAAAATCTTTTTTTTTAGCGTACCAAACAGAGTCCCAACCTCTATTAACACCTAATCGAAAACCTACTGGATTAACTTTTTGTCCCATGACTCTCCATTTTTTTTGCCTCTGATAAAATAATTGTAACACTTGAATATGGTTTTAAAATAGGTGCAGCTCTTCCTTTAGCTCTTGGTCTAAATCTTTTCATCATAATTTTTTTTCCACAGTAAGCTTCTTTAACAATTAGTTTATCAATATCATATTGAAAATTGTTCTCAGCGTTTGCAACAGCTGAACTAATTGTTTTTCTAATGTCTCTAGTTATTCTTTTTTCCGAAAATTCTAAATCTCTAATAGCAACATCAACTTTTTTTCCCACAATTCCTCTTAGAATTGGATTAAGTTTCCTCACGCTTGATCTAATATTGTTATTTATCGATTTCACAAGCTTGTCTTTATTATTTCGCATTTTCTTTTTTTTACTCATAAATTACTTTTTAACCTCGGCCTCAGCTGGTTTTGCCTTCTTATCTGCTGGCGTGTGTCCAAAGAAAGACCTTGTTGGTGCAAACTCACCCAATTTATGTCCAACCATATCTTCTGATACTGTTATTGGGATAAATTTTTTACCGTTGTAAATTAAAAAACTTACTCCAACAAAATCTGGCAATATAGTAGATTTTCTTGACCAAGTTTTAATTGGAATTTTTTTAGGATCTGTTTTATATTTATCTACCTTTTTCATTAAACTTTCTTCTACAAAAGGACCTTTCCAAACCGCTCTAGCCATATTATTTAGTATCCTTTCTTTTGTTTCTTCTCTTTACAATAAATTTATCTGTTCGTTTGTTATCTCTAGTTTTTAATCCTTTTGCTGATTGACCTTTTGGAGAAACTGGATGTCTTCCACCAGCACTCTTACCTTCTCCACCTCCATGAGGGTGATCAACAGGATTTTTTACTACTCCTCTTGTATGTGGTCTTCTTCCTAACCATCTAGATCTACCAGCCTTTCCTATCTTTATATTTTTTTGATCTGGATTAGTTAAAACACCAATAGTCGCTAAAGATCTTGAGTCAATTTTTCTAACTTCACCAGAAGCTAATTTTATAAGACTGTAGTTACCATCTAATCCGCTAATGGTAACAGAGGTCCCAGCTGATCTTGCTATTTTACCACCACCACCTGGCTGAATTTCAACGTTGTGAATATCTATGCCAACAGGGATGTCTTGCAAGGGCATGCAATTACCGACTTTTATCTCTTTTTTGGAACCGTTTTCAACTTTGTCACCAACTTTAATTTTTTGTGGAGCTAAATAATATGCATGAGAATTATCTTCAAATTTAACTAACATTATGTAACAAGATCTATTTGGATCATATTCTATCCTCTCGACCGTAGCAGGAGCATCAAATTTTTTTCTATAAAAATCAATATGTCTATACATCTTTTTGTGACCACCAGCTCTGTTTATCGAAGTTATATGGCCATTATTATTTCTTCCCTTCATTGAATTTTTTGGTGAAACCAATGACTTAAAAGGTTTCCCTTTCCAAAGGCCTGTTCTATCAACGAGAATTGTTCCTCTGGTAGATTTTGTATATGGTTTAAAAGTTTTTAATGCCATTTAAATTCCTGTAGTTAGATCAATGCTTTGACCCTTTTTTAAGTGTTATTATTGCTTTTTTAAAACCTGAAATTTTTACTTTTCTTCCTCTAGTAAATTTTTTTCTATTCTGTTTATTTATGATATTAATTTTTGTTACATTAACTTTAAAAATTTTTTCAATGTTAGTCTTAAGATTCTTTTTATTAGCACTTTTACGCACTTTAAAGACTATTTTGTTTTCTCCAGATAAATTAGTTGATTTTTCAGTAAGTAAAGGTGATAAAATTTTATCATACAAATGAAGTTTTTCAATTTTAGGCATATCTCTTCTCCAATTCTTTTACTGAGCTTTCAGTAAAAACTATCTTTTTAAATTTAATCAAATCAAAGGCGCTAAAGTGATTTATGTCTGTAACTTTAATGTTAGGAATATTTCTCAATGATTTTTCAACTTTTTCCTTCGATAATTTATCAAGAATAATTAAAGAGTCTGTGATTTCAAACTTTTTGAGAATGAGACTCATTTCTTTTGTTTTTTTAATTTGGTTATTGAAATCGTTAAGAATTAACAAATCTTTATTTTTAGTTTTTTCACTTAACAATGACGCCACACTTTGTTTTTTTTCACTCTTATTTAATTTTCTTGTTTTGTAAGCTAGTTGACCCTTTGGTCCATGCGCTATACCACCACCAACAAATATTGGGGCTTTTCTACTAGCATGTCTTGCATTACCTGTGCCTTTTTGAGCATAAATTTTCGAAGTAGGTCCTGCTACTTCATTTTGTTGTTTGGTTTTAGCATGTCGACCCTTATAATTGGCGTTAGTTTTGTACAAAACATTACTTACTAATTTATGGTTTATTTTAGCTGAAAAAATTTTATCCAAAACTTCCATCGAGCTTTTTTTTCCATCTAAATTTAGTTTATCTATTTTCATTATTTTTTCTTTTTATCTGGTGTTTTTTTGGCTTGTTCAGCAGCTTTAATTTTTTCATCAATTGTTAATTTATTTATATTTTTTATAGAACCTTTAACAATTACTTCTGAATTTTTTGAACCTGGTATTGAGCCTTTTAAATAAAGTAATTCATTTTCTAAATCTGTTTTTATAATTTCGATGTTTTGCATAGTTCTTAATTTGTCCCCCATATGTCCAGCCATTTTTTTTCCCTTAAAAACCTTTCCAGGATCTTGTCTTTGTCCAGTAGAACCATGAGATCTATGCGAAATTGAAACACCGTGAGTGGCTCTTAAACCACCAAAATTATGTCTTTTCATTGCTCCGGCAAAACCCTTTCCTATAGTCTTTGATTTTGTGTCAACGAATTTTATATCCTTAAATATTTCGAGACCAAACTCATTTCCTTCTTTAAAATTTTCAACATTTTCAACTCTAAACTCTTTCAATCTCTTTTTTGCCTCAGTATTTTTTTTTGCAAAAAAACCTTTCATTGCTTTTGTGAGTTTTGAATTTTTAATTTTTCCATATCCCAATTGAATAGCCTTATAACCTCTTTTTTCACCGTCAATTACCTGGATAACTCTAGCCTTTTCCATCTTGAGAACAGTCACAGGCACTGACTGTCCAGTTTTATAGAACTCTCTAGTCATTCCAATTTTTTTTCCTATTAAAGCAATATCTCTCATATTTAAATTTTAATCTCCACATCAACACCAGAGGCTAAATCTAATTTCATTAATGCCTCAACAGTTTGTGGTGTTGGTTCAACTATATCTATTAATCTTTTATGTGTTCTAGACTCAAATTGTTCTCTACTTTTTTTATCAATGTGAGGTGATCTTAAAACTGTATATCGCTCAATCTTAGTCGGTAAAGGTATTGGACCTTTAATAGTTGCTCCAGTTCTTTTTACAGTATTTACTATTTCTTCAGTAGATGCATCTAGGACTTTGTTATCATATGCTCTAAGTTTAATTCGTATATTTTGTTTTTCCATATTAACCTGCAATCTTTTTGGTTACTTCATCCTGAACATTTTGAGGAACTTTAGAATAATGATCAAAAAACATTGAATACTGAGCTCTACCCTGAGACATTGATCTTAAGCTATTTATATACCCAAACATGTTTGCTAATGGGACCATGGCAGTAATAACTGTAGCATTACCTCTTTGCTCCTGAGTGCTGATTTGGCCTCTTCTACTATTTAAATCACCAATTACATCACCCATATAATCCTCAGGTGTTACAACTTCAACTCTCATAACTGGCTCTAAAAGTTTTAATCCACCTTTTGTACATGCTTCTTTAAAACAAGCCCTACTTGCTAGTTCAAAAGCTAATACACTTGAATCTACATCATGGTGTAATCCATCTAAAATTGTTACTTTATAATCTATCATAGGAAATCCAGCTAGAATTCCACCATCTGAAACTGTTTCAATTCCTTTTTCAACTCCTGGAATAAATTCTTTAGGAATAGCGCCGCCTTTAATTTTACTTTCAACTTCTCTTCCTTTGCCAGGCTCTTGTGGTTCTACTAACAATTTAACCTTGGCAAATTGTCCAGCACCACCACTTTGTTTTTTATGTGTGTACTCAACTTCTGAAGAAGTTTCTATTGTTTCTCTATATGCAACTTGTGGGGCTCCAACATTTGCTTCAACTTTAAATTCTCGTTTCATTCTATCAACAATAATATCCAAATGTAACTCACCCATTCCTTTAATAATTGTTTGACCTGACTCCTCATCTGAAGTTACTCTGAAAGAGGGATCTTCTTTAGCAAGTCTTCCCAAAGCCTCACCCATTTTTTCTTGGTCAGCTTTAGTTTTAGGTTCAACTGCGATTTCTATTACAGGATCTGGGAATTCCATAGGTTCCAAAAGAACAGCATTTTCTTTATCACATAAAGTATGTCCAGTGATCGTATTTTTCAAACCAGCTAAAGCTACAATGTCTCCAGCATTAGCTTCTTTAATATCTTCTCTTGAGTTGGCATGCATCAATAACATCCTTCCAACCCTTTCTTCTTTCTCTTTTGATGAATTATAAACAGCAGTTCCAGTTTTAATAGTACCAGAATAAATTCTTATAAAAGTTAATGATCCAACAAATGGATCATTTGCAACCTTGAAAGCAAGAGCTGAGAATGGAGCGCTGTCTTCAAATTTCATATCTATCTCATCTTCACTACCTAATTTAGTCCCTTTAATTGAGCCAATATCAACTGGGCTAGGTAAATAATTGACAACAGCATCCAATAAAGGTTGTACACCTTTGTTTTTGAAGGCTGATCCCGTCATAACTGGAACGAAATCAAAATTTAATGTGCCTTTTCTAATACATCTTATTAAATCTTCCTCTTTAATTTCATCTCCATTTAAATATGACTCCATTAATTTTTCATCCTGTTCAACTGCTGCTTCAACAAGTTCAGTCCGATATTTTTCAGAAATTTCTTTTAAATCTTCAGGTATATCTTTGTATTCCCATTCAGCACCTAAAGCTTCATTTTTCCAAACCTGTGCTTTCATTTTAACTAAATCAACAACACCTGTTAAAGATGCTTCGATACCTATAGGGACTTGGATAACCAATGGTTTTGCACCCAATCTATCTTTAATCATGTCTACACATCTAAAAAAATCAGCTCCTGTTCTATCTAATTTGTTAACAAAACAAATTCTTGGAACTTTGTATTTATCTGCCTGTCGCCAAACAGTTTCAGACTGAGGTTCAACACCTGCAACACCATCAAAAACTGCTACAGCGCCATCTAAAACTTTAAGTGATCTTTCAACTTCAATTGTAAAATCAACGTGACCAGGCGTATCAATAATATTTATTCTATGATCTTGCCAAAAACAAGTTGTTGCAGCTGATGTAATTGTAATACCTCTTTCTTGTTCTTGCTCCATCCAGTCCATTGTTGCAGCGCCATCATGAACTTCTCCAATTTTATGACTCTTTCCCGTGTAATATAAAATTCTCTCTGTTGTAGTTGTTTTACCAGCATCAATATGTGCCATGATACCAATATTTCTATATTTATCTAAAGAGTGTGTTCTAGACATAATTTTTTACCACCTAAAATGTGCAAATGCTTTATTTGACTCAGCCATTTTATGAACATCTTCCTTTTTTTTAACAGCAGCTCCTTTTTTTTCATAAGCATCATAGAGTTCATTAAAAATCTTATCGGACATGTTCTTATCTTTTCTTTTTCTCGCAGAGTCTATTAACCATCTGATAGCTAATGCTTGAGCTCTTTTATTTTTTACTTCAACCGGAACTTGATAAGTTGCTCCACCCACTCTTCTAGATCTAACTTCTACGGTTGGTTTAATATTATTAATTGCTTCATTAAAAATGTTTATTGGTTCATCTTTTGATTTGGTTTTTATTTTTTCAATTGCATCATAAACAATTTTTGATGCTATACCTCTTTTACCATCGTACATCAGATTGTTAATTAATTTTGGAATAATTGTTGAATTAAATTTTGGGTCTGGAACTATATCTTTTTTAGGTTGTGATTTTTTTCTAGACATGTTTATTTACCCTTTTTAGTTCCGTACAAAGATCTTCTTTTTTTTCTATTCGCAACTCCTTGAGTATCAAGATTTCCTCTTAAAATATGATACCTCACACCAGGCAGATCCTTAACTCTTCCACCTCTTATTAAAACAACTGAGTGCTCTTGCAAATTATGACCTTCACCTGGTATATATGCTGTAACCTCAA
>CACGAC010000001.1 GCA_902571015.1 uncultured Pelagibacteraceae bacterium | reverse complement strand
TTACGATCATGCAAGGCATAAATAATTATATAAAGAAAAAACCCAAAAAAGTAATTTTTGCAGATGGTGAGGATGAAAACATGCTTAAAGCAGCAATAGCATTTAAAAACTCAAATTTAGGAATACCGATCTTAGTCGGAAAAGAGGATTTAATTAAGAATCAATTAAAGAAAATAGGTTACAGTGAAAATTTTGATATAGAAATTACTAATTCAAAAGATGGCAAAAAAAGAGAAAAGTATGTAAAATATCTTTTTGGCAAACTTCAAAGAAATAAAGGGATGCTAGAGCGAGATTGCGATCGTTTAATCAGAAATGATAGGGTTATTTGGGCATCTTGTATGGTGGCGTGTAAGGATGCTGATGCGATGGTCACTGGAAATACCAGAAGATATTCCTCATCCCTAGAAAAAATTACTCAAGTTGTAGATCCCAGAGCTGGAGAAATTATGTTTGGCCTAAATTTAATAGTGAATAGAGGAAAAACAATTTTCATATGCGATACCTCTGTCATTGAATACCCTGATGCAAATCAGCTAGCAGAAATGGCAAAATCAGCAGCTCGGGTAGTTAGATTATTTGGATTTGATCCTAAAGTTGCTTTCTTATCTCATTCTACTTTTGGAGAACCAGCAACTGATAGGACTAAAAGATTAAGTGATGCAGTTGAGATCTTAAAGAAAGATAAAGTTGATTTTAAATTTGACGGAGAAATGCAGCCAGATGTTGCCTTAGAGGAGTTATATAAAGAACTTTACCCATTTTCAGAAATTGTAGGAAATTCCAATGTATTAATAATGCCAAGCCAACATAGTGCAGCTATTTCTTACAAAATGATAAAATCAATGAGCAGAGCAAAAGTTATTGGACCATTATTAATTGGTTTGGGTCTTCCAATAGAGATTGCTCCTCTAAGAACTTCTACTTCAGAAATTATAAATCTAGCATCAATTGCAGCGTATTCGTCAGATGTAATTGATTATAAAAAAAATTAATTTTTTTGAATTCTTAAATCATCGACAATCAAAATACTTGCTACAACGTCCTCTACATCTAATATTTCTTTAGCTTCCTCTATAACAAGTGACTTTTCATCTGATGTCAAAGCTATACCGTAAATATAAATTTTCTTTTTATATGTGTCGATTTGATAATTAGTTGCTTTTATCTGTTTATTAATAATTAAAGCAGTTCTTAATTGAGAGGTAATTAAAACATCTTTTGCAGATTGCTTAAAGTTAAATTTCTCTTTAATTTTAATATCATTTCTGACAGATCTAGCTCCTTCGGTTTCCCAAGCTAATTTTGTTATTTTGAGTTTTTCTTCAGGGTCATCAACTTTACCAGTCAAAAAAATTCTTCCATCCAGGACTTTAGATTTAATTGATAAAAAATATTTTTTATCAAATAATACCAATCTTGCTGATAAATTTTTTTGCATTATAGAGTCATCAATCTGTGTCCCTAAAGACCTAGGATCCAGAGCAACTGACACTCCTGTTCCAAAAATTCCTTTTGAAGAAACACCAACACATCCTGACAAAAACAAAGTGATCAATATTAATATTAAAATTTTAAACTTCATTTTTTAGCTTTAAACAAAAATTATAAATTTTTTTTTTCGGCACAGAATTATTTTGAGAAATTAGATTTACAATTTCTTTAATACTTAATTTTTTAATCATTTTTCTTATATTATTCTTATCTGATTCACTTAATAAAAGAGAACCCTTTTTTATTTTTTTTTTTTCAGATATGACTAGGGTTAATTCACCTTTTAAGTTTTCATCAAAAGGTTTTAAATTATCAACTTTATATCTTAAATATTCTTCATAGAACTTTGTCATTTCTCTACAAATCAAAATATCTCTTTCAGAAAAACTATCTTTAATAAATGGAATAGCTTTATTTATTTTTTTTGGTGACATAAAAAAAACTATAGATGAGTCTAATTGTGTCAGAAATTTCAAATCTTTTTTAATATCTTTTAGTTTTGTTGGAAAGAAACCATAAAAAAAATATTTTTCAGAAAAGCCACTAATTGATACAGCTGCACTAACTGCGGAAGGGCCTGGTAATGGAAATATATTTATTTTCTCC
This sequence comes from uncultured Pelagibacteraceae bacterium, assembly GCA_902571015.1. Classification (GTDB taxonomy): domain Bacteria; phylum Pseudomonadota; class Alphaproteobacteria; order Pelagibacterales; family Pelagibacteraceae; genus Pelagibacter. The sequence continues at coordinate 261,295 of CACGAC010000001.1, read as the reverse complement.
TTAACACACTCTCTTACTAATATGGCTCCAGGATCTGATATCCCAGGAGTGCCCGCATCCGAAACAAGAGATATAATTTTATCATTTCTTAAATGATTTATAATTAAAGATAAATTTTTCTTCTCATTAAATTTGTGATTGGAAAATAATTTCGATTTTACATCAAATTTTTCCATCACTTTTTTAGAAATTCGGGTATCCTCGCAAAGAATTAAATCAGACTTTTTTAAAATTTCTATTGCTCTGTAAGTAATATCTCCTAAATTTCCTATCGGTGTGGGTATTATATATAGCCCTTTTTTAATTTCTTTATTTTGAAATTTAGGGTTTAAAGTCATAATTATACAATACTAAAATTATATAAATCATTAAATGAATAATTTTTTTAAAATTCTTTTCTCTATATTTTTTGTTTTGTTATTTGAAACATCCATTTCATATTCTGAAGAAACAAAAATTAAAATAGGAGTATTAGCTCCACTCTCAGGAGAAGATGCTTCTTTAGGAAAACAAATACTTAATTCCATTAGAATGGCCTTAATTGACATAAAAGATAATAACATAGAAATATATCCTAAAGACACCAGGTCGGATCCCGATGTGACTTTACGATCAGCTCTGGAATTTGAGAAGATGGGAATATCATTAGTTATCGGTCCAGTTTTTCACAAAAATTTATTATTTCTAGATAAAGTAAAAAGTATTACTTTTTTATCTTTAACAAACAAAACTTTAGATCTTCATAAAAATATCATCAGCAGTGGCATTAACTCCTCTTCACAATTGAATACAATTAGAAAATTTTTAGAAATGAGCGAGATAAAAAAAACAATTTTTTTAATTCCAAATTTAAATTATGACCTAGAGATTAAAAAAGGAATTAAAGAGTCAAAGATAAAATTTTTTAAACAATACAACTATGATATTGACCCTACCAAATTAACTAAACAAATAGAAAAAATAACAAATTACGGAATAAGAAAACAAAATCTACTAGATGAAATATCAAGAGTTGAAAATTCTGATGATCCAAATAAGGAAAAAATTATAGAAAATCTTGAAAAAAAATACACTCTTGGAAATGTAAAATTTGATTCCGTTATTATTACAGATTTTGATGAGAGTTTAAAAAGTGTTATCACTTCATTGCTGTACACTGATGTATCACCAAAAAATAAATATATAATTACTTTAAACCAATGGTTCGATGAAAGTTTATTGAGAGAAAAAAATTTACAACCAATTTATTATCCTTCAATTAACAAACAAAATTTAGATAATTTTACTGATAAATTTTTTAAAAAATTTAGTTATAAACCAAGTTATTTATCATTACTTAGTTATGATTTAATAGGTTTGGTATATTACCTATCACTAAAAAATGAAGCTTTAGAAATAAGCAAATCATTTAAAACCCAAAATACATTTAAAGGGAAAATAGGAGTTTTTGAAATTAAAGATAATAAAATTTATCATCAATTAAATTTTTATCAAATCAATGAGGGAAAACTTATAGAAATTTTTTAATTTTCTTAAATGCAATTGATCTATGATCAATTTTACATTTACTATAAGATTTCATTTCACCAAAGGTTTTTCTCTTTTTTTTTGGAATAAAAATTGGATCATACCCAAAACCATTTTTTCCTCTAATCTTATTTGAAATAGAACCTTCAATTTTTCCAACAACACTTGCGATTATTTTATCTAAATAACAAATTGACAATGCACATACAAATCTTGCTTTTATATTTTTAACTTTCCAATTTTTGTCTTTTTTATTTAATTCTCTATATACTCTTTTAATTGCTTTATTAAAATCTCCCTTAGATCCAGCCCATCTTGCTGAAAAAATTCCAGGTTTTTTATCCAAACAATCTATTTCAAGACCAGAGTCATCAGCAATACAAACTAAATTAGATTTTTTTGAGAAATACTTAGATTTAATAATTGAATTTTCCTTAAACGTTTTGCCATTTTCTGCTGGGCTTTTAAGATTAAAATCTGATGTAGAAAAAATCTTAATTGATTTTGGCAATAAACCCTTAATTTCTCTAAGTTTTCCTTTGTTGTTTGTGCCGATTAATATTTTTGATATTTTTTTTTTTAACATCTAGAAATTCTTAAATTTCTTACCATATAAGCTTCTATGGAAAAAGAGCAAAAAAAGAATATCCAAAACGATAATTTAGATAAGGAAGAAAATAATCAATCTAGTAAGCCTCAAGATCAAACGGATGATCATAATAAAAAAGAGGAGGATGACAAAAAAGAATTAACACCAGAAGAAAAAATTTTACAGCTTGAAGATAAACTGGCTAGAACATTTGCTGAAATGGAAAATCAAAGAAGAAGATTTGAAAAAGAGAAAGAGGATGCTTTTGAATATGGTGGTTTTTCATTTGCTAAAGAAGCACTAAGCCTTATAGATAATTTTGAAAGATCCAAAAGTATTTTAGAGAGTGATGAAAAATTGAAAGACTCTGAAGCGCTTAAAAAAACTTTAGAACATTTTGATATAATTCATAAAGATTTAATATCCATATTTAACAAAAATGATATTAAACAGATTGATAGTTTAAATAAAAAATTAGATCCAAACTTTCATCAAGCGATGATGGAAATTGAGGATGATACAAAAGAGCCAGGAACTATAATTCAAGAAATTCAAAAAGGTTTCACAATTAAAGATCGATTACTAAGACCTTCTTTAGTTGGCGTAGCCAAGAAAACTCAAGAAAAAACAGCCAAAACAGAGGAAACTAAGGAGAATTCGGAGACTAAATAATGATTGGAACAGCTTGTAGAATTAAAAATAACACTTATATGACGAGGAGAATTAACACTTATGAGTAAAATTATTGGAATAGATTTGGGAACAACAAACTCCTGCGTGGCTATAATGGAAGGAAGCCAAGCAAAAGTTTTAGAAAATGCAGAAGGTGCTAGAACAACACCATCCGTTGTTGCATTTACTGATGAAAAAGAAAAATTAATAGGACAACCAGCTAAAAGACAAGCTGTAACAAATCCTGAAAATACTATTTTTGCAGTTAAAAGACTAATTGGAAGAAACTTTGATGACCCAACTGTTAAAAAAGATATAGAAGCGGCTCCATTTAAAATTGTCAACTCAGAAAAAGGAGATGCGTGGATAGAATCTAAAGGGGAAAAATATTCTCCTTCTCAAATCTCAGCTTTTATTTTACAAAAAATGAAGGAAACGGCAGAAAAATATTTAGGTCAAGCTGTTACAAAAGCTGTAATTACTGTACCTGCATACTTTAATGATGCTCAAAGACAAGCAACAAAAGATGCTGGAAAAATCGCAGGTCTTGAAGTTTTAAGAATTATAAATGAACCTACTGCTGCATCATTAGCTTATGGTTTAGATAAAAAACAAAATAAAAAAATTGCAGTTTATGACTTGGGAGGTGGAACATTTGATGTTTCAATACTTGAACTTGGCGATGGAGTTTTTGAAGTTAAATCAACCAACGGAGATACATTCTTAGGTGGTGAAGATTTTGATAATTCTGTAGTTGAATATTTAATTACGGAATTTAAAAAAGATAATGGAATAGATTTAAAATCAGATAAACTTGCTCTTCAGAGATTAAAAGAAGCAGCAGAAAAAGCTAAGATTGAATTATCTTCAGCCGAACAGACTGATATTAATTTGCCATTTATTACCGCTGACAAAACTGGCCCAAAACATATTAATTTAAAACTTACAAGAGCAAAACTTGAGGCGCTTGTTGAAGATCTTATAGCCAAAACAATGCCACCATGTAAAACTGCATTGAAAGATGCTGGTATCTCTGCCAATGAAATTGATGAAGTTGTAATGGTTGGTGGTATGACTAGAATGCCAAAGGTAATCGAGGAAGTTAAAAATTTCTTTGGGAAAGAGCCTAATAAAAGTGTTAACCCTGATGAGGTTGTAGCAATGGGTGCTGCAATTCAAGCAGGTGTTCTTCAAGGTGACGTTAAGGATGTATTATTATTAGATGTAACGCCTCTTTCTTTAGGTATTGAGACTTTAGGTGGAGTTTCGACAAAATTAATTGAAAAAAACACAACTATACCTACTAAAAAAAGCCAAGTGTTCTCAACTGCTGAGGATAATCAACCCGCTGTTTCTATTCGAGTGTTACAAGGTGAAAGAGAGATGGCAGCTGATAATAAAATTTTAGGAAATTTCGAACTTGTTGGAATTGCACCTGCACCAAGAGGTGTTCCTCAAATTGAAGTTACATTTGATATTGATGCTAATGGAATTGTTAATGTTTCAGCTAAAGACAAGGGCACTGGAAAAGAGCAAAAAATTCAAATTCAAGCTTCAGGTGGTTTAAGTGACGATGAGATTGAGAAAATGGTAAAAGATGCTGAAGCCAATAAAGAAGCTGATAAAAAGAAAAGAGAGTCTGTAGATGTAAGAAATCAAGCAGATACCTTAATTCATTCTACAGATAAAAACCTTAAAGAGCACGGTTCTAAAGTGTCTGAAGCCGATAAAAAAGCTATTGAAGATGCTTCAAGTCAATTAAAAGAGGCTCTTAAAGGTGAGAATACAGATGATATAAAGAAAAAAACTGAGGTACTAGTTCAAGCTTCAATGAAACTTGGAGAAGCAATATATAAATCACAACAAAATACAAAACCAGACTCTGATAAAGATGACGGTAAAGATGATAAAGGAAAAAAAGAGGATAATGTTGTTGATGCTGATTTTGAGGAAGTAAAAGACGAGAATAAAGAAAAGAGCGCTTAACATACATTTATCTGTCCGGGGTATTAAATGGCAAAAAGAGATTATTATGACGTCCTCGGTGTAAATAAAAGCGCATCCCCTGAAGAATTAAAATCTGCATATAGAAAGTTAGCTGTAAAATATCATCCAGATAAAAATCCTGGTGATAAAGGAGCTGAAGAAAAGTTTAAAGAAGCAAGTGAAGCTTACGGCATTCTTTCTGATAAATCTAAAAAAGAAAATTACGATAATTTTGGTCATGCTGCCTTTGAAAATGGTGGTGGTGGACAAGGTGGGTTTGGTGGTTTTGGAGGTTTCAGTGGTGCGGATTTTTCAGACATATTTGAAGATTTTTTTGGAGACTTCGGAGGTGGAAGAAGAAGTTCTAGGGGAAGAAGTTCAAATAATAGAGGCTCAGATCTAAGATATGATTTATCGATTACATTAGAGGAAGCTTACTCAGGGAAGAAACAAAATATACAATTTTCGACATCAGAAAAATGTAACACATGTAAAGGAAACGGATCTAAACCCGGGTCTAGCCCTGATAGATGTACTTATTGTGGAGGAAACGGTAGAGTAAGATCTAATCAAGGTTTTTTTACAGTTCAACAAACATGTCCTCAATGTGCAGGAAGTGGGGAAGAAATAACCAATCCTTGCTCAGACTGTAATGGACAAGGAAATACTCAAACCTCAAAAAAAGTATCTGTGACAATTCCCAAAGGGGTTGATGATGGCACAAGAATTAGACTTGCTGGCAAAGGTGAAGCAGGGACAAGAGGCGGTGCTAGCGGTGATTTATATTTATTTATAAATGTAAAATCTCATGAATTATTTAAAAGATCTGATGTAAATTTATTTTTTGAGTTTCCAATTTCCATAGCAGATGCTGCACTTGGCACGACAATAGAAATACCAACAATTGACGGTAAAAAAGCAAAAATAAAGATACCTGATGGAACTCAAGATGGTAAACAATTTAGGTTGAAGGGTAAGGGTATGCCTTTTATGCGTAGGGGAGATTTTGGAGATTTATACGTTCAAATTAAAACTGAAGTCCCAGTGTATTTAAATAAAGAGCAAAGAAGTCTTTTAGAAAAATTTAGGGAAATAGAAAACGATAAATCTAATCCAAGTATCAAAAAATTTTTTCAAAAAGCAAAAGATTTTTGGAAAAGTTAATAAATTCAACTTTAGTTCGTCAAAAGTAATATTTAAGTTGAAATAATTATTACCTGGTTTAATAAATAAATATGATTATCTGGATTGCTTCATATCCAAAAAGTGGAAATACTTGGGTTAGATCTTTTCTCACTGCTTACTATTTTTGTGAAAATGGAATATTTGATATTAACAAATTAAGCTTAATAGAAGATTATCCAAATAAACAATTTTTTAAGGAAAAAGTTAAACAAGGTGAAATTCATAAGCATTGGGAAACGTCGCAAAAAGAAATTCGTGAACAAAAAAAAGTTAAATTTTTAAAAACTCACAATTCTTTGATAACTGCTTTTGGGAACGACTTTACAAAGCCTGAGTATTCTCTCGGAGCTATTTATGTCATCAGAGATCCTAGAAATGTAATCACTTCAGTTAAAAATCATAATGATCTAAATTCTTATGATGAAGCTTTAAAATTTATGCAAGACGAAAATAAAGTATTAGAGGATTACCCGCATTTACAAAACTATGCAAAAACGAATATTGTTAACTCTTGGAGAATTAATTATCGATCTTGGTTAGGAAATAAATCAATTCGAAGAATAACAATTAAATACGAAGATATGGTGAAAAATGCAACTCAAACTTTTGAAAAGCTAGTAGTTTTTGTTAATGCCTTAATGAGGTTTGATAATAAAATTGACCAAAAAAAGCTCGTCAATGCTATTGATACAACTAACTTTAAAAGTCTTCAAAACATAGAAAATGCAGGTAAGTTTGGAGAAAATGTATATTCTTTAAAAGACAATAGAAAAATAAAATTTTTTTATCAGGGACCGGAAAATGACTGGAAAAAAAATCTTGATGAGGAAATGATAAAGAAAATGAATGAATATTATAAAAATGATTTAAAATTCTTTCAATATGAAAGCTAAAAAAATAAATTTAACAATTACAGGATGTCTAGGTAGAATGGGACAACAACTAATCAAATCTGCGAACAAAGACAGCAGATTTAAAATAAGTAGTCTAACAGAAAATAAAGTAATTAGAAAAAAAATCCTAGGTATTGCACCAAAATTAAATAGTTCGGAAGCTTTTAAAAAAAGTGATGTTATAATAGATTTTACAGTTCCAAAATGCACGCTTGAAGTTCTGAGTATTGCTGTAAAACACAAAAAAAAAGTCATAATTGGTACTACAGGTTTCAATTTAAAAGAGGAAAATACAATAAAAAAAATTTCAAAAAAGATTCCAATTCTCAAGGCTGGAAATATGAGTCTTGGAATTAATCTTTTAATGTATCTAACTGAAATTGCATCCAAATCTTTAGGTAATAGTTTTCTGAGTAAAGTTTTTGAAGCTCATCACAAGTTTAAAAAAGATCATCCATCTGGTACAGCATTGATGTTAGGTCAGGGTATCGCAACAGGTAAAAACAGAAATTTTCACGGAATTATGGGTAAAAAATTTTTAAATAAAAAAAAATTTCCTTATGGAAAAAGAATAAATTTTAATTCGGTTAGAAAAGGTAAAATTATCGGAGAACATGAGGTTTTATTCTCTAGTGGTAAAGAAATAATAAGGCTTAATCATGAGGCATTTGATAGAGCACTATACTCGGAGGGCGCTCTTACAGCTGCTAGCTGGTTAATGAAAAAAAAACCTGGTTTATATTCGATGAGAGACTTAATGAATTTCAAATAATGAATGAAATTCAAAGAGCAAAAATAATCGTAAAAATACTTAATAAAACATATCCAAGTATTAAGGTGCCCCTGAAAAGTCGTAACGTATTTACTCTATTAATATCTGTTCTTCTTTCTGCTCAATGCACAGATGTAAATGTAAACAATGTGACTAAAAATATTTATCCAAAATATCATAAACCAGAGCACTTTGTTAAATTAGGAAGAAAAAAAATAGAAACTTTAATTAAAAAAATTGGTATTTTCAGAAATAAATCTAAAAGCATCTATAATTTATCTAAAATTCTAGTTAAAAATTATAACAGTAAAGTACCCAAAACTTTTGAAGAGCTTGAAAAATTACCAGGCGTAGGACATAAAACTGCAAGCGTGGTTATGTCTCAAGGTTTTGGTCATCCAGCTTTTCCAATTGACACCCACATTCATAGGTTGGCTCAAAGATGGGGATTAACTAATGGTAAAGATGTTATTCAAACAGAAAAAGATCTTAAGAGATTATTTCCTAAAAAACACTGGAATAAATTGCATTTACAAATAATTTATTATGGTAGAGAATATTGTAAAGCCAGAGACTGTTATGGATTGAGTTGTAAAATTTGTACTTCTTGTTATCCTAATCGGAAAAAACCATTTATTGCAAAAAAACCATGATTAAAGTTTTAGGTATTGGAAACGCTATAGTCGATGTGCTTTGTAAAGTTTCAGATGATTTTTTGGTAAAAAATTCACTCGCCAAAAGTACTATGAAATTAATTGATAAAGATGAATTTAACAAACTACTTTCATCATTAAAAATTGAAGAAACAATTTCGGGTGGTTCAGTTGCTAACTCTATAGTAGGTTTATCTCAATTAGGCAACGCTGTAGGATTTATTGGTAAAATAAGTGATGACAAATTAGGCCAAAAATATGAGGAAGGTTTGATTAAAGAGAATGTATCTTATCTATATAAAAAAAAAATTGAGCCAATTCAAACAGGAACTTGTTTGATCTTGATTACTCCAGATTCAGAGAGAACAATGTGTACTTTTCTTGGAACTGCAGGAAAAATAAGTGATATGGATGTAGAAGAGTCTAATGTTAAAAGCGCTCAAATTACTTTTTTAGAGGGTTATCTTTGGGACGAAGGAGAGCCTAGGAAAGCTTTTGATAAAGCTATTAAATATTCAAGAAAAGTTGCTATGTCTTTATCTGATTTATTTTGTGTAGAGAGACATAAAACTAATTTTTTAAATTTGGTTAAAAATAAACTTGATATTATATTCGCTAATGAACAAGAAATTTTTTCTTTAATAAATGCAAAATCATTTGATGAAGTAATAACTTTCTCTAAAGGAATTCAAAAAAATATAGTAATTACAAGGGGAGAAAAAGGTGCAATTTCAATTAATGAAAATGATGTTGTAGAAGTAGAGGCAAAATCAAATTTAGATATTGCAGATTTAACAGGTGCAGGTGATTTGTTTGCAGCAGGTTATCTTCATGGATTAGTTAATAATTTATCCACAAAAGAATGTTTATTAAAAGGAACTGAGTTATCCTCTAAAGTTATTCAAAAAATAGGGGCGAGAATCTAATTATTTATCGACATAATATCCATTATCATTATTTAAGATAAAATTTTCATCGCCAAAACTTTCTTTGATTTTTTTTCTTAATCGGTAAATGTGTGTTTCAACAGTATGTGTCTCTGTCTCAGAAGAATAGTCCCAAACATATTTTTGAAGGTCTTTAATGGTAACATTTTTTTTCTCATTAATGAAAATTATTAAATTAATCTCCCTTTCTGTTAAATTCAAACTTTTATTTTTAAAACTTATTTTTCTTGAATTTAAATCCAGGTTGTATTGACCAATCTTAAAATTAGACTGGTTCGAGAATTTTTTTTTTAAAAAATTGATATTTATTATCTCCAAAAGCTTTTCAAGTTTTAAAGGTAGATTTTCTACAACCAAACAATCGTCAATATTATGATTTTTTGAAGATAATGTTAATGAGTTGGTTTTAGTCTCAATGTCTAACTTTTCATAATCTTTTTTACTAGATTCAACGATTTTAAAATTTAAGTTTTCCTTAATTTCATTTAAAATTTCAAATAGTATTTTATATTCATAAATAATTAAAATTTTTGGAATCATTTTTTTAAAATATGACAATTATAATAAAAAATAAAGAAACACTTTTATTCGACGATTTTATTTTTAAGTGCTCTATTGGTAAAAATGGTTTTAAAAAAAATAAGAAAGAAGGAGATAACACGACTCCGAGAGGCACATTTAGTCTAGGCGATTTATATTATAGATCAGATAGAATAGAAAAACCTATAACAAAACTCAATACTATTAAAATAAGAAAAAATATGGGATGGTGTGACGATCCTAAAAGTGAGCTGTATAATAAATTAATTAAGATAAAAAAAAATTCTAAAATTAGATATGAAAAACTTTTTCGTAAAGATCATAAATATGATTTATTGATTTTAATCAAATACAACTATAAAAAAACGACTAAATTTAAGGGTAGTGCAATCTTTCTGCATCTAACAGAAAATTATTTACCAACAAAAGGTTGTATTGTGTTAAGAAAAAAAGATTTTTTAATACTTTGCAAAATTATCAATAAAAAAACTAAAATTAAAATTTATTAGCTCTCTCTCCAAAGATACCTGTACCAATCCTCAAAAATGTTGACTGACATTCTAAAGCCTTCAAATAATCATTGCTCATACCCATGCTTATTTCTTTAAGACCCAAACTATTGTTTAAGTTTAATAATTCTTTAAAAAATGGTTTGGGGTCAGTGTTATCTGGGGGAATACACATGGTACCTATTACATCTAGTTTTAATAATAAACAATTTTTATAAAAAGACTCTAAGTCAGCAGCATCTATCCCAGATTTTTGCTTTTCTTTGCCTAAATTTACTTGAATAAAAATTTTGATTTTTTTATTTTTTTTATGAATTTCATCAGCCAATTTATATGCAAGTTTTTGACTATCTAAGGAATGTATATAATTAAATAATTCAACTGCATATTTAATCTTATTTGTTTGTAATCTACCAAGCATATGAAGATTAACATTTTTAAATTTGTTCTTCAAATTAATCCATTTTTTTTGAGCTTCCTGAACTTTATTTTCACCAAAATCAAGATGTCCATTTTCTAATAAGGGCAATATATCAGGCTCTGAAAAAGTTTTTGATACAGCAATAATCTTAGGATTATATTCTGATAAAGATAATTCATTAATTTTACTCTTAATTTTATTCTCAATTTCAATTAAATTAATCAGAGTATGATGCATAATAAAAATTTTAAAAAATACTATTTTATAGATAAATTTGAATATTCTAACTTAATTAATAAAAGTAAAAATATATCTTTTATTTGGAGAAATAAAGATAAAGAAACACCAATAAATACTTTGATAAAATTACGTAATTTTTGCAAGAAAAATCAAAGAAATTTTTACATAAGCAATAATCTTGAATTAGCCAATAAAGTTGGTGCTAATGGATTATATATTTCCTCTAATAACAATGACTTAAAATTTAAAATTTTGAGATTTAAGAAAAATTTTAAAGTCTTGGGTTCCGCGCATAATTTTAAAGAAATTCAAATTAAGAAACTTCAGAATGTTCAAGAGATTTTTATATCTCCACTTTTTAAAGATAAAAAAAATAAACAGTTAGACATTTATAAATATTTAAATCTAAGAAACTTTTCTTTAATTAAAGATATATCTTTGGGTGGAATTGATGATGATAACATTAAAAAACTTAAGATGATAAAACCATTTGGATTTGCAGGAATTTCTTATTTTCAAAAAAAAGGCCCCTTAAAAAAGGGGCCTTTTAAGAATTAACTAATCAGATGATTAGAACGCAAATGAGATTGCAAAAATAGTAGCTTCAATATCCGCTGCTGTTCCGCTTCCACCTTTACTTTCATTTTTGTTAAATCCACCAGACATTGAGATTGAACCCATTGTGTATGATGCACCGAAACCTGAGTTTATCTCATCTTCTCCTGCACCATCAAATTCGATCTCTTGTCTACCAGCTGACACTGAAAGCTCTTCGTTAATCGCTACAGATACTCCGTAGTGAGTTGCGTCTTGGTCAGTGTCTGTAGTAGCTGTGTAATCAACTTTTGTGATTTGGTAAGCAGCTGTTACTGAACCCATAGTATACTCTATACCATAAGTATCGTTTTCAGCATCATCACCATCATCAAAGTAACCAGCACTTAATGTTAAACCATCCATTAAGCCACCATATTTAACAGCGTAACCTGTTTCTGCAGAGTTATGAGCTGTGTCTGCTGGTTTTGGGTTGTATGACATAGATAGATCAAATCCACCTGCTGATACATCGTAACCCCATTGACCTGCTTGAGCGTTTCCTGAAGCATCAATTAAACCACTATCAACAGAGTCTGTTGCTTCATAAACTGGAGAGTAAGCGTTTGGTACGATATCTTTTAGTTTATCAACACCACTTCCGCTTGATGAGTTACCTGAGAATGACAAAGTTCCTGCATCACCCATACCTAGTTTAAGGTTGTAGTCATCAAAAACGTTGTTTCCTTGGTCTAGTTCATAGTAGACAGATACTGTCATACCATTGTCAAGATCTCCACCACCATTAAACTTGACGCTGTTATTTTGAGCCCAAGGATTAGTGTTTGATGCGGTGCTAAGACCTGTGTAAGATAATGTTGCACTACCAGTTACACTTAGTTCACCAGCAAATGAAGCTGAAGAAACTAAAGTAGTAGCTAAAGCAGTTAATCCTACTTTTTTTAGATTGTTCATAAATGTACTCCTTTTTATAATTAATTATAAACAGAGCTGTTTTAACAAAAATTAGCTCATTTCTTAGCAAATAATACTTTTTTGACCAAAAATTTATATTACTGTTGTATTTTTACATCACTTTTTTGCGTTATTTTCTCGCATTTTTGATAATAACATATTCTCATTTTAAACAGAGCAATTTATGCTAATAAACGCAAGATAATGATCTCAAAGAGAAACATATTAATTTTACTATCTATAACTATTCTATTGACCCAAACTGCTTGTGAGGCTCTAAAACCAAAAAAAGTTTCTGCAAAAGACTTCCCACCAGATCCTCGAAAAAGAGTAGAGAAAAATATAAATGAGGGCAGAGGTTTTAGAATGTTTGATAATAAAAATTCTGGAACCAATTACGAGTTTGCTAGTTCAAATCCATTATGGAGAGCAACTTTAGAAACACTCGATTTTATGCCATTAGTTTCGGCAAATTATAGTGGTGGAATTGTAATAACTGATTGGTACAGCGAAAGTGGCTCACCAAATGAAGCAGTAAAAATTTCTGTAAGATTCTTAACAAACGAAATTAGATCAGATGCTTTAGACATTAATGTTTTTTTGAAAAAGTGCTCTCAAAACATGACCAATTGTTCGATTAGTAGAAATGATAACGATCTAATTGCAGACTTAAATTTAAATATCCTAAAAAAAGCTACCAAGTATCAAAAAGATATGATTGAAAAAAATAAAAAAGAAAATCCTTACGTAGTAGGAAATTAAAAACAAGACGAATTCAATAATCGTGGAAAGATATAATTTTAAGACAGTTGAAGGTAAGTGGCAAAAATATTGGTTAAAAAATAAAACTTTTAAGTCAACAATTAACAAAAATAAAAAAAAATTTTATTGTTTAGAAATGTTCCCTTATCCTTCTGGAAAGATACACATGGGACATGTGAGAAATTATACAATTGGCGATGTTCTTTCCAGATATAAAAGTTTAAAGGGAAATAATGTACTCCACCCAATGGGTTGGGACTCTTTTGGGATGCCTGCAGAAAATGCAGCAAAACAAAATAATTTAAATCCAAAAAATTGGACAGAAGATAATATTAAAATAATGAAATCTCAACTTATGATGTTAGGTTTATCAATAGACTGGGATAGAGAAGTTTCAACATGTTCACCTGATTATTATAAACATCAACAAAAAATATTTTTAGATCTCTATGATAAAGGCCTTGTTTATAGAAAAGAAAGTTATGTAAATTGGGACCCAGTTGATAAAACAGTTTTGGCCAACGAGCAAGTAATAGATGGAAAAGGTTGGAGATCTGGAGCATTAGTAGAGAGAAAAAAACTTAATCAGTGGTTTTTTAAAATTTCACATTTTTCAGAAGAACTTTTAAACGATCTCAATGAACTAAATGAATGGCCAGATAAAGTGAAAATAATGCAAAGAAATTGGATTGGTAAATCATTTGGTTGTGAAATAGATTTTAAAATTGAAGGTTCTGAAAATGTCAAATCAATAAAATGTTATACTACTAGACCAGACACTTTATTTGGATTTTCTTTTTTAGCCCTTTCTGTAGATCATCCTTTATCTAAATATTATGACGAAAATCAAGATTTCATTAAATTCAAAAAAGAATGTTCCAAAACTGGAACTACAGAAGAATCAATTGCTCAAGCAACCAAAATTGGTTTTAAAACAGAACTTTTGGCTATTAATCCTTTAGATGATAAAAATAAAGTCCCAGTTTATTTTGCTAATTTTGTTTTAATGGATTATGGATTTGGAGCAGTTTTTGGTTGTCCGGCTCATGACCAAAGAGATTTTGATTTTGCAAAGAAATATAATCTCGAAATTAAAACGGTTGTGAAACCAAAAAATAAAGATTCGGATTTTCAAGTTGAGAATGAGGCTTACACAGGACCAGGAAAAATAATTAATTCTAAATTTTTAAATGATCTTGATGTACCTGAAAAATCAATAAGTGAAACTATTAAAATTATCGAAGAGAAAAGATTAGGGAAAAAGAAGACAAATTATAGACTTAAAGATTGGGGAATATCTAGACAAAGATACTGGGGTTGTCCAATTCCTATAGCTTATGATGAAAAAAATAATGTTGTAAAAATACCTGAAAAAGATTTACCTGTCAGACTCCCTGAAAATATTAACCTAAACACTAATGGTAACCCTCTAGACTCTCAGGATGAATGGAAAAAAGTCAACATTGATGGAAAAATTTATCAAAGAGAAACTGATACATTAGATACTTTTGTTGACTCCTCATGGTATTATCTGAGATTTTGCTCCGCCCGGAGTACAAAAGAACCATTTGAGAAAAGTGATACTGATTATTGGATGCCTGTTGACCAATATATCGGTGGAGTTGAGCATGCAATATTACATTTACTTTACTCACGATTTTTTATGAGAGCAATAAGCTTAGATAATAAAAGCACAAAATTGAAAGAACCATTTAAAGGTTTATTTACTCAGGGCATGGTGTGTCATAGGACATTTAAAGACGAAAATAATAATTGGATTTATCCTGATGATGTTATTAGTGAAGATGGTAAAAATTTTTACCAAAGTAAAGATCCATCAAAAAAAGTTATTGTTGGTCCCTCTGAGTCAATGTCCAAATCAAAAAAGAATACTATTGATCCTGAAAAAATTATCAAAATGTATGGCGCTGATGCAGTAAGGTTATTTATATTGTCTGACAGCCCACCAGAAAAAGATGTTCAATGGTCCGATACTGGGATTAGCGCTTCATATAAATTTCTACAAAAATTGTGGACCTTGCATGAAAAAATAATTATGAATAAAAAAAAATTTTCTAAATTTGATGAAGAGTTAGAAAAATTTACTAATCAGATTATTCATAAAATTAACAGTGATTTAGAACGCTTTGGTTTTAACGTTGTAATTGCATCAATCCATAAAATCTACTCTTTTTATAACCAACAATTAAATAAAGCCGATTGGGGAAATAATTTTGAAAAAAATTATGTAAATATTTTAAAAATATTCAATCCTATAATTCCACACTTCTCAAGTGAATGCCTTGAACAATTAAAACAACCTCTACAAGATATTCAATGGCCTCAAATTGATCAAAAATTTTTAGAAAAAGAGGTATTCAATGTTGTCGTTCAAATAAATGGAAAAAAAAGAAAAGTTTTTTTGATTGGCAAATCAATCAATAAAGAAACATTGATAAAAAATATTCAGGAGGATGAACAAATAAAAAAATACCTTGAAAATAAAGAACTTATCAAGACAATATATATAGAAAATAAGTTAATTAACTTTATTATTAAGTAAAATGAAAAATTTAAAATACTTATTAATTTTAATATTTCTTTTTGGTTGTGGTTATAATCCAATCTACCAAACTAACCAAAAAATGAATTTTAAAATTGGTAAAATAAAATATTCTGGAAACAAAAAAATAAATCAATCGATTATTGGTAAAATAGAAAAATTTAAAAAGAATGATGCAAAAAATATTTTTGATTTAGAGTTAGAAAGTTTTAAAAATGAAAATATTGTTTCAAAAGATAAAAAAGGTAATGCCTCTAGTTATAAACTTATTTTAGAAGTTAATTTGATTTTAACTAATAAAAAAAGTGGTGAGATTTTTATAAAGAAGTTCTTAAAAGAAACACCATTTAATTCTATGGACAATAAATTTGAGCTAAATCAATATAAGAATAATATTGAAAAAAACATGCTCTCAAAAATTTTACAGGATATGAGTATATTTTTTAACACTATTCAAAATGATCTCTAAGCATTTTGAGATTGGTAAATTTAAGGGAAAAACTAATTTTTTTCTGTTTTATGGTGAAAATGAAGGTCTTAAACTAGAGACAATAGAAATACATTTTAAAAATTTTAGCAAAGAGAATACTTACAGATACACAGAGAAAGAAATTATAGCTAATAAAGAAATTTTCTTTGAAAGCATATACTCAAAGTCTTTTTTTGAAAACGAGAAATTGATTTTAATTTCAGATGTCACTGATAAGACATTGAATTTCATCGAGGAAGTTATTAAGGCTAAAATTAAAGATGAAGTTTTTATACTATTGGCTAAAAGATTAGAAAAAAGATCAAAAATTCGTATCTTTTTCGAAAGAGATGAACGAACACTAACGATTCCATTTTATGAAGATACAAGCCAGACACTAATCACAATTGCCAGAAAAATTTTAAATGAAAACAAAATAAATTTATCACAAGAATATTTGAATTTAATTGTTGAAAGAGCTCAAAGAGATAGAATTAATCTTAAAAATGAATTACAAAAAATTATTAACCTAAGTCAAAACAATAAAAAGTTAGAATTAGAAGATATTTTAAAGTTAACAAATCTAAGCGAAAATTATAGTGCTGGAGAGTTAGTAGATAATTGTCTGAGCAAAAATAAGAAAAAAACTCTTAATATTCTTAATGAAAATATCCCATCTAGTGAGGATAATATTTTAATTTTAAGAACTTTTTTAAACAAATTAAAAAGATTAAGAAAGTTAAGATTAAATTTGAGAGAAAATGATAATATTGATCAGGTAATCAACTCATTTAAGCCTCCAATATTCTGGAAAGATAAAGATATAATTAAACGACAGATCAAAATATGGGAATTAAATGATATTGAGAGTTTTATTGTAGATCTAAACAATACTGAAAGTTTAATTAAAAAAAATCCTCAGATTTCTAACCAAATCATAAACAATATGATTTTAGATAAAGTTGAAAATACTAATATCTAGATTTAATTATATCAATTATCTTATTTAATTGATCCAGCTCTTTGTAATAAAATGATATTGTGCCCTTATTGTTTTTATTATTTTTAATAGAAACACTAAGTCCAATCTTTTCAGTTATAGAGTTTTCTAAATCTCGGATATTTGAGTCTACTTTACTAGAAGTATTTCTTTTAGTTTTTCTGAATATTTTAACTAAATTTTCTGCTTGTCTTACGGATAATTTTTTTTCAATAAATTTATTTGCTAGAAAAACAGCATTATCCAGCCCTACTAATATCTTTGCATGACCAGCTGTAATCTTTTTCTGTTCTACGAAATCAAGAACTTCTTTTGGTAAATTAAGTAATCTTAATGAGTTAGAAATATAGCTTCTACTCTTACCGATAAATTTTGATACTTTATCTTGATCATATGCAAATTCATCTATCAATCTTTTATAGCCTTGTGCTTCCTCTAAGGGATTTAGATCATGTCTCTGAACATTTTCAACAATCGCAAATTCTAAAGATTTAAGATCATCAGCATCTGTTACAACTACTGGAATATCATGTAGACCAGCTTTCTGAGCTGCTAACCACCTTCTTTCTCCGGCTATAATTTCGTATTTAGAGTTATCCATATTAGATTTTCTAACAATAATTGGTTGAATAACACCCCGTTCTTTTATTGAATTAACCAAGTCATTTAAATTTTCCTCATCAAAATTTTTTCTCGGTTGATATTTATTAGGGACTATGTCAGCTAAACTTAAGTTATTTGTTTTATTCTCAACCTTGGTTTCACCTATTAAAGAAGATAGTCCTCGGCCCAGCCCTTTTTTTATTTTGTTCATTACGCTGCGCTCCCAACTTTATTTTCTTGTGCCATGAACTCGTCTGTAAAACTATAATATGACTTACTTCCTGGACAATTCTTGTCATAAATCAATACTGGAATACCATGGGATGGTGCTTCAGATAATCTTACATTTCGAGGAATTACAGTTTGGTAAACTTTATCTTTGAAATAATCTCTCGCTTCTTGTTCAACCTGTGATGAAAGTTTATTTCTTCGATCGTACATTGTTAAAAGTATGCCTTGAATCTCCAATTCAGGATTCAAGTTAGTTTTAATTCTCTCAATGGTCTTCATGAGTTGTGTAAGTCCTTCTAAGGCAAAAAATTCTGTTTGTAATGGCACAAGCAGTGAGTTAGATGATACCAAAGCCATTACTGTTAGAAGACTCAAAGAGGGAGGGCAATCTATAAGAATATAATCATATATTCCTCTAGAATCGTTAAAATACGCGGTTAATTTAGTCTTAAGTATAAAGGCTCTATCACTATCACCTGCAGTCTCAACCTCTAATCCTGACAGATCTACATTGGATGATATTAAATCAAGATTTTGAAAGTCTGTTTTTTTAATTACATTTGAAATTGACATTGTGCCATTGAGAATCCCGTAAATGGTCTGATCAGATTGAGAGGTGTTGGACAATCCTAATCCTGTGGTAGCATTCCCTTGAGGGTCTAGATCAATTACTAAAATTTTTTTACCGAGTTGAGATAATGCTGATGCTAAATTGATAACAGTTGTTGTTTTTCCAACCCCGCCCTTTTGATTTATAATTGAAATTATTTTCATGAAATCTTTTTTTTAATTTTTTTAATATTTAATATAAACGAGTCGTTGCTTGTTAAACTTTTTTTTTCTTCATAATCTAGATCCCATTCTTGAAGTGTTTCATTAAGAATTTTTCTTCCACTACTTCCCATAAAAAAAATAATATTTTTATATTTTTTAAAATTTTCATTAACCAAGTTTAAAATCACAGGCATTGGCTTAAACGCCCTTGACATAATTGTTCCTGTTTCAATATTTTTAAGTGAAAAAATATCTTTCTGAATTATTTCTGTATTTAAATTTAATTTTTTTGAAACTTCTCTAAGGAAAGCACATTTGTGGTAGCTTTTTTCATAAAGATTTACTTTCAGGTCGTTTTTAATTTTTTTCATCACTATAGCCACTATTAATCCAGGCATTCCACCCCCTGTTCCTAAATCTGAGGTTGTATTGCAATTTAAATCAACAAAATCAATAATTTGCGCTGAATCAATTATATGGCGCTCTCTTATTGCCTCTTTTTCATACATTTTTTTACTTATAATATTAATTTTCTGATTTTTTTCCTGTATCATCGTAATTAAGCTCTCAAGCTCATTACAAGTTTCACGTGAAACATTTAAATTGGAAATTTTGGAATAGGAATTTAAAATTAAGTTATCCATTAAGCTATATGCTTAATAGACTTTCTTTTGACGTGTGACAACAAAATATATACGGCTGCAGGGGTTATTCCATCGATTCTTAAGGCTTGACCCATAGTTTTGGGCCTTATTTCTTTGAATTTGACTTTTACTTCATTAGAAAGGCCTGAAAATTGATCATAATCAATATTATCTGGTATTTTTAAATTCTCATCTCGTTTAAAAGCTAAAATATCAGCCTTTTGTTTCTTTAAATATCCTCTATAATGAGAGTTAATCTCAATTTGCTCATCAATTTCATCCCCATAATCAGCGATTTCAGGCCATATATTCCTTATTTTTGTCATATCAACACTTTTTTGGGTAAGAATTTCCTCTGCTGATCTAAAAACACCATCTTTCGCTATTTTTATTCCAAATTTGTCTGCCTTAGAGGGTGAAATGTTTAAATTAGACATTTGAAGAGATATTTTGCTTAATTTATTGAATTTATCCTCAAAGAGTTGTTTTCTAATTTCTGCTATTAAACCAATTTTGATTCCTTTATGAGTAAGCCTTAGGTCTGCATTATCTGACCTGAGACTTAGTCTGTATTCTGCTCGAGATGTAAACATTCTATAAGGCTCTGCAACGCCTTTGGTAACTAAATCATCTATCATAACGCCAATGTAAGCATCTGATCTATCTAAAATAAAAGGCTCCATATTTTTAAAGGATAGAGCAGCATTAATTCCTGCTATAAGGCCTTGAGCAGCTGCTTCCTCATAACCTGTAGTTCCATTAATTTGACCAGCAAGATAAAGATTTTTTATTTTTTTTGTCTCCAGTGTTAAAAAGAGCTCTCTAGGGTCAATATAATCATATTCTATAGCATATCCTGGTCTAATTACTTTTACATTCTCTAAACCATTGATATTATTGAGTATTTCGTATTGCACAACCTCAGGTAGAGATGTAGATATGCCATTAGGGTAAATAGTATGATCATTTAGACCCTCAGGCTCTAGAAATATTTGATGTCTTGTCTTATCAGCAAATTTTACTATTTTGTCTTCAATAGAGGGGCAGTATCTAGGACCAACACCTTGTATGCTTCCAGAATACATTGCACTTTTAGATAAATTTTTTTCGATTATTTTATGAACTCTCTCGTTAGTGTAGGTCATGGAACAAGACACTTGTTTGTTTAAATTTTTTTTGGTGAGAAAAGAAAAAAAATATGGATCTTCATCGGCAAACTGCTGTTCCAAATTTTCAAAATTAATTGTTCTAGAATCTAATCTAGGAGGTGTCCCTGTTTTTAATCTTCCAATTTTGAAATTATACTTTTTTAGCTGTTCACTTAACCCTGTACTCGGTTTTTCATTAAATCGGCCAGCAGGAGTTCTTTCATTACCTATATGTATCAAACCATTCAAAAAAGTGCCTGTTGTTAAGATTAACTTGTTACAACTCACTTTGTTATCATTTAACGTAATAAATCCACTTATTTGGTTATTTTCAAAAATAAACTTTACTACAGGATCCGAAAAAATGCTTAAATTACAATAGTTTACAAGTTTTTCTTGCATATATTTACGATATAATGATCTGTCAGACTGTGTTCGGGGACCTCTTACCGCAGGTCCTCTACTTCTATTTAATAATCTAAATTGTATTCCAGACTTGTCAGCAACCTCTCCCATGACTCCATCTAAAGCATCAATTTCTCTAACCAGGTGACCTTTACCTAAACCACCTATAGCTGGATTACATGACATTTCTCCGATTGTATTTTTGTTATGCGTAAACAAAGCGGTATTTACACCAAGCCTTGCTGAGGCCGCTGCAGCTTCACAGCCAGCATGACCACCTCCGATAACAACTACATCAAATTGAAAATTTTTTTTCATGAGCTAAATTTATATTCGATTAGGATATTTACAAGATTTCTGTTTTTTTTAAAAAAAAGTGGTGTTTTTTAACGAAAATCAATAAAAAGCTTCAAAAAAAACCCTTAAAAACGTTATTATTTACCAATGCAAAAATCGTTAAAAATACTGCCTAATATCTCCTCTACATCAACTTTTCCTACAATCATACCTAATTGTCTTGTGGCTAATCTTAAATCCTCAGCACCTTTATCAAAATCTTTTTTATCATTTTTGTCGGTAAAATTTTTCAAATGTTCAACACACTGAAGCAAATGTTGTCTATGCCTTTCTCTTGTAATTAAGATATCTTCATCTGATATAAATTTATTTTTTAAGTGGTTTTTTATTTTAGATATTAATTTATCTATATTTAAATTGTTTTTTAGTGAAATCAAAACATGATTAAATTTAGAAGTTTCAGAATCTAATTTTTCTTTCAACAGATCTGATTTATTTATAACTAGAATTGCGTCTTTTTTTAATAAGTCATTCAAAAATCCGCTTAAATCAATACTTTTTGCATCCACCACTACTAGTTTTAGATCAGCATTTTCAGCTTTTTTTAATGATAATTTTATTCCTTTTTTTTCGATTTCGTCCTTGGAGTCTCTTATACCAGCTGTATCTGAAATTATAACTGGATAACCGTCTATGTTCAAATGTGTTTCAACAACGTCTCTTGTGGTACCAGCAATTTCAGACACTATAGCAACCTCCCTATTTGATAAATTATTTAATAGACTAGACTTACCAGCATTAGTTGGACCTACAATTGCAATTTTAAAACCTTCACGAATTATCTCACCAACTTTTTGATCATTCAAAATTTTTTTAATCTCATTTAAGACATTCGATGAATCCTCTTTTATCTTTTTTAAATTTTCTTCTGGTAAATCCTCATCGGGAAAATCTATTTTTGCCTCAACAAATGACAAAATTTTCAATAATTTTTCTCTCAACTCATTAAATTTTTCAGAAGATTTTCCTTTCATCATTTTTACAGCTTGCAATCTCTGAATTTCAGTTTCTGCTGAGATCAAATCAGCTATACTCTCTGCTTTTAGCAAATTTATTTTACTGTTTTGAAAAGCAAGTTTTGTAAACTCACCAGGATCTGCAAGTCGACACTCTTTTATATTTGAAAGAGTATTCAAAAGCGCCTCCACAACTGCTTTACCACCGTGAATATGAATTTCGACCATATCTTCGCCAGTGTAGCTCTGAGGGCCAGGGAACCATAAGATTAACCCTTCATCAATAAGTTCAGAAGTGTTGATATTGTTTATTTTTCGAAGAGTAGCCACTCTAGGAGTTGGTAGCTCATTCTTTGTTAACAATTTTAGAACCTTTGAAGAATCTGAACCTGAAATCCTCACAACGGCTATGCCAGAAATACCAGGCCCACTAGATAATGCATAAATTGTCATATAATTTGGTTTTTTATTTTATATAATTATAAACTTTTATGATTATTTGGGTAGCATCATATCCGAAGAGTGGAAATACATGGGTCAGATCTATAATTTCTTCTCTAGTCTATACAGAGAATGGAATATTTGATTTTCCTAGTATAAAAAAAATTGACCAATATCCACAAAGACGGTTTTTAGAACATTTCACACAAGATTATAATAATATTCACGAAATCAAAAAGCATTGGATTACATCTCAAGAAAGAATTAATTTAGACACTAAAATAAAATTTTTCAAAACACATCATTTAAACTGTAAAATTGACAATTATCCTTTTACCAATAAAGAATGCACACGAGCTACAATTTACATTGTTAGAGATCCTAGAAATCTTATTGACTCCATATCAAATCACTTCAGCAAATCTATTGAAGAGTCTAAAAAGTTTCTTCTCACATCAAAAATTCTTTCTCCAGGTAAAGAAATTGAGTTAAGAGGTGGAAACGTTATTACATACCTTGGATCGTGGAAAGAACATTATAAGTTTTGGACGAACGATAATGAAAATTTGTTAATTATTAAATACGAAGACTTAGTAAAAAATATACATCAAGAAATTGATAAAATTATTGCATTTCTTAAAAATTACATTGATTTAGAGGTGTCTGATACCAAAAAAGAAAATATTATAAAATCAACCTCCTTCGAAGCATTAAAAAAAATTGAAGATAATGGTGATTTTACAGAAAACGTTTTCGTTAAAGGAAGAAGTGAAAAAGTAAGATTCTTTAACAAAGGACCTAGCAATAATTGGCAAAAGACACTACCAACAAAAATACAGAAAGATTTGGAAACTGAGCTTAATAATGAATTAAAAGAACTTGGCTATCTTTAAATTAGCTTGGTTTGTTCATTGAATTGAAGAAATCAGAGTTGTTTTTTGTATCTTTTAATTTAGAACTAATAAACTCGATTGCATCCATTGTTCCCATTGGGGCGATTATTCTTCTTAAAACATTCATCTTTTGAAGATCATTTTTATCAAATAACAATTCTTCTCTTCTAGTGCCTGATTTTGTTATATCAATAGCGGGATAAATCCTTTTATCTGCAATTTTTCTATCTAACACGGTTTCACTATTTCCAGTTCCCTTAAATTCCTCAAAAATTACTTCATCCATTCTGCTTCCAGTATCTATTAAAGCGGTAGATATAATAGTTAAAGATCCGCCTTCCTCTATGTTTCTTGCTGCACCAAAAAATCTTTTGGGTCTTTGGAGTGCATTAGCATCTACACCACCAGTTAAAACCTTTCCCGAGCTTGGTATAACAGCATTATAAGCTCGACCTAGTCTTGTTATTGAGTCTAGTAGTATCACCACATCCTTCTTATGTTCTGTAAGTCTTTTCGCCTTTTCTATTACCATTTCAGCTACTGCAACGTGTCTTTGTGCAGGTTCATCAAAAGTTGAACTAATAACCTCACCTTTGACAGTTCTTTGCATATCCGTCACTTCTTCTGGACGTTCATCAATCAATAATACTATGAGATAACACTCTGGATAATTTTTAGCAATTGAGTTTGCAATACTTTGTAAAATCATAGTCTTTCCTGCTTTAGGTGGAGAAATAATTATCGATCTTTGACCTTTTCCAATTGGGCTAACAAGATCTATCAATCTCGGTGTTAAATCTTGTTTTTTATCTGGCTTTGTAGCCTCAACTTCCATAACTAATTGTTTATCTGGATACAGGGGAGTTAGGTTATCAAACGCAATTTTGTGTCTAGATTTATCGGGTTCCTCAAAATTTATTTTACTAACTTGTAATAAAGCAAAATATCTTTCACCTTCTTTAGGAGCTCTTACAGGACCCTCAACAGTATCTCCAGTTCTTAAACCAAATTTTCTTATTTGACTTGGACTAACGTAAATATCGTCAGGACCAGGAAGATAGTTTGACTCCATCGCTCTTAAAAAACCAAATCCATCCTGAAGCAATTGTAAAACTCCTGCGCCTGTAATTTCCTCTTTTTCAGCAACCTTTTTAAGAATTGCGAAAAGAATTTCCTGTTTTCTCAGTGTGCTAGCATTTTCAATACCAAGCTCTTCTGCCTGTGTAATAAGTTGTTCTGATGATTTAAGTTTTAATTCTTGTATGTTCATGATTAGAGATTATTAAGGACTTAATAATAGGTTAAATATATATGCTATTTGCAAATTTTCAACCCTAGATAGGCTTAAAAACTACAACAAATATGATTAAAATAAGCAATAATGTGGGTATTTCATTTATAAATCGATAAAATTTATGTGAATGCGTATTAAGGTCAAATTTAAACTGTCCTAAAATACGACCAAGATAAAAATGATAAATTGTTAAAATAACCACAAATATCAATTTCAAAATCATCCAAGTTTGTCCAAGTTTTTCAAATCCTATTTCGTGAATAAGTAGCAAGCCAAATAGCCAAGATAATATCATTGCTGGTGTCATGATATAAAAAAAAAGTTTTCTTTCCATAACCTTAAACACCTCTGATATAATTGGCTGAGTGTTGTTTTGAGAATGATAAACGAAAATTCTTGGGAGATATAACAATCCAGCCATCCAAGAAATGACAGATATCAAATGTAACGATTTAAAAAGTAAGTAAGTGTTCATTAATCAAATGTTTTTTTGAATTAAAGATTTTAATAAAATTATGTGATCGTCATTATCGTTCAAACACGGTACCATATCAAAGTTTTCTCCACCAGATTCTAAAAAACTCTCTTTTCCTTGAATTTGGATTTCCTCTAAAGTTTCGACGCAGTCTGAGGAAAATCCTGGACATATGGCCAAAACATTTTTTTTACCTTCTTTGGGTAAATTTTCTAAAGTTTTATCTGTGTAAGGTTGAAGCCATTTTTCAGGACCAAATCTAGATTGGAATGTTGTCTTAATTTCAATTGAAGTAAACTTTTCTGATATTAGTCTCGTGGTCTTGTGACAATAGCAATGATAAGGATCGCCCTTATCAAAATATTTTTGAGGTATTCCATGATAAGAAGCTAATATCAAATCTGGCTTCCAATTTATTTCTTTAATTTTTTTATTCAAAGAATTTACGAGCGCTTCTATATATAATGGATCCGACTCATAATGTGGCACTATTTTTAGTGATGGTTGCCATCTCATTTTCATAAGAGTTCTATATACTTCATCACAGACAGTTGCAGTGGTTGCCGCAGCATATTGTGGATAAAGAGGAAGAATTATTAAATTTTCACAACCCATTTCATGAAGGGTTGCAATTTTACTTCTTATGCTAGGATTCCCATATCTCATAGCATAATCTATTATTAAGTTTTTTTCAGATATTAGGTTTGAAAGCTTTTCTGCTTGCTTTTGCGTATAATGCAAAAGAGGAGAAATGTTTTTGTCTTTCATCCAAATTTCTTTATAAGCCTTGGCTGTTTTGGATGGCCGAAAAGTTAATATAATAACATTTAATATGATTTGCCAAATTATCGGGTTAACTTCGATTACTCTCCTATCTGATAAAAATTCTTTTAAATATTTTCTTATATCAAACCAATTTGTTGAGTCAGGAGTTCCAAGATTGACAATTAAAACTCCTGTTTTTCCGAAATTAACTGGCGGGTGTTCTATTTTTTTTTCCATTAATAATCTTTCACAGTTTTTACTAAATAGTCCATCATATTAGGGTCCGTTTCTGGAAGAACGCCATGCCCTAAATTAAATATATATGGATGATCTTTAAATATATCTAAATATTTCGTTGTTTCTTTTTTTAAGTTTTCTTTATCAGAAAGCAAAAGCTTTGGGTCCATTCCACCTTGAACAGGAATGTTTATTTCTTTATTAATTTTGACTGGGTCAACCTCATAATCAATGCAAATTGTGTCTGGTTTAATAATTTCACAATAATTTTTGTAATTTTTAATACCTCTTGGAAAGCAGATAACAGGCACATTTAAGGATTTAGTATAATTAACCAAGCTTAAGGTGGGGTCATAAATATAATAAGGTAAATCTTTTTCTTTTAGCAGACCAGCCCAACTATCAAAGATTTGTATTATCTGAGCACCACTATCAATTTGATTTTTGATATGTATTTTTAAAAATTTATCTAAAATTTTAAGAATTTTATCAATTAAATATTTGTCTTCAAAAAAATTTTCATTCAAGCTTAATTTTGGTGATTTTTTATTTATCATATAAACCAATAAAGTCCACGGTGCTCCAACAAATCCTATGGTAGTTTTATTTTTAGTAAATTGAGAATTACTTACTAATTTAATTAATTTATAGACGGAAGATAGTTTTTCTACAAATTCAACTTCTTCAATATTTGAAATTTCTTTTAAGTCAAAGTTACCAAGTAATGGGCCTACATTTTTTTTAAATTCAACAGTTTGATTTAAGCCATATGGTAACATTAAGATATCAGAAAAAATTATTGCTGCATCCAAATCGAATCTTTTCAAAGGTTGTAAAGTAATCTCACTTGATAATTTTTCGTTAAGACATAATTTAATAAAATCAGGATTTTGTTTTCTTATTTCTCTAAATTCAGGTAAATATCTACCAGCCTGTCTCATTATCCAAATAGGATTAATATCACTTTTCTTGTTTATTATTACTTCTTCGATTGGAGACATATTAATAATTAAATATAATTAATTGTAATGTTAGTATATTCTGTGAATAATGGTGATTAAATTTATTGAACATTTTATAAACAGTTTGTTAACATTTAGAATTTAAATTTTAATAAATATATACGCAAAATTGAAGCTTATTAACTAAATACACCAAATGATTACTGGAGATTTTAACATGTTTAATTTTGTTAATAAAAGCATTGTTTTACACCATAAATTTTAAAATATGGAAAATGTTCAATATGATAAAAATTGTACAAATTTATACACACATTATACATGAGTAACTTATATCAAATTTATCTTGTATCAGATGCAACTGGTGAAACTCTTGATCGTATTTTTATAGCTATCAAAGCTCAATTTAAAAATATTAATTATAAAATACACACTTATTCTTTTACAAGAACAGAAAATCAAATTATAAAAATTTTAGAAAATGCAGAAAAAGAAAAAAATGCAATAATCTTATACTCCATTGTTGATAGTAATCTGGCAAAATATCTTGCAAAAAATAGTGACACGAAAAAAATTCCATGTTTTGGGGTGTTAGGTGATCTAATATTAAGTTTTTCAAAACTTTTAAATCAAAAAGCCTCACACCAACCAAGTGGACAATATGCTCTTGATGAAGAATATTATAAAAGAATCGAAGCAATTCAATTTACAATGAATCATGATGACGGTAATCTTGTAAAAGAAATAAAAGAATCTGATATAATTTTGTTGGGAGTGAGCAGAACAAGTAAGACTCCAACCGCAATCTTTTTAGCTAACAAAGGTTTTAAAACATCCAACATACCTTTAATAAATGAAAATTCTTTACCAGAAGCTTTAAAAGAAAACCCTAAAATCTCATGCATTATTGGATTAAATACTGAGCCAGAAAGG
Organism: uncultured Pelagibacteraceae bacterium; assembly: GCA_902571015.1. Classification (GTDB taxonomy): domain Bacteria; phylum Pseudomonadota; class Alphaproteobacteria; order Pelagibacterales; family Pelagibacteraceae; genus Pelagibacter. The sequence continues at coordinate 232,940 of CACGAC010000001.1, read as the reverse complement.
CTTGTGGAGATTAGAAAAAACAGGATGAATTCACTTAAGGAAAATAAAAATAAATTATATACAGATTTAGATCAAATTAAAAAAGAAGTAGATATGGCAAAAAATACTTTCAAAAAATATAAATGGCCATTCATTGATGTGACACGAAAATCTGTAGAAGAAACTGCAGCTTCCGTAATCAAAATATACGAAATATATAAAGAAAATGCCTAAAATTATTCTAGCTTCTAAAAGCAAGGTTAGAAAAAAGATATTAGACGAAAATGATATTTTAAATGAGGTAAAACCATCAAATGTAGATGAAGATATTGTGAAACTAAGTTTATTAAAAGAAAAAGCTACACCTGAAATCATATCAAAAAATCTAGCTGAATTAAAAGCCAATAAAGTAAGCAATAAATATATTGACGATTTAGTTTTGGGTGCTGATAGTGTAATTGATTTAGAGGGAGAACTCATATCAAAACCTAATGATAGAAATGAAGCTTTAGAAATTTTAAAAAAACTAAATGGTAAAAAACATCATTTAATAAGCTCAGTTTGTATCTCCAAAAATGGATCTATGGTATGGAACCATACCGATAAAGCATTACTGACAATGAAAAAAATGACAGAAGAAGAACTAAAAGAATATTTATTAAAAATTTCGGATGAGGCGTTATATGCTTATAATGTTTATCAGATAGAGGGTGAGGGAAGAGATTTATTCTCAAGTATTGATGGAAACGAAAATACAATAATGGGACTTCCAATTGAAAAAATTAAAAAATATTTAGATAACTATAAATGAAAAAATATCTTGTAATTGGAAATCCTATTGAGCATTCACTATCACCCAAATTACATAATTATTGGTTTGAAAAAAATAATATTGATGCAAATTATGATAGAAAAAAAATAGATAAAAGCGAAATCCAAGAAATTATTTCTGAAATTAGGGAGGATAAATTAGATGGAATAAATGTTACTGTCCCTTTTAAAAGTGATGTCATTCCTTTTTTGGATACGCTAAGTAAAGAGTCTCAAATTACGCAATCTGTTAATACTATATACAAACAAGATAAAAAACTTATCGGTCATAACACTGATATAAAAGGTTTTGAATTGAGTTTAAAGGAAACCCAATTTAATTTAGAAAATAAAACAATATTTATATTGGGAGCTGGAGGAGTTGTACCTTCTATAATTTATGCTTTAGAAAAACTAGGTACTTCTAAAATTATAGTAAGCAATAGAACCAAACAAAAAACTGAAAAATTAAAAAAATATTTTTCAAATATCAGTGTAGTTGACTGGGGAGATCAACCTGAATTTGATATGATTATTAATGCCACCAGTTTAGGCTTAAATAAGGAAGATAACATTGGTTTGAACTTCAAAAACATGAATAAAACAAAACTATTCTATGATGTTATCTACAATCCAAAAGAGACTAATTTTTTGAGAACTGGAAAAAATTTAGGCTGTCAGGTTTCTAATGGTAAAATGATGTTTATTTATCAAGCTTTAGAGGCGTTTAAATTATGGCACGAGGTTGAACCAGAAATTAACGAAGAATTAAAGAAATTATTAGATTTATGAAAAGAATAGGCATTTTAGGAGATATAGGTTCTGGCAAAACTTACATAGCCAAATGTTTTGGTTTTCCTGTATTTAACGCTGATTTAGAAGTTGCTAAAATTTATAAATATAACAGAAAAGTTTTTCAAAAATTAAAAAAAGAACTTCCAAATTATTTTGACTCTTTTCCCATAAAAAAAAAAGAAATTATTAATGCAATTTTATCTAATAGGAAAAATTTAAAAAGAATTATTAAGATTGTTCATCGTGAAGTTAGAAAAAAAATGAATGATTTTTTAAGAAAGAACAAAAATAAAAAATTTGTTGTATTAGATATTCCTCTTCTATTGGAGAACAAAATTAATAAAAAAAAAGATATATTAGTTTTTGTTGAGTCTAAAAAATCAGAAATTTTAAAAAGATTAAAAAAACGACAAAATTTTAATATGGAAATACTAAAAAATTTTAAAAAGATGCAACTGTCGCTTGTCTTAAAAAAGAAAAAGTCTCAATTTATAATTAAAAACAATTTTAAAAAAAATTCTGCTAAAGTTAGAGTAAAGGAAATTATAAAAAATTTAGTATGAAAGAAATTGTATTAGACACAGAAACAACTGGTCTTTCAGTCAAAGAGGGGCATAGAATTGTAGAAATAGGATGTATTGAGTTAGATAATTTAATACCAACAAAAAAAAAATTTCATTGTTATTTAAATCCAGAAAGAAAAGTATCTGAGAAAGCTTTCGAAGTGCATGGATATTCAGATAGTTTTTTATCAGACAAAATGAAATTTAGAGAAATAGCCGATGATTTTCTAAGATTTATTAAGGATAAAAGATTAATAATTCATAATGCAGAATTTGATTTATCTCATTTAAATAATGAACTACGGATTATCGGAAAAAACAAAATTGATAATGAAGTAATAGACACGGTATCATTAGCCAGAAATAAATTTCCTGGATCCCAAATAAGTTTGGATGCTTTATGTAAGAGATATAGGATAGACAATTCCAAAAGGGTCCAACATACTGCGCTTATCGACTGTGATTTATTATCTAAGGTTTATATAAATTTAATAGATCAAAAAGAACCAACTTTAGATTTTAAAAATAAAGAGGAAGAAGTTTCAAAATTAAATACTGGAAAAGTTATCTATTCTACTAAGGTTATCAAACCGTCTCCTGAGGAGCTAAAAAATCATCAAATTTATTTAAAAACGTCTCTTAAAAAAAACTTTTATTAATTAAATCTTTCCAAATAAAGTTTTGTAAAATCAATTTTTTTTTCTAATTTGAGATTAGGGTATCCAGAATTATGCATCATATCTAAAAATGATTTTTCTAAGTCTGGATAAACTGAATTAGGTACATCGCATAATACAATTTTTTCTAGATCTTTTTTTTCTTTAATGGACTCATCAATTTTTACTGCTACTGCGTAAATAATCTCAAAATGAGATTTTTTGACTTGAGTGTCTTTGTGTTGAAATTTTAATGTTATATTTACCTCGATCATCTTATTTTTAAGGGCTATTGATTTGATATCAATATCTAATTGATATTTACCCATGTTATTTCCTGCAGATATGTAAGTTTCAACATCTGGTGTTTCACTAGACATATCTTTTATATATTTTGCTAAAATTTTAAATTTTTCTGTCATTGTCATCTTCTATATCCTCAAATTCTCCCTCAATAAAATCATTCTTTTTCGTTTCTTTATTTTCAAATTTTTTATTAAATCTTCCTAATATTAACTTTCGTGTTATTGGGATGATTAAGAGGAAACCAATCAAGTCAGTTGCAAATCCTGGTATTATTAAGAGAACAGCTGCAAATGCAATTGCGGCACCAGATATTAATTCGTGGGCTGGAATTTGATTTTTAATTATTTGTGTCATTCCAGATCTCAGAGTGTTAATCCCTTCGTATCTAGCATAGTAAACTCCTACAACCGCAGTAAAAAATACCAAGAATATAGTGCTGAAAGCTCCTATTTGAGACCCGATCTTTATAAAAAGGTAAATCTCTACAATTGGGATTAAAATAACAGCTAAAAGTACTGTGTTCATTTGTCTTTAATGTAATTGTTAGTTGAAATTAATCAACATAGTAATTAAGTTTAGGTTATGAATTATAGTTTTGAGTACATCGATATTATTTTATTAGCAATGATTGCTGGCTTCATCTTTTTAAGACTTAGAGGAATTTTAGGGAAAAGAACAGGTTTTGAGGGAAAAGCCTCACCCCAGTTTGAGGAAATGTTGAAAAATATAAATCCTGAAACAAAAATAAATAAAAAAACTGATTTTGACGAAAATGCAAAAAAAGACTTTTTAAAAGGTGCTAAAATAGCATACGAAACTATTATTACAGACTTTGGTGACAGTGACAATAAATTGACTACAAGCAAGCCTTTATTAAGCAATAAAATTTACGATCAGTTTAACACTGCACTAAAAGAAAGAGGTAAAAGAGGTCATCTTGCTGAAATTACTTTTATTGGAGTAAATTCAGCTAATATAAAAGAGCACAAGTATTTAGGAAAAATTTTACAGGTAACAGTAGAATTTGTAGGTGAAGTAATCACTTGTATTAGGGATAAAGATAAAAAGATAGTTTCTGGAGACCCCGAAAAGATTAAGAAGATTTATGATACCTGGGTATTTTCAAGAGATACAAGTACTAATAATCCAAATTGGCAATTAGTTGATACCCTTTCTTAATTGAACAATAATATTTCAGATAAAGACAAAAAGGATTGGAAAGACTTTTTAGAAAAAAATGAAAAGTTACCAAATAAAGATTTAGAAAAAAAAGAGAATAAATTTCATATTACTAAATCATTAGATCTTCATGGTTACACACTTGATGAAGCAAACAAAAAAGTTGAAAGTTTTATAACTGAGTGTTTTGATCAAAAAGTCTCTAAAGTTATTATAGTTACTGGTAAAGGACTGCATTCTCAAAATGACAAAGACCCATATATTTCAAAGAAATTTGGTATTTTAAAAAATTCTGTTCCTGATTTTATTAAAAATAATTCCAGCTTAATGAAAAAAATAAAAACTATAACTGATGCCGAAATTGAAGATGGTGGCAGTGGGGCTTTTTATATTTTTTTAAAAAAAAAATTATAAAATAAATTTTGATAGATCTGTATCTTTGACAAGATTATCAAGATTTTTGTTTATATATTCTTTATTTATTGAGATTTTTTCACCAGATCTGTCAGTTGCAGTAAAACTAATTTCATCAAGGATTTTCTCAATTATTGTGTGTAATCTTCTAGCACCAATATTTTCAACAGTTGCATTTACTTCTGATGCAATATTTGCGATTGCATCAATTCCATCTTCGGTAAACTCAAGCTCAACATTCTCGGTCTTTAACAAAGCCACATACTGTTTAATTAAACTGAAATCAGGTTCTTTAAGAATTCTTTTGAAATCATCACTTGATAAAGCCTCTAGCTCAACTCTGATCGGTAGTCTCCCTTGTAACTCGGGGAGTAAATCAGAAGGTTTGGCTAATTGAAAAGCACCAGATGCAATAAATAATATATGGTCAGTTTTTATAGGTCCATATTTTGTATTAACTGTTGTTCCCTCAATTAAAGGTAATAAATCTCTCTGCACACCTTCTCTAGATACATCTCCACCAACCCTGTCTGTTCTTCCAGAAATTTTGTCTATTTCATCTAAGAAAACTATTCCATTATTTTCTGTAGAGATCTTTGCAGCTTTAATTATTTTATCTTGCTCAATTAATTTATCAGACTCGTCATTTATCAAAATTTCGTGAGATTCTTTTACTGTCATTTTTTTCTTTTTTTCCTGTTTTCCCATAGACTTACCAAGCATCTCTCCAATATTGATCATTCCTACATTAGCGCCAGGCATTCCAGGAATTTCAAACGATGTACTGTTACCACCACTTTCACTAACAGCTATTTCTATCTCGTTATTATCTAGATCACCATCTCTAAGTCTTTTTCTAAAGCTTTCTCTTGTAGCCGCACTTGCTTTTTTACCAACTAAAGCATCTAATACTTTTTCTTCAGCTAGTTTCTGTGCTTTCGCGTAGACCTCTTTTCTTTTTTTAACTTTTTCCATTGAAATTGCTATTTCAATTAGATCTCTGACAATTTGTTCTACATCTCTTCCAACATAACCCACCTCAGTAAATCTAGTTGCTTCAACTTTTACAAAAGGAGCTTCTGCTAATTTAGATAGTCTTCTTGAAATTTCTGTTTTTCCAACACCTGTTGGTCCAATCATTAAAATATTCTTAGGTAAAACTTCATTTCTCATTTCACCTTTTAAAGCTTGTCTTCTCCATCTGTTTCGTAAGGCAACAGCAACTGCTTTTTTTGCTTTATTTTGACCGACAACAAACCTGTCTAATTCAGAGACAATTTCTCTTGGTGACAAAGAGCTTACTAATGAAGCCTCTTCTTTTTGCTGATCACCTTTAGGATGCAATTGAGTTACGTTTGATTTATCCATTAAATTTTTTCAACTTTGACATTTTCATTTGTAAATACGCAGATATCAGCTGCAACTTTTATAGCTTTTTTTGCAACTTCTTCTGCTGATATATTACTTTCTATTAAGACTTTTCCTGCAGCTAAAGCATAATTACCACCAGAGCCAATACCAATAACATCACCTTCAGGTTCTAGAACGTCACCAGTACCTGAAATTATATAACTATTGTTCTTGTCACCGACTGCCATTAGCGCTTCTAATCTTCTTAGATATTTATCTGTTCTCCAATCTTTAGCTAACTCCACAGCAGCTCTAGATAAGTTACCAGCATGTTTTTCTAATTTTCCCTCTAATCTTTCAAATAAAGTTAATGCATCAGCTGTTGATCCAGCAAAACCAGCTACGACATCTCTCTTTTCAATTTTTCTGACTTTTGAGGCAGTGCTTTTTACGACAGTATTGCCCATACTTACTTGGCCATCACCAGCTACCACCACTTCGTTGTTTTTCCTAACTAACACAATCGTTGTCATAGCTTATAAATGGATACTAAATTTGATACTTCAAGCCCAGGTTTAGTGTTATTGCCATAATTGAATAATATATGTATACCTCTTTTAAATTATGAAGCGTAAAGGCAAAATAAGCAGGAAAACAAAAGAAACAAGCATAAGTGTTGATTTAAATATTGACGGCAAAGGTAAATACAAAATTGACACAGGAATAGGTTTTCTAAACCACATGCTTGAACAACTATCTAAGCATTCTTCAATAGACATGAATATAAAAGCTAAAGGTGATACTCATATTGATCTACACCACACAACTGAAGATACAGGAATTGCTATTGGTGAAGCCTTAAAAAAAGCTTTGAAAAAATCCATTGGAATTAGAAGGTATGCCCACGCGATGATACCAATGGACGAAACTTTATCACGTGTAGCAATTGATATTTCAAATCGCCCTTATTTAATTTGGAAAGTTAATTTAAAAGTCGAAAAACTTGGAGAGATGGATACAGAACTTTTTAAAGAATGGTTTCAAGCATTTTCTCAAGCCGCTGGAATTACTTTACACGTTGAAAATATTTATGGGGACAATAGTCACCACATTATCGAATCTTGTTATAAAGGATTAGCAAGGTCTTTAAGAACTGCATTGGAAATAGATCCGAGGAATAAAAAAACAATTCCTTCCACAAAAGGTTCTTTATAAGTTTAATGAACGTCATAATTGTTGATTATAAATCGGGCAATATAAGCTCGGTAATAAACTCTTTTAAAGAAGTTGCAAAAGATAAAGTAACTATAGAGGTTACTTCAGATTTAAATAAGATAAAATCAAGCGATAAAGTAGTTTTACCAGGGCAAGGCTCATTCAAAAGTTGCGTGGATGCCCTAAATAAAATTAAAGGTCTTGTAGACACTTTAAATGAATTTGCAATAAATGATAAGAAACCTTTACTTGGGATTTGTGTTGGTTTGCAGATGTTTGCTGATGTTGGTTATGAAGAAATTAAAACAAATGGTTTGGGATGGATTTCAGGAAAAGTTTCAAAAATAGATAATCAGAATGGAAAATTTAAACTTCCTCATATTGGTTGGAATCAAATCAATATTGTAAAAGATAGTAAAATTTTCAAAGATATAGAAAATAATTCACACATGTATTTTGTTCATAGCTATGAATTTGTCCCGGAGGATAAAAATGTGATTTCAGCAACAACAGATTATTCATCAAATATTGTTTGCTCTATTGAAAAAGAAAATATTTTTGGCACCCAGTTCCATCCTGAAAAAAGTGATAAGTTTGGACTTAAAATTATTGATAATTTTATAAATTTGTAATGAAAAAAACTTTTTATTTCACAATCTTTTTTTTAATTATTCTATTTATAATTATAAAATATAATTTTTTAAATATTTCAGAAATTATTTTTCAAAATTTGCCAATAAAATCAAAAGTAATTGTAAGAACTTTAAAAAAAAGTGATAATAATTTTTGGTCAATAACAAATAATTTTTTTAATGATTATAATGAAAAATTTATTCCAGAAACTCAACAAATCAATCTCAAAGTACAAAAGAAAAAATTAATTTTTGATGAGAGTTTTGAGATAGATAAACCTAAGATTGAGTTCATTGTAGAAAAAAAAGATAGTCAGATGACACATTTTTTCAGCTATTTTTTTGATGACACAGATAGCCAGCTTGTAATAAGTGATTATATTGGAAATATTTATTTTGTTGATAAAAAAAATCTTTTTTCAAATGACGAAAAAATAATATTAGATAAAAAAAAAACAAATCTTCAATTAGACAAAGTTTTAGATATTTTAATTGTAGATAAATATTTATATGTTTCACATGGAAATCTTAAGGAAACTAATTGCTATAACTGGAATATATCCAAAGCACTCATTAATGAAGAAGAGCTAGAATTTGATAATATTTATTCATCTAAAGAATGTTCAGTTCAAAATTTTTACCAACCTCATGGAGGCAGAATACAGAAGTTTTCTATAAATGATGAAAATGGCTTGCTAATAACAATAGGACAAAACAATCCTATCAAAGTCAAAGATAACTCTATTATAGGAAAAATATTGTTCATTGGATTTAATAATAAAGAGCCAAAGATTATATCTAGCGGTCATAGAAATACCCAAGGTCTCTGGACAGATGGCACTATAATACTTTCTACTGAGCATGGTCCTAGAGGTGGCGACGAGATAAACAATATAAAAATTAATGAAAATTATGGTTGGCCGGAAGCTTCTTATGGAGAACCTTATGGTCCTAAAAATACTGAACCTAAATTTTTAAAAGATCATTTTAATTTTGGTTATCAAGAACCTGTATTTACTTTTTTAAAAGCTATTGGAATATCTGAATTAATTAAATTGCCTAATAGTTTTTCAAATTTTTGGCAAAATAATTTTTTAGTTTCTAGTCTCTGGGGACATTCTATTTTTAGAATAAAATTGGATAAAAAATTTAAAAAATTAATTTTTTATGAAAAGATATATATTGGTCAAAGAATTAGAGATATGATGTACTTAAAAGAAGAAAATGCAATTTTACTGGCATTAGAAGAAAAAGGTGAAATAGGTATAATTACTAAAAATTGATAATGAAAATTTTTCCTGCAATTGACATAAAGAATAAGAGGTGTGTCAGGTTAATAAAAGGAGATTTCGATAAAAAGACTGAGTATGAATTGTCTCCAATTGAGCAAGCGGGAAAATTTAAAGATCATGGATTTAAAAATTTACACATAGTTGATTTAGATGGTGCTTTAACTGGTGAAACAGTTAATTTAGATATTATTAAGAATATAGTTGGTAAATTTAATTTAAAAGTTGAAGTAGGTGGTGGTATAAGAAACTCTGATAGTATTCAAAAATACATCGATTCTGGTGTAGAGAAAGTAATCCTCGGAAGCGCTGCTATTAAAGACAAAAATTTCTTAAAAGAGTCATGTGAAAAATTTCAAAATCATATTGCTCTAGGTTTAGATGCTAAAGATGGGTATTTGTCAGTATCTGGGTGGAAAGAAAGCTCTAATCAATTAACTTTAGATTATTTAAAAGAAATTAACGACTATGGTGTTAGTAGATTAATTTATACTGATGTAGATAGAGATGGTATGAAACAAAGTCCAAATTTTAATGAAACGATGAAAGTTGCTGAGATGTCAAAGTGCCCTGTAATTATATCAGGTGGTGTTTCATCAATAGATGATATTAAAAAAGCAAAGAATTTAAAAAATGTTGAGGGCATAATAGTTGGTAAAGCTATTTATGATGGTGATATAAAATTAGAGGAATTAGTAAAAGAAGATGCTTAAAAATAGAATAATACCTTGTTTGGACGTAAAAAATGGCCGTGTTGTTAAAGGAATAAATTTTGTGGATCTAAAAGATGCGGGTGATCCTGTAGAACAAGCCAAAATCTATAGCGATGGTGGAGCAGATGAAATTTGTTTTTTAGATATTACTGCTTCAAATGAAAATAGAGATACTATTTATGATGTTGTGGAGAAAACTTCAAAAAAATGTTTTGTGCCATTAACTGTAGGAGGTGGTGTTAGAAGTGTTGAAGATATTAATAAATTACTTAATTGTGGGGCTGATAAAGTTTCCATAAACACAGCAGCAGTTGAAAATTCAAAAGTCGTTGTAGATAGTTCAAAAAAATTTGGTTCTCAGTGTATTGTAGTTGCAATCGATGCCAAAAAAAATGGAGATAAGTGGGAAGTGTTCACTCATGGTGGAAGAAATAATAGTGGGATTGATGCGTTGGAGTATGCTGAACAAATGGAAAAAAACGGTGCAGGTGAGTTATTAGTAACTTCTATGGATAGAGACGGAACACAAGTAGGTTATGATATTGATCTCATGTCAAAAATTTCATCAAAAGTAAATATTCCAGTCATTGCATCTGGCGGGGTGGGTAATTTAGATCACCTAGTGGATGGAATTAAATTAGGTAAAGCCAGTGCAGTTCTGGCAGCCTCAATATTTCACTATGGAAAACACTCGGTAAAAGAAGCCAAGGATTATTTGGACTCAAAAGGAATACCTGTTAGAATTTAATATGCTTAATACTTTAGAAAGCTTATTTAATCTTGCAAGAGAGCGGAAAAAAACTCCAGTAGATGGTTCTTACACCAATAAATTACTTAGTGATAAATCGTTGAGCAAAGAAAAGATCCTAGAGGAAATTAATGAACTTATTGAGGCAGTAGAAAAAAATTCAAATAAAATTCATGAAGCAGCTGATGTTTTCTATCATTTAATAATGTATCTAGAGGCAAATGATGTGAAAATTGAGGATGTAATGGAAGAACTAAATAAAAGAAAAAAATGAGTTACGATGATAATAATATTTTTGCTAAAATCTTAAGGGGAGAAATTCCTTGTAAAAAGATTTACGAGGATGATTACGTTTTATCATTTCATGATATTAATCCACAAAAAAAAATTCATGCGTTGGTAATACCGAAAGGAAAATATATTGACCTTGATGATTTTAGTCAAAATGCCTCCCCAGAGGAAATGGTGGGTTTATTAAAGGGTATTAATCTTGTTGCCAAAAAGCTTGGGATATCAGTTGACGGTGGTAAAGGTTATCGTGCTTTAGCTAATATTTCTGAACACGGTGGTCAAGAAGTACCTCATTTACATTTTCACCTATTTGGAGGTGAAAAAGTTGGAAAGATGGTGGAGTGAGCACTAAAGTTGAGAGAAATTATTTAGAAATTAATTCACTTAAAGATTTAAAAAAATCAGAATTTTCTCCAGATGATTGCTTAATCAATCTTAGTGATCCGACAGATTTTCAAATAAATAAATTTTTTTATAAAAATATAGGTAAAGAACATCGATGGACGGATCGATTAGTTTGGACCGATAAACAATGGATCGAATATATTTCTGATCAAAAGGTAAAAACTTATATTCTTAAAAAAGCTGACGATATGGCTGGATATTTTGAACTTATTTTCCATAAGGAAAAAAGGGAGACAGAAATTGCTTATCTTGGTTTACTCAAAGAATATCAAAATAAAAAATTAGGTTCTTTCCTTTTGACATCAGCTATTAGGAATTCTTTTTCTGAAAATACTAATCGAGTCTGGGTACATACTTGCTCCTTAGACCATAAAAATGCATTAAATAATTATATTTCAAGGGGTATGAGAATTTATAAAACGGAGTCTGTTTCAATTTAATTTTGTTGAGGTAAATCAAATAAATTACTATTTAATTTTTGATTTTTTTTAACCGAGTCTAAAAAAGTGATACTAAGATTTTGATAAATATCTGTGGTTTGCCAACCGATTAAATCAAGAGTTTTAAAATCAAAGAAAATATTAACTTCAAAATCTTCTTCAAAAAACTTAAAATTTACAAATTTATTATCCAAAATTCTCTCATTTAAATTTTTGATTTTATTAATTAAAAATTTTTTATTTAATATTAAATTTAATGGTGTTCGTTCAAGGGGATATAGGTAATAGCTACTCTTAGTTTTGATAACTATTGATTTACCATTAGAAACTAAAATTTTGTTATTTTTTAAATTATATTTGCAAAATATTTTTTTTGGGTATGAAAGAGCACAATGGCCATTTTCTGTTTTACCATTAACGTTTTGTTCAAAATTAAATGTCAAGTTATTAGTAGTTTCTAAATTTTGAATAATTCTTTGTTTGACATTCGCTGAAGCCTCAACAATTGAAAATAAAAGAAATAAAAAAATTAACTTATTAATCATCAAAGAACATCACGTTTTCCTACATGATTGGCCTTACTCACAATTCCCTCTTCTTCCATCATATCAATTATTCTTGCTGCTCGATTATATCCTATTTGTAGTTTTCTTTGTAAAAAAGACGTTGATGCTTTCCCTTCAGATTTTATTATTTCCACAGCTGTTTGATAAAGTTCATCTTTATCACCCATATTTTTAAGTCCATCACCCATTTCTTTTTCATCTGCAAAATTTAGAATTTCGTCCACATAATCTGGTTCTGCTTGAGATCTTAAAGAATTGTTGATATTTTCAATCTCATTGTCAGATACAAATGGTGCATGTATTCTTATAACTCTGTTAGCAGATGACATATACAACATATCACCTTTACCTAATAACTGTTCAGCACCTTGTTCTCCCAATATGGTTCTACTATCTATTTTAGATGTAACTTGAAAAGATATTCGTGTAGGAAAGTTTGCTTTAATTGTTCCTGTAATTACATCAACACTTGGTCTTTGAGTAGCCATGATAATGTGTATGCCAGCCGCCCTTGCCATTTGAGATAATTTTTGAATATAGTTTTCAATTTCTTTTCCTGCCACTAGCATTAAATCTGACATTTCATCAACCACTACGACTATATAAGGCATTGGAAGTTTGTGTTTTGTGTTATAACCATCAATATTTCTAACTCCTTCCTTGGTCATTAGTCTGTATCTACTTTCCATTTCTTTAACTACCCAACCTAAGACTGAAGCTGCTTTTTTTGCTTCCGTTATCACAGGACATAAAAGATGAGGCACACCCTCGTAAGTTGACAATTCCAGCATTTTTGGATCAATTAAAATAAATTTACATCTATCAGGAGGATGACGGTAAAGCAGTGATAATATTATTGTGTTAATACAAACCGATTTTCCAGATCCAGTTGTTCCAGCTATTAACAAATGAGGCATTGAGGATAAATCCCCAACTATTGGATTTCCAGATATACTCTTACCTAGAGCGATTGGTAACTTTATTTCTTTTTTCTTAAAGTCGCTGTTATTTAAAATCTCACTTAAGTAAACATTTTCTCTCGATGAATTAGGTAATTCAATTCCAACAGTGTTACTTCCTGGAATAGTTGAAATTCTTGCAGACTCTGAGCTTGTATTTCTCGCGATATCATCTGATAGATTTATAATTTTGGAAACCTTTACTCCAGCAGCGGGTTCAAACTCATTTAACGTTACGACTGGCCCATGACTTATTTTTTTGATTTTACCATTTACACCAAAGTCTAATAATATTTTTTCTAAAAATTCAGGATCACTTGATTGGTTTTTTTCAGAAATTTCCTTTTCCTTTTTGGATGGAATTTTAAGTAAATCCAAGTTAGGTAATTTAAATTTTTGTAATTCAGATTTTTTTATTTCTTCAGCTTTAATAAAGGGTAAATCTTCTTGAATTAAATTTTTAATTTCTTCTTGCGGAATATATTCATTAATAACTTCACTCTTTTCGGTGTAATTTCTATTATTTTTTGGATTAAGAAAATTAATTTTTTTAAGAAAATTAAAAAATTTTTTCAGATTAAAATTAATACTAAGTAAAAAAAGTATGACAACTAAGATGATAAGAAGATAATAGGATACATTTTCATTTAAACTTATTAAATTTTGGAAAAAATTTTCATTTAAGTAATTTCCAATAAATCCCCCATTGCCATTTATAAAAAGAGCAAAAGTACTATTATAAAAATTACTAAAAAATAAAGACCCCAGAATTGAATATATAATTGAGTAGAAAAGATTTTCAATTATCAGAAAAAAGTCTTTGTTTAAGATAATGTTTATTCCAGTAAAAATTAAAGTTAAAGAAACTAAATAAGAAATCAGACCAATTGATTGAAAAAAAACGTCTGAAATATAACTTCCTCTAAGGCCTAAAAGATTTTTGATTTCAGTGTTTTCAGGAAATATAAAATTTGGGTCTTCGGGGGAATATGAAATTAATGAGATAAACAGAAAAATACCTGCAGATAATATAAGAAAACCAAATATTTCTGTTAATCTCTTAGCAATGAAAAGAAGAGTTGTATTAACAATTTTTTTTATATTCATTTCAAGTGAATCAAATTTATCACTTTGTATCATCTAATTTTTCTTGTTAAAATTAAATTTATTATGAAAGTATGTATATTGGGTGATAATCTTACAAGTCTAGCTTTGGCAAAAGCTTTAGTTAAAAAAGAGATATTTGTTGATTTATTTTATAAGAAAAAAAATATTGAAATAGATTCGACCCGTACGATTGGAATTTCAAGATCAAATATTGGTTATTTTAACAGTGAAATATCAAATATTAAAAGAATGTTGTGGCCAATCAAAAAAATTAAAATTTTCACAGAAAATTCAAATAACAAAGAAATTTTAAAATTTGAAGATTATAAAGACAAACTTTTTGCAATCTTAAAGAACCAGAAAATATTTAATCAACTCATTAACGAATTAAAAAAGAATAAATTTTTTAAATTTAAAAAAAATATTAAATCTAATAGATTAAGTTATGACTTAATAATTAATTGCGATATAAGAAATCAAATAACAAAAAAATTTTTTTCGAAAAAATTTGAAAAAAAATACAATAGTATTGCATTCACAACAATTATAAATCATAAAAAATTATCATTTAATAATGAAGCAATACAGATTTTCACAAATGACGGTCCAATAGCATTTTTGCCATTATCAAAAGAACAAACTTCAATCGTTTATTCCGCAAGAATAAAAAAGGATAAAACTGAATCAGAAATTATTAAAATTATTGAAAAGTTTAATCCCAAATATGAAATAAAGAAAATTCATAAGATTTCAAAATTTAAATTAAAATCAATTAATTTAAGGGAATATTATAAAGATAACATATTAGCTTTTGGCGATTTGTTGCATAGACTTCATCCCTTAGCTGGTCAAGGTTTTAATATGTCAATAAGAGATATAAAGGAACTATTAAAAATAATTGATTACAAAATAAAACTTGGTTTACCTATAGATAAAAGTATATGCATTGAATTTCAAAATAATACGAAAAGTAAAAATTTTATTTTTTCTGAAGGGATCGATTTTATTTATGAATATTTTAATCCTGAAAATAAAATTGGAGATAATTTAATTGACTCAACAGCTAGATTAGTTGGAAGAAGTAAAATATTAAATAGATATTTTAAAAATATCGCTGATATAGGTTTACAAAATTAATTTATTGAAGAGTAGTATTATTAAATTGATCGTAAGTATAAGTATTTAAAATTTCAGAAATTTTTGTTTTTCTAATATCTAGGTTTTTAGCCTCTAATAAAACTTGTTTTTCTTCCAAACTAAATGGCGATGTCATCGCTAAAGCATTTATTGTCTCATTTAAACTTTGTTTTTCTAGAGCTTTCCAATTAATAACAAAACCCCTTTTTTCGAACAAAGTTTTTAAATCTTTAAAAATAAGTTCCAAATCAGAAAATTTTAAATTTTCCTTTGTTTCTTCTAAATCATCTAAGAAATTCTCAAAATTTATTTCAAATTCTCTGTACTTTTTATTTGAGTAAATTTCTTTTTTGATTTCAAATCTAATCACACCTTTTAGACCTATTAGATATCTTCCATCATCAGCTTCTTCGAAGCTTGTAATTTTACCTAAACAACCAACCTTATGAAGCGCAGGTAATTTATTATCATCAAAATTTTTTGTTATTTTGGGTTGCACCATACCTACAAACTTTTCAGCTTTCATAGTATCATTTACCATATCTATATATCTTGGTTCAAAAATGTTTAATGGCACTGTAGTTTTAGGAAAAATTATAAAATTGCTTAGTGGAAAAATAGGTATAATTTTTGGAAGTTTCATAATTTATTAAATATATATTATTAATATAAAAATATTTTAAAGATAAACAAATGATAATTTGGCTCGCTTCATATCCGAAAAATGGGAACACATGGCTAAGATCATTGATAAGTGCTTATTATTATTCAAAAGATGGGGTTTTTCTTGGTGACAATCATTTAAAGAACGTTGAACAGTTTCCTGTAAAAAAATATTTAGAAAATTTTGATTACAATTTAGCAACACCGGGAGATACCTCAAGGTTTTGGATCTCAGCCCAGGACAAAATTAACAAAGACCGAAAGATAAGATTTTTTAAGACACATAATGCTCTTGTGAAATTAGGAAATAATGATTTTACAAATAAAACCAATTCACTTGGAGGAATTTATATAGTTAGAGATCCTAGAAATGTTTTAGATTCTATGTCCAGGCATTTTCAAATTAATCATGATAAAGCTTTAGAGGTAATGCAAGATAAAAAAAACTTTACTTATGATTTTAAAAAAAAAAATGATTATAGTGATTATCAATTTATTAGTTCTTGGGAATTAAACTATCAATCCTGGAAAAATAATAAATTGTTACCAATAAAATTTTTAAAATATGAGGATTTATTATCAGAAACTTTTTTTGTATTTAAAGAGATCATTGAATATATTGATAAACTAACAAACAATAAAAATGGATTTAGTAGAGAAAAGGCTAAAAATGCTGTTAAAAGCACATCTTTCGAAAATTTGAAAAAAATAGAAGAGACAAATGGTTTTAATGAATCTATTATTTCTCGAGAAGAAAAAAAAAAGATACCCTTTTTTCATTTAGGTCCAAAAAATAATTGGCAAAACAACTTTGATAAAGAATTTGTTGATAAATTGAATAATATTTTTGTCAAAAATTTAGAAGAATTAAAATATTAAATTTACTATTTAAATATTTTTGTAAAAATATTTTATGGTTGTGATTGAATTTTTTTAAAATTCATATTTAGAAATAAAATCTTTAAATTCAAAATTAAGTATTTTAATTTCTCTTGATGAAAAAGATTTTTTCCAATCTCCCGTGTCACGATTTGAAACGTGGTTAGTTTGAAAACCTGTTTTAGTATCAAAAGATCTATAATTATTTTTAGAAAAATATACTATATCTGAGTCATCTATATTTTCTTTATTTTTAATTTTTGAAATTAAATTTTCATCATTACTTTTTGTTAAATTTATAATTTTTTGTTTGTTATATTTATAAGATATCTCTTCAGCGTTTTTATGATTAATTTCAGAACCAATAAAATTTGCAATCTCTAAAATTGTTTCAATTGATTTGTTTTCAATATCTTCATATTTAAAAAATTTTACATAATCTCTATCATAAGTTTTATAAATTTTTTCATAGTGTAATAGGTCTTTTGCAGCCTTCAAAGCTGTATTAAAATCTGTTTTCATAAACTCTTTAAATGAAATGCAAACATCTCTAGGATCTCTAATTGTGGTTAAAATCTTTGATTTTGGTAGATTAGGTTTTAAAATCCTATGAACTTTAAAAACATATTTATTTGAGTCATCTTGATCAATAAGACTTTGTTTTTCAAATATTTCAAAAAACTTTTGGCTACTTTTTGGTATTTTAATTGGAAAAACATTCATTTTAGAAAACTTTAAAATTTCTCTTGCAACGTTATAAAGTCACATAGAACCTGTTCTTGGTGTTGTTGATATCCAAATTGAATTTATCTTCATTATTATTTTTATCATAACCATTATCATCAGTCGATGGAGGTTTTTAATAGAATATCTTCAAAATACTTATTACACATTTGAATATATATTTTTTTAAAATAGATACTTGCTTAATATAAAAAAAAATATTATTTTTAAAATTAATTTGCGGGCGTAGCTCAGTGGTAGAGCGTCTCGTTGCCAACGAGAAGGTCGAGGGTTCGATCCCCTTTGCCCGCTCCATTAGATTATGACTGATTTATTAGAAAAAAAATGTGTTCCTTGTGAAGGTGGAATTAAAGCTTTTGATATTTCTGAAATTCATAAATATCAAAAAAAAGTTGATGGTTGGGAGATTATTCAAAACAATAAAAAGGTTTATCTTTTAGAAAAAAAATTTGAATTTAAAAATTTTTTAGAAAGCCAAAAATTTGTCAACGAGGTCGGCAAAATCTCTGAGCAGGAGGGTCATCATCCTGACATTATTTTTGGATGGGGTTATGCTAAAATTAATATTACAACTCATGCTATAGAGGGTTTATCTGAAAACGATTTTATACTAGCTGCTAAAATTGATAGGATAGTCAATGTCTAAAATGACGAGTTTTTGAAAAAACTAAAACAGTATTCGTCTCGTTCGCAAATTTTATAATCTCCTTATCCCTTATTGAACCAGCTGGTTGGACTATCGCACTAGCCCCTGATTGAACTAATTTTTCTATCCCATCAACAAATGGAAAAAAAGCATCTGATGCAGCTACAATTTCATTTTTAATTTTTGAAAACTTGTTCATTTTACTTATTGCAATCTCACAACTATCTAATCTACTTGGTTGTCCTGACCCAATGCCGATAGTAGATTTATTACTAGCAAGAACAATAGCATTGGATTTTGTATAACGACAAACATTAAATGCAAACATTAAATTATCAAGTTGTGATTTATTAGGTTTTCTTTTTGAAACAATTCTAAAATCTTTCTTTGAAAAAATCTTCTTATCTTCTGATTGTATGAATGTAAAATTATTTAAAGAGTTAAACTTCCATACTTCATTAAATGAAATTTTTGATGAATCTATAAGCCTGAGATTTTTTTTTGATTTTAATATTTTAAGAGCTTTTTTATCAAAACCATTAGCAACGATTACCTCAAGAAAAATCTTATTTAACATTAATGCATGTTTTTGAGTAATCTTATAGTTACAAGAAACAATACCACCAAATGCACTTATTGGATCAGTCTCTAACGCTGATATGTAGCTATCTAAACTATTCTTTAAAGCTGAGACACCACAAGGATTTCCATGTTTAACAATAACTGTACCAGTATTTTTTGGAAGTGATTTTGAAATAGTAATTGCAGCAAAAATATCATTGTAATTATTATAACTTAAAGATTTTCCATGAATTTGTTTTAATTCATTTCTTTTATTTTGAGAATAGAAAGCACCCATTTGGTGAGGATTTTCTCCATACCTAAGTTTTTCAACTAAATTTGTGTAAAGAACTTTTCTTTTAGGGAAACTGATATTTTTAAATCTGTTGAAATAGTTTGAAATTACAGCATCATAATAGGCGGTCTCACTAAATGCTAACCTAGACATTTTTTCCCTAAATTTGAGAGAAGTACCACCTTTATTTCGCTTTAACTCATTTATAAGTTCTGAATAGTGATTGGCAGAAGTTATCACAGTTACATGATTATAATTTTTGGCGGCAGCTCTGACCATAGTTGGTCCCCCAACATCAATATTTTCAATAATTTTTGAATGGTTTTTTGTTTGTTCAATCGTTTTTTCAAATGGATAGAAATTTACAATTACTAAATCAATATTTTCAAAATTATTTCTTTTAATATCATCAGCGTGAGATTTATTATTTCTTTTATTTAAAATTCCTGCATGTATTTTAGGGTGTAACGTTTTTACTCTTCCATTAAGGATTTCCTTAAATCCTGTAAAATCTGAAACATCAAAACATTTGAATTTAAGTTTCCTAATTGTCTTAAATGTTCCACCTGAACTAATTATCTTGATGTTATTTCTTCTCAATTCTTTTAATAAAGGCTTAAGATTAGATTTATCAGATAATGATATTAAAGCTGATTTGATTTTTCTCATCATATCTTCTTAATTTCCCATTTAATGTTCTCTTCTTTATCGTTTAATATTCCAGATACATAAATATTCTGGTTCTCAATATATGAATTTTTATTACCGAAGTATAAGCCATTATCAATATTAATTTCATAATTATCGCAAGTAAATTTCCATCCCTCATCATCCAATTCTATTAAAATGGATTTATTATCTTGGGTTTTCATTAATTTAATATTTGGCTCTAGATGAAATCGAATATCAAACTTAAGATTATAATTATTCTTCCTTTTAATAATCTTATCGTTTCCGATAAACTTCATTTGTTCAGGAAAAAATTCTATATTTCTCTCATGAATTGATTTAAACTTTTTTAAATATCCATCATGAGCAGCATTGATTTTCCAATAATTTTTCTCACATATGGAATTTTTTTGAATAATTTTTAAGCCTGCTTTTAAAATTAATGTACCTTTCTTTTTTATAAATTTACACGAGGAATTATCATCAATTATTAACGTGCTGTGTGCAGCTGAGGATTTTGATATTTCGTTGAGATTTTGATTATTCTTATTGTAATAACCACAATTGGTTATAAGTTTTTTTCCATTTGAAATAATTTCAAATGAAAGAGCACCTGATTGATAATCCTCAGTATACTTAGAATTTGGTGAAGATCCTACATCCATTGCTATACAAATTTTTTTATTTTTTAATATTATATATCCACCACAATCTTTATTTTCATTTTTAAATTTATAGCCTAGGCGTCTTAAGTAGTGATCAAATTCCAGAGTATTAGAATTATTATTACCGTTAAACAAAAGATCTGTATGTGTATTTTGTCTTATAAATGCATAACTTTGTCCAAAATGATAAATATTTTCTTCTATGTGATCTGGAATTTCAACCTGAGATTCTTTGAACCATTCTTTAATAATTATGAAATATTTTAAGAAAAAAATTAACTGTTTTATATTCCGTGAGTTTGTAAAACCTCGGTTATCTATTGAGGAACTAGTAATTTTCTTTAGAAAACTTAAACCAACATCTAAATAGTTTTTCTCAATTTTGTAACATAATCCTGTCAGAATTATTGCTGAGCAACCAATTATTTTGTTTTCTAAATTTTTTGAGTTTTTTATCTCATTTAATAAATGATTTGTTTGTTTTTGAATCATGTGATCAAATATTGATCTATATTCTTTATCATTGTCATCATAAGTAAGCTGATGATTAGATAGGCAGGAAATTATACGTTTAGCGGTCATATTAAATTCCCAACTTTCCTTTTTAAAGTGACTGTTACTTTTGATCCAATTAGTGATAACTTTTTTCACAGAATTTTTTGAGGATTTAAGGTCAAGACTGAACAACCAAAAAAAATTATTTAATTTTTCAAAATCTTTAAATTTAATCTCGCTACTCCAAACTGTTTCTAGTTCAAATTCCTCAATTTTGTATTTCTTATTTTGGTATTTAATAATCGATGAAAGTAAGTGTGGACTTGGTTTATATATGAACTCGTTATCAAATGTTTTAGAAATCTTTTTTTCGTATAAACTTGAATTTTGATAAATACCTCTGGATTTTTTTTTGATTATTTCTCCAAACTCATTAAAGGTTTCAAAAAATCCATCTAACAGCATTCTACACTTCTTTAAGTGTTTCTATATTTTTTTTAATGTTTCCGTTGTTTTCTTTAAATATTGTGGTTCCTGATACAAGAATATTTGCACCTGCGTTTATTACATCTTTTGAATTTGAAAAATTTATTCCACCATCTACTTCAATATCGTATTTATAATTTTCGTCGTCTTTAAGTTTTTTTAATAATTCAATTTTTTTAATTACGTCGGGAATAAATTTCTGCCCCCCAAAACCTGGATATACACTCATGACTAAAATCAAATCCACATTTTTTAGCTCGTTTTCAATTATGTTTATCTCTGTATTTGGATTTAGAGAAATACCAACCTTTTTTTTAAAACTTTTAATATGTTTAATTGACTCTGCTAAATTATCAGTCGCTTCAGGGTGTATAGTAATTATATCAGCTCCTGCATCTGCAAAATCTTTTATATATTTATGGACAGGTGAAATCATCAAATGTACATCAAAGGTTAATTTTGAATACTTTCTAAGAGTCTTAATGACCGGAGGTCCAATAGTTAAATTAGGAACAAAATGACCATCCATTACATCAACATGTATCATATCTGCACCTGCATCTTCTAGCCTCTTAATCTCATTTCCTAATTGACTAAAGTCTGCAGATAATATTGAGGGGGAAATTTGTATTTTTTTCATAGATTATTAAATTAACTAGTACCAAATTTTAAAATTTAATTTAATTAAAAAATTGATAAATTTGTCTTGAAATCTCACTTTCTAATGGAAATGACAACATACCCATCACTGAGTATCCTAGAACCCAAGGCATAAAGTAAAACCTTATCATGAAAAAAAACCAAGCAACGTAAAGAGGCACGATTGGTTGTATGATAAAAGATGGAGTTATAGGTTTAAATAAGTTGATCAAAGGATTAGTAAATTTAACAAAGACTCTCATAAAAAAAAATTGAGAGTCTTCTCTTTGAAAAATATTCATTGCAACTCTTCCAATCAAAGTCCACATGATTACCCCAAGAATATAGTCAATTATATATACTAAAGGATGAAAGTTAGCCGACATTGAGAAATTTATATTGGAAAAAGATCGAAATTAAAAGGGGCGAAATTAATCGCCCCTTAATAAGATTATTTAGTGTTGTTTGCCAAGGATCGATTTACCAGCTGGTACACGAACCTCATCAACCATTTTCTGCGTTGCAGCGTTTGGTGCTTGAGTCATTAAGCTGACTACAACCATTGCTACTAAGCTGACAGCTGAACCAAAGATACCAAATGTTAACTGAGTAATTCCTAAGAATCCACTTCCGCCTGTTCTTACCCAAACTAGGTAAGCAGCACCAGAAACTAATCCTAAGAACATACCAGCAATAGCACCTTCTTTGTTAGCTCTCTTCCACCATACACCAAGTACAAGTGGGAAGAATAGTCCTGACATCGCAAAGTCAAAAGCCCAGATTACTGAACCTAAGATACCCTGGATCTCAAGAGCTGCGATTGTCGCTCCTGCAAAACCAATTACTACAAGTAATACCCTTGCAACAACTAGTCTCTTCGCAGTCTCAGCTTTTGGATCGATGATCTTATAGTAAACATCGTGTGAGATTGCGTTTGCAATTGCTAAAATCAAACCATCGGCTGTTGACATGGCAGCGGCCATACCTCCAGCAGCAACCAGACCTGAGATTACATATGGTAATCCAGCTATTTCTGGAGTTGCTAACACAACGGCTTTACCACCCATGAAAAACTCGTTTAATTCAAGAGTTCCATTTCCGTTAAAGTCGCTTACAAACATTAAGTTTGCTTGGTTCCAGTTTTGATACCAATCTATCGATTGAACTTCAGCTATTGATTTACCGATAATACCTGTTGGTAGGGACGGATCAATCAATGACAACTTAGATAGTGTCGCTAACATTGGAGCAGAAGAATAAAGTAGGAAGATAAAGAATAATGACCAACCTACTGATTTTCTAGCTGCTTTTACACTTGGAGTAGTAAAATATCTCATCATAACGTGAGGCAATGAAGCTGTTCCCATCATCATCGCTAACGCTAATGAAATAAATGCCCAAGGTGTTGCGTTCACTGCTGAGTGAGCTTTAGTTATTCCAGCCAAACCTTTTGGTACTTCTTTTAGATTTTCAGCAGAGTTTTTAACAAAACCAAACTGAGCCTCTAATTCAGCTATTCTAGAAACTTCATCAGCTAACATGAAGTGAGGGAAGAAACCCGCACCCATTTTGTTACTGATCCAGAATACTGGTAATAAGTAAGCTATGATTAGCACGATATATTGAGCTACCTGTGTCCAAGTTACCCCTCTCATACCACCAAGCATTGAACAAAGTAAGATACTTATAAGTCCAACGTATACAGCGTATTGGAATGGAATATCAAGTGCAACAGATGCAATTGTACCTGTGGCGTTAATTTGTGCAGTCACGTAAGTAAATGAAGCAACAGTTAAAACTACTACCGCCATAAATCTACTCAAATTACCACCGTATCTTGTACCAATAAAATCTGGAACTGTGTAACAGCCAAATTTTCTTAGGTAAGGTGCTAAAAGTGATGCAACTAATACATATCCACCAGTCCAACCTACAAGTAGTGCCATATAACCGTAACCCTTAAAGTAAATACCACCTGCCATTGCAACGAATGATGCACCAGACATCCAGTCTGCTGCTGTCGCCATTCCGTTGAACACGGTTGGTACTTGTCTTCCAGCTACGTAATACGCATCAGCTTGAGCTGTACGTGATAGATAACCAATTATAGCATAGATGGCTACCGTGAAGGCAACGAAACAAATACCAATTGTTTTCGCTGTCATACCCATCTGCTCGGCAATTGACATAATGATTATGAAAGCTAAAAAACCACCTGTATAGATTCCATAAACCTTAGGTAAATTGTCTATAAAATTACCTTTAATCATTAGTCATCTCCTCTTTCACTGAAGCCGAACTCTTCATCAATTTTTTCTTGCCTGTTCGCAAACCAGAAAATCAGTAATACGAAAATTCCAAGAGAACCTTGACATGTGAACCAATAAGTTAACGGATAACCAAATGGTCCCGTAACTTCGTTCATTTCAGCCCCGAATAAGAAGATGCCAATTGAGAAAACAAACCAAATTGCTAACGTCATCATTAGCAAACCCTTGGATTTTTCCCAGTGTTGTTCTTGTTTTGACATTTATACCTCTCTCTTTTTAGTTATAACTGGCAAAAACCATAACCATTATGAAATAGATTTAAAGTGTTAAAATTGGTAAATTTACTGGTCTTTTCAAGTTATAAGTGTCAAAAATAGGGCTTTTTATGGGAAAATACAAATTAACGTGGAGGGATTTAACTTGGCATGATTTTAAGACTTATCTTTTTGCCATGTTCAAAGCTTTCATTCCTAAGGGGAAAATTAGCAATTTGGATGAACTTGAAACATTTATTCAAACAAAATCTGCCTGGGTGAGTCAGGTTACTCTTTACGGCTACCTTAAAACGAGGATGGGAACTAGGTACGTTCTTCATTTTGAGAATGATACTTTTATGGACTCAGTAAATTTGGCTAAGTGGAATATTTATGCGGTCGCACTTCAAGATCTTACATTGTTTACATTTTCAAAATTGAAAGCGAATTTCAATTACCAAGACACAGAGAAAGCAAAAGAAATTTTTTTAAAAATTTTAGATGATGAAACTTCAAATAAGATGCCAATTGATATCATTGAAAATGCAAAAAAAAGTTTTGATGAAAGAATACAAAATATTAATTGGGATGATCATCACAATGATTTACCATTCAATACTAGCGCTTTATCTTTATATAAGTGGGCACCAATTGCAGAAGATTTAAAAACTTTAGATCGCAAAATAGTTCTAAACTCAGTGATTTTAAAATGGGATGTTGTAAAAAAAGAATTTAATGAAAGAATAAAATTTTAAGTATTTTTTCTATTTTCAACTAAGCTATCGACTACACCTGGATCTGCAAGAGTAGTTGTATCACCTAGTTGTCCATGCTCGTTTGCTGCAATCTTTCTTAAAATTCTTCTCATTATTTTTCCAGATCTTGTTTTTGGAAGCCCTGGGGTAAATTGAATTAGATCTGGTGTTGCTAAAGGTCCTATTTGTTTTCTTACCCAAAGTTTTAGTTCTCTATCCAAATCGCCCGTCTCATTCTCACCTGCATTAAGGGTGACATAACAATATAACCCATTTCCTTTAATATCATGAGGATATCCAACCACAGCAGCCTCAGCTACTTTAGGATGAGCAACAAAGGCACTTTCGATTTCAGCAGTGCCAAGGTTATGACCAGAGACAATTATTACATCATCAACTCTACCTGTTATCCAATAATAACCGTCTTTGTCTCTTTTACATCCGTCTCCGGTAAAATATTTTCCATCAAATTGAGAAAAATATGTATCAATAAATCTTTGATGGTCACCATATACTGTTCTCATTTGACCAGGCCAAGATTGAGCTATACAAAGTCTACCTTCACCTTCACCTTTTATTTCTTTACCATCTTTATTCACTAGCACTGGTTTAATTCCATAAAAAGGTTTTGTTGCTGATCCAGGTTTAAGTGGAATGGCTCCAGTTTGTGGTGCTATAAGAATTCCTCCTGTCTCTGTTTGCCACCATGTATCAACTATTGGACATTTTGAATTTCCAACCGTTTTGTAATACCACATCCATGCTTCTGGATTTATGGGTTCTCCAACAGTTCCTAATAATTTTAAAGATTTTCTGGAGGTTTTATTAACAGGGTCATCACCTTCTCTCATTAAGGCTCTTATAGCTGTTGGCGCTGTATAAAAGGTGTTTACTTTATATTTGTCTACAATCTGCCACCACCTTGAACTATCAGGGTAATTTGGAACACCCTCAAACATAATGGTTGTTGCACCATTAGCTAATGGTCCATAAATTATATAGCTATGACCAGTTACCCATCCAATATCTGCTGTACACCAATAAATGTCATTCGGTTTATAATTGAAAATATATTGATGAGTCATAGAAGCATAAACCATATATCCTCCAGTGGTATGCAATACTCCTTTAGGCTTTCCGGTTGATCCTGATGTATAGAGAATAAACAAAGGATCCTCTGCACTCATTTCCTCAGGCTCACAATAATTTGGTACATCTTTAATTAAATCGTGATACCAAACATCTCGACCTTGTTCCCAATAAACATAATTACCGGTTCTCTTAACTACAATACATTTTTTTACATCTGGACAATTAGATAAAGCTTCATCTGTCGTTGCTTTTAAAGGTATAGTTTTACCTCCTCTTACTCCCTCATCAGCAGTAATTATATATTCTGATTTACAATCGTTCACTCTTCCTGAAATTGACTCTGCAGAGAAACCACCAAAAATTATTGAGTGGACGGCACCTATCCTGGCACAAGCTAACATCAGTATTGCTAATTCGGGTATCATTGTAAGATAAATAGTGACACGGTCGCCTTTTTGTATCCCTAGCTTTTTTAGACCATTAGCAGCTTTTGAAACTTTTTGATGTAATTGTTTATAAGAAATTTTTTGAGTATCTTTAGGATCATCCCCTACCCATATAATTGCAGTTTTATCTTTTTTATCTTTTAAATGACGATCAATACAGTTTGCAGATGCATTTAAAGTACCATCTTCAAACCACTTAATTCTTACTTCGTCCTTACTATATTTAACATCTTTAATTTTTTTGTAAGGTTTTATCCAAGTAATTCTCTTTCCTTCTTTTTTCCAAAATGAATTATTATTTTTAATAGAATCAGAATATTTTTTTTGATATTGGGCTTTATTTGCCAAACTTCTTTTTACCCATTCAGGTTTAGTTTTAATAACTTGATCGTTGGATGATGATTTATCGATATTTTTCTTTTTAGATCTTTTAGCTGTAGATCTTTTAGTTTTCGAGACTCTTTTTATTTTTCTTCTTTTTTTTGAAGATTTTTTCTTCTTTCTCTTTTTGACTTTTTTCTTTTTTGATTTCTTTTTTTTTGGCATTTTTTTTATTATTTACTCATTTTATTTAAAATCTTCCAGCTTTTAGAGTCAATAGGCATTACAGATAATCTACTTTGTTTAATTAAAGATAAATGGCTTAAATCCTTGTTTTTTTTAATTTGCTCTAAAGACACAGGGTTATTAAGTCTTTTCAAAAACTTAACAGTCACAGCAACAAATCTTCCTGATTTGTCTGTTTTATCAATGTAATGTTCTTTCACAACTTCTACTATTCCAACAATTTCTTTTCCAATATTTGAGTGATAAAAAAAACATTGATCACCCTTTTTCATAGTTTTTAAATTTTTTGCTGCTTGATAGTTTCTTACACCGTCCCAGGGTGCTCCTTTTTCACCAGCTTTTTTTTGTTGATCAATTGACCAAACATCAGGCTCTGATTTAAGTAACCAGTATTGCATCATAATTTTACACCTGCTCCTTTTAAGAAATAAGCTTTTTCATCTAGTGGCCATCTGGGTTTTGCTGGATAATTCAAATCATTGAATTGATTCAATTTAAATTTTTCTAAGCCTACCATCCCTATCAT
Organism: uncultured Pelagibacteraceae bacterium; assembly: GCA_902571015.1. GTDB lineage: Bacteria > Pseudomonadota > Alphaproteobacteria > Pelagibacterales > Pelagibacteraceae > Pelagibacter. Next base: position 204,734 of record CACGAC010000001.1, on the reverse strand, counting down.
TGCAGCATTATCACCGCAGAGTTCTATTGGTGGAAATATACTCTCATAATTTTTTTCTTTACATAGATTAATTAACATTGATCTAATTTTTTTGTTAGCCGCAACACCACCGGCAACAACAAAAATTTTTTTATTCAGATTGTTTTGTTTTTCAAACTCTAAAAAAGCAATTTTTGTTTTCTTATACAGGATTTCTATAATTGTTTTTTGAAACGAGGCTGCTAAATCAAATTTATCTTGTTCTGTTTTTATTTTTTTCGATATTTTTAAAACTGCTGTCTTCAAGCCCGCGAATGATAAGTTACAACCTCCTCTATTAATAATTGGCTTTGGTAAATTATATTTTTCAGGATTTCCCTTATCAGCAAATACTTCAATTTTTGGCCCACCTGGAAATTCTATTCCCAATAATTTTGCGGTTTTATCAAATGCTTCACCTAAAGCATCATCTATAGTAGTGCCCAATCTTTTATAATTTCCGAGTCCTTTAACATCTAAAAATTGTGAATGTCCACCTGAGATCAATAAAAATAAATACGGGTATTTTAACTCTGAATTAATTCTTGGACTTAAAGCATGACCTTCTAAATGATTAACAGCAATAAATGGTTTTTTAATTAAATTAGCAAAGGTTTTACCAAAACTTAAACCAACCGATAAGCAAACAACTAATCCTGGTCCAGCCGTTGCAGCAACTGCATCTATTTCGTCTATTTTTTTTCCACTTTCATCCAAAGCCTTTTGAACGATCCAATCAATTTTTTCTAAATGGGATCGGGCAGCAAGTTCAGGAACAACTCCACCAAATTCCTTGTGCACCTCTGTTTGGCTAGAAATAATATTTGAGAGAATTATTGGTATTCCTCGCTCATTTTCTGAAATTATAGATGCTGCAGTTTCATCACAACTAGTTTCTATTCCAAGAATTAAGGGTTTTTTATTCATACAAATAGTTTTTAATAATTGTACAATCTCAATACAAGTAAGAAATAATTTTTTTATGAAAAAGAAAATAACAATTGGATCTCGAGGAAGTAAGTTAGCATTATTATATGCAAAAAAAGTAAAAGAGAAAATTATTGAGGCAACCAACTTAATTGATCAGGATATAAATATCGAAAAAATTTCTACCAAAGGTGATGAGATACTAGATACCAGATTATCCGATGTTGGTGGGAAAGGTTTGTTTTCAAGTAGTATCGAAAAAGAGCTCCAAAAAAATAATATTGATTTAGCTGTTCATGCACTAAAAGACATGCCAGCAATTGAGACCAATGGTCTTTTAACAGATACATTTCTTGAAAGAACTGATGCGAGAGAAATCGCAATAATTAATGGAAATAAAAAATTTAAAGATTTAAAACAGAATGCTGTTATTGGGACGTCCTCTTATAGGCGACAATTTCAAATTAAAAAAATTAGGCCTGATGTTAGTTGTAAACTTATAAGAGGGAATGTTGACACTAGAATAAAAAAATTAGTGGATGGTGAGTATGATGCGATAATTTTATCTTATGCTGGAATAAAGTATCTTAAATTAGAAGATAAAATTTCAGAAATTTTTTCTATTGAGGAAATAATTCCAAGTGCAGGACAAGGTATAATTGCTATACAGTGTAGAGAAAATGATGAAGATATGATTTCAATGTTAAAAAAGATTAATCATAAAGAGACTTATAAAAGAGCACATGCTGAAAGAAATATTCTAAAAATTTTAGAAGGAGATTGTGAAACAGCAGTTGGAATTTATTCTAAAGTAGATGAAAACAAAATTACAGTAGAAGCTGAACTCTTCTCGTTGGATGGTTCACAAAGATTTTATGAAAAAAAATCTGACAAATTAGAAAATTTTAGAGAACTTGGAAATGAAATTGGTCAAATTTTAAAAATAAAATCTAATAATACTTACAAAAGATAAAATGCATATTCTATTAACTAGACCTTTAGAAGATTGTTCTGAAATGATCATTAAATTTCAGTCTCTTGGTCACAAGGTTTCACATTTACCTTTATTATCAATCAAAAAGACTCTACATGAAGAAATAGATCTTTCTAAGTTTAAGGGTATTATTTTTACAAGTTCTAATGCTGTAAGATTTTTAAATTTAAACGGACTAGATAAAAATATAAAATGTTTTTGTGTAGGAAATGCAACCGAACAAGAAGCAAGAGGCCATGGTTTTTCCAATACAATTGCTGCAGAGGGGAACGTTCTAAATTTGAAAGAATTGATATTGCAGAATTTTGATAAAACAGAGGGTAAATTAATTTATGTAAGTGGAGAAAACATTTCAGTGGATCTTGATAATCAACTGCAAAATGAGGGATATGAAGTTAAGAGATTGATAAACTATGAAACTGTACATAATGAAAAATTTGATAATGATTTTATCAATAAGTTAAAACTTGATATGCCTGATATGGTTTACGTTTATTCACAAAATAGCGCATCAAGTCTTTTAAAGTTTATAAAATTTAATAAGCTAGAGAGTCTTTGGATGAGCACTAATTTGATGTGTATAGGTGAAAAAACATCAGCTAAATTAAATGAAATTAAGTGGAAAAAGATATTTCTTTTTAATCCTGGAGAAGAGGAATTTTTGTTATATAAAATTTAATTATGGAAATAATAAATAATTTTTCTGAAGTTTTTTTATCAGTCTGGAACAGAGGGATACTAGGAGTAGATATTTTTCAAATATTAATTGGTATTGGAATATTTTTAATTTTTTTAATATTTAGAGGATTAATCAGTAAACTTATTATTAAAAAATTAGAGATAATTTCTAAAAGAACGACTAATAAATTAGATGATACTTTTGTGTCTGCATTGATCGGACCAGCAAGATTTTTACCGATTGTTTTGGGTTTTTTTATAGCAAGTTATTATATGACTTTTTCAATTGAAGGTAGAGAAGTTGTTGACACAATAAATAGAACTTTAATAACAATTTTAATCTTTTGGGTCATACATCAAATTATTGAACCTGTGTCTTATATTTTAAGTGGACTTGATAAACTTTTAACAAGAGAATTAATTGGATGGATAATTAAATCCTTAAAAATACTAATTTTTATTTTAGGTTTAGCTGCTGTATTAGAACTTTGGGGAATAAAGATAGGACCAATTATTGCTGGTCTTGGTTTATTTGGTGTTGCAGTAGCTTTAGGTGCTCAAGATTTATTTAAAAATTTGATTTCAGGTATTTTAGTTTTGGTTGAAAAAAGATTTAAAATTGGTGATTGGATATTAGTCGAGGGAATTATAGAGGGTATAGTTGAAAAAATCGGATTTAGATCAACAACGATAAGAAAATTTGATAAATCACTAGCAATTATTCCCAACTTTCAATTTGCTGAAAATGCAGTTGTTAATGTAAGTGAAACTTCAAATTGGTTAATAAGTTGGATTATAACTCTCCAATATGACACAACGGTTGATCAATTAAAAACTATAAGAAATGAAATTGAAGATCACATTCAAAAAAGTGAAGACTTTAATACAAGCATAGGAATTGCGGTGAGAGTTGACAAATTTTCTGATAGTTCAATTGATATGTATGTTCGTTGTTTTACTAAATCAGATAGTTGGAACGAGTGGTTATCAGTAAAAGAAAAATTAGCAATTGGAATCAAAAATATTGTTGAAAAAAACAAAGCGTCTTTTGCATTCCCAAGTTCTTCTATTTATATAGAAAAAAAATGATAGCCATTTTTTATCTAGCTTTACAAATATTAAAGCTTTATTCCTACGTAGTAATAGCTAATGTGATTATAAGTTGGTTGGTTGCTTTTAATGTTTTAAATACACAAAATAGATTTGTTTATTCAATTTTAGAATTTACATATCGTTTAACAGATCCTATATTAAATAAAATAAGACGTTTTTTACCTAATTTAGGATCCTTAGATATCTCACCCATTATATTACTTCTATTGATTTGGTTTATAGAAATGTGTATGAAGCTCTACATTGCGCCTTTAATTTTTTAAAACTTATGATTCTAATTGATGGAAAAAAAGCAGCAGCTGAATTAAGAGAAGAACTTAAACAAGAAGTAGCTGAATTAAAAAATAAGTACAATAAAGTGCCAGGTTTAACAGTGATTTTGATTGGAGATCTTACCCCTAGTCAAATATATGTAAGAAACAAAGAGAAATCAGCAAAAGAGGTTGGTTTAAAGTCTGATGTAATTAAATACCCAGACTCTGTGGAAGAAAAAGTTATTTTGGATAAGATTAATGATCTAAATAAAGATAAGAGTGTTTCAGGTATTTTAGTTCAGTTACCTTTGCCAAAACATATTGATAAACAAAAAATTATTGAGGCTATTCATCCATCAAAAGATGTTGATGGATTTCATCCTATGAATGTTGGTAATCTTTCTTCAGGTTACGAGAGTTCCGTGCCCTGTACTCCACTAGGCTGTTATTTATTAATTAAAAAAATTGAGCCAAACTTAAGTGGAAAAAAAGCAGTTGTAGTTGGAAGATCTAATCTAAATGGAAAACCGATGACACAACTTCTTTTAAAAGAAAATTGCACGGTAACAATTACTCATTCAAAAACAAAAGATCTTAAAGCCGAATGTTTAGAAGCAGATATTATTATTGCTGCTGTTGGTATCCCTGAACTTGTCAAAGGAGATTGGGTTAAAAAAGATACAATCGTAATTGACGTTGGAATTAATAAAACCGACAAAGGTATTGTTGGTGATGTTGCATTTGATGAAGTTTCAAAAAATGCTAAAGCATTAACACCAGTTCCAGGTGGTGTTGGACCAATGACAATCGCTTGTTTATTAAAAAATACTGTAGAGTGTTTCAAAAGATCGCAACTTTAAAGTTACAACCTATTAAATTTTTTGATATTTTGAGGTGTGAAGAAACCTAAATATCCATATAGAATTGCAATTGTATTCTTAATTTTAACAGTTCCTACTATTGGAGCAACTCAATTGGGCTGGTACTTATATGATCAACAAACAGGTTTTGATTATGGTATGATTGTTGGAACATTTTCAGTTATATATGCAGCTTGGCTAATGTATGAAAAAAATTGGAGAGAAGAGGATGATGATTAGGTAATGGAAAAATTAATTTTTTTTGGACTGGTAATTCCTATTTTATTCTTTGTTTTATACTTAGGGACTAGAGCTATCATGAGTGGTGTTAGTGCGAAACAAGCTAACCAAGCTAACAAAGATGAAAATGAAATAGATGACAATAACGATGAGTTAAACACTGATAAATCTTTGAGTAATGAGTTAGAAAAATTGAATGCACTAAGAGAGAGCGGTGTATTAACTCAAGAAGAGTTTGAAAAGGCAAAAAATAAATTATTAAATAATTAAAGATTAAGTTGCTCTTGTTAAAAGCAATAAAGTTGCACCAGCTATAAATATCAAAATACCTAAAATCTCAATAAAAGTTATTTTTTCTTTAAAAAGATATTTTGATGAGATGTAACTAAAAAATATTTCAATTTGGCCAACAGCTCTAACAAAAGATGCTTGAATCAAAGTGAAAGCAAAAAACCAAGATAGTGTCGCTAAAAAACCAGCTAGTCCAGTCAAGCATATTTCAAATTTATTATCAAAAAATTTTTTGAATTCCGATTTTTCAAAAATTATCAGATATGCAGTAATGATTATAGTTTGAATTACTAAAGCAAAAAAAACTGTAGTAAGCGCTTTATCGAAATTAGATGAAAAATTTTCTAGTGTTAGTGCAGCTGCCCTAAAATATACAACACTTAGACCCAGTAAAAGTCCTGCTCCCAATCCAATAAGTGTTACTCTTGAAAAAAAATTTTTAAAAAATAATTTATAATCTTTGATCGAAATAATAATAACCCCAAGTGTTGCAATTATTATTCCAAAAATACCAAGCAAATTTAATTTATCTTTTAATATGATATATTCAAAGATCGCAATTTGAATAACTTCCGTTTTACTTAGTGAAGTACCGACAACAAAATTCGAAAATCTAAAAAGGTATAATAACGTTATTGTAAAAGTAACTTGTAAAATAGATCCTAAAAAAGTGAAAAAAATAAAGTTAGCTTGATTAATAATATCTGAAACGACATTAAAGTCATGAAAAAGAAAAAATAATATAAATGCAAAAGGTAAAGCAAAAGCAAATCTTACATAAGCAGATGCCACCAATGATAAATTTTTATTTAATTTTTTCTGTAAAGAAGTTCTTAGATTTTGAAAAAAAGCTGCTAAAATTGTAAAAACGACCCAATTCATAAATTTATTTAGATATAATCTTTTATTCGAATTAAGTGGTTACTTATATCTAAAAAACTAGTTTTTCTCCATCAGCCAGAGAGCGTCTTCTCCTAAAAAGTAAATTTTTCCGTTATCTGGATGGACTTGTATATCTCTTATTCTTCCAATTTTATTTTTAAATATGAGTTCCTCTTTTACATTAGATAAGTCGTCAAATATTAATTTTCTCAAGGATTTATCTTTAAGTGAAGTAATTAAAGCATGGCCGTTCCATTCACTAAACTCTTTACCTTTGTAAATTGTTATCGCACTTGTTGCTATGGATGGAACCCAATATTGTATCGCTTTTGTAAAACCTGGTTTCCATTTTGGACCGATAGGAATGCCTGAATAGTTTGTCCCTCCCCAACCTAAAATTTTCCATCCATAATTTTCACCTTTTTTTGCTTCACCAAACCAATCCCCACCTCTCGCTCCATGATTACTCATATAAATTTTCTCATCAAATGGCGATAAAGTTAGACCTTGAGGATTTCTAATACCTATTTGATAAATTTCAGGTAACCAATCTGATTTACCCTGAAATTTTGGATTATCCTTTGGAATACTTCCATCAATATTTATTCTAATGATACTACCAGGATGCTTTGTAGGATCTTGTGCAATCATACCTTGACCTCTTTCACCAGCAGACGCGAAAAGATAACCATCTTTGATCGCCAACCTTGATCCAAAATGATATCCAGAGTCAATAGGTGGATTTGCTTGGAAAATATTTTTAAAGATTAAATCTTTTTCATTAAATTTCGATCTTGCTATTGAGGTACTAGTTTTCCAATTTCCTCTATTTTCGGTATAAGAAATATATACAAAATCATCTTTATAAAGAATATCTAATAAACCACCCTGTCCATGCTCTAAATAATTAAGATTGTGATTTAATGAAGAAATTTTTTTAGTATTTAGATCTATTAATTTAATTTCTCCACTTTTTTCGGTAATTAATAATTCTGTATCATTAATAAAAGTAGATCCCCATGGACCTTTTAAATTCACAATCTTATTAAATTTTAAATTATCAGCAAATGAATAATTTATAAAAAGTGTAAATAAAAAAATTGTAACAAGCGTTCTTTTCACTTTAAGAAAGTTTTGATCTACCACCATCAACAGCAATGATTTGACCTGTAACCCAAGAACTGTCGTCAGTGATAAGAAATTTTGCAAGAGAGGCAGAGTCCTTACCTTCACCTAATCTTTTTAAAGGATGAGCTTTAGCTATACCATCTGCTAATGCTTTATTTTTTAACATTGGCTCAGCAATTTTCGAGTTAGTCAGACTAGGCGCAATACAGTTCACTCTTATATTAGGAGCAAATTCCGCTGCTAAAGAAACAGTTAAACCCTCTACAGCAGCTTTAGTAGAAGCAATTATAGCGTGATTTGTAAAACCTCTTTGAGCTGCAACCGTGGAAAATAAAACTACCGAACCTTTATTTTTTTTTAAACTATCCTGGTAGCCTTTTATCACTTCAACTGCTGAATATAAATTTAATTTCATACACTTATTAAAATCCTGCTCATTGACCATTCTCAAAGGTTTTAAATCAATTGAACCTACACAGTAGGCAATTCCTTTTACATCAGAAATATCATTTTTAATTTTTTCCACAAACCCATCCTGCAAAACATCGGCTATTGTAAAACTACAACCTAATTTCTCAGAAATATTTTTTGTTTCATTTTCATTTCTGCCAACTAAATGAACTGAATTACCTGAATTTACTAATTGTTCAGCTAAACTAGATCCGATTGAACCTGTCGCACCAAGAATAAGATATTTTTCTGACATAAAAAATTTTATTAGTTATATTTAATTATGAAGTTATTTTTTATACTGGGTAATCAATTATTTCCATCAAAATACTTGGATCGCTTCAAAAAAGACCACCTAATTTTTATGGCAGAGGATTATCAATTATGTACTTATGAAAAACATCATAAAAATAAGATACTTCTCTTTTTGTCATCAATGCGTTCACATGCGGAAAACCTCAGAAAAGATAAGTTTAAATTAGAATATTTTAAAATTGAGGATAAAGAATTTAAAGAAGACTATTTAAAAAAATTAAAAAGAATAATTAATTCAAAAAAAATAAAAGAGATTTCAAGTTTTGAAGTCGAGGATAAATTTTTTGAGAAAAAAATAAATCAATTCGTAAAAAAAGAAAAGATCAAATGGAATATTATTCAAACTCCAATGTTTTTGAATTCAAGAGATGAATTTAAACAATATCTATCTAAATCAAAAAAACCTTTCATGGCAACTTTTTATAAGGAAGTGAGAAAGAAATCTGGAATATTAATGGGTTCTGATGGAAATCCTATTGGAGGCAAATGGAGTTTTGATGAAGATAACAGAAATAAGTTACCAAAAAATATTTCTATTCCAAAGTTTCCTAAAATTAATGAAACAAATCATACTAAAAAATTAAAACCTATTATTGAAAAACTATTTAAAGATCATCCAGGAACAACCAAAAATTTTTGGTTTGCTACAGAGTATAATGATGTAGTCAAATTATTGAATTTTTTCATTAAAGAAAAATCTAATTTATTTGGTGATTATGAGGACGCAGTGGATCAAAAAGATAATATCTTATTTCACAGCGCTTTAAGTCCTTATATCAACCTTGGTTTAATCACACCTGAATTTATTATCAAAAAAGTTTTAGATTTCCATAAAAGTAAAAAAATCAGATTAAATTCTTTAGAAGGTTATGTTCGTCAGGTTATAGGATGGAGAGAATTTATGAGAGGAATTTACCAAAGTTACTCAAACGAAATGGAAACTGGAAATTTTTTCAAACAAAATCGTAAAATGAAAAAGTCATGGTATGATGGAACGACAGGTTTACCTCCATTAGATTACGCAATTAAAAACGCATTAAATTTTGGATGGTCTCATCACATTGAAAGATTAATGATTTTATCAAACATAATGAACCTTTGTGAAATAAAACCTAATATTGTTTACAAATGGTTCATGGAGATGTTTGTCGACTCCTCAGATTGGGTAATGGTACCCAATGTTTATGGTATGGGGTTATTTAGTGACGGGGGAATTTTTGCAACCAAACCATACATTTGTGGATCAAGTTATTTTATGAAAATGATGGATTTTAAAAAAGGAGAATGGTGTAACACGATGGATGGACTTTATTGGAGATTTATAGATCGTAACAGAAAGTTTTTTCTTAAAAATCCTCGATTATCTATGATGGTGAGAATTTTTGATAAAATGAAAAAGGATAGAAAAAAAATTATATTAGCTGAAGCGGATAAGTTTATTTTACAGAATACATTTTAATAAAATTATTTTTTTAGAATATAAATTAAAAGATTTATCAAAGTTCTTATTATTTCTAGTTTGGGAATTTTTGAAATGCCTTTTTCCCTATCTGCAAAAGTGATAGGAATTTCTTTAATATTGAAATTCCTCCTATTAATTTCAAATACAGTACCCATAAAAAAACTATAACCACTCTCTTTCACATGATTAAGATGAAATCCTTTTAGTTTATTTATATTAAAACCTCTATAGGATGTAGTAAATTCATTACAGTCAATATTTGAAAAAAACTTTATTACTAGATTTCCTAACTTGCTCATCAATAGTCTTGAACCTCTCATTAAACATTTTCCACCTCTTATATATCTTGATCCGATTACAAATGAGTTTTTTTCAAGATTTTTAATAAAATTTATTAATTCATTTGGATCATGAGATAAATCTGCATCCATGGTAATCAAATAATTAAATTTCTGTTTGACAGCAAATTCATAGGCTAGTTTATGAGCCGTATCTAATCCCATTTTTTTCTCTCTAACAATTAAGTTAATTTGTTTAATCTCTTTTTTTAACTCTATTATTTTTTGTTGTGTTTTGTCGGGAGAATTATCGTCAACAATTAATATCGAGGATAATGGTAGGCACTTTTTTATTCCTTTTATGAGTTTCTCAATATTTTCAGCCTCATTATAACTTGCTGTAAAAATTAATATTTCTTTTTCATCAATCATTTGTTATTGGATCTGGTAGTGTATTTAAGATCAAGTTATAAATAAATGGAAAAAAAACTAAACAAACATCTGTTTTTTTATTTGACTATTTTGTTGGGTTTCTCATATTTTTTTTTATCTATTAAATATCAAGTGGGAAATGATTCAACGATTTCTGAATGGCTGATAAATTATGAAGGAGGATTTACTAAAAGAGGTATTATTGGACAGTTAGCAATTGAATTTTCAAGATTCTTCAATTCAGAATTGAGATTTACAATATTCTTAATGCAGTGCTTCATATATTCATTGTATTTTTTTCTTTTATATAATTTCTTAAAAAATTTAAAATATGAGAGAGTTGTTATTTTGTCTATTTTTACCCCAATATTTATTTTATACCCAATTGCTGAAATTGAGGTATTAGCTCGTAAAGAAATTATTGTTTTTTCGTTTTTTATAATTTACTCATTTGTGCCAAGAGTTAGTCAATTTAAAACAATTACTTTTGTTATCTTTACTGTTTTTAGCATTTTAGTTTGGGAACCAATCATATTTTTTTTTCCAATAATTTTAGTTTTTGAAATTATTGATAACAAAATTGAAAAATTTGATTTGAATTTTGTGAGGATACTATTTTCTTTTCTTCCAAGTGTAATAATTGCGATTATTTTTATATTAGATCCTTTAACAAAAGAGGAACATTTGCTTATGGGATCAACATTGTTAAATGAGTTTGGAGAACACTGTTATATGTCATGCGCTTTACTTGGATCAAAATCTACGATTTTACAACAATTTGAAGGCAATTTTGGAAAATATTCATTTGAAGTATTTCTTAGATATTTTTTAATCATATTAATTGGTTTTTTTCCATTATTTACATTGATTAGAAATTCTTATCTCAAAAATAATAATTTATTATTTGTAAGATATTTTAAAAATCCACTAACACTATTCTTAATTTGTTTATCACCAGTGCCTGTACTGTTCGCTATGGCATATGATTGGGGTCGATGGGTTAATATAACCTATGTAATTTTAGCATTGATATACTTTAAATTATTAATTGATAATCAATTTTTATTAAATTTTGAAAAATTGAATAAATCTTTTTTTTATAAAATAAAAGGAAAATTCTTTATATTTTTTTTCGTTATATTTTGTTTTGGATGGAATCCTAAAACAGTAATTACAGGTGATGTGGCCTCATTTCCAGGATATAGAGTCCCATATAAAGTATTTAAAATTTTATCAAATTGACAAAAAAAAACCTTCCCTCAAAAATTTGCCCTGTCTGTAAAAGACCTTTTATCTGGCGAAGCAAATGGAAGTTAAATTGGGAAAGAGTTAAATATTGCTCAAAAAGATGTTCTAGCAAAAAAATATGAATTTAAAAAAATGAAAATTAAAATAATTAATAATTTAAAAAAAGTGGTAGTCTTATTTTTTATATTAACCCCCAATAATCTGCACGCTGATTTTTTTGAAGATATTACCAGCCAAATTGTTGATAATCCTAAAAGACTTAGTTATGGAATTTCTGTCACCGATTTAAATCAAGATGGAAATTTCGATTTTATAGTCACTGGGTTTGGTTATTTGAATTTAGCCTTATCATATGAAAATGGAAAATTGATAAACATTGTAAATCAAAAAAAATTTTCTGATGAGTTCAGAAGGACAATTGGTGTTGCTGCTTGCGATATAGATAAAGATGGATTTGAAGAAATATATTTTCTCAATACTGATACTTATAGTGGAACAAAAAAATATTCAGATAGATTATTGGATATGAGAGATAATAATTATTTTGATTTATTTGAATTAGAAAAAAATAAAGAAAATTTAAATTTAACAGCAGGAAGATCTGTGGCTTGTGTAGATAGAAAGGGAGATGGTGAATATGGAATTTATGTAGCAAATTACGGAGGGCCATCGAGATTTTATGAGATTGAAAATGAATCAATTAAAGATAAGGCTCAGAATCTAAATCTTGATAATATTACTGGCGGAAGAGCAGTGGTATCAGGACATATCTTGACAGATAGAGCAGATATTTTTGCAGCAAATGAGAGAGGAGCAAATTTTCTTTTTAAAAATAATAATGGGAATTTCGAAGATGTAGCATTTGATTATAGAATAGATGACGCTATCCAAAACGGTAGAGGCACAGCTCTATCAGACATATATTATCGTGGTAGATTGGATATTTTAAGTGGTAATTGGCTAGGGTATCATAGAGCTTGGATTTTGGAAAATAGAGAATTTAAAGATATAGGAAACAAGGCTTTTGATAAACCGTCTAGAATAAGAACAATTATTTCTGCAGATTTTGATAACGATGGTTTCGATGAAGTTTTTATGAACAATATAGCAGAACCAAACAAATTATTTCGTATTAAAGATAATGGAAAATTTGAACAGATAAATTTTCAAGTTGGTCTCGAAGCTAATGGGTATGGAACTGGGGCAGCAGTTGCAGATATCGATAATGATGGAGTTTTAGAATTGTTAGTTGCTCGCGGTGAAAGTAAAGAACAACCATTAACTTTGTATAAAGCAAAAGTAAACAAAGAAAATAAATACCTAAGAATTAAACCATTAAATAAATATGGTGCTCCAGCGAGAGGAGCTACGGTAACATTAATAACTAATAAAAGAAAGCATTCTAAAACCATTGATGCAGGATCTGGTTATTTATGTCAAATGGAGCCTGTGGCACATTATGGAATTAGAAAAAATGAAAAAAATTTTAAAGTAGAAATTAAATGGACAAATGGAACAAAAAAATTATTCAATGTAAGTGAGTTAAATCAAACAATCACTATAAAGCAAAAATGAAAAAATTTTTAAATCTATCTTTGATAATATTTTTAATATTATTTCAACTTAAATCATTTGCTGAAGAAAGAAACTATCACAAGGAGCTTATTACAGATTGGTCAAGAATATTCCCTGATAAAAATAGAAACGCAGCAGGACCCAAGTTTTTTAAATATATTATAGATAAAAAAATTACTTATAAAGATTTTATTGAATTTAATAAATTATACTGCGCAGTTTCCGGATCTTTGATTGATCCAAATAGCGACTCAGAATTTTTATTTATTGAAGAAACTAAAACTCGAAAAAAAATTTGTGGAAATTATTATAGATGTTGTGTTCCATGTTCATGTGATCTTATGAAGTACTCTGAAACTCAAAAAATGAAATATGAATTTAAAGATGGCTTGAAAGAATTTTATGTTTTAACAATAAAAAATCCTTGTGGTAAAAATGATTTTCCAAACAGAGTAAATAAAGATTATTTTTGTGATGGTAAAAAAATTAATAAATCAGAGGTGTATAGTCTTGATGATCAAATAGTTATAGGTTTGTTGCATAATGGAAAAATTTGTGAAAAAAATGAAATAGATTTTGTTAAAAGCCACCAAGTTACTGGTAGGTATTGTAATTTAAGAAACAATACACCTTTAGAAAATTTAGATGCTGGCATGGGTGATATTTTCATAAAATTGGCAAGATAAATTTTGTATACTAATTTTAAAAACTCATATGAGCAAAAAAAGAAAAAAATTAAAGAAGAAAAATCCAATGGCTAAATTATTAAGCTCACCAATGCTCAGAAATAAAATAGTAAAAAATAAAAAAAAAATTTATAATAGAAAAAAATTCAAGCTGGAAAACGAATAAAAAGTATGAATAATAAAATTTTTGAATGGGCAGGAGTTATAACTGCAATACTATATTCATTATTTGTAGCTATGAATATTGGCATAGAATTTTTTGGTTTTTGTTTGTTACTTATTTCCGCAATTTTAATTGGAATTTGGGCCTATAGGGGTGGTCACAGAGGAATATTATTTTTGCAATTCTTTTATGCTACAGCAGGTATCATCGGAATGTTTAGGTGGTTTTAATTAAAAGTTGTAATTATTTTAGGAATATAATTTTTAAAATTAAAAAAACCTTTATTACAATACTGCCATGAATATTGATCGAGTTTTCTATATAAAAAATCTATTTTTAAATTATTTAAATTTAAATAATCCAGGTTTTCACCGACTGTTGGATATAACGCTGTAATTTTTTCGTTTATATTTTTAATCTCACTTATGTCTACCACTTCACAAGTGATAGAATTATTTTCTAATCTTTGTTTTTGATCATCTACTAAAAGAGCTTTAAATTTAATAACTTTTTCACTTAGTTTGATAGATCTATTTTCATTTTTATTTGAAATTATGTAGATTTTTTTAAATTTATGATTTTGAAAATCTGTGGTTTCAAATGATAAACTATTTTCAAAAATAAAAAGATTTTCATCATCTATATTTTTATTGCTAAAATCTTGTTTAACTATTGAGTAAGTTTTTTCAGAAATTTTTGGAGGAGCGTTTTCGTTTAATTTAATACTATTAAATCTATTATTAGTGAATTTTTTAATATTCCACTCGCTCGCTAAATAGTGTTTTCCTTGTGTTTGAATTCCAGCTACCCATCTCCAACCAAGAGTATTAGATGCAGAGTCACCATCGTAAAGATGTTGCATAAAAAATTCTGCTCCTAATTGCCAGGGTAATTCTAATGTAAAAATCCAAATACTAGCAAACCACATTCTAGTATGATTATGTAAATAATTATTTTCTTTAAGCTCTGTTACCCAAAAATTAAAACATTCAATATTGGTTTTTCCATCTATTGCATTTTTGTAATTTTGGTTATCTTTATATTCTTCTCGAATTTTATTTAACTCAACTATGTAATCTGTCCAAACGTTTGGTCGTAATTCTAACCAACCCTTCCAATATGTTCGCCACAAAACTTCTTGAATGAATTTTTCATTTTTTGAAAAAGAAAACTTGCTAAGTGATTTTTCAATAACTTCTTTCTCGTTGATAACTCCATGAGTAATATATGGAGATAAACCAGATATATTTGTTCTCTTTTCCGGACCAAAATCAAAATTTCTTAGTTTGGAATATTCAGAAAGATTTTTTTCTACAAAATTATTTAATCTATTTAAGGCCGCAGCCTTTGAGGCTTCAAATTTCATTTTGATTTATTTTGATTTTTTTTTCTTTAAACCAAGCTTGTCGCTATGTCTTAATCTTAAAATAACAATTGCACCAGCAATTAGAACAATGGCAATAGCTTCATAAACTAATGCTGTTGGATCCATTTCCTTACCTTGAAGAATAATAAATCGTGCTAAAGCAGTAATTGCAATTAATAAAGGAAGGGTAATACTAATTGATTGTTGGTTCCAAAAAACTCTTACCATTGCTAGCACTTCTAGGTAAAGAAACATTAATAATAAATCAGCTAAAGTTACCGATCTATTCTCAAACATTTTGTACATCTCTATACCGACTGCAATAACTGTACTTATTAAAATGATAACCATTAAAATAAGCTGTAAATTTTTTGCTATTTTTTCCATTATTTATCTTTACTAAAAGGCAACCATTTTTCAAACACTGATTTTGAAGAACCTTCATAAGGAATTGAATAAGAATATGGATTCGGACTTGTTAATACTTCAATACCTTTTGAAAAAACAAATATAAATACAATCACAAAAACAAGAACCATTATTTTAAAAGGGTCAAAATTTTTTGTTTTAAAAACACTAGCTGAATTTTCTTCTGCTCTATGAAAATGTTTAAAGGTCATATACACGGCAAAGATTAAACCAATGTGAGCTAAAAAAAGACCAGTCCAACCAAAAACAAAAGTTGTGTAAGAAAAAACATATAAACTAAAAACTGTGGTCCATATAAAGCTTAAAACTAATAAAATTTGCAACCTAACAGTTTTAGGAAGAGATCGGAGATCATTTTTACTGTCATCAAACAAAATGTTTGCCGTATCTCTCATCCAATTTTTAAGTGATTCCATAATTCTAAGATATAGCTAAAAATAAATTTAACAAACTATAAATTGTCCTAAAACTTATTAATATCTCAGTTTTTTCTTGTGATAATTAATAAATCTTTCAACATTAGATTTATTAAATGTTTTATTTTCTTCAAAAGAAACTTTTTTCATTGAGTATGCATTACTTTTTGTAATTCTAGATTGAATAGTAATATTCCCTTTGTATAGTTTAAGTTTTACTGACCCATTCACCTTATTTCTTTTTTGATCAATAATTTTTTGCAATTTAAATCTCTCTTTTGAATACCAATAACCATTATAAATCAGTTCGGCATATCTTGGCATAATCAAATCTTTTTTGTGCATTGTTTCTTTATCCAATGTCACTGACTCAATAGCTCTATGGGCATGAATCAAAAGTGTTCCACCCGGTGTTTCATAAACTCCTCTTGATTTAATTCCAAGAAATCTATTTTCAACGAGGTCAACTCTTCCTATGCCATTTTTTCCAGCAATAAAATTTAATTTGGTAAGAATGTTTTCAGGATTTAATTTTTTTCCATTTATTCCAACAGGGTCACCATTTTTAAAATTAATTGAAATAAAAGTTGGTTTATTCGGTGCTTTTTCAGGGGAAGTTGTTCTTTGGAAAATAAATTCTGGAGCTGAATTTTTTGGGTTCTCTAAAATTTTACCCTCAGTTGAGGTATGAAATAAATTATCGTCAACAGAAAAAGGGGGTGCACCTTTTTTATCTTTGGGGATAGGTATCTTATGTTTTTTTGCATAATTAATTAAATCGCTTCTAGATTTTAATTTCCAAATTCTCCAGGGTGCAACAACTTTTATCTTTGGGCCAAAATAGTGATAACCTAACTCAAATCTGACCTGATCATTACCTTTTCCAGTTGCTCCATGAGATACTGCGTATGCTTTAAATTTTTTTGCGACTCTTATCTGGTCTTTTGCGATTAATGGTCTTGCTATAGAAGTTCCTAATAAATAAACTCCCTCATAAATCGCATTACCTCGCATCATTGGAAAAACGTAATCTTTAACGAAAAGATTTTTTAAATCTTTAATTATGATCTTTTTAACACCAAATTTTTTAGCATTATTGATTATTTTTTTTCGATCAATCTCTTGCCCTATATCAGCAGTGTAACAAATGATTTCTGCGTTATAATTTTCTTGAAGCCATTTTAGAATTATAGATGTATCTAAGCCACCAGAATAAGCTAAGACAATTCTTTTTTTTGATTTCATTAATTAACTGCAAGCTTTTTTTGCAGAATTGTAGGCCTTTGTGAATCCTAATAATGAATAATGATCTATGGTTTGTGAACCTTTTTCATTGTAACCAGTAACCATAATTCTTGATCCTTTTTTCATAACTTTAACCATTATTTTTTCTTTTTTATTACTCGTCATCCAAGCAAAACCCTGTTGTTTAATATCAAATTTAAATTTGTTATTTCCTGAAGTTGCTAAAACAGTATTATTTTTGTTAAATTCATATCCAGCAGTTGCACTTATTTCATTAGAAATTTTTTCATTCGGTCTGAAAGTAACAAATAATCTAGCATCTCTTTTATTTGTTTTTGGTGCTTGTAAAACAGGGGTAGATTGAGCAAAACAAACTTTACCAGAACTTTCTTGGATTACTAATGTTTCCCAATCTTTGAACTTACCAACTTTTTTTATATCAGCTAAACTAAATGAAATTGGAATGATAAAAAATAAAAATGTGAAGATAAATTTTTTAGTTATGGACATGGATTAGGGTATTTCTGTTGAATTTTATTAATATCATTTATTATATCGCTGTTTAAATTTACATTTACACTTTCTATATTTGTTTTCAACTGTTCCATTGTCGTTGCCCCAATAATAACACTAGTTGTGAAATGTTGAATTTCACAGAATTTTAAAGACATTTGAGTAAAATCTAAATTATATTTTTTTGAAATTTTGTAGTATTCATCAATGGCTTTTTGACCATTTTCATTTTTATATCTGTTAAAATTTTTAAATAATTGCATTCTTGATTTTGCTGGTAATTTATTATTTCTATATTTTCCTGTTAAATATCCAAACGCCAATGGAGAGTAAGCCAATAATCCGCTTTGCTCCCTAATGGAAATTTCGGCTAAACCAACCTCATACGTTCGATTTAGTAAGTTGTAAGGATTTTGGACAGACATCATTTTTGGAAGCCCTTTCATCTTTGAGAGTTCAAGAAATTTTGATAAACCCCAAGCAGTTTCATTCGATAAACCTACATATCTAATTTTTCCTTGTTCAATAAATTTTTTTAAACTTTCTAAAATTTCTTCAAAAGGTGTCCAATCTTTATCATTTTCGTTATGCTCATAACCGTAATCACCAAAAAAATTTGTGCTTCTTTCAGGCCAGTGAAGTTGATATAAATCAATATAGTCTGTTTTTAATCTCCTTAAACTTTCATCTAGTGCTTCTTTAATTTTTTTTTTACCAAAACTATTTCCACCACCTCTAATATATTTGTTCGACGTGTTTCCACAAACTTTAGTAGCAAGAATAATGTCATTCCTTTTTTTTGTTTTTTGAAACCAATTACCAATTATTTTTTCAGTTTCTCCATAGGTTTCTTCTCTCATTGGAATTGAATATATTTCAGCCGTATCCCAAAAATTTACTCCTTGGCTTAAAGCAAAATCCATTTGTTCAAAACCCTCTTTCTCTGAATTTTGTTCACCCCAGGTCATTGTACCGAGACAAATTGTACTTACATCTAGATCAGTATTTCCTAATTTTTTATAATTCATTAATATTTTACAATATTAGTCATTTATTGTTTTTTTTGATATCTTGAATAATTAATAAAAGATTATATATATTACTTCATGGAATTTAATAAAAAAGGTATACTAGGCAGAGCAAAAGAGGCTGCACAACAATCAACAGCAGTAACAGATGAAGGCTTAAGAGCCTACATGTTAAAAGTATATAACTACATGGCAACGGGAATCCTTATGACAGGGATAATTGCCCTTATAACTTTCAAAATGTCAGTTGTGACTGATAGCTCAGGATCTATAGTTGGACTAACTCAAGTGGGTAACGCGATCTATATGTCAGGGCTAAAATGGCTAGTAATGTTAGCTCCGCTTGGAATCGTGTTTTACATGAGCTTTGGTATTAATAAAATGAGTGCAGCTAAAGCGCAAACAACTTTTTGGATTTTTGCTGCATTAATGGGTCTGTCTCTTTCGTCAATTTTATTAGTTTATACTGGCATGAGTATCACAAGAGTATTTTTCATTTGTTCTGCAACTTTTGGAGCAATGAGCATATATGGATATACAACAAAAAGAGACCTAACAAAATTAGGATCTTTTTTAATGATGGGTTTAATTGGTATTATTATCGCATCAATAGTTAACATATTTATGAAGTCTTCAATGATGTATTTCGTAATTTCTATTTTGGGTGTTTTAATTTTTGTAGGACTTACTGCTTATGACACACAAAAAATTAAAAACATGTATGCAGCTAGTGACACGGGTGAATTAATGGGCAAAAAAGCTGTAATGGGTGCATTAACGCTTTATTTAGACTTTATTAATTTATTTATCATGTTGCTAAGACTTTTTGGTCAAAGAAGATAATTTAAAGTTTTTTCCAATTAATATTTTTCAATAGATTATTTAAATCAGACGAATTTCTAAATATTTTTCCATTTGCATCGGTAATTAAGTATTTAAGATTTTTATTTTTTGGCTTAAAATTTTTGCAAATCTTATACAGAGCATTTTCTGTAGTATTTTTAAAAACACTAAAACCAACTTGTTTGCTTGAAATATTAAGTCCATAGTCTTTCCATGATCCTTCAGAAACCATTTTAGCGTATAAGTCTAAAATAATCTTTAATTCATCTTTTTCAAAAAAATGTTTTTCTTCAATATTCTTTTTATTAACATTATTGATTATTAGACGTAGATTATTATTCATTTGTTTTATACTTATTTATTAAACCTATTTGAAAAGCAGTGAATATAAATGTAATTGGTAATAGTCCCCATACTTTAAAATTTACCCAAAATTCTTCAGATTGAGTTCGCCAAACTATTTCGTTTAGAATAGCTAGACCAAAAAAGAAATATATCCATCTTTTATTTAATATCTCCCACCCTTCATCAGTTAGAGAGACAGAGTTACCCATTAATTTTTTTAAAACAGGTTCATTTGTAAAGTACCTTCCAAATATCAGAGCGAATGCAAAGAGAATATTTATAATTGTTGGTTTGACATAGATAAAAACTGGATTATCAAAGTAAATTGTTAAGCCTCCAAATAAAGTAATTAAAACTCCACTTAACAAAGGAATCTTTGGTATTTTTTTTTCTAAAAACCAAACAATAGCTAATGCAATTATTGTCGCAACAATAAATGGAGGAATTGCAATTTTTAAGTCTTTTCCACTATCGTAGTAGTAGTAAAAAAAAATTACTAGAGGTCCAAAATCTGTTAAAAACTTTAAAAAAGATTTGTTCACAGGTGAGATATTAACATAAATAATATTTTCATAGAAACTTTTAATTTTTCTTATTGATTTTTGTTTTTAAATACCCATACTAAATGTAATGGCAATTCAAAAAGCTAAATTTTCAATTGGAGATATAGTGAAACATAAACACTTCGACTTTAGAGGTGTAATTTATGATGTTGATTTTGAATTTAATAATTCAGAAGAATGGTATCAATCGATACCAAAAAATGTAAGACCAAGAAAAGATCAGCCTTTTTATCATCTGTTAGCTGAAAATGATGAAATCACATACGAGGCATACGTTTCTGAGCAAAATCTTCTTGTTGATGACTCAGATGAACCAATTAAACATCCTTTAATTGAAGAAATTTTCTCTGGGAAAAAGGGATCTAGCTATTTTAAGCTATCTAATTAAATAAATCACTTTTTTAACACATTTAGCTCAAACCTTTGACACAGCAATTTGCTTTTATGAGGTTAATTCTGATCAAGGGTGCTACTTATTTACCCTTCGTTATTATCTCCCTCTGGCATTCTTGATCAGGCAGTTTTTTCATAATAAATATAATCTCATATATGTTTAAATATTTTGAACCGAATAAAATTTTTTCAATAACATCAAAAGCTCCTAAGTATGTATTATTTTTATTTATTGTCATTCTTTCAATAGGATTAACAGAGGCATTAATATTATCTCCTGAGGATTATAAGCAAAGTCACTCTGTCAGAATAATGTATGTTCATGTTCCAGCAGCTTGGATTTCGCTTGGAATTTTTTCAGCTATTACTTTTTTATCCATAGTTGGATACATCTTTAAAATAAGAAATTTTTTTTTAATCGCAAAAAGTTTGGCACCCTCTGGGTTAGTATTTAATATAATAGCTCTTGTCACTGGTTCCATATGGGGTAAACCCACATGGGGAACTTGGTGGGCTTGGGACGCAAGAATAACTTCAATGTTAATACTAGCACTGTTTTACATAATGTATCTTGTTGCATGGAGAATTTTTGAAGATAATGACAAAGCATTTAAAGTTACATCAATTATCACAATTTTAGGAATTATTAATGTTCCTATAATTAAGTATTCAGTAGATTGGTGGAATACATTGCATCAACCAGCTTCAATCAACATACTCTCGAAGTCTTCAATTCACATATCAATGTTGTTTCCATTAATGACAATGACTGCGGCATTTGCCCTATTTTCTCTACTGATTTTTTTAATGAAATATAATACAGAACTGATAAAAATTAAGAATAAAGGGTTAGATAGATTATGATTGAAAATTTATTTTTTATGAATGGATATGGACTGTATGTTTGGTCAGCATTTTCGTTTACTTTATTAAGTTTTTTGACACTTTTTTTAGTTATCAAAATTCAATACAAAAAAGAAAAAAATAAATTTTTAGCAAAATTTGGATCTTTAAATTCTGAGAGAGCAGCTTTTGCAAAATCTCAAAGTATAAATAAAGAAATTTTGTCAAATACTTCAAACATTTAACTTTTGAAACATGTATGGCCGAAAAGTTAAATTAAGATTTTTTTTTATATTATTAATAATAACAACTTTAGCGTTATCTGTCTTTTTATTAGTTAAGTCTTTAGAGGAAAACGTTATTTTTTTTAAGTCTCCAACAGAAATTAAAACTTTAAGTGAAATTGGTAAAAAGAAAATTAGAATAGGTGGAATGGTTAAAAAAGACTCTATAACTATGATTTCAAAAGAAATTAAATTTATTGTTACAGATTTTAAAAACGAGATAAATGTTGTTTATTCTGGGGTCGTACCGAATCTTTTTGCTGAGGAGAAGGGTGTTGTTGCTGAGGGATATTTAAAAGATAAAAATTTCTTTTTAGCTACAAAAATTTTGGCTAAACATGATGAAAATTATATGCCGCCAGAAGTTAAGGCAGCATTAGAGGAGAAATAAATTTGGCGAGTTTAATAGGTTCTTATTCATTAAGTTTTGGACTTCTTTTTTCAATTTTAATTATTTTTTTTTCAGTTAAAAATTTAAAAGATGCTGAAATCTTAGATAAAAAAATAATAACTTTTACATTTATTCAATTTTTTTTTGTAGTCATAAGTTTTTTTGGATTAATTATCTCTTTTATTAACTCAGATTTTAGCAACGAAACTGTTTTTAATCACTCTCATACAACCAAACCATTATTTTATAAAATCTCAGGAACTTGGGGTAATCATGAGGGTAGTTTATTGCTATGGTTGCTAGTATTAACTTTGTTTATTTCAATTTTTTTAATTAAATCTAATCAGCAGCCAAAAAAGTACAGAATTTTTACCTTATTATTTCAACAAATAATAATTGTAGGTTTTTTTATTTTTTTGATTAAGACTTCAAGCCCGTTTAATTATATTTTTCCAACACCAAATGAGGGTTTAGGCTTGAACCCAATTTTACAAGACCCTGCTTTAGCAATACATCCACCAATTTTATATTTAGGTTATGTAGGTTCTTCAATAATTTTCTCGTCAGCTCTTGCTGCCATGGTTACCTCATATGTTTCAAAAGAATGGGCAAAGCATATTAAACAATGGGTTTTAGCATCTTGGGTTTTTCTTACATTAGGAATTTTACTTGGATCTATTTGGGCATATTATGAATTAGGTTGGGGAGGTTTTTGGTTTTGGGATCCAGTTGAAAATGTATCTTTAATGCCATGGTTTGCACTAACAACTTTACTTCACTGTATTTTAGTTTTGGAGAAAAAGAAAATATTAACTTCGTGGGCCATGATACTGTCAATTGCAACTTTTGCTTTGAGTATGAGTGGTACTTTTTTAGTAAGATCTGGAATTTTAAATTCAGTTCATACATTTGCCAATGATCCAGAGAGAGGTTTATTTATTTTAATTTTTCTTTTTACGCTTATTTTTTTATCAATTTTTATTTTCATTTTTTTTCATTCAGAGAAAGAAAAATTAGAAA
This sequence comes from uncultured Pelagibacteraceae bacterium, assembly GCA_902571015.1. Classification (GTDB taxonomy): domain Bacteria; phylum Pseudomonadota; class Alphaproteobacteria; order Pelagibacterales; family Pelagibacteraceae; genus Pelagibacter. The sequence goes on along the minus strand of CACGAC010000001.1, from coordinate 181,061 downwards.
ATAATTTTTTTTGGCTAAGCAAGGAGACATCTATTTTAGTAAATAATTGGTTTATGATGTACTTTTTATCAGTAGTTTTAATAGGGACAATTTATCCAATATTTTTAGAAGTTATAACCACAAATAAAATATCCGTTGGCCCACCTTTTTATAACAAGCTCATATTGCCTTTCTTAATTCCATTTTTAATAGCTATGGCAATTGGACCAAATCTTAATTGGGTTAAATCAGATTTTAAAGATAAGTTTTACATGACCATATTTTTAATAATATCTTTTTTGTTATCAGCAGTAATAATTAAACAATTTGATATAAATTTCTTGATTAACACAATTTTAGTTACTTCTGCTTTCTTTTTATTTTTTTCTACTTCTAGAGAATTTTTTGTCAAAAGATTTAGAAATTTATCCCAGAACATTGCTCATTTTGGTTTTAGCTTATTAATTCTAAGTATTTTATTTAATAATATTTTTTCTAATGAGGTAATTACCAACCTAAAAATTGGTGAAACTTTTGAGACCGAAAAATTCACGATAAACTTTGAGAACATTGAGCAAGAAGATGAAAAAAACTTCAAAGCAATTATAGGAAAATTTAGTGTACAAAATTTGGATGGCTCATCAGATATCCTCAATCCTGAGTTAAGAATATATAATCAACCAAATATAATTACGAGCGAGGCTGATATAAAAACAAACTTACTCACAGATAAATTTATGACGATGAATTATGTCCAGAACCAGGAATACTTCAATATAAGATATCAAGTTAAACCTTTCATGATTTGGATATGGGTTTCAGTAATATTAATAAGTTTCGGTGGTTTTTTAAGTTTTTTTAAAAAAAGATATGAAGTCTAAATTTATTCCACTAATTTTAATTTTTATTTTTTTAATTACTTTTGTAATTTTCTTCAAGGGATTAAAAAATTCAAATATTTATATTCCGAACACCAAACTAAAAAAAGAAGTTCCATCATTTGAGTTAAAGTCTTTTGAGAACAATTCTATTATTATTTCAGAAAAAATTTTTGTAGATAATAAGTATTATTTGATGAATATATGGGCATCATGGTGTGTCCCCTGTAAGGAAGAACATAAATTTTTAATGAAACTAAAAAAAGATGAAAGAATAGAATTGATAGGATTTAATTATAAAGATAACTTTAAAAATGCTTCAAGTTTTTTAAAAGATTTGGGAAATCCTTACAATATAATTGTATTAGATAAGGATGGTACAGCATCAATTGAATGGGGTGCTTACGGGGTGCCAGAAAGTTTTTTAGTACATCAAAATAAAATTATTAAAAGATTTATTGGACCAATAAACAATAAGGACCTATTAGAAATTGAGAAAATAATTAGATGAAATTTATTCCAATATTTTTGATTATAAGTATAATTTTGAATTTCAATCTCTTAAAGGCAGATGAAATTAAAACTGAAAATAAAATATCTAAAAATTTAAGATGTTTGATTTGTCAAGGCCAGTCAGTGTATGACTCAGATTCAGAATTCGCGATAAGTCTAAAGTTGGTTATTAAAAATAAAATTCAACAAGGCTTGAGCGAGGAACAAATTTATAGTTTTTTAAAAATGAAATATGGAGAATGGATATTGTACGATCCAGTTTTCAATAGAAATACCTATTTTTTGTGGTTATTGCCTATCTTGATATTCTTAGCGGGTGGTGCAATAATCATCAAAAGGTTTTATAATAAAAAATAATCTTAGTTAGGTAAAATGATTTTAAAGAGAATTTTTTTAGTTTTGTTAATTTTGACTTTGCCTTCAAAATTATTGGGAGATACAGATATTGATGATAACAATCATCAATTTAATTTATACCTTGGGAATTTTGATTTTAGTGATGATAACCAAAAATCGATGTTGTTAGGTTTTCAGCATCAAAATGAAAATTTAAATAGAAATACATTTCTAGGAAATATTTCACCAGTTAGCGGAGGTTTCATAACTGCAAATTCCGCTGCGTATATTTATACAGGTGTTGAGTGGAATATGAACATGGGCCCATTTTTTTTAACTCCAAGCTTTACTCCCGGACTTTACCATGAAGGAGATGGAAAGGACCTTGGGCATCTTCTTGAATTTAAGTCAGAATTACAGCTTTCTTACAAAACCACTGATACAACAAATTTTGCCGTATCATATAATCATGTATCTAATGCAAGTTTAGGGGATAAAAATCCTGGGGCAAATAGTTATATGTTTAATTTCCTCAAAAAGTTTTAAGAGAAACCATGAATTTAAAAGATTGTCACAACTTTAGTGATTTTAGAAAATTAGCTCAAAGAAGGTTACCATCGCCAATCTTTCATTATATTGATGGTGCAGCAGATGATGAAGTTACATATGCTAGAAATACTAGTGCATTCGATGATGTGGATTTAGTTCCTAATGTTTTGAGAGGAGTTGAAGAAGTTGATTTGTCTACTACGATATTTGGAAAAAAATTAGATTTACCCTTTTATTTATCACCAACAGCTTTACAGAGACTTTTTCATTACGATGGAGAAAGAGCAGTTGGAAAAGCAGCAAAAAAATTTAATACAATGTTTGGTGTCTCTGCTCTAGCCACAGTTAGTGTTGAGGAAATTTCTTCAATGATTGATACACCTAAAATGTTTCAGTTTTATTTTCATAAAGATAGGGGTTTAAACGACTCTTGTTTGGAAAGAGCTAAAGCAGCAAATTTTGATGTGATGGCCTTAACAGTTGATACTATTACTGGAGGAAATAGAGAGAGAGACTTAAGAACAGGATTTACCTCTCCACCAAAGTTAACTTTAGCAAGTTTATATAGTTTTGCTACTAAGCCGATGTGGGGAATAAATTATCTAACAAAAGGTAAGTTTGAATTACCTCATTTACAAGATTTTGTGAAAGAAGGTACCGATGTTAACTCATCAATTGGAAATTATTTTTCAACTATGCTGGATCAATCTATGAATTGGAAAGATGCTGAAAATCTTTGTTCTAAATGGGGGGGTCATTTCGCTCTCAAAGGAATTATGAGTGTTGAAGATGCAAAAAGAGCAGTAGACATAGGATGCACAGGTATAATGGTATCAAATCATGGCGGAAGACAGCTAGATGGATCTAGAGCGCCTTTTGATCAACTTGCAGAAATTGTTGATGCAGTTGGTGATAAATTAGATGTCATTTGTGAAGGTGGAATTCATAGAGGTACTCATATGCTTAAAGCATTATCATTAGGTGCTAAGGCCTGTTCAGGTGGAAGATTATATCTTTATGCTTTAGCAGCCGGAGGTCAAGCAGGTGTCGAAAGAGCTTTAGAAAAATATAAAGCTGAACTAGTACGTGATATGAAACTTATGGGGTGCACTAAGATTAGTGATCTAAATAGAAGTAATTTAAGATTCAGAAAATAGTGGCTTTAAAAGATTGCTATAATTTTAATGATTTTAGAAATCTAGCAAAAAAAAAACTTCCCTCACCGATTTTTCATTATATTGACGGCGGTTCCGATGATGAGACGACCTTAAAAAGAAACACTGAGGCTTTTAACCAATGTGATTTAGTTCCAAATATCCTGGCAAGTGTTGGTAAGCCAGATTTATCAACCACCATATTTGGCAAAAAAATTGATATGCCAATTTTTTTATCTCCTTGTGCAATGCAAAGATTATACCACCATGACGGAGACAAAGCTTCAGCTAGAGCAGCTGAAAAATTTGGAACTTTTTATAGTATGTCAACAATGGCAAACAATACTATAGAAGAGATTTCAAATATTTCTGGTGGGCCAAAATTGTTCCAATTGTATGTGCACAAGGATCAATCAATAACAGATGATTTAATAGATAGATGTAAAAGATCAGGATTTAATGGAATGTGTTTAACGGTTGATACATTAGTTGCAGGAAATAGAGAGAGAGATCATAGAACCGGATTTACAACACCACCTAAATTGACTTTGCAAAGTTTAATGAGTTTTGCATCACATCCTAGTTGGGTTTTTAATTATTTAACACATGGAAAATTTAAACTAGCTAATGTGGCATCAAAGACTGATAAAGGGACTAACATTGCTAAATCTGTTATAGAATATATTAATGAGCAATATGATCCTTCAATGAATTGGAAAGATGCAGAGTACTGCGTTAAAAAATGGAATGGTCCTTTTGCATTAAAAGGAGTCATGAGTGTTGATGACGCAAAAAGAGCAATTGATATTGGTTGCACTGCAATTATGATTTCAAATCATGGAGGTCGTCAGCTGGATGGATCTCGATCACCCTTTGATCAAATTAAAGCAATTTCAGATGCAGTTGGAGATAAGTTGGAAATAATCTTAGATGGTGGAGTAAGGAGAGGGACACACGTCCTAAAAGCCTTAGCAGCTGGGGCAAAAGCCTGTAGTTTTGGAAAAATATTCTTGTTCTCTTTAGCCGCAGGTGGACAGCAAGGTGTTGAGCATTTATTGAAAAACATGCACGATGAGATAAATAGAAATATGGTATTAATGGGTTGTAAAAATTTAAAAGAGTTGAATAGTTCAAAATTAATTTATAGAAATTAGGCTTAAAAATAAAAATTATGAAACTAGCTAAAAGTTTAGAAAGATTAGGAACCGAGTCTGCATTTACAGTCCTTGCAGAGGCGAAAAAATTGGAAGCTCAAGGTAAACCAATGATCCATTTAGGATTGGGGCAGCCAGACTTTAAAACCCCAAAACATGTTGTTGAAGCAGCTAAGAAAGCACTTGATGATGGACATCATGGATATGTAATGTCGAATGGAATTCCTGAATGTCGACAAGCTGTTACGAGGTGGATAAAAAAACGTTACAATGTTGACATCAATTTTGAGAGAATTTTAATTATGCCAGGTGGTAAGCCAACAATGAGTTATGCTATCCAATGCTTTGGTGAACCTGGAGCAGAGATTATTCACCCAACGCCTGCTTTTCCAATTTATGAGTCAATGATTAACTATACAGGCTCAACTTCAGTCCCATATGACTTAACAGAAAATAAAGATTTGAAATTCGATCCAGACAAAATATTATCTATGATAACCGATAAAACTCGTTTGTTAATTTTGATAAATCCTAATAATCCAACTGGGAGCTTTGTTGAGAAGAAAGATGTAGATGTTTTAGCTGATGGTCTGAAAAAGCACCCTCATGTAACAATTTTAAGCGATGAAATTTATAGCAGACAAATTTTTGATGGAAAAGAAATGCCAACATTTTTTAACTATCCTGAGTTGAGAGAAAGATTAATTGTATTAGAGGGATGGAGCAAAGCTTACTCAATGACTGGGTGGAGACTTGGTTGGAGTTTTTGGCCGGAGCATTTAGTTGAACATGTTAATAAATTATTAATTAATAGTGTTTCATGTGTTAATGCTGCAGCTCAATTTGCTGGTATCGCAGCATTGGATGGGCCAGATGATTCAATTGATGCAATGATGGAAAAATTTACTCAAAGAAGAGATCTAATTTATAAAGGTTTAAATGATTTACCAGGTGTAGAATGTAGTTTACCTGGAGGAGCTTTTTATGCATTTCCTAAAGTGATCGGTACAGGTATGAATGGTGCAGAGTTTGCAAGAAAGGCCATGCATGAAGCAGGAGTAGCAATAGTTCCCGGATCAGCTTTTGGTGAAACTTGCCAAAATTATGTTAGATTTAGTTTTGCTGCATCAAGGGACAATATTTCACAAGCATTGGAAAATATAAAGAAAATGCTATCTAAATAAGGTATATTTTTTTAGCATTATTTATTAATATCACTTCTTATGAACGATCAAGTACAGGCTGAGCTAAAAAAAATTTTTAATGGAAGATTTTCAACTTCTGTATCCACGAGAACAAATTATGCCAGAGGTGAAGACACTTATGATCCAATTTTATCAAAAGCTGTAGTATTCCCAGAAACTAATCAGGAGGTTTCACAAATATTAAGACTATGTAATGAACATAAAATTCCTGTGGTACCATTTGGTACAGGTACCTCTTTAGAGGGTAACGTGGTTGGTAATGAAAAAGGGATAACCATAAGCCTTGAAAAAATGAATAAGATTTTAAGTGTTAATGCTGAGGACTTCGATTGTAGGGTGCAAGCCTGTGTTACAAAAGAACAATTAAATGAATATCTTAGAGAGGACGGTGTCTTTTTTCCAATTGATCCAGGTGCTAATGCAGCGATCGGAGGTATGGCTTCAACATCGGCTTCAGGAACAATGGCGGTTAAATACGGCACTATGAAAACTGTAATTACGGGTTTAACTGTTGTTTTGCCTAATGGAGATATTATTAACACAGGAGGAAGAACAAAAAAAACCTCAGCGGGTTATAATCTAACTAATTTATTTATTGGTTCGGAAGGAACTTTAGGAGTTATAACGGAAGTTCAATTAAGACTTTCTCCCATACCAGAGAGTATAATGTCAGCTGTCTGTCACTTCCCAACTTTAGAAAAAGCAGTTCAAACTGCGCAACAAGTTATTCAATATGGGGTCCCAATCGCAAGAATTGAAATGTTAAATAAAGACCAAATGGGAATAAGTATAAATTATTCAAAATTAAAAGATATTGAGGAAACGCCGACATTATTTTTTGAATTTCATGGATCAGAATTATCTAACAATGAAAATATCAAAATAGTAGAGGAAATATCTAAAGATAATAATGGAAGCTCTTTTAAGTGGGCAAAAGATTTAGAGGAAAGAAATAAACTCTGGCAAGCAAGATGGGACGTTTACTATTCTGTAAAAGCTTTGATAAATAATGGAAGAGTTTATTCAACAGATGTGTGTTTACCTATCTCAAATATAACAGAATGTGTAAATTATGCAGAGGAACAAGCTAAAAAGTTTGGACTTAGAGCTCCAATGGTAGGCCACCTTGGAGATGGAAATTTTCATGTATTATTACCTTTTGATCCTGAAAAAAAAGAAATGTATAAAAAAATAAGAGAATTTAATGACTTATTAATAAAAAAGGCCTTAGATCTAAAAGGAACGATTACCGGAGAACATGGTGTAGGCCTTCATAAAAAAGAATATCTTTTAAAAGAGCATGGAGACAATATTCCTGTTATGAAATTAATTAAAAGAAGCATTGATCAAAATAATATAATGAATCCAGGCAAGATATTTGATCTTAATTAACAAAAATATTTTATGAAAAAAATTTTGATTACAAGAAAATTGATCAAAGAAAGTGAAGATAAAGCTTCAAAAACATTTGACCCAATATTCAATTCTAATGATGAGTTATACTCACAATCAAAAGTTATAGAGATGAGTCAAGGTTGCGACGGTATACTATCCTCTTTAACCGATAAGATGGATAAAGAGACTATTGATAAGTTACCAGATACAATAAAAATCATTTCAAATTTTGCAGTTGGTTTTGGAAATATAGATTTGGAAGCAGCAAAAAAAAGAGGAATTGCAGTTACTAATACACCTGAAGTTTTATCAGATGCAACAGCTGAGATTGGTATTCTTTTAATATTAGGAGCTTGTAGAAGGGCTGCAGAGGGAATTGGGTCAGCCAGAGAGGGTGGATGGAAATGGTCTGCAGATTATCTGATTGGCAAACAACTAACTGGAACAAGGCTTGGAGTTTTAGGAATGGGTAGAATTGGACAAAAAATTGCAAGGATTGCTAAATCATTAGGAATGATTATTCACTATCATAACCGGTCAAAACTGAGTGAGGAAAAAGAGCAAGGTGCCATTTATCATGACAATTTAAAAAGTCTTTTTTCAGTGTCTGATGTTTTATCTATTTGTTGTCCAGCGACAAAAGAGACTGAAAATATGATAAACAAAGAGACAGTTGAGTATTTCCCTAAAGGAGCAGTAATCACTAACGTTGCAAGAGGTGATATAGTTGATGATGATGCATTGATTGATGCACTTAATAGACGAAAAATTTATGCTGCAGGACTTGATGTTTATAAGAATGAGCCAAATTTAAATCCAGGATACTTAAAGATTAAGTCAGCCTTTATTTTACCCCATTTAGGCAGCGCAACTAAAGATACTAGAATTGCTATGGCAAATCTTGCGATAGATAATATTGATGAATTCTTCAAGACAGGAAATTGCACAAATAAAGTAAATTAATTCTACTTCAGATTGAAATTAATTTAAATTCTGCGACATCTACCCCATTTTTTGGAAAGACTCTAAATTGAATCTGTGCTTAAATTGATCGAGTTAATTAACTTTAATAGGAGTAATAATGACAAAAGAAAATAAATCATTGAAGGTGAAAACATCTTCAAGACGTAAGTTCTTTAAAACTGCTGCTAAAGCTGGTGCTGTAGCTGCAGCTGCGGTTGCAATGCCAAACATAGCAACTGCTGGCGGTCATAAAACTTTAAAGATGCAAGCTGCATGGCCAAGTGGAGCAAACATCTTTTTTGAAATGGCCGGTGACTACTGCAAAATGGTAGATGAGATGTCTGGAGGTACACTTAAGATTGATCTTCAACCAGTTGGAGCAGTCGTAAAGACTTCAGAAATCGGACAAGCAGTAAGTTCTGGTGTAGTAGATATGGGTCACTGGGTGACTGCATATTGGTATGGTAAAAATCCAGCTGCATCATTATTTGGAACTGGTCCTTCATACGGTATGTCATCTCAAGAAGTTATGGGATGGATGGAGTATGGTGGAGGAAGAAAACTGTATGACGAAACTCTTGCAAAAGTAGGTTTCGATTACATTGGTTTTTTCCATATGCCTATGCCAGCACAGCCTTTTGGTTGGTTCAAAAAGAACGTAACAAAAGTATCTGATGTTAAAGGTATGAAGTACAGAACAGTTGGTCTAGCGACTAACGTTTTGACTGCGATGGGAATGGTAGTTAGACAATTACCAGGTGGTGAAATTCAGCCAGCTATGAAAACTGGTTTGATTGAAGCTGCTGAGTTTAACAACCCAACTTCAGACTCTCAATTTGGTATGCAAGACGTTTCTAAGCACTATCACTTAGGAAGCTTCCACCAATCTCAAGAGATGTTTGAGATTCCAGTTAACAAAAAAACATACAATAGTTTATCACCTGCGCACCAAGCGATATTGAAAAATGCTGCTTATGCTGCAAACAGTGATAACTACTTTAAAGCTTTAGTAAGATACTCAGCTGACTTAGCTAAGTTAATGAATGAGCATAAAGTAAATGTTTACCAAACTTCAGATGAGATTTTGGCTCAACAATTAAAAGGTTGGGACAAAGTAATTGGTGACTTTAATAAGAAAGATCCTTTCTTTAAGAAAGTTGTTGATTCTCAAAAATCTTATGCGAAGAGAGTAATGAAGTACTTGCTGATGAATCAGCCTAATTACAAACTTGCATATGAAAATGAGTTTGGTCCAATTGCAAAAGTTAAGATATAATTAACTTTTACAAATTTTAATGAGGGGGCTTCGGCCCCCTTTTTTATTTGATTAATTTAGAACAATTCAATAAGAGTCTATATCTATGATGAGATCTTACATAAAATTCGCTGATCGTTTGAGTGTCTCAATGGGTAAAGCATTCTCGTGGTGTATAGTAATTTTGATGGGTGGAACATGCTATGAAGTTTTTATGGCGTATGCTTTAAATGCCCCAACCTTATGGAATTTCGATTTTAGTCTTCAGATGTATGGTGCGATTTTTATGATGGCAGGAGCTTATACTTTATGCACTGAAGCACATGTTAGAGGAGATGTTATATACAGATTATTTTCTCAGAGAACACAAGCTTGGATAGATGTTGTTTTATATTTTATTTTCTTCTTTCCTGGCGTTATTGCTTTAGCTTTTTATGGTTACGAATATGCAGCCCTAGCATGGAAAATTAAAGAAACAAGTTGGAATAGTCCTGCACAAATTCAAATTTATATGGCAAAATCTTTAATACCATTATCTGGAACACTTTTAACACTTCAAGGAATTGGTGAGGTATTTAGATGTATCATCTGTATTCAAACAGGTAGTTGGCCTGAAAGAGGAACAGAGCGTGATGCTGAGGAAACTGAAAAAGTATTAATGAGAACTTCACAACAAGGAAACAAAGAAGATGTTATTTAGTTTAACAAATCCAGAAGTAGCAATTATGATGATGGGAATATTTCTATTTGCTGTCTTATTAGGTTTTCCTATTGCGTTCACTCTAATGGCAATGGGTTTAGGTTTTGGATACTACGCTTATTTTGATCCAACCAAGATGGAACATCTATTTGATAACAGGATATTTCAACTCTTTGTTCAAAATACTTATACTGTAATGGATAACAATGTGTTGACCGCAGTCCCCCTCTTTTTATTTATGGGATATTTAGTTGAAAGAGCTGGGATTGTTGCAAAGTTATTTTTTGCAATAAGATTAGCATCTCACAAACTTCCAGCTTCAATGGCAGTTGCTGCACTTATTACTTGTGCACTATTTTCAACTGCTACAGGTATCATAGGAGCAGTAGTAACGTTAATGGGTCTTCTCGCTTGGCCAGCAATGATTAAAGCTGGTTATGATAAAAAATTTGCATCTGGAATTATTTGTTCAGGAGGTTGTCTAGGGATTTTAATTCCACCTAGCATTATGTTGATTGTCTATTCTGTAATTGCCCAATTGTCGCCTTTACGATTATTTGCAGCTGCAATTTTCCCAGGATTAATGTTAGCAGGACTTTATATTGGTTATGCAATATTTAGGGCTTGGATGAATCCTTCGATAGCTCCAAAACCTGCAGCAGAAGAGATACCTCCTACTGCGGTGATTATGAAAGAGGTTTTGGTTTCTTTCTTACCATTGTTTTCTTTAATAATCCTAGTTTTAGGAACAATACTTGCAGGTATAGCAACTCCAGCAGAGGCAGCCGCTGTTGGTGCATTTGGTTCATTAGTGCTCTCATATTTTTATAAAACACTTAAATGGAAAAATTTTAAAGAGTCAGTTTTTCTTACAGCAAAAACAACAGCTATGATCATGTGGTTATTTATTGGATCTTGGACTTTTGCGTCAGTATTTTCATATTTAGGAGGCCATGAAGTTTTTGAGCATTTTTTTAAATCTTTAAATTTACAACCTTGGCAGTTTTTAGTTATTACCCAATTAATTATATTTTTATTAGGCTGGCCGCTAGAATGGACAGAGATATTAATTATATTTGTGCCGATCTTTTTACCATTAGTTGAATTTTTTGGTGTTAACCCATATTTTTTTGCAATGCTAATCGCTTTAAACTTACAAACCTCATTTTTGACACCCCCCATGGCAATGTCAGCATATTATTTGAAAGGAGTTCAATCAAAGAATGTCGAACTTATGCAAATTTTTGGGGGAATAATGCCTTTCTTAGGAATTGTAATTTTAGCGATGGTTCTAATGTATTTATTCCCGGGAATAGCACTTTGGTTACCAGAGACATTATTTGCAAATTAATTTTAAATGACAGATATATTTTCTTTAAGTCTCGAGGAACTAGCAAAAAAAATAAAAGATGCCCAACTTACATCAGTCGAAGTTTGTGAAAAATATATTGAACGAATAGATAAGTTTGAAAAAGATGTAAAAGCCTGGGCACATTTTGATAAAAAAGTTTTATTAGAAAAAGCAACTGAGGCTGATGATCATAGAAGATCAGGAAAACCAGTAGGACCACTGCATGGTGTGCCGATAGCAGTTAAAGATATTATTGGAACTGTTGATATGCCCACTGAGTGTGGAACTATAATCAGGAAAGGAAAATCATATTCTCAAAATGCTGAAATAATTGATTTGCTTCATGCATCAGGAGCAATTGTTATGGGCAAAACAGCAACCTCAGAACTTGCCTACTTAGGACCTCCAGCAACAACTAATCCTCACGATAAAGATAGAACACCGGGGGGTTCATCTAGTGGATCAGCAGCTACGGTTGCTTCCTTTATGGCACCAGCTTCTATTGGCTCTCAGACAGGAGGATCTGTAATAAGACCAGCATCTTATTGCGGTGTAGTTGGTTATAAACCAAGCTATGGACTTATTTCAAGAAACGGAGTTCTAAGAACCTCATACAGCCTAGATCAAATTGGAATGTTTGGTCGTAAAGTTGAAGATGTAGCTATGTTAGCAAAGGTATTGATAAAGAAAGATAAATATGATCCAGCTACAATTCATTACTCTACAGAAAATATTTTAACTGAAACTAAGAAAGGCCCAATTTTTGAGCCTAAGTTTATTTTTTATAAAACTGATCATTGGAAAATAATTGATAAAAAATCACGAGAGTCTTTTGAATATTTTATTAAATCTTTTAAAAAAAATATTGAGATATTTGATACTCCCTCATATTTTAAGGATATACACAAATATCACCAAATTATTCATGAAACAGACTTAGCAAATAATTTTTCTATTTATTATCAAAAATTTAAAAAGAAACTTTCAAAGTATATGCAGGATGCTATTTCAAATGGAAATAAGTACACCGCAAAAGAATACGCCGAGGCAATTGATTTTATGAAAAGAAGTTATGAGTCTTATGAAGAAGTATTTGAAGACTATCATGGAGTATTATCGCCATCTAGTCCAGGTGTTGCACCTAAAGGATTAAAGAGTACTGGAACAGCAGAATTTAACAAAGTCTGGTCTTATCTAGGTACCCCTTGCATATCACTGCCTTTACTTGAGGGTGAAAATAATCTACCATTAGGACTTCAATTAATTGGCAACAAATATGATGATCATAGATTTTTAGGTGTTGCTAATTGGCTTGAAAAGGAGTGTCAGGATTAATTGTATGAATAAAATAACAACAATAATAGGTTTGTCATTTGCTGTTTTCTTTTTAATTGGTTTAGCGACTACTCTTACTAGATCAATGATGATCGGTTTTTTAGATGTAATACCGGTTTATTTGTTGATGGGTGCTGCCATCATAATGATGATTTACGAAGCCTTCTTTGATAAAAGTTAATTTGTCGTAAATTGAATAATTCGAAAAAAAATTTTTTTTCATTTTCCTTATTATTTATTCAGCCAATTTTTATGGCTAGTAATCTTGTTGTAGCTAGAGGTGGTGTCGAATTTGTACCTCCAATATCATTAGCTTTTTGGAGATGGACACTAGTTTTTTTGATATTATTACCTTTCACATACATAACATTAAAAAAAAATTTTAAGATTATTAAAAAAGAATATAAAAAATTATTTTTTTTAGGCTCAATGGGATGTGGAGTATGCGGGGCCTTTCCATTTTTGGCAGGTGAAACTACAACTGTAACAAATATGGGAATTATTTATACATCTTCACCTGTGTTCATAATTTTGATTTCATACTTTTTTTTTCATGAAAAAATAAATTTAACGAAAATAATTGGATTAATTGCATGTTTGATAGGAGTCTTTACAATTATTATAAAAGGAGATTTAAATTTATTAATTAATTTACAATTTACTATCGGTGATTTATGGATGTTGGCTGCCGCTATTGGATGGGCATTATATTCAATTTATTTATTTTATTGGAATTCAGAACTAAAAATTTTTGAAAGATTTACCTTAATATCATTTTTTGGAGCTTTAAGTTTATTACCGTTCTATATAGGTGAGGAAATATTTTATAAACAGACGGTTTTTATGCCTGAATTTTATTTTTGGGTAATCTTTGCTGCTATTTCGCCGGGAATAATTGCTTTTACACTTTACACTGTTGCCCAAAAAAAATTAGGTGCGTCTTTAACAGGCTTTACTCTTTACGTTTTTACAGTCTATGGAGCAATTTATGGTTATTTTTTATTTGATGAAAAATTTGAAAATTATCATTTCATCGGAACAATCCTGGTTTTTTTTGGCATATACTTAGCAAAGAAAAAAAATGTTAAAAAAGTTTAGGAATATTTTGTTGTTATTTTTTCAAATAGTTATTTTTGTCTATTTTTTAATCTTAGTTTTTTTATATTTTTATCAGAGAAATTTATTATATCATCCTAATGAAAATAATTATTCTGGTGATCAAATATCAGTCCCTATTGAAAAAGTAAAAATTAAGACGGAGGATAACATTGATTTATTGGGCTGGTTTCATGAAAAAGACTTAGAAAAATATAAAACAGTTTTATTTTTTCACGGAAATGCCGGTTCCCTTGAAAATAGAATTCATAAATTAAACCATTTCCATAAAATGGATGTTAATTTTTTAATAATTGCCTGGAGAGGCTTTAGTGGCAATAAAGGTAAACCATCTGAGGAAGGCCTTTATAAAGATGGAAGAAGTGGAATAAATTGGCTAGTTAGAAAAGGTGTAAAGGAGGAAAATATTGTTATTTATGGCGAGTCATTAGGAACTGGTGTTGCAACTCATTTGTCACAAAATAAGAATTTTGCTGGCGTTGTATTGGAAACTCCATTTACTTCTATGATTGATGCAGCCAAAACCTTTTATCCGTATGTACCTGTAAGTTTATTATTGAAAGATAAATTTGATAATAAAAGCAAAATTAAGAATATAAATGTTCCAATTTTAATAATGCATGGTGAGGTTGATCAAATTGTTCCATTTTTTATGGGAAAAAAAATGTATGAAAAAGCTAATGAACCGAAATATTCTTATTTTACAAAACATGATAATCATATGATGGAGTATGATGAAAACCTTGTTAATGCCCTTAACTCATTTTTAAAAAGTTTAAATTAAGCCACAATATCAACAAATATACTTCAGAATTTGATTTTATTAAAAGATAATGAAAAGATTATCCGTTTTGTTTATTGCGTTCTTTGTTTTTACTACCAACGTTTATTCACAAGATGAATTTTTTCAACCAGACGATTTATTTCACATAGATCACATGGATTCACATAACAAAGAATTTAGTTTATATTTTAAAGGTAGAGAAAAATCTATTTTAGCAAGAGGCGAAAATGAAAATTATATAAATGATTATCCAAAGGATCTTTATATTTATAATCATTTAACAAAGTCCTCTTCACCTCTAATTTCTTATGAGTGGTTTCCTTCGCAAGCTAAATATCTTTTACAAGAATATGATTTTCCAGTGTTTCCAGATGATTTTGCATATTATTTATTAAAAGACGATAAAACATTAGTATTGATTAGCGCCGTGAAAAGTTTAAATGCTAATTTTAAATATGACATTGCCAGTAAAAAACTAGAGCTTTATCCAACCACGGGTAAATTCGACTTTATAATCTCCTCATTTTCTAAAGATTGTGGTCATTATAAATTTGATGATAATTATAAATGTAATATCTACAAACCTTTGATTTCTAGCAATTTAATCAATTAATTTGAGTAAAAGCCTCGGCAAATTTTTCTGCTTCGAACAACTGTAAGTCGTCTTCTTTTTCACCCAAACCTAGGGCAATAATTGGAATTTTATATTTTTTTGCTAGTGCTAACAAAATTCCTCCCTTGGCTGTGCCATCTAATTTTGTCATCACGATACCAGTTATTGGGATGATTTTGTTAAATTCTTCGACTTGATTTAATACATTTTGTCCTGAGGTTGCGTCTAAAATTAAGATAACATTATGAGGCGCGTTGGGATCTATTTTTTTTGTGACATTCGCTATCTTTTTGTATTCTTCCATTAAATTTTTTTTATTTTGGAGTCGTCCCGCAGTATCTATTAAAACTTGATCAAAATTATTTTTAATAGCTTCATCTACTGCTTTAAAAGCAACTGAGGCGGGATCAGCTCCTTGAGATGATTTTACTATTTGAACATCTACTTTACTTGCCCAATTTTCTAGTTGTTCAATTGCAGCGGCACGAAATGTGTCTGAAGCTGCAAATATGACTTTACTGCCGTTCTTCCTTAATATCTTTCCTATTTTACCGATAGTTGTTGTTTTCCCAACGCCGTTTACCCCAGAAATTAATGTTGCATTAAGCTTTTCTTTTTTCTCGAAAAAGGATTTATTTTCCAAAGGTTTCATCAAAGAAATTATGTATTCTTTTAAAATAGAGTTTATCTCTTTAGATAGTTCTTTATTTGGATCAATTTTTTTTTTAGAAATTATTTCTTTTATTTCAGAGGCAGCTTCAACCCCCACATCTGATTGAATTAAAAATTCCTCAATTTTATTTAAATTTTCGTCATTAATTTCTTTTTTGACAATTATTTCTTTAATTCCTGATGTAAACGCTGATGCACTTTTCTTAAATCCAATTTTAAATTTATCAAAGATTCCCATTACAATTTTATATTTATTTCTTTAATATTTGAAACAGGTCCTTTCATATGAATAGAATCATTTTCATCTATAGAAATTGATAATTTTCCAGTTGCAAACTCTATATCAGTTTTATTTTCTGTAAGATTATTTAATTTACCTGCATATGCTGTAGCACACGCTGCAGTTCCGCAAGCTTTAGTAAGACCAGCTCCTCTTTCCCAAACTTTTACTTTGATCAAATTTTTATTAAGAATTTGCGCAATCGTTACGTTACATTTTTCTGGGAAGATTTTGTGATTTTCTATCTCAGGGCCAATTTTCTCTATATTGAAATCCTCAATCTTGTTAACAAAAAAAACAATATGTGGGTTACCCACATTAATTGCAGTGCCACCTAAGTGCTCATTATTATTTGTATCAATAATTTTGATATTTAAGTTTTTTGTATCCATTTCTTTTGATAAAGGTATTTCATCCCATTTTAACTTTGCTTTCCCAATTTCTGTTGTAACAATTTTTTTTTCTAAAATTTCAGATTTTAGTTTTCCAGATAGTGTATTTAAAATTATTGACTTGTTATTTTTTTCATTTGAAATCAAATTTGCAACACATCTAGTTCCGTTTCCACATGCTCCAGACTCTCCTCCATCTGAATTAAAAAATTTTAAATTTGCATCTGCAGAACTATCTGTCTCAATAAATATTAGTTGATCACAGCCAATAAAATTTCTGTCACAAATTTTTACTATCTGATCTTTCGTCAAATTGGTAATTTTTTCTCTATTATCGATTATCACAAAATCATTACCCAATCCGTCCATTTTAAAAGCTTTGATGTCCATATATAGTTATTTAACTTATTTATTGACTTTTTGAACCTCTATTATAGTTTGTGGCAGTTTCCGCAAAAACATTAAATTTGCGGTGTCTTTGGAAACAAAGAGATCGACACTAGTCAGCGAGGGTTCGCCCACTAGTGAGGTTACTGCTGTGTGTAATAAATATGTTTGAAAATTTAACAAATAAATTTGAGGAAGTTTTTTCCTCTCTAAAAAAAGCCCCATCACTTGATGAAAATCAGGTTGATGAGGGATTGAGAGGAATAAGACAAGCTTTATTAGAAGCTGATGTGTCTCTTGAAGTTGCTAAAGATTTTATTGAAAAGGTTAAACCAAAAGCATTAGGTCAAGAAATTATTAGATCAACATCACCTGGCGATATGGTGGTAAAAATTGTTTATGATGAATTAGTTAATCTTTTAGGTGAAAAAAATAATGATGTAAATTTAAATGCAGTTCCACCAGTGCCAATGATGCTGGTCGGGCTACAAGGTTCTGGTAAAACAACAACAACTGCTAAACTTGCGAGATATTTAGAGAATACAAAAAAAAAGAAAGTAATGATGGTCAGTTTAGATATTTACAGACCAGCCGCTCAAGAGCAGTTAAAATCTTTAGGTGAACAAAATAATATATTAACTCTTCCAATAATTGAAGGTCAACAACCCAGTGATATTTGTCAAAGAGCAATTAGTGCAGCAAACTTGAATGGCGCAGATATTATCTTATTCGATACTGCTGGTAGAACACAAATAGATTTGCAGATGATGAGTGAAATTAAACAAATTGAAAATACCATTAAACCTGCGGAAACGTTTTTAGTTGCTGACTCTCTCACTGGACAGGTAGCTGCATCAGTAGCAAAAGAATTTAATAATACAGTAAATTTATCCGGAATTATTTTAACAAGGGCAGATGGTGATGCGAGAGGCGGGGCTGCTGTAAGTATGAAATTTGTTTCACAGGTTCCAATTAAATTTTTAGGTATTGGGGAAAAGATCGAAAATCTTGAAGTTTTTCACCCAGATAGAATTGCAAATAGAATTCTTGGGATGGGAGATATTGTTTCTCTTGTTGAAAAAGCAGCCCAAGATCTTGGGGAAGAAAATATAAAAAAAACAGAGGAAAATTTAAAAAAAGGACAATTCTCAATGCAAGATTATTTAACTCAACTGAGACAAATGAAAAAAATGGGAGGGATTGAAGGCATCATGTCTTTCATGCCAGGAGTTTCAAAGGTTAAATCTCAAATGGATGCTGCGGGTATTGATGAGAGTGTTATTACAAAAAATGAGGCTATAATTTTATCAATGACTAAAAAAGAAAGAGAGAATCCAAAAATAATTGATGGTTCTAGAAAAAAAAGAATTGCTAATGGCTCAGGAACTGATCCAGCCACTATCAATAAATTGTTAAAACAATTTAAAATGATGTCTGAAATGATGAAGAAGATGTCAAAAGGAAATCTGAAAGGTATGTCTGATAAAGGAATACCTCCAGAATTATTCAATCAATTAAAATAAAAGGAGAGTAAATGTTAAAATTAAGATTATCTAGAGGTGGCACAAAAAAGAGGCCTGTTTATAAGGTTGTTGTAGCCGACAGTCGATTTGCTAGAGATGGTAGATTTATAGAGAAAGTAGGTTTTTTTAATCCATTGTTACCAAAAGAAAAAAAAGAAAGAATTGGATTAGAGGCTGAGAGAATAAAATATTGGTTGGGTCAAGGTGCACAACCTACAACAAGAGTAGCTAGAATTTTAGGTGAGAATGAATTGATGCCTATGCCTGCTAATGGAAGTAACCCACAAAAAGCAATTCCAAAAAAAGATAGAAAAAAAGAAGGTTCGGAAGAAACTAAAAAGGAAGAGTCTTCTAAGGCAGATGCTGCTCCAGCTGGAGAAGCTAAAAAAGAAGAGGCTCCAAAAGCAGAAGCTAAAAAAGAAGAGGCTCCAAAAGCAGAAGCTAAAAAAGAAGAGAAGAAATAAAGTAAGGATATTAATGTTGCAAGCTCAAGTATTTACACTTTATCCGGATATTTTTCCTGGGCCTTTAGGAAAAGGTCTTTATGGAAAAGCAATGTCTAAAAAATTGTGGAGTTTGAATGTGATAAATATTAGAGATGCAGCTACAGACAAACATAAAACAGTTGATGATACTCCTTACGGTGGTGGAACAGGTATGTTATTAAAACCTGATGTTTTAGCAAATTCTATCGATCAAAACATAAATAAAGGAGATAGGATTTTGTATCTTTCACCGAAAGGCAAAGTATTTAATCAAAAACTTGCACAAGATCTATCATTAGAAAAATCTTTCTCATTAATTTGTGGTCATTTCGAAGGTGTTGATGAGAGAGTATTATCTACAAGAAATATTGAAGAGATTAGTGTAGGAGATTATGTATTGTCAGGCGGAGAAACTGCTGCGCTGGTAGTGCTTGATAGTGTATTGAGACTTTTACCTGGAGTCTTAGGGAATGATAAATCAGCTTCAGAAGAAACTTTTGAAAATGGCCTTTTGGAGTATCCACAATATACCAAACCCCAGATTTGGGAGGAAAAATCAGTTCCAGATGTGTTATTATCTGGTGATCACGCTAAAATTAAAGACTGGCGTTTATCTCAATCTGAGGCTATAACACGCGACCGAAGACCAGATTTGTGGCATAAATATAAGAAAAATTAATTTGTTAAATATTAAAATGAAAACAATAGAAGAAATAAACCAAAATAACGTTAAAAAAATTCTGTCAGAAAAAAAGATCCCTGATTTCTTTCCTGGCGATGTTGTTAAAATTGGCGTCAGAATTACCGAGGGAAAAAAAGAGAGAATTCAATATTTCGAAGGTGTTTGTATAGCTAAAAAAAGTAGAGACATAAACTCCTCTTTTACTGTTAGAAAAATATCTTTTGGAGAAGGTGTTGAAAGAACTTTCCCGTTGTATGGAACTGTTATTGACTCAATCAAAGTAATTCGTTCAGGAAAAGTAAGAAGAGCTAAACTGTATTATTTAAGAGATAGAACTGGAAAATCTGCGAGGATCGCTGAAAAAATAAGAAAAAAAATTGGTATTGATATTGACGTCAAGCCTGAGACTGTTACTGAAGAAAATCTGGCACCAGCTGAAAAAGAAAATGCACCAGAATCTCCACAAGAGGCTAAAGAGGCTACCCCAACTGTAGAGCCTAAAAAAGAAGAAGCCCCAAAAACGGATATGAAGAAAGAGGCACCTAAAGCTGAAACTAAAACTGAAAAAAAACTTGAAAATTTACAGGAAAAAAAATAATTTTTTTCTCAATGCCCAATACTCTTTACGATAAAATTTGGAACGAGCATTTAGTTCATCAGCAAGAAGATGGAACAGCTTTATTGTTTGTTGACAGACATTTAGTTCATGAAGTCACTAGTCCACAAGCCTTTGAGGGATTAAGAAATTCTAAACGTAAAGTAAGACACCCAAAATTGACATTAGCTGTTGCAGATCATAATGTTCCAACAACGGATAGGTCAAAAGGTATTTCAGACCATGAATCTAAAATTCAAGTTGAAACTTTAGAGGCTAATTGTAAAGAGTTTGGTATTAAACTTTTTGGAATGAGCGATAAGAGACAAGGAATTGTTCATGTCACAGGGCCTGAACAGGGCTTTACTCAACCCGGTACAGTTATTGTCTGTGGTGACAGTCATACAGCAACACATGGAGCATTTGGTGCATTAGCTTTTGGTATTGGAACTTCAGAGGTAGAACATGTTTTAGCAACTCAAACATTAGTTCAAAAAAAAGCAAAGAATTTTAGAATAAATGTCAACGGCACACTTCCATTAGGGGTTACATCAAAAGATGTAATTCTTCAGATAATTGGAAAAATTGGAACTGCTGGAGGAACAGGATGTGTAATAGAATATGCAGGTGATCTAATTAAATCGCTTAGTGTTGAGAATAGAATGACAATTTGTAATATGACAATTGAAGGTGGTGCAAGGGCAGGATTAATTGCTCCTGATGAAAAAATATTTAAATACTTAGAAGGTAGACCGATGTCTCCTAAAGGAGATGATTGGGATAAAGCACTAGATAATTGGAAAAATTTAAATACTGATGAAGGTGCAAAGTTTGACAAAGAGGTAAACCTAACTGCTAATGAAATTTCGCCAATGATAACTTGGGGAACTTCACCTCAGGATGTTATTACGATAGATGAAAGAGTACCAAATCCAAAAAATGAGAAAGATGAGGATAGAAAAAATTCTTTGGAACGAGCCTTAAATTATATGGGCTTGAAACCAGATATGGCAGCTAAAGATATTAAAATTGATAAAGTTTTCATTGGGAGCTGTACTAATGGGAGAATTGAAGATTTAAGAGAGGCCGCAAAAATTTTAAAAGATAAAAAAATTGCCTCTCATGTTCATGCAATGGTTGTTCCTGGATCAGGGCTAGTTAAAGAACAAGCAGAACAAGAAGGATTAGATAAAATTTTTGTAAAGTCAGGATTTGAATGGAGAGAGCCTGGTTGTTCAATGTGTTTAGCTATGAATGCAGATAAATTAAAACCTGAAGAAAGATGTGCCTCTACATCAAATAGAAATTTTGAAGGTAGGCAAGGTAGAGGTGGAAGAACCCATTTAGTAAGCCCAGGTATGGCAGCAGCAGCAGCAATATCTGGAAACCTTGATGATGTCAGGAAATATCAAAATTAACATGCAAAAATTTAACACCTTGAAGAGTATACCAGCGTATTTGCCAATAGTTAATATTGATACAGATATGATTATTCCAAAACAATTTTTAAAAACAATTAAAAGAACTGGACTAGGCAAAAATTTATTTTTTGAGATGAGATATGACGATCAAGGTAAAAAAATAAATGATTTTGTTTTAAACACAGATCCTTACAATAACTCAAAAATTCTAATTGCTGGAAAAAATTTTGGTTGTGGTTCTTCAAGAGAACACGCTCCATGGGCATTATTAGACTTCGGTATCACGTGTGTGATAAGCTCTAGTTTTGCAGATATCTTTTATAACAACTGTTTTAAAAATGGAATTTTACCAATAATTTTAGATGATGATAAAATTAAAGAGTTATCAGAGTACGCAAAAAGAAAAGAAGAAATTTTTATAGATCTTAAGGAAGAAAAAGTTATTTTTGGAAATAATGAATTAAAATTTAAAGTAGACTCGTTTAAAAAAAAGTGTTTGTTAGAAGGATTAGACGATATAGCTCTTTCATTAAAAAAATCTGATAAAATAGAAATTTTTGAAAAAGATTTAAAAGTCAAAAAGCCCTGGGTGTTTAATGATTAAAGTTAAAAAAAGAAGAGTGTTATTGTTACCAGGTGATGGAATAGGTCCTGAAGTGATTGCAGAGGTTAAAAAAGTAATCAATTGGTTTAATGATAAAAAATCTTTAGATTTTGAAATTGATGAGGATTTAGTTGGAGGTATTTCTTTTGATAAGCATGGAACACCTCTTACTGATGAAGTTTTTTATAAAGCATTAGAGAGCGCTGTAATAATGTTAGGTGCAGTTGGTGGACCAAAATGGGATGGTGTAGAATTTTCAAAAAAACCTGAGAGAGCTCTTTTAAAACTTAGAAAAGAACTAAAACTTTTTGCTAATTTAAGGCCAGCAATATGCTTTGAACAATTGGTAAATGCTTCAACTTTAAAACCAGAAATTGTATCAGGTTTAGATATTTTAATAGTTAGAGAATTAACTGGTGGAGTATATTTTGGTGAACCAAGAGGAATTAAACCAATAGAAAATGGAGAAAGAAAAGGAGTAAACACTCATACTTATACTAGTAGTGAAATTATTAGAGTAGCTAGAGTTGCTTTTGACTTAGCTAAAAAAAGATCAAATAGAGTCATATCTTGTGAAAAATCTAATGTAATGGAAGCGGGTCAACTTTGGAAAGAAGAAGTGCAATCATTACATGATAAAGATTATAAGGATGTTGAGTTAAGTCATATGTTGGCTGATAATTGTGCAATGCAATTAGTAAGAAACCCAAAACAATTTGATGTAATCTTAACTGATAATTTATTTGGTGACATGTTATCAGATGAGGCTTCTATGTTAACAGGTTCTCTTGGATTACTACCTTCTGCATCATTAGGTGCAAAAAACAAAGATGGTGAAATGAGAGCTATGTATGAACCTATTCATGGTTCAGCTCCAGACATTGCTGGAAAAGGAGTTGCAAATCCTATTGCCTCAATTTTGAGTTTTGCCATGGCACTAAGATATTCTTTAGATTTAGATAAAGAGGCAGAGGCCTTAGAAAAGGCTGTACAAGAGGCGCTTAATGATGGATTAAGAACAAAAGATATAATGTCTGATAAAATGAAAGAGGTTTCTACTTCTCAAATGGGTGATGCGATCATTTCAAAATTGCAATAATTAATTAATTATCTTAAAGTCATACTATGCCAAGCTATACCGCTCCTGTTGATGATATGATGTTTCTATTTGAGAAACTTAGAAATAATCAAAAATATAATGAGTTAGAAAAATATAAAGAGGTAACCATTGATTTAGTAAAAGATATTTTGCAGGAGGCAGCGAAGATTAATCAAAATTTAATTTTACCATTAGCTAAAGTTGGTGACGAAAATCCTGCAGTTTTAGAAAATGGAGTAGTAAGAACTCCACCAGGTTATAAAGAAGCTTACAAAAAATATATTGAGGACGGATGGACCTCACTATCTTGTGATCCAAAATATGGGGGTCAAGGTATGCCAAAAACTGTAAGTGCATTTTTTGATGAAATGCTTTCCTCAGCAAGTCTGTCTTTTAAATTATACAGTGAACTAAGTATAGGTGCATATAATTGTATTAATCATCATGCTACAGACGATATAAAAAATAAATATTTACCCAAAATAGTTGAGGGAAAATGGAGCGGCACTATGTGTTTAACTGAGCCAGTATGTGGTACCGATTTGGGTTTATTAAGAACAAAAGCCAGAAAACAAACTGACGGAACTTATAAAATAAGTGGTCAAAAAATATTTATTACATCTGGTGATCATGATTTAACCGAGAATATTATTCATCTAGTTTTGGCAAGAGCAGATGACTCTCCAGCAGGCACAAAAGGAATAAGTTTATTTTTAGTCCCAAAATTCCTGGTTAAAGATGATGGAACAATCGGACCTAGAAATGGTATATCTACAGGTTCAATAGAGACCAAGATGGGAATAAAGGGATCAGCGACTTGTGTATTAAATTTTGATGATGCTACTGGGTATATGATAGGTGCTAAAGAAAAAGGATTAAGCGCAATGTTTACTATGATGAATCTTGAAAGAATAGTAGTTGGTATACAAGGTTTAGGTATTTCTGAAATTGCTTATCAAAATTCGCTAACCTACGCGAAAGAAAGAAAACAAGGAAAGTCTAATAATTCTAATTCAAAAAATGGTGCAGATTTTATAATTGAACATGCTGACATTAGAAGAACCCTTCTAAATATGAAATCAATTATTGAAGGTGAAAGAGCTTTATGTTTTTGGTTATCACAACAAACAGAAGTAAGTTTAAATCATCCAGACGAAAAAACTCGTCAGGAAGCCTCAGATTATGTTTCCCTCATGACTCCTGTTGTAAAATCGTTATTCACAGATTTGGCAATGGAAATCACAAGTGATGCTATGCAAATACATGGTGGATACGGATACACTAAAGATCAAGGAATAGAACAATTATATAGAGATAATAGAATTACACCTATCTATGAAGGTACAAATTCGGTTCAAGCTTCAGACCTAGTTTTCAGAAAATTATCAAATAAAAACGGCAATATAATAAATAGATTTTTAGACCAGGTTAAGTCAGAGTGTGAAACCGAAGATGAAAAAATTAAACCATTTTTATCAGAATTTAATAAGAATTTAGACACTCTTAAAAAATTTAGTGATTGGATGACAGATAAAGCAACTACATCAAAAGATGATGTTAGTGCAGCAGCTAATGATTACCTTAAAACTTTAGGTTATGTATCTATTGCATATGCATGGATTAAGGTTTTAGAGGTAAGTTTCAAAGATTATGAGGAAAATAAAAATTTTTATAATGATAAAATAGACACTGCTAGATTTTATTTTGATAAAGTATTACCTAGAGCTGAACATCATTATAAGTCTGCAATCTCTGGAAGTTCAAATATAATGAATTTCAAGTTCAATTAAATGAGCCATTACGAAACTAATCTTAATAAAAATGATGCAAATTATGTTCCATTAACACCTTTGACTTTTTTGAAAAGAGTTTATGAGATTTATCCCAATTATGAAGCAGTTATTTATGAAGATAGGAAATATACTTGGGCTCAAGTTTATAAACGTGCTGTAAAATTTGCTAGTGCACTTAATAAAATTGGAGTTAGTAAGGGTGATACTGTTTCATTTTTAGCTTTTAATACCCCTGAAATTTTTGAAGGACACTATTCGGTTCCTATGACAGGTGCAGTTCTTAATACTATTAATATAAGATTAGATGCTAAGACAATTGCGTATATTTTAGAACATAGTGAGGCAAAAGTTTTAGTTGTTGATAGGCAACTTCATGTTGAGGTTAAAAAGGCCTTAAATACTTTAAAAAGAAAAATCATAATAATCGATATCAATGATAAATTTGCAGACCAATCTAAGTGTGAGCAAATTGGAGAATTAGAATATGAGAGTTTTTTAAACACTGGTGATGAAAATTTTGATTGGAAAATGCCAGAGGATGAATGGCAAGCATTATCACTTAGTTATACTTCAGGAACAACTGGAAACCCTAAAGGTGTAGTTTATCATCATAGAGGATCATATTTAATGTCAACCGGAAGTGCAGTTGCATGGAATATGCCAAACAGGTTAAATTTTTTAACAATTGTACCTATGTTTCATTGTAATGGTTGGGGTTATCCATGGACTGTCCCTATGTTAAATGGAAGAACTATTTGTTTAAGAAATATTGATATAAAAAAAATATTTGAATTAATTGATAAATATGATGTTACCCATTTTGGTGGAGCACCGATTGTATTGAATATGATCACCGGAGCTCCAGAGTCGGATAGAAAAAAATTAAAACAAAAAGTTTATGTATTAACTGCTGGTGCACCACCACCAAGTATTATATTTAAAAAAATGAAAGAGCTTGGATTTGAGGTAATGCATGTCTATGGATTAACAGAAACTTATGGCCATGTTACTCAATGTGCTTGGAACGATTCTTGGAATGAATTTGATGAAGAAAAACAAAATGAAATAAAGGCAAGACAAGGTGTAAGATATCCTAATACAGAGGGGATCACAGTTATGGACCCTGAAACTATGAAAGAAGTTCCAAAAGATGGAAAAACGATTGGTGAAATTATGATTAAAGGAAACGTCGTTATGAAGGGTTATTTCAAGGATAAAAATGCTACAGACAAAGCTATGAGTGGTGGATGGTTTCATTCTGGAGATTTGGCAGTTATGCATTCAGATGGATATGTTAAAATTCAAGACAGATCGAAAGATATCATTATTTCTGGAGGTGAAAATATTTCTTCAATCGAAATAGAAAACACTTTAGCAAAGCATCCATCAGTTTCTATTGCAGCGGTAGTAGCAAAACCAGATGAAAAATGGGGCGAAGTCCCATGTGCATTTATTGAGATGGTCCAAGATAAACCAGTTACAGAAAAAGAATTAATAAGTTTTTGCAAAGAAACTCTTGCTGGTTTTAAAGTGCCGAAACAAGTTGTTTTTTGTGAATTACCAAAGACTTCAACAGGTAAAATTCAAAAATTTGAGTTAAGAAAAAAATTTTAGGAAAATAATTGATATTCCAACTAGAAAACAAAAACATTCATGCATCCGACTCTGGCCAGGGTATAGATACAAATAAAGATACGATAGTATTTTTACATGGAAGTGGTCTCTCACATATTGTCTGGTCGCTAGCTGAACAATTTTTTTCATCAAAAAATTATAATGTATTATCTATAGATTTACCTGGACATGGAAATTCAGATGGTCCTTGCTTAGATAGTGTTGAAAAAATTGCTGATTGGATGGAAAAAGTATTTGATAAATTAAAATTAAAAAACTTAATTTTAGTTGGTCATTCTCAAGGATGTTTAGAAATACTCGAATATTCTTCAAGATATAAAGAAAGACTAAAAAAATTAGTTTTTGTTGGAGGTTCAAATAAAATGCCGGTACATCCAGATTTAATTGAATTAGCTCAAAGCGGACACTCAGACGCTGTTAAATTAATGATGAAATGGGGATATGAGGGTTCAAAAAAGTTTATTGGTGGTAACCCAGTAGAAAAAATCATTCAATCGCCGAGAGATATAAGCGAAATTTTGGCTGTTGATTTAAATGCATGTAACAATTATTTAAATGGCTCTGAGGCTGCAAAAGAAATTGATCTACCATCGATGCTTATATTTGGAGAATTAGATAAAATGGTTAATTTAGAGTCAGGAAAAAAATTATCTAATTTGATTAAAAATTCAACTACTCACGTGATCAAAGGATGTGGCCATATGATAATGATTGAAAAAGCATTCGAAATGAGAGAAAAGATTTTAGAATTCTTAAATAAATGAAAAGTTATCCAATAGCTAAATCAAGAAGAGTGAGAAGTACTCCGTATACTTCAAGAGTTGAAAATCAAGGTGTGACTGCGTACACAGTTTATAATCATATGCTGTTACCAGCAGCATTTGGATCTTTGGAAGAATCTTGTGATCATTTAAAAAAAAATGTTCAAGTATGGGATGTATCAGCAGAAAGACAGGTTGAAATTTCAGGCAATGATGCAGCGAAACTTGTTCAACTTATGACCTGTAGAGATTTATCCAATTCCAAAATCGGCAGATGTTATTATTGCCCAATAATTGATGAAAGTGGAAATTTAGTAAATGATCCAGTTATTTTAAAGCTAGCTGAAGATAGATGGTGGATCTCAATTGCTGACTCCGATGTTATTTTTTTTGCAAAAGGATTAGCATCAGGCAATAAATTCAATGTAAAAATTTTTGAGCCTAATGTTGATATCCTAGCAATTCAAGGGCCCAAATCTTTTGATTTGATGGAAAAAATTTTTGGTGAGGGGATAAAAGAGTTAAAATTTTTTGGATTTAATTATTATGATTATAAGGGTGTAAAACATTTAATTGCTAGATCTGGTTGGTCAAAACAAGGAGGTTTTGAGATCTATGTTGAAAATACTAAATCCGGATTAGATTTATATGATCAACTCTTTGTATTAGGAAAAGAATTCAATGTAAAAGCTGGATGTCCAAATTTAATTGAAAGAATAGAAAGTGGTTTACTTTCTTATGGAAACGATTTTGACAATAATGATAATCCATTTGAATGTGGTTTTGAAAAGTATGTAAATCTGGATACAGATATAGATTTCCTAGGTAAGGAAAAACTGAAAAAGATTCAAAAAGACGGGATCAAAAGAAAATTAATGGGTGTTCAAATTGATATTAGCAAAATTAATTTAACTAAATCTCTCAATATTAAAGATGAAAAAGGAAATTTAATTGGTGATTTAAGATCTGCCTGTTATTCACCTCATTTTAAAAAGTCTATAGGTATTGCGATGATAAATGAGCCACATTGTAAAGCATCTGCTACAGGATTATTGGAAATTGATGGAAATTTAATAGCTGTAAAAGTTTGCGATTTACCTTTCATCTAGTATAAACCCTACATCATGAATATAGCAATAGTAGGAGCAACAGGTAATGTTGGAAGAAAAACTCTGGAAGTTCTTGAAAAAAAAGGACTTACTTTAGGAAATCTTTACTTAGTTGCTTCGTCTAAAAGCGCTGGAAAAAAAATTCATTTTCAAGGTAAAGATATTATAGTGAGTGAATTAGAAAATTTTGATTTTTCCAAAGTTAAAATCGCTTTTTTTGCAGCAGGTGGTAAAATTTCTGAAAAATTTGCTGAAAAGGCAGCCAAGCATTGTTTAGTAATTGATAATTCTAGTTTTTTTAGAATGGATCCGGACGTTCCTTTAATAGTCCCACAAGTAAATTCAGATGCTTTGAACAATATTAAAAAAAATATTATTGCAAATCCTAATTGTTCAACAGCGCAATTAGTAATCGCATTAAAACCATTACATGATTTATTTGTAATTAAAAGAATAGTTGTTTCAACATACCAATCTGTTTCTGGTGCTGGTAAAGCATCAATGGATGAATTGATTAAACAAACTAAATTAGCTTTAGATGGTAAAGATATTAAATCTGAAAATTTTACAAAACCAATTGCTTTTAACGCAATTCCACATATTGATGTTTTTTCAGAAGATGGCTACACGAAAGAAGAATTAAAAATGAGAAACGAGACTAAAAAAATCTTAGATGACAAAATCGATCTAACAGCAACATGTGTTAGGTTACCAATATCTGTTTCTCACTCAGAGTCGGTAAATATTCAATTTGAGAAAACTTTTTCATTAGAACAAATAAAAAAAGCATTGAACAGTTTTGATGGTTGCAAAGTAATTGATGAAAGAATTGATGGAGGTTACTCGACACCATTAGAGGCAGAAGGAAAAGATGAAACTTTTATTTCAAGGATTAGAGAAGATAAAACAATAAAAAATGGATTAAATTTGTGGATTGTATCTGATAATCTTTTAAGAGGCGCTGCATTGAATGCAGTTGAAATAGCTGAAACATTAATTAAAAATAATTTTTATGGAAAATAAACCTCCTCTATCGCCACATATTCAAATTTATAGATGGCATATTTCCTCTTTGGTTTCCATTACTCATAGAATTACAGGAGTAATAAATATTATTGGAATTACTTTTATTTGCATTTGGTCTTGTTTACTTCTTCTTGGTGAAAATAATTATGAAGTAATTAATTTATTTTTAAAATCATTATTTGGAAAATTTATCATTTTGGGAATCACATGGTCCTTTTCATTTCAAATATTAAGTGAAATTCGACACTTGATAATGGATCTAGGTTATGGTTTTGAACTGAAGATAACTAGGATTACGGGTTTAATAGTAATATTTGGATCAATAATTTTGACGATTATTTTTTTTACATTAGGAAAAAATTTTATTTAGTATGATTAGTGCGACTAAAAAATGGATTTTTTTAAAGATTAGTGGAGTTTTGCTAGTGCCATTGATGACATGGTTTATTTTAAATTTCACAATGATTTATGATAAAGAATACTTAAATTTAATAGAATTTTTTACAGAGCCCTTATCTAAATTTTTATTTAGTATTTTTATAATAAATGCTTATTTTTTTTCAGCTTTAAGTATAAGTGAGGTTTTTGAGGATTATATTAAAAATGATAAAATCAAAAGTGTCGCAAATAAGCTTTTATATGCATCAGCAGTAGTAATTCCTCTAATTACAATTATATTAATCTCCAGCTTATGAGTTCATATAAAATAATAGATCATGAATACGACGTTGTAGTCCTAGGTGCTGGTGGTTCCGGCTTAAGAGCTGCTGTTGGTTTAAGTGAAGCAGGATTAAAAACTGCATGTATTTCAAAAGTATTTCCAACAAGAAGTCATACTTCTGCTGCGCAAGGTGGAATTTCAGCTGCCCTTGGAAACATGGGCGAAGACGATTGGCGTTGGCATATGTATGACACTGTAAAAGGAGCAGATTGGTTAGGAGACCAAGATAGTATTGAGTATCTTTGCAAAGAAGCTCCTAAGGCAGTTATTGAATTGGAAAAATATGGTGTCCCATTTAGCAGAACAGAGGATGGCAAAATTTATCAAAGACCTTTTGGTGGTATGACTAAAAATTATGGAAATGGAATAGTCCAAAGAACATGTGCTGCAGCTGATCGAACAGGACACGCAATTTTGCACACTCTATATGGTCAAGCTTTAAAACATAAGACAGAGTTTTTTATTGAGTATTTTGCTCTCGATCTTTTAATGAAAGATGGAGAATGTAAAGGATTGATAGCATGGAATTTAAATGATGGAACTATTCATCGATTTAGATCTCATATTGTTATTATAGCTACAGGTGGCTACGGAAAAGTTTACTATTCAGCAACATCTGCTCATACATGTACTGGTGATGGAAATGCAATGGTGCTAAGAGCAGGTCTTCCATTACAAGACATGGAATTTGTACAATTTCATCCAACTGGAATTTATGGACACGGCACCTTAATAACAGAAGGTGCGAGAGGTGAAGGGGGTTATCTTACAAATTCTAAAGGTGAAAGATTTATGGAAAGATACGCTCCTAAAGCTAAGGATTTAGCATCACGTGACGTTGTAAGTAGGTCAATGTCAATTGAAATTAATGAAGGAAGAGGAGTTGGAAAAGATCAAGATCATGTTCATTTGAACTTAAGCCATCTTGATAAAGAAATTATAGAAAGTAGATTGCCAGGTATAACAGATGCAGCAAGATTATTTGCTAATGTAGATGTTACTAAAGATCCAATTCCAGTTGTACCCACAGTTCATTATAACATGGGTGGTATACCAACTAATTATAAAGCAGAAGTTTTGACTGTAAATGGTTCTGAAAAAACTGTTCCAGGACTTATGGCTATAGGAGAAGCAGCTTGTGTTTCAGTTCATGGAGCAAATAGATTGGGGTCTAACTCTTTAATTGATCTTGTTGTTTTTGGAAGAGCAGCTGCAAAAAGAGCTGCCGAACTAGTTAAACCTGGTACACCTCATGAGGAGATCAATGAGTCAGAAACTCAAAAATGTTTAGATCGTTTTGATAAGATTAGAAACTCCGATGGAGATATTGGTACTGCTGAACTAAGATTGTCCATGCAAAAAACAATGCAATCAAAATGTGCGGTTTTTAGAACAGAGAAAACACTTAAAGAGGGTGTTGATGAAATACGACAAACATTTGATGGATTGGATTCTTTATCAGTTAAAGATAAATCATTAATATTTAATACTGACCTAGTAGAAACTTTAGAATTTGATAATTTAATTAGACAAGCTGTTGTGACAGTTGACTCAGCTTATAATAGGAAAGAAAGCAGAGGAGCTCATGCTAGAGAGGACTATCCAAAAAGAGATGACGAGAAGTTTATGCAACATACATTAGCTTGGTGTGATGGGAAAAAATCAAAAATAAGTTATAGAGATGTTCATAAGTCAACGTTAACTAACGAAGTACAGTATTTTCCACCTCAGGAGAGAGTATATTAATGGTGCAAATCAGTTTACCTGAGAATTCCAAAACGAAAAAAGGTAAATATTTTAAGGACAAAACTGGCTCAAAAAATTTAAGAAAAGTAAATGTATATAGATGGGATCCATCATCAGGAGAAGGTCCGAGAATAGACACATATGAGGTCGATATGGACAACTGCCCATCTAAAGTATTAGATATTTTAAATAAGATTAAAAATGAAATAGACCCCACCCTTGCTTACAGACGATCATGTGCTCACGGTGTATGTGGATCGTGTGCAATGAACATGGGTGGTAAAAATGGTCTTGCTTGCACAACTCCTCATGAAAATATTGATGGAGATATTGATATTTATCCGTTGCCACACTTAAAAGTTAAAAAAGACCTAATCGGAGATTTAGATGGATTATACAAGCAATATAAATCTATTGAGCCATGGTTAAAATCGAGTTCAAAATCTGAGTCAGCTGAATTAATTCAGTCAAAAGAGGATAGAGCTAAGCTTGATGGTGCTTATGAATGTATTATGTGTGCTTGTTGTTCTACTTCTTGTCCAAGTTATTGGTGGAATGGAGACAAGTATTTAGGACCAGCAGTTTTATTACAAGCTTATAGATGGATTATCGATAGTAGAGATGAAGAAAGACAGGCCAGATTAAAAAAAGTAGCTGATGAACTTAAATTGTATCGTTGTCATACTATTTTGAACTGTACTAGCGCATGCCCTAAAGGTTTAAACCCTGCAAAGGCAATTGCTGAAATAAAGAAAATGTTAGCAACAGCTAATATTTAAACAATAGACTAATAAGAATTTTTACTCTAAAAGATCCTATTCATGAAATTAATTGAACATTTTGTAGGTGGAAAGATAATTCCCGGAACTTCAGATAAAAAAGGAAAAGTTTTTAACCCCGCTACTGGTGAACAGGAAAAGCAAGTAAGACTTGCCTCCTCAAGTGATTTAGATCAAGCAGTAGAGATTGCAAAAAAAGCTTTTGAGACATGGTCATTAAAACCTTCACTCCAAAGAGCAAGGATAATGTTTAAATTTAAAGAGTTAATTGAAAAAAATTCTGATGAACTTACACAATTAATTGTTTCTGAACACGGAAAAGTTTATGAGGATGCAAAAGGTTCATTAACACGAGGATTAGAAGTTGTAGAATTTGCTTGCGGAATTCCACATTTACTTAAAGGAGAATTTTCAGAAAATGTAGGGACAGATGTTGACAGCTGGTCAATGCGTCAACCACTAGGTGTTGTTGCCGGAATAACACCATTTAATTTTCCAGCTATGGTTCCGATGTGGATGTTTCCAATTGCTATTGCATGCGGAAATACATTTATATTAAAGCCATCAGAAAAAGACCCCTCTTGTGCAATAAGATTAGCAGAATTATTGAAAGAAGCTGGTCTTCCAGACGGTGTATTTAATGTGATAAATGGAGACAAAGAAGCAGTAGATGCAATTTTAAATAACAAAGATATTAAAGCAGTTAGTTTTGTTGGTTCAACTCCTATTGCTAAATATATTTATGAAAATTCAGCCAAAAATGAAAAAAGAGTTCAGGCATTAGGAGGAGCTAAAAATCATTTAGTAGTAATGCCAGACTGTGATTTAGATGGTGCTGTGAATGGCTTAATGGGTGCAGCTTATGGCTCCGCTGGAGAAAGATGTATGGCTCAATCAGTGGCTGTAGCAGTTGGTGATATTGGAGATGAATTAGTGTCTAGATTATCAAAAAAAGCAGAGGCTTTAAAAGTTGGACCAGGAATGGACAAAAACTCAGAAATGGGCCCTTTAGTCACTAAAGAACATTTAGAAAAAGTAAAAAGTTATGTTGATTTGGGTGTAAAAGAGGGTGCGAAATTAGTTGTTGATGGAAGAAATTTAAAGTTACAAGGATATGAAAATGGCTTTTACATTGGTGGCTGTTTATTTGATAACGTGACAAAAGATATGAGGATTTATAAAGAGGAAATATTTGGCCCAGTTCTATCTGTCGTAAGGGTTAAAACTTTTGATGAAGCTTCTAAATTAATAAATGATCATGAATATGGAAATGGTGTAAGTATTTATACAAGAGATGGAGATGCTGGTAGAACTTTTGCAAGCAAGATTCAGGTTGGAATGGTTGGTATAAATGTGCCAATACCTGTGCCGATGGCTTTTCATAGTTTTGGTGGTTGGAAAAGATCTTTGTTTGGAGATAGTGCAATGCATGGAATGGAAGGAATAAAATTTTATACTAAATTAAAAACGATAACCTCAAGATGGCCCTCAGGAATTAGATCTAGTGCTGAATTTGTGATGCCAACAATGAAGTAATAAACAATGAGTAAAATATCTTTAATTGGTGCAGGTCAAATAGGCGGGACTTTAGCTCACTTAATTGGAATAAAAGAATTAGCAAATGAGGTAGTTTTATTTGATGTTGCGAGTGGTATTGCAAAAGGAAAAGCGTTAGATATTGCACAATCATCATCTGTAGATGGTTTTGATGTTAAATTTTCAGGGACTGATGATTACAAAGACATAAAGGGCTCAGATGTTATAATAATTACAGCTGGAGTACCAAGAAAACCTGGTATGAGCAGAGATGATTTACTTGGCATAAACTTAAAAATTATAAAGCAAGTTGCAGAAGGAATTAAAGAAAATGCGCCTAATGCATTTGTAATTTGTATAACAAATCCATTAGATGTAATGGTAATGGCTTTTCAAAAATTCTCAGGACTTTCTCCAAATAAAGTAGTTGGGATGGCAGGTATATTAGATAGCTCTAGATTTAAGTTATTTTTATCTGAAGAATTTAACGTCCCAGTAAAAGAAATAGAGGCAATGGTAATGGGTGGTCATGGTGATACAATGGTACCTCTTCCAAGATTTACTAAAGTTTCAGGAAAACCTTTATTAGATTTAGTTAAAGAAGGAAAAATATCTCAAAAAAGATTAGAGGAAATAAATCAGAGAACTAGAGATGGTGGAGCTGAAATTGTAAAGTTTCTTGAAAAGGGTTCGGCTTTTTATGCCCCAGCAGCTTCAGGAGTTGAGATGGCTAAAGCTTATCTTAGAGATGAAAAAAAAATGCTTCCATGTGCTGCGTATTTGAATGGCGAATATGGTATCAAAGATATATATGCCGGGGTTCCAATTATTGTTGGAAAGAATGGTGTCGAAAAAATAGAGGAAATAAACCTAGATGAGAAAGAAAAATCTGAATTTCTTCATTCAATTGATGCAGTTAAAAAACTCTGGGAGGCAGCGTCTAAAATAGATCCAGATTTAAATAAATAATGAATATACACGAGCATCAGGCAAAACAAATTTTAAAAAAATTTGGAGCAATTGTACCAGAAGGTGTTTTTGGTTTAACGGTTGAGGAACTTTTAAAGAAATGTAAGTCATTAAAAACAGAAAAATATGTTTTAAAAGCTCAAATTCATGCAGGTGGAAGAGGGAAAGCAGGAGGTGTTAAAATTCTGAATAATCTCGAAGAACTTGAGAAATCAGCTAAAGAGCTTTTAGGAAAAAAATTAGTGACTCATCAGACAGGACCTGAAGGAAGAGAAGTTAAAAGATTATATGTTGAAGTTTCGTCAGATATTGAGAAAGAATTTTATTTATCATGTTTGGTAGATAGAGCTTCTTCAAAAATTGCTTTTATCTCTAGTGATCAAGGTGGAATGGACATTGAGGATGTAGCGAGCAAATCACCTGACAAAATTTTGACAACTAAAGTAGAATTAAAAGACGAAATTTCAAATGAGGAGTGTGAAAAGATTATTCAAATATTTAAATTAGAGGACAATCCAAAAAACGAGGCAATATCTTTAATCAAATCAATTTATAAGATGTTTGTTGAAACTGACGCAAATATGGTTGAAATAAACCCTTTAATACTCACAAAAGAAAAGAAAATTATTTGTCTAGATGCAAAGGTAAATTTTGATAGTAACGCTTTGTTTAGACATCCTGAAATTTTAGAACTTAGAGATTTGAATGAGGAAGATCCTACTGAAATTGAAGCTAGTAAACATGACCTAGCTTATATCAAATTAGATGGCAACATTGGATGCATGGTTAACGGAGCTGGTTTAGCAATGGCCACTATGGATATAATAAAATTATATGGAGAAGAGCCAGCAAATTTTTTAGATGTTGGCGGGGGAGCATCAAAAGAAAAGGTCTCAGCGGCTTTCAAAATAATTTTATCAGATAAAAATGTAAAGGGTATATTAATCAATATTTTTGGTGGCATAATGCGATGTGATGTTCTAGCTCAAGGTGTTGTAGATGCTGCAAAAGAAATGAAAATCAATGTTCCTTTGGTAGTCAGATTAGCTGGCACAAATTTTAAAGAGGGTAAAGAAATATTAGATAATTCAGGTTTAAAATTAATATCTGCTGAAAATTTGGATGATGCAGCGAAAAAAATTGTTGAGGCAATTAAGTAAATGTCAGTTTTAGTCAATAAAAATTCAAGATTAATCTGTCAAGGATTTACAGGTTCCCATGGA
Organism: uncultured Pelagibacteraceae bacterium; assembly: GCA_902571015.1. Lineage (GTDB taxonomy): Bacteria > Pseudomonadota > Alphaproteobacteria > Pelagibacterales > Pelagibacteraceae > Pelagibacter. The sequence goes on along the minus strand of CACGAC010000001.1, from coordinate 144,343 downwards.
ACATTTCACTCTGAGCAAGCAATCAAATATGGAACAAATTTAGTAGGTGGAGTGACACCAAAAAAAGGTGGCCAAAAACATTTGGGCCTTCCAGTTTTTAATACAGTGAAAGAGGCTAGAGAATCTGAGGGAGCTAATGCAACTATGATATACGTCCCAGCTAAATTTGCAGCCTCAGCAATTATTGAAGCAATAGATGCATCTATAGAACTAATTGTATGTATAACTGAAGGGATTCCTATTCAGGATATGTTAAAAGTTAAACAGAGATTGAATAATTCAAAAAGTAGACTGATTGGCCCCAACTGTCCAGGTGTCATAACTCCTGATGAGTGTAAAATTGGCATAATGCCTGGTAGCATTCATAAAAAAGGAACAGTCGGAATAGTTTCAAGATCAGGAACTTTAACTTATGAAGCAGTAGCTCAGACTACAGAAAATGGATTAGGACAATCAACTTGCATCGGAATTGGAGGTGATCCTATCAATGGTACAAATTTTATAGATTGTCTAGATCTATTTTTAAACGACGCGGATACTCAATCAATTTTGATGATTGGTGAAATTGGAGGGACAGCTGAGGAAGAGGCTGCAGATTTCATTAAAAATCATAAAATAAAAAAACCAATCGTTGGATTTATAGCAGGCGTTACTGCCCCACCAGGACGAAGAATGGGTCATGCAGGGGCCATAATCTCAGGTGGTAAAGGTGGCGCGAAGGAAAAGATTAAAAAAATGGAGGATTGTGGAATAACCATGGCCAACTCTCCATCAAAGATTGGAAAAACATTATTAAATAAATTGTCTAATTGAAAAATTTCTTTCTAGGTCTATATTAACTATTAGCGATGTCATCTTCTAAAAATCTTGAATTTGAAAAGACTGCTTTCTTAAGTAAATCCAATAGTGCTTTTATTGAGGAGATGTATCTTAAGTTTGTTAATAATGATCCATCTTTGCCTAATAGTTGGAAAATATATTTTAATCAGATCGGTGATGAGGCAGACATAATTGTAAATGAAATCAATGGTCCATCCTGGAGTCCATCAAAAAAAGTATCAATCAAAAATTTAGAAAATTTGAATAATAGTAATGAAAATCAAGGTGAATTAGTTTCAAAACAATCTAATGCAAATTCTATAAAAGCTGTTGCTATGATTAGATCATACAGACAGAGAGGTCATTTGATTGCTAAATTAGATCCTCTTGGTCTTTTAAAGGCTGACTATTTAGAAGAACTCCATCCTGAGTCATATGGATTTAAGAAGGAGGAGTATAATAATAAAATTTTTTTAGATGGAGTTATTAACAAACAATATTCTAGCATTTCTGAAATTTTAAAATTTTTGAGAGAAAAATATTGTGGATCCTTAGGTTTTGAATATATGCATATCTCAAATCCAACTGAAAGGAAATGGTTTAGAGACAGAGTTGAAAAAGCAGATGATTTCAAATTCACACAGAATGGAAAAGAGGCTATTCTTAAAAAATTAATTCAAGCTGAAGGTTTTGAAAAATTTTTACACACAAAATATGTTGGTACAAAAAGATTTGGTTTAGACGGAGGCGAAAGTTTAATCCCCGCCCTTGAGCAAATAATTAAAATTGGTGGTCAATCAAAAGTAAAAGAAGTTAAAATAGGAATGTCCCACAGAGGAAGATTGAACGTTTTAGCCAATGTCTTACAAAAATCTTATAAAAGAATTTTCAATGAATTTGCAGGAGAGATTAGTTTAAAATCAGAGGACGATACAGGAGATGTTAAATATCATTTAGGGGCTTCATCAAATAGAGAATTTGATGGAAATCAAGTGCATGTAAGTTTAACAGATAATCCATCCCATCTTGAAGCAGTAAACCCTGTAGTTTTAGGACAGACAAGGGCTAAACAATATTTCCATAAGGATAAAGAGAGAAATAAAGTGATACCAATTTTAATTCATGGAGATGCGGCCTTCGCAGGTCAAGGAGTTGTAGCAGAATGTTTTGCAATGTCAGGTCTTCCAGGACATAATACAGGTGGAACTATCCATATTATAGTGAACAACCAAATAGGATTTACTACAAGTCCAAGATTTGCAAGATCATCACCTTACCCTTCTGATATTGCTAAAATGGTTGAAGCGCCAATCATCCATGTTAATGGTGATGATCCTGAGGCAGTTGTTTATGCTGCAAGAATAGCAACTGACTTTAGATTAAAATTTAACAGAGATGTTGTTATAGACTTAATTTGTTATCGAAGATTTGGTCATAATGAGGGAGATGAACCGTCTTTTACTCAACCATTAATGTATAAAAAAATCCGTTCACACCCTTCACCCATCAAAGTTTATGGTGAAAAATTAATAAATGAAGGATCAATTACTGATGATTATTTTAAAAAATCTATAAAAGAATTTAAGGAATTACTTGATGATCAATATAAGAATGCAAAAAATTATAAGCCTAAAATTGAGTGGTTTGAGGGTACATGGTCAAGATATAAACCTTCGAGAGGAAAAGATAAAAGAGGCATTACGGGTTATGATATTAAAAAATTAAAAAATATTTCTGAAAAAATAAATACAATACCTAAAGAAATTAACATCCACAAAACTATCGCTAAAGTCTTAGAAAATAGAAAATCAAACGTTAATAATGAGGAAAAAATTGATTGGTCCACAGCTGAAGCTTTGGCGTTTGGATCTTTGTTAGAGGAAGGGTACCCAGTAAGATTGGTTGGTCAGGACTCAGGAAGAGGCACATTTAGTCAAAGACATTCAGTATTAAGAAATCAAATAGACAATTCTCGATATGTTCCGTTAAACAAAATATCCAAAAACCAAAAGAATTTTGAAATTGTAGACAGTTTCTTATCTGAATTAGCTGTTTTAGGCTTTGAATATGGTTACAGTTTAGTTGAACCTAATACACTTACAATTTGGGAAGCTCAATTTGGAGATTTTGCTAATGGCGCTCAAGTGGTCATAGATCAATTTATTGCTTCAGGAGAAAGAAAATGGTCAAGAGCCTCTGGATTGGTTATGTTATTACCTCACGGCTATGAAGGTCAAGGTCCTGAGCATTCATCCGCTAGATTAGAAAGATTTTTACAATTATGTTCCAATGACAATATGCAGGTAATGAATTGCACAACACCTGCAAACTATTTTCATGCACTGAGAAGACAAATGCATAGAGATTTCAGAAAACCTCTAATAATAATGACTCCCAAATCTTTACTTAGACACAAACATTGTGTTTCAAGCTTAAGCGATTTTAGTAAAAAAAATACATTTCATAGGGTTTTATGGGATCACGCAATAGATCCAAAGGTAAAAGGTTTTATCAAATTGAAAAAAAAGGAAAAAATCAAAAAAGTAATTTTATGTTCAGGAAAAATTTATTTTGATTTGCTTCAGGCTAGAGAAAACTTTAAAAGAGACGATCTTGTGTTTTATAGAATTGAGCAACTTTATCCTTTTCCAGCTAAGGCACTTGCAAAAGAGCTAAAACCTTATGCTAAAAAAGCTAAATTTTATTGGTGTCAGGAAGAGCCAAAAAATATGGGTGCTTGGTTTTCTGCTAGAGATTATATCCAATGGACATTAGATAATATAAAGGCTAATAATAAAAAGATTTCTTATATTGGAAGAAGTCCAGATGCGTCACCAGCTACTGGTTATGCAAAAAGACACATTTCACAACAACAAGAAATTATTAAGAAGGTTTTTGAATAATTTAAAATGAGTGAAAAAATATTAGTTCCAGTTTTAGGTGAGAGTATCACAGAAGCTACAGTCGCTAAATGGTTAAAGAATAAAGGAGAAACAGTTGATGCAGATGAGCCAATTGTTGAATTAGAGACTGACAAAGTTAATTTGGAAGTACCATCTCCCGTTACAGGAAAATTAATTGAAATTAATTCTAAAGATGGGTCAACTGTAAAAGTGGGAGAAATTTTAGGTTTAGTGACTGAAATTCAAGGTGAAATTAAAAAATCAGATAAAATAGAGAAAATCCAGCCCTCAAATTTACAAAAAAATGAGGAGGTTAAAGAAAAAAATAATGTAATTAAGTTAGATCCAATTAAAGAACAAGCAGAATTAGATATATTTGAGGAAGAGAATAATACTAACGATTTAAAAGAGGAGCCACTTGTTTTAACAGAGGAAATAAAAAACAGTCATATAGAGGAAAATTCTACCGAGGAAAGTCAAACACTATCTCCAGCTGTAAGAAAGATTATAAATGAAAACAATATTGACGTTAAGTCAGTAAAAGGATCTGGTAAAGGTGGACGAGTACTAAAAGGTGATTTAATAAGTTTGATGGGAGTTAATCCTCCACCTTCAGAGAGAAAAATTAAATATGGTCAAGAAGAACGTATCAAGATGACTAGGTTAAGGCAAACTATAGCAAAAAGACTGAAACAAGCCCAGGAGAATGCAGCTTTACTTACTACTTTTAATGAAGTGGACATGACAAATATAATTAACATGAGAAAAGAAAATCAGGAGGATTTCCAAAGTCGATATGGTATTAAGCTTGGCTTTATGTCATTTTTTGTGAAGGCTTGTATAGTAGCCTTAAAAAATTTTCCAGCTGTGAATGCTGAAATAGATGGAGACACAATTGTTTACAAAAATTATTATAATATAAGTTTTGCAGTTGGAACAGATAAAGGTCTTGTAGTCCCAGTTTTAAAAAATGCAGATGAACTATCTTTTGCAGATATTGAAAAAAATATTAAAGAAATTTCCGAAAAAGCAAAAGACGGAAAACTTGTAATTGAAGATCTCCAAGGAGGTACTTTTACTATTAGTAATGGCGGAGTTTATGGGTCAATGCTTTCAACCCCAATTCTAAACTTACCTCAATCTGGAGTATTAGGGATGCATAATATTGTTGATAGACCTATTGTAGTGGATGGTGAAATCAAGATAAGACCAGTAATGTATTTAGCTTTATCTTATGATCACAGAATTATTGACGGTAAAGAGTCTGTATCCTTTCTTAAAATGATCAAAGAAAGTCTTGAAGACCCTAGAAGGTTATTTTTGGATATTTAGAATGTCGGAAAAATTTCAAGCAGTAGTTATTGGAGGTGGCCCAGGAGGTTATGTTTGCGCAATTAGACTTGCCCAACTAGGGTTAAAAACTGCATGTATAGAGTCCAGAGGGTCTCTTGGTGGCACATGCCTGAATATAGGCTGTATCCCCTCAAAAAGCTTACTTAATCTATCTGAGGAATTTCACAAAGTCAAAGGTTTCGCAAATAAAGGTATCGAGATAGGAGAAGTAAAACTAAATCTTGATAAAATGATGAAGAGCAAGGACAAAGCAGTCACTGTTCTTACAAAAGGTGTAGAATTTCTTCTAAAAAAAAACAAAGTTACCTATTTTAAAGGCCATGGAAGTTTTAAATCAAAAAATGAAATCTTAATAAAAGATGATCAAAAAAAAGAAACAATAATTCAAACTGAAAAAACAGTTATAGCCACAGGATCTGTACCAGTATCTCTACCGGGCATTGAAATAGATGAAAAAATAATAGTTTCATCAACTGGAGCTTTAAAATTAGAAAAAGTGCCCAATAAAATGGTTGTTGTTGGTGGAGGTTATATCGGCTTGGAGATGGGATCAGTGTGGTCAAGACTTGGTGCAAAAGTAGAAGTTGTTGAGTTTTTGGATCATATAACACCTGGTATGGATAAAGAAATTTCAACTGAGTTTATGAAAATTCTTAAAAAACAAGGAATGAAGTTTAATATGCAAAATAAAGTTGAAACAATTCAAAAAAATAATTCAGGTGCAGTGGTCTCAACAATTGATAAAGATGGAAATAAAAACAATTTTGAATGTGATGTAGTTTTAATTTCAGTTGGCAGAAAACCAAATACAGATGGTTTAAATTTAAAAAATGCTGGAGTGAGTTTAGATGAAAAAAATAGAATAAAAACTGACAAGAAATTTAAGACAAATATTGAAAATATTTATGCAATAGGTGATGTGATTGTTGGACCCATGCTTGCACATAAGGCTGAAGATGAGGGTATAGCAGTTGCAGAAAATATTGTAGGTCAATCAGGTCATGTAAACTATGATACAATACCAGGTGTGGTGTATACCTCACCAGAAGTTGCCTCAATCGGTAAAACAGAGGAGCAATTAAAAGAATTAAATAAAAATTATAAGGTTGGGAAATTTTCATTCATGGCCAACTCTAGAGCCAAAGCTATCGATGATGCAGAAGGCTTTGTAAAAATTCTTGCAGATGCAGAGACAGATAAAGTTTTAGGCGCACATATAATTGGCCCCCATGCAGGAGAATTAATAGCTGAAATTGGTGTTGCTATGGAATTTGGTGCAAGCGCTGAAGATATTGCAAGAACCTGTCATGCTCACCCGACTTTTTCTGAGGCTGTTAAAGAAGCTGCATTATCTGTTGATAATAGAGCAATACACTCGTAGTTTCTCTAGTTAAAAATAAAGAACGTAATCACCAAAAATTTGTTTATTTCTAAAGCTGCTTTTTTTAATGCTTTCAGAGTTATCTTCATTAATTCTGAAATTCTTTATTATAGCACAGACCTCTTTTTCTCTAGGTCTTCGATAATTTTTAGAAGATTTATTTTTTACATCTAAATAATAAATTTTTGTATTTGAAACTGTATTATCTTTTAGAAATATCCAAAATAAATATTCCATAGAATTATTAGTGCTTATGAATCCTATAGTTTCACATTCTAATTTTTTTATAAATTCTGAAAGTTGGCTTATGGGTACATCATATTTTGGTATCATCAAACCTGTAGAATATAAATTTTTTCTTATTTTGTTTTTATAATCTGGTTCAATGAATCTGATTTTATAATTTTTCTCTTTTACCACTTTTTTAATCAATGGCCTCATGTCATTCATCAATAGGTACGGCAAGCAATATAAAAACATAATCAAGGGAATTATAATCAGAAAAAATTTATTTTTAAATTTTGATAAAATTAATCCAACTAACGGTGATGATAACACAAAAATTGGTAACAGTAATCTATTGCCGTACGGCTGCCACTTTAGTAAAGCTGAGAACAGAATAAAACCAGCAAGTAAAGATATAAAATAATAAGAAATTTTCTTTTGATAAAAATTTTTTTTCAATAAAAAAAGGGTTATGCATAAAATTAAAATCAAAAAATGTAGTGTATTTGATGCAAGTTTTTCTTTTAAGGAGAAGTAGATATAATATTTTCTAATTGTCGTTCTTTTATCGTTTGGATCAATTTTAAAAAAAGAGTGGAATTTTTTCACCAAATTTCTTGTTGTCTCATTAATTTTTGCATTTGGTACACTCATGTTAAGTGAAATATTTCTAACAATATTAGAAGAAATACTTTGTAAGTTTATTATCTCACTTTTTACTCCTAAATTGTCACTACTTATAGGGTTACCAAAGGTTTTATAAGTTCTCGTATAGTGTCCAAAATTTATAATTAAAATTATGAGTGGTATAAAAAATAGATATTTAAAGTGTTTAGGTTTTGACTTTAAAATATAAATGAACAACCATATACAAAATGGTAATGCGAAAAAATAAGCTGTTTGTTTTGTTAGTATAGCTAACGATAAACTTATAGCGAAACCCAAAACATTCTTTTTTTTATTATCAATTAAATATGAAATTAAAAAAAAAACTATTGATAAAATCCACAAAGAAACAACATAATCAGTTTGGGTGCCTGTGCTTTGAAGAATACCCATAGGAATAGTTGCACAAAATAAAGCGCTAATTAGTTGTGTGTTTAAATTACCACCCAATTTTTTGGTAATTAATGAGACATTCATAATGCAGAAAACCATTGCAAACCATTGAACTAAATTTGAGAGAAAATCACTATTAACCAAAAACATAAAGTGCATTATTACAAATCCTGAAAAAGGACCTAGATACAATTGTCTGGTATCTGATGTTGGATAAAAATTTACATTTTTATTTTGGATCCATTGCATAACTCTTGGCATATGGTAGCTCAATCCATCAGGAGTATTTGGTGGATAAGTTAAGGAAATTAAAAAGGTAAGTAATACTATTAGTATTATTGATATTATTAAAAAAAAATTTTCAATATTTAATGAATAGTAGTTTCCTAATTTAAAAACTTTTTTTTTTAGTAAAGTTTTAAAATAAAAAAGAAAACCAAAAAGAAAAATTAAAATCCACATTGAAATAATTATTTTTCTTTCTAAAAGATTGAAATAACTCAGAATTTCAGTTGAAATTACTAAAACAGACGCAAATATTATTAAAAACCATAATACCTTTTCTCTGATATCTAAATTATACATTTTTAAGAATATTTCTTATTAATTATATTATCTTTAATCAAAGAGTGAGTAATATACTATACAATAAATAGCCCTAAACCCATCCTTCCAAGTGATTTTTTTGCCTTCTGAGTATTTTCTACCAAAATATTTTATTCCAACCTCATATATACGAAGATCTTTTTTTGCGATTTTAGCTGTAATCTCTGGCTCAAAACCAAAACGATTTTCTTTAAGATTGATATCTTTTATTATATTAGTTTTGAAAGCTTTATAACAGCACTCCATGTCTGTTAAATTAATGTTAGTAAACATGTTTGAAAGAATAGTCAAAACGCGGTTTCCTATACTATGCCAAAAAAAAAGAACTCTTTTTTCTTCTGAACCCACAAATCTTGATCCATATACAACGTCAGCTATTCCATCATTTATAGGATTTATTAGTTTTGGAAAGTCACTAGGATCATATTCTAAATCTGCATCTTGCACTATTATTATATCACCACTTGCAATTTTTATACCCTTCCTCAAACAATAGCCTTTACCATAATTTTTATCATTCAAAATTATTTTATATTCTTTTGAGTTCTCTAATTTATTAAGGTATTCTCTTGATCCATCATCAGAAAAATCATCAATTATTATAATTTCTTTTTCAAAATTTACAGTCTTTTCAATTTTTTTTAGAATTTTATCAATTGTTTTAATTTCATTATAACAGGGTATTAGAATTGTTAATTTCACTTTATATAATTGATTTAATGAATTTAAATAACCACGAAAATCGAAAATAATAATCGGTATAGGCTTTTGAAAGATAATTTCTAATACTTTGTTGGTCAAAAAGTTTATGTTTAAATACCAAATGATACTGATCAAAATTATCAAAAGTTTTTGACGTTATTTTTTCTTTATACTCCTCAAATACAGGTGTACCTGGATAAGGTGTCCAAACACTAAATTGTGCGTAAGTTGTATTCAGTCTTTTTGAGTAGTTAATTGTTTTTTTTATTGTGCTGTCTGTATCAGTAGGAAATCCTAATATATACATTGCTGAAACCATAATATTATTTTTTTCAAGAGCTCTTATTCTATCAAGTTGCTGATCTTTACTTACTGAAAATCTACCTGAATCTTTTAAAACTTCTTCATCAAAACTTTCTACACCAACTTTTACCGCTTTTAAACCTGCCTGTTTCAATATCTTTATTAAATCGTCATCTAGTATTCTTAAATGGGTTTCAATAATAAATTTAACATTTATTTTTCTTTGAATTAACTCGTTACAAAATTCAATTGTATGCTTCTTATTTATTGAAAAAACTGGATCCCTAAAAATAAACATTTTTATATTTAACTTTTGACTCCAATATTCTAACTCATCAACAATGTTAATCGCTTTTCTATGCCTTGGTTTTCTACCTTGTTGTAGTGGATAAACACAATATTTAAAACATGAATAAGGGCATCCTCGAGTAGCTAATATTGGTAGCGATTTTTCGGTGCCAAATAATAAACTTGTTTTACTATTTTTAATATTATTCCAGTCTGGATAAGGCAGATCATCTAGCTCAAAATCGTGAGTAAAGGATATTTCTTTTTTTTCTTCAATGTCTTCTAAATTTTTATTTTTTAAAAAGTAAAATTCAGGCTCACCTAATATTACAGATGCACCTGCATTCAAATATTTTTTTGGATTATTTGTAGCAAATGGGCCTATAGCAAGAATTTTTTTTTTGATTTCACTTAGTTTTGCTATAATTTCACATTCAGTTTCACAACAAACAATAGACGAAATAACAATATAAATATCGAAGTTCTCATGATCTTTTGGTAAATTTTTTGAATATAAAACTTCGTGACCATTATTTTTTAATACAGAAATAGAATAAGCCGCAAATAATGGAGGCCAGTCGTGAATTAATTTAAGAGTTTTTTTTAAAAAACTCGGAATTAATGTATCACCAAAATCATTTCCTGTTCCGTATCCACCGCTTGTATCTTTTGAAATTCTATGTGAAACTTTTTTTTCAGGGTCAAGAACTAAAATTTTCATACACGAATTAGTAAGGTTAATTTATAAAGATTTATGTTGCAATCTTATTTTTTACTTCCATTATCTGTCTTATCTTATCTAAATTAAATTCTTTTTCAGATTTAGGGTCATGAATACCAGTACAAAAAAAGGATATCTCTATATTATTAAACTTTTTAATAATGTCGTTGAAAACAATATTACATTGTTCAACTTTAGTTACATCTAGGGGAAATGGAAAAATATTATTATTTTCTTCACTTAAACTTAATAACAATTCCTCTCTTCTTCAGATGCAGCTACTGTCCACCCTTCATTCGCAAATTTTAAAGCTAGAGATCTTCCAATTCCCGTGCTTGCACCGGTAATCCAAATTACTTTTTTTTCTCTCATTATCTTATGTATAATACTGTTAATATTTAATAAATTATAGTTTGTATACTTAATTAAAAGATAATGAAATATCCGATTCTAATACCAAATATTTTTGATCATCCTTTTACTTATGAAAGTGAAATTAATCTTAAGCTTGGTGAGTTTGTTCTAGTCCCTTTTGGAAAATCTAAAATAACAGGTGTAGTATGGAATGAATTTGAAAAAAATAATAATAAAAAATTTAAAATAAAAAATATCCTAAAAAAATTAAACGTAACTCCGCTAAAGAAAACTACAATAAATTTTTTAAATTGGTTTGCTGAGTATAATTTAATACCAAAAGGAATGGCGTTAAAGCTTGTTTTATTAAGTAGTAATACAATAGAAAAAATGGGAAAAAAAATTTATGAACCGTATAATAGAAAAATAAAAAAAAATTCCTTTAAATTATCTATCAATCAAATTAAATCCCTAGAAAAAATGAGCTATTCAAATAAAAAATTTAGAGTTCATGTATTACAAGGAACAACAGGATCAGGTAAGACTTTAGTTTATTTTGAGGCGCTAAAATCTTTAATTGAGAAGGGTTTTCAATCACTAATTCTTTTACCAGAAATAGGTTTGACCAGTCAGTTTGAGCAAAAATTTTCAGAATATTTCGGATTTTATCCAGCAATTTGGCACTCTGGTATCTCAAAAAAGAAAAAAGAAATAATTTGGAGTGGCATTTCCTGTGGTGAAATTAAAGTTGTCATTGGTGCAAGATCTTCTTTATTTTTACCTTTTAAAAAATTAGGAATAATAATTGTTGATGAGGAACATGATCAATCTTTCAAGCAAGATGAAGGCGTTACATATAATGCACGAGATATGGCAATTTCAAGAGCATCATTTGAAAACATTCCTGTCAACTTGATCACAGCAGTTCCCTCTATAGAAACTTTTGAAAATATTAAAAAAGGAAAATATGAAGTCTCTAGACTAAGTGAAAGGTATAGAAATGCTGCATTACCTAATTATGAAATCATTAATTTAAATAATACAAAACTTGAGAAGCAATCATGGTTATCAGCGAAGATAATTGAAAAAGTTAATCTACATCTTGAAAAAAAAGATCAAGTTTTGTTTTTTTTGAATAGAAGAGGTTTTTCACCTAACGCATTATGTAACAAATGTTTTTCGAGCTTCACATGCCCAAATTGTACAATAAATTTGGTTTATCATAAGAATAAAAATAATTTGATATGTCATTATTGTGGTTTCAAATCAGAGTTAAAAAGAAATTGTAAGAAAGGTGATAATTGTGAATTTGTTTTTAGTGGACCAGGTGTTGAAAGAATTTCTGAGGAAGTAAAAAGAAAGTTTCCTGGTAAAAAAATTGAAATTTTCTCAAGCGATACGATGAATAAAAAGGATTCAAAAGAAAAAATTAAAAAAATAATTAATAATGAAATTCAAATTTTAGTAGGAACTCAATTAATATCAAAAGGCTTTCATTTTCCTCACTTGAATTGTATTGTTGTTGTAGATATTGATCTTTCATCTCATGGTCACGATCTAAGAGGGGCTGAAAAGAATTTACAACTTTATCATCAGCTATCAGGAAGAGCTGGTAGAACTGGAAAACCAGCGACAGTTTATTTTCAAACCTATGAAAATAATTCTAAAATGATCTCTGAAATAACAAATGAAAATCCAGATATCTTTTTAGAAAGAGAGTTAGAAATAAGAAAAAAAAATAAACTTCCTCCTTATCAAAGATTTATTTCTTTAATCCTCACAGGAGAAAATGAAAAAAAATTAGAAAAAGAAGCTTTTAATTTTAAGAATTTTATTGAAAACAAAATTAACGGAAAAATTTTGGGCCCTGTGAATGCACCAATATTTAGAATAAAAAAAAAATTTAGGATAAGACTTTTGATAAGAGGATCAAAATCTATGAAAATGCAGAATTCTTTAGCTAAAATTATTCCAAAATATAAATTTTTTAAGGGAATAAAACTTTCAGTTGATGTTGATCCAATAAACTTCAATTAACCAATAAAAAGAGGTATTTTTGACATATCAGTCACTTGAAGACAAAAGGGTCATATGCTAATTAAAGCCTGAATTTTTAATAATCTTCAACATTATATAGGATACAAGTTGAGCAAAGATACAGGATTTTCAATTTCATCAGCTGAAAGGTATTCTCTCGCACTTTTTGAGCTTTCAGAAGAAAATAATTTATTAAGCCAGATAGAAGAACAATCTTTATCTGTATTAAATCTAATTAATCAAAGTAAAGATTTTTTTAATTTGATTAAAGATCCTACTACTAGCCAAGAGGATCTCTCAAAAGTGATAAACAAAATAGCTGATATTAATAAATTTGAAAATTTATTTAAAAATTTTTTAAATTTCTTAATTCAAAAGAGACGTTTCTTTTTTATAGAGCGAATTCTAAAAAGTTTTAATGAAATATGTTCCAAAAAAAGAGGTGAGCTAATAGCTGAATTGAAATCAGCAAAAAAATTATCAAGTGATGAAATTAAAAAGATTACAGATGAGTTATCAACGAATTTTAGCTCTAAAATAAAATTAAACTATAAACACGATGAAAGTTTAATAGGAGGCCTGGTAGTCCAGGTTGGAAGTACTATGGTTGATTCCTCAATTAAAAATAAATTACAGCAAATCGAAAATAGAATGATAGAGGCATAGATGGAAATAAATCCTTCAGAAGTTACAAAAATATTAAAAGAACAAATTAAAAATTTTGGTGAAAAAGCCGAGGTTGCAGAAGTAGGGCAGGTATTATCGGTTGGAGATGGTATCGCAAGAATTTATGGTTTGGATAATGTACAAGCTGGTGAAATGGTGGAATTTGCAGATGGATCAAAAGGGATGGCTCTTAACTTAGAAAGTGAAAATGTTGGTGTTGTAATTTTTGGTGATGATAGAAATGTAAAAGAGGGTGATGTAGTAAAACGTACGGGTAACATTGTTGATACTCCTGTTGGAAAGGAATTGTTAGGAAGAGTTGTAGACGGTTTAGGTAATCCTATTGATGGAAAAGGTCCATTTGATAAAAATATTAAAAAAACTAGAGTAGAAGTAAAAGCACCAGGAATTATTCCTCGTCAATCAGTCAACGAACCAATGCAAACTGGATTAAAATCAATTGATAGTTTGGTTCCAATTGGAAGAGGTCAAAGGGAATTAATTATTGGTGACAGACAAACAGGTAAAACTGCAGTTGCTGTGGATGCAATTATTAATCAAAAAAAAATAAATGAATCTGGTGATGAAAAGCAAAAATTATATTGTATTTATGTTGCGGTTGGGCAAAAAAGATCAACGGTAAGACAAATTCAAAAAACTTTAGAAGAAGCAGGAGCAATGGATTACACAACTATTGTTGCAGCTACAGCATCAGACTCTGCTCCATTACAATTTTTAGCACCGTACACAGGATGTGCTATGGGTGAATATTTTAGAGATAATGGAATGCATGCACTTATTATCTATGATGATTTATCTAAACAAGCTGTTGCGTACAGACAAATGTCTCTATTATTGAGAAGACCTCCAGGTCGTGAGGCTTATCCAGGAGATGTATTTTATCTACATAGTAGATTACTTGAAAGAGCTGCAAAATTAAGCGACGAGCACGGTGGTGGTTCATTAACAGCACTTCCAATTATTGAAACACAAGGGGGAGATGTTTCTGCATTTATTCCTACTAATGTAATTTCAATTACTGATGGTCAAATATTCTTAGAAACAGAATTATTTAACCAAGGTATAAGACCAGCAATTAACGTTGGATTATCAGTATCTAGAGTCGGATCATCAGCTCAAACAAAAGCTATGAAAAAAGTTTCGGGATCGATGAAACTAGAATTAGCACAATACAGAGAAATGGCAGCATTTGCCCAATTTGGATCTGATTTGGATGCATCTACACAACAACTTTTAAACAGGGGCTCAAAACTAACTGAACTTCTAAAACAAAAACAATACTCACCATTGACTGTTGCTGAGCAAGTAATATCAGTTTTCTGCGGTGTTAAAGGTTATCTCGATGATATTGATTTGAAAGATGTATCGGAGTTTGAAAGCAAAATTATAAATAAGTGTAAATCAGATAAACCTGAAATAATTGAAGCAATTCAAAGCACTGGAAAACTTGATGAAGATAAAGAAAAGCTATTGGTAGAAGTAATCACTCAGCTGAAAGGAACCTTTAAATCTTAAAATAATATGGCAAGTCTAGATGATCTCAAAAAAAGGATAGCTAGTGTAAAGTCTACACAAAAAATCACGAAAGCTATGAAAATGGTTGCAGCAGCAAAATTAAGAAGAGCTCAAGAAAGTGCTGAGAGAGGAAGACCTTATTCAGATAAAATGAACAATATTATTTTAAACTTATCTAATGGCATATCTGATAAGGAAAATGCCCCAAAATTATTATCTGGTACAGGTGAAAATAAAGTTCACTTATGTGTAGTAATGACATCAGACAGAGGCCTGTGTGGTGGTTTTAATTCTAACATCATTAAAAAAGCGAAAAGTTATTTTTCAAAAATTTTAAACGAGGGTAAACAATTAAAGATTATTACTGTAGGGTCAAAGGGAAATGACCAACTAAAAAGAGTTTATGGAGATAAAATTATTGAAAATATATCTTTTAAAGAATCTAAAAATGCAAATTATTTTGATGCCGGTAAAGTTGGAAGAATCATAATTGAAAAATTTGAGGCTGGTGAATTTGATATATGTACAATTTTTTATAATCAATTTAAAAATGTAATCACTCAATTACCTCAAGCTCAACAGATTATACCCTTAAACAATGAAGAGGATCACAATAATTCAGACGAAAGTTATGAATTTGAGCCAGATGAAGATGAAATTTTAAGCAATTTATTACCAAAAAATATTTCAACACAAATATTTAAGGCAATGTTGGAGAATTCAGCTAGCGAACAAGGGTCCAGAATGAGTGCAATGGATAATGCTACCCGTAACGCAGGTGAAATGGTTGACAAACTTACTATCGAATATAATAGAAGTCGTCAGGCAGCAATTACAAAAGAACTAATAGAAATCATATCAGGAGCAGAGAGTTTATAATTATGAGCAAAGGAATAATTACACAGGTTATTGGAGCAGTAGTAGATGTTAAATTTGATGGAGAACTTCCAGAAATTTTAACAGCATTGGAATGTAAAAATGGAAATAACAGATTAGTTTTAGAGGTAGCGCAACACTTGGGTGAAACTACAGTTAGAACTATTGCAATGGATGCTACTGAAGGTTTAAAAAGAGGTGATGAGGTAATCAATACCAATGCTCCCATACAAGTTCCAGTAGGACCTGAAACTCTTGGAAGAATTATTAATGTGATTGGAGAGCCAATAGACGAAAGAGGAGAAGTAAAAACTAAAGAAAGCTGGCCAATTCATAGAGGTGCCCCTGAATTCAATGATCAATCGACTGAAACTGAAATACTTGTTACTGGTATTAAAGTAATTGATTTGCTTGCTCCGTATGCAAAAGGAGGAAAAATTGGTTTGTTCGGCGGTGCTGGTGTTGGAAAAACTGTTTTGATTATGGAGTTAATCAATAACGTTGCAAAAGCACATGGTGGCTTTTCAGTTTTTGCAGGTGTAGGAGAAAGAACAAGGGAAGGAAACGATCTTTATCATGAAATGATTGAGTCTGGTGTTATCAAACAGGACGGACCAGGATCTAAAGCAGCATTAGTTTATGGACAAATGAATGAACCTCCAGGCGCTAGAGCTAGAGTAGCACTTACTGGATTGACTGTAGCAGAATATTTTAGAGATCAAGAGGGCCAAGATGTACTTTTCTTTGTTGATAATATTTTTAGATTTACTCAAGCAGGCTCAGAAGTTTCAGCACTTTTGGGTAGAATTCCATCCGCAGTTGGTTATCAACCAACGTTAGCAACTGATATGGGTAATCTTCAAGAAAGAATTACCACTACTAACAAAGGATCAATTACCTCAGTACAAGCAATTTATGTACCTGCAGATGATTTAACTGACCCTGCTCCGGCTACATCTTTTGCTCATTTGGATGCAACAACAGTGCTTTCAAGACAAATAGCTGAAATTGGAATATATCCTGCTGTTGATCCGCTAGACTCAACTTCAAGAATTCTAGACCCTAGAATTGTTGGTGATGAACATTATAGAGTGGCAAGAGATGTGCAAAGAATATTACAATCTTACAAATCATTACAAGATATTATAGCCATTTTGGGTATGGATGAATTATCTGAAGAGGATAAGCTGGTTGTAGCTAGAGCGAGAAAAATTCAAAGATTTTTATCTCAACCATTTTTTGTTGCAGAAGTTTTCACAGGATCACCAGGAAAATTGGTAGATTTAGACTCAACCATCAAAGGCTTTGATGCTATTTGTAAAGGTGAATATGATCATTTACCTGAAGCAGCGTTTTATATGGTGGGAACGATTGAAGAGGCAATTGAGAAAGCTAAAAAAATGGAACAAGAAGCTGCTGCTTAATGAGTGAAGAATTTAAAATTGAAATTGTAAACCCAGAAAAATCTTTTTTAGTTAAAGAGGATGTTGTAGAGGTTGTTGTACCTGCATTTGAGGGTGAAATGGGAATTTTAAAAGATCACATATCTATTATTTCTTTTTTAAAACCTGGGATAATTAAAGTATTTTCGAAATCAGGTGATGAAAATTATTATGTAGAAGATGGGATTATTGAATTTAAAAATAATAATTTATCTATCTTAACAAGCACAATAATCTCTGTGGCAGATTTAGATAAATCTAAACAAGGGGATTTACTTAAAAAAGCTGAATCGGAAGCAAGTAAATCTGAGATCAGTGATCAGGCTAAATATTTAGCAGATCAAAAAGTCGAAGTTCTAAGGTCGATTAACTAATAATAACTCTAATTTTTTTTTAATTTCTTGATAAACGTGTAATTTAAAATCTACCACAACTTTTGTTAAGGATTCCAAATCAATCCATTTCCATTCAAGAAATTCAGGCTTTTTTGTTTTAATATTTATTTCACTATCCTCTCCAGTAAACTTCATTATAAACCATTTCTGTTTTTGTCCCTTATACTTACCCTTCCAAATTATACCCAATAAGTGATCTGGTAATTCATATGTTATAAAACCATCTAATTCTTTAATTAGCTCTACTTTTGTAATACTAGTCTCTTCCTTTAACTCCCTGTATGCAGCGGTAAGAAAATCCTCACCTTCATCAATACCTCCTTGTGGCATTTGCCAAAAGTTTTTTGGGTTGTCTATTCTTCTTGCAACGAAAATTTTATCTTCTTGATTAAGAACAACAATGCCTACACCACTACGGAGTGGTAGATGTTTATATTGCTCTTTCATTTAACCGTTTAAAAGTTTTAATGCGTAGCTTAGTTGATTATCAGTGTCTGTCTTAATCCTAAATTCATCCGTATCTTCATCAATCTCAATGTCAGGACTTACTCCAACCTCAGAAATTGATTTGCCTGACGGTAGATAATATTTTGCAACAGTGAGTCTTATTGCTCCTTTATTCTTAAGTGGAATAATTGATTGCACTGAACCCTTTCCATAACTATTTTCGCCTAAAATAATTGCTCTTTTATGATCTTGTAGTGCTCCAGCAACTATTTCCGAAGCAGATGCAGAACCGTAATTAATTAATACAACCAAAGTTTTGCCACCTATCAAATCTCCTTTTTTGGCAAACCATTTTCTATTTTCAGAGGCCTTTCTACTTTTGGTAGATACAATTTCCCCATTATCTAAAAAAAAATCTGATATCCTTATAGCTTGTGATAACAACCCTCCAGGATTATTTCTTAAATCTAGTATATATGAATTTATATTTTCATTTTTTTCAAATTCTCTAATTTGCTCTCTTATTTGATCACCACTATTTTCATTGAAAGATGTTAATCTAAGATAACCAACATTATTTTTTAAAAGATCAGCTTTTACTGATTTAATTTGAATTATTTCTCTTACGATTTCAAATGTTAAAGCTTTTTTTTGTCCAATTCTTCTTACAGTTAAAATAATTGATGAACCTACAGGTCCTCTCATTAAATCTACAGCTTCACTTAGAGATTTACCTTGTACCTGAATATCATCTATCTTTATAATGTAGTCACCAGCTTTAATTCCAGCTCTAGACGCTGGAGTATCGTCAATAGGGGAAATTACTTTTACAACTCCAGACTCCATATTTACCTCTATTCCCAAGCCACCAAATTCACCACTTGTTTCAGTCTGCATTTCGTTGAAAATTTCAGGTGACATATATGCTGAGTAAGGATCTAGTGATTGAAGCAAACCATCTATTGCAGCATCCATGCTTTCAGATTGATTTATTTCATCAACATATTCCTTATTAATTTTTTCTAATACTTCTCCAAATAAATCTATTTTCTTATAAACATCATTTTCAGCCGCAACGATAGGATTAAAAGTTGAAAACTTCAGGAAAAATATACTGATAATAAAAAAAATTTTCTTCATATTATAAGTTTTTCTTTTGGAATAAATTCTGACCACATTTTTTCTAGTTCATAAAATTTTCTTTTTTCTGGATGAAATATGTGGACAATTAGATCTATTCCATCTACCAGTTTCCACTCAGTACTATCTTTTCCCTCGATTTTTGAATCTTTCATTCCATAATCTTTGAATTTTTCTAAAACTTGCTCAGAAAGTGATTGGATATGTCTAGATGATGTACCACTTGCAATAATCATGTATTCAGCCATTGAACTTTTATCTTTAAGATCGATGCTAACAATGTCTAAAGCTTTATTGATATCTAAAGTTTGAATTATGATTTTTTTTAAATCAGAAATTTTGTCCATTAATTAACTAAACCATATCAAATTTTTCTCAATTGAGAAGAAGAAATATTGACCTTTTCAAATTCAATAAATTTCAAATTTTCTCTATTTAATCTTTTATATGTAGTTGAATTTAATGATTTTTTTTTATAACCATGCCTATCAAATACTATTATTTTACATTTCTGTGAAATTAATTTCCATTTATACCATTTGTGAAATTTTATTAAATTATCAGCGCCCATTATAAAATAAATTTTGTTTTTTTTGTTCTTTGAAATATGATTTATCAAATCAAAAGTTTTATTTGATTTAATTGTGTCCTCATAAAATTTTACTTTAATCAATTTACTTGATCCAATAATTTTTTTGCAATGCTTGATTCTATTATCCAAACTTGTATGTGTCTTTTTTTTAAAAGGATTTTTTTTTGTTATTGCCCAAATAACATTTCGTAATTTAAATCTATTAATTGCTTCTTTTGAGATAGTTAAGTGACCTTTGTGCGCAGGATCGAAGGATCCACCCAGGATCCCAATTTTGTTTCTTCTTGTAACCAATTTACTTTCTAATTTTACCATTACTTGTTACTTGATATTTGTAGGAAATTAGTTGTCCAAGTCCTACAGGGCCTCTTGGTGGAAGAACATTTGTCGAAATTCCAACCTCACCTCCAAATCCAAATTCACCACCATCTGCAAATTGTGTAGATGTATTGTGCATCGCTATTGAACTTTTAACTCCCATTAAAAATTTTTTAGCAGTTTTTTTGTTTTTAGTAATAATACAATCAGTATGCATAGTTCCATATTTATTAATATGAGAAATAGCCTCTTGTAAGTTTTTGACAGATTTTACAGAAACGGTAGCAGACAAATATTCTTTTGACCAATCTTTGATTGATGCTTTTTTGATTTTACCTTTATAAATTTTTTGTATTTTATTATCACCAATAATCTGACAACCTTTTTCCTCTAATATCTTTAATATATGAGCTCCAAACTTTTTGATTATACGCTCATTAAGCAAAATTGTTTCAGTTGCTCCACAAATCGCTGTATTTCTTAATTTTGCATTTACTATTACTTTAGTAGCAATTTTGGGATCCGCATCTTTATCTACATATGAATGACAAACACCTTCTAAGTGACCAATAGTTGGAATTTTAGAAATGTTTTTTACTTTTTTAACTAAATTTCTACCCCCTCTTGGTATGATAACATCAATAAAATTAGTCATTTTAGTGAGTAAAAAATCTACCACTTTTCTATTCTTTATATCAATGAATTGAACAAAGTTTTGATTAACTTTATTAATCTTTAAAGCTTTTCTGAATAAATTTGATAAAATTTTATTAGAATAAAAGGCCTCAGAACCACCTTTTAAAATAACTGGATTTCCAGATTTAAAACATAATGATGCTACATCCGAAGTTACATTTGGTCTACTTTCATAAATTACACCTATTACTCCTATCGGGATTGATATTTTTGAAAATACAAGTCCATTAGGTCTTTTCCATTTTTCAATAACATTATGAATTGGATCCTTTAACTTAATTATTTTTTGGATTGAATTAATAATACCCAAGATTTTTTTTTCATTCAAAATAAGTCGATTTATTAAATTATCTCTAAGCTTAATTTTGATAGCCCGATCTACATCTTTTTTATTTTCTCTAAGAATTAAATGCTTATTTTTTTTTATCATTTTAAGATAATCACTTAAAACTTTATTTTTTTTATAAGTATTTATTGGGTGAGCAAAAGCTTGTTTTGATCTTTCTCCAATATTAATTAATATCTTTCTCATTAGATTTCTACCATATCATCTTTATGCACTACCTCAGATTTCGACACATATCCTAAAATTTTTTGTATTTCATTCGAATGACAGCCCATAATTAAATTTATTTCTTTGGATGAAAAAGAGCTAAGTCCACGAGCAAACTCTTTTTTTTTATTATCTAAAATTTTAATATGATCTCCCTTATTAAATCTGCCAACCACTTTTTTAATTCCAGCAGCTAATAAACTTTTTCCACTATGAAGAGCTTTTTTTGCTCCATCATCAATTATAAGTTCACCCTTAGGAGAAATTGAGCTGATTATCCACTTTTTCCTTGCATGCATTTTAGATATTTTAGAAATAAACCAAGTGCAGTTATTTCCACTCTGGATACGATCTATAGGATTAAGACTTAACCCATTTGCTATTACCATATTGCAACCAGCCAAATTACAAATTTTAGCAGCTTCGATTTTTGTATTCATGCCACCACTTCCTAATTCTGTGATACCTTTGATATTTATACTTTTAACAACTTTGTCTAAATCAATCACTTTCTTAATTAATTGAGCATCTTTGAATTTCTTTGGATTTTTTGTGTATAAACCATCCACATCTGAGAGCAATATTAAGGTATCTGCATTAGTAATTTGGGCTACTCTAGAAGCAAGTCTATCATTATCTCCATATTTAATTTCAGATGTTGCAATAGTATCATTTTCATTAACAATAGGGATGAAATCAAGATCGAATAAGTTTTCAAAAGTTCTTTTTGCATTAATTGATCTTCTTCTTTCCTCGGTGTCATCAAGAGTAAGTAAAATTTGAGAAATATTTAATTTATATTTTGAAAACGTTTCTAAGAACAAATTCATCAATTCAATTTGTCCTATAGATGCAATTGCTTGACTTTTATCTAGCTTGAGATTTCTTTTATTATAATTCATTTTTTTACATCCAAGGGCTATTGCGCCCGAAGAAACAATTATAATTTTTTGATTATTCGATCTTAATTTTTTTATATCTTTCGCAAAGCTAGAGAGCCATTTTTTTCTTATTTTCTTTTCTTGGTCAACTAAAAGTGAAGATCCGATTTTGATAACAATTTTTTTTGAGTTTTTAAGATACATAATTCAATAATTTTGATTTGATTTTTGATACTGAAGATTTATTGAATGTTGATAAAGCAATAACTTCTGATTTAGTATTCTTTTTAAAATCTTTAATTATGTAATTAACCTCTTTTTCATCAATAAGATCTATTTTGTTCAACACGATTAATTCTTTTTTTTTAGTGAGTTTGTTACTATATTTTTTAAGCTCATTTTTTACTTGTTGATAGCTTTTTTTTAAATCTTCACTTGTAATATCAATTAAATGTAAAAGAGATTTACATCTCTCAATATGTTTCAAAAACTGAATTCCAAGGCCTGTACCTTTATGAGCCCCTTCTACTAATCCTGGTATATCTGCTATTGTAATTTCTTTATCATCATAACTTGCTACTCCTAAATTTGGATTTAAAGTGGTAAATTGATAGTTTGCAATTTTAGGATTTGCATTAGTAACTGATGCTAATAAACTTGACTTACCTGCATTAGGTAATCCTATAATCCCAATATCAGCTATTGTTTTCAATTGAAGCCAAATTGTAAACTCTTCTCCTCGAGTTCCTTTTGTAAATTTCCTTGGAGCCCTATTGGTAGAACTTTTGAATCTTGTATTACCTAATCCACCTTTACCACCTGCAGCAGCGATAAATTCCTCACTAATTTTCGTAAAGTCGTAAATTAATGTTTTGTTGTCCTCTTCAAAAACTTGCGTTCCTAAGGGAACCTCTAAAATTAAATCTTCACCACTCTTGCCTGTTTGGTTTTGTCCTGAACCGTTCTCACCTCTCTTAGCTTTATGATGTTGTTGATATCTAAAATCAATCAAAGTATTTAAATTCTGTTCAGCTTTTAAAATTACTGAACCTCCTTTTCCACCATCACCACCATCTGGACCACCAAATTCTATAAATTTTTCTCTTCTGAAACTCGGAGAACCATCTCCACCGTTTCCTGCTTTAATATAAATTTTAACTTGATCTAAGAATTTCATAATACAACAATAGTTTAAGTTGTACTATTAATTGGGTTTTACTGAAACAAAAGTTCTATCTGATTTTGTTTTTTTAAAAACTACTTTACCTTTTATTACTGAAAAAATTGAGTGATCTTTACCCATTCCTACGTTTTCTCCAGGAAATATTTTTGTACCCCTTTGTCTTACAATAATGTTTCCAGGTATAACAGATTGTCCTCCATACTTTTTGACACCAAGTCTTCGTCCAGCACTATCACGTCCGTTTCTAGAAGATCCACCTGCTTTTTTTGTTGCCATAATTAATTACTAGTTATTTACTAGCCTCTTTTTTTGTATCTGTCTTTTTTGTTACCTTAGAAACTTTTTCAGCCTCTGAAAGAATTTTACCATCTTTTGAAAAAATTTTATTTATTCTAATCATAGAATATTCCTGTCTATGCCCATTTTTTCTTCTTGAATTATGTCTTCTTCTTTTTTTAAAAATTAATACAGTCCTATTTTTACTATTTTTAATTAAGTCAGCTTCAACTTTTGCACCACTTACCATTGGGGCTCCAACTTCTATTTTACTGTCATCTCCATAAGCTAAAATTTCATTAAATTCTATTTTTGAATTAGGTTTGATATCTGTTAATTTCTCAATTTTCAAAATATCTCCAGATTTCACTTTGTATTGTTTACCACCTGTTTTTATGACTGCGAATGACATATAAATACTCTAAATTTTGTTATGGCAATATAGTCTGAGCGAGCCTATAGTCAAGTTTTATAAATCAAAAATTATCCTTTAAATCTCTTAATTTTGAAAAACTTTCAACATCTTTAGCTTTAAGAAATATATTGCATTCCATTTCATCAGATAAAATTGATGGAATGGTGGGATGGCCATTTTTTATTTTTTCTTTAATTTCCTTAATTTTGCTTTTCAAATTTGAATTATCAGGATCGTTTGACTCACAAAATTTTGAATTTTGTAATGTATATTCATGGCCGCAATATATCTGAGTATCTTTCGGAAGTTCTTTTATCTTTTTTAATGAGTTGAACATCTGTTCATAAGTTCCCTCAAAAATTCTACCACATCCTAAAGAAAATAAGGTATCGCCAGTAAAAATTATTTTTTCCAAAAAAAAATGAAAGGCAATATGCCCACTTGTATGACCTGGAATGTGATAAATTTTCGCCTCAAAATTTTCACCTTTCCATTTTTGATTATCTTCCACAAGTACATCAATTTCTGGAATCCGATCTTTATCTTCTTTAAATCCAACTATTTTAGAATTATATCTTTTCTTTAATTCTAAGTTGCCACCTACATGATCATAATGATGATGAGTATTAAGAATATATTTTAACTCAATATTATTACTTTCAACATATTTTATAATTGGAGCTGCCTCACCAGGGTCAACAACACATCCAATATTTTTAGTGTCATCGATTAACAGGTAACTATAATTGTCTTGTAAACACTTAATTATTTCTATTCTCATCTTATTTTTCAATTAAGAATATACCTAATTCTGCAAATAAATTTTTATAAAATAAATTAGAATTATTAATATTTGATATATTTTTATTTGTCAGAGCTAAAGATTTAAAGATTTTAAAGTTTATAATTTTTGAAAATTTAACAAAATCTTTAATCGTACACATATGAATATTTGGGGTGTTATACCAATCATTCGGTAATGATTCTGTGATTGGCATTGTTCCTTTTATAAGCAAATTTAATCTTACTTTCCAATGACCAAAATTTGGAATTGTTATGATTGCTTTCTTTCCAACTCTTAAAAGTTCTTTTATGACAATTTCAGGATTTATGAAAGCTTGTAAAGTTTGACCTAGGACAACATAATCAAAAGAATCATTTGGAAATTGTTTTAAATCCAATTCCGCGTTTCCCTCAATTACAGTAAGTCCTTTTGATACGCAGATTTGAACCTTATCCTTTGAAATCTCAATGCCTCTCGCATCAACATTTTTATTTTTTTTTAATGACTCCATTAATGTTCCATCATCGCAGCCAACATCTAAAACTCTTGTTTTTTCCTCTATTAAATCGACTATTATTTTATATTCTGTTTTCACTATTATCTCTCTAAATAAGATTTATCTAAAAAATTTTTAAGGGTTTTCAAAAAGTCTGGAACATCTAATAAAAAAGAGTCATGACCTTTGTCAGATTTTATTTCAACAAATCCAACATCAGCACCAATGGCATTAAGAGCGATAACTATATCTTTATTTTCTTGAGTTGGATAGAGCCAGTCTGAGGTGAAAGATATTACAAAAAACTTAGCCTTAGTTTTTTTAAATGCATTAGATAAATTACCATCAAATTGTTTAACTAGATCAAAATAATCCATTGCTCTTGTAATATAAAGATAACTATTAGCATCAAATCGATCTACAAAAACGGATCCTTGATATCTTAGATAACTCTCTATTTGAAAATCTGCATCAAATCCAAATTTAAGAGCATCTCTTTCTTGAAGTTTTCTTCCAAATTTTTCTTGTAAACCTTTTTTAGACAAATAAGTTATATGAGCAGCCATTCTCGCCACTGATAACCCTTTATCAGGAAGAGTATTATTAGATAAATATTTACCGTCTGACCAATTATGATCCGATGCTATCGCTTGTCTACCCAACTCATTAAAAGCAATATTTTGAGCAGAATGACTAGAGGTACATGCAATCGGCACTACTGTACTAGCTTTGTCCGGATAATTACTAATAAATTGCAAAACTTGCATTCCTCCCATTGATCCACCAACAACTGAAAAAAGTTTTTTTATCTCAAAATGATCTAATAAATTTACTTGTGCATTGACCATGTCATTAATAGTAATTACAGGAAAATCGGTTCCGTAAATTTTATTTGTATCAGGATTTTTATGGCTTGGACCAAATGAGCCCATACAACCACCTATTACATTTGCACAAATAACAAAATATTTATTTGTATCTATTGATTTGTTAGGACCCACTGCATAAGACCACCAACCATCTTTTTTTGTAACGGGATTAATACCCGTAACAAATTGATCACCAGTAAGCGCATGAAAAACAAGGATTGCATTATCTTTACTTTTATTAAGCGAACCATAAGTTTCATACGCGAGTGGAAAATTATTAATAGTTTTACCACAATCAAGTTTCAATGGTTTTTTAATAACAAGCGTTTTTATATTCTCTTTAGTCTTCATAATTATTAGTGCTAATTATTGAATTGTGAGAAAAAAAACTTTTTTAGCGGTTTTTTTAAAGCGCTCGCAATTCAGGTAAATCAGCGCATAAATTTTGTACAAGATGTTATTTAGTATGTCAATTTTTAAAATAATTGAACTAATTCTATATGAAAAATTGTTATTTTATCTATAAAGAGGCTAAAATTTAAAAGATGACAACTATAAAATTTAAAAAATTTAATATTGAGGCTTATCAACCTGGCAAATCAACTATTAAGAGTTTTAATAAAATCATTAAACTTTCAGCAAATGAATCAGCTCTAGGAGTAAGTGCCAAGGCCAAGAAAGCGATATCAAATAAAAAATTAAGTCTTTTCAGATATCCTGATGGAAAGTCTAAAAAATTACGAAGTCAGATCTCAAAAAAGTTTAGTTGTGACAAAGAAAAAATAATTTGTGGAGCTGGTTCAGACGAGGTTATTCAAATGTTATGCCAACTTTTCCTTAAACCAAAAGATGAAGTAATTCTTCCTCAATTTAGTTTTTTAATGTACAGAATATATGCAAAAATAGTTGGTGCAAAAGTTGTTTTTGCTAAAGAAAAAAATTTTAAAGTTTCTGTCTCTGAAATAATTAAAAAAGTAAGCAATAAAACTAAAATTGTATTTCTTGCTAATCCAAATAATCCGACTGGCACTTACTTGAACAGTTTTGAATTAACTGATTTAAGAAAAAGATTAAGAAAAAATATCTTACTTGTTGTAGATGATGCTTATGCAGAGTACATGCAAAATAGAGACTATAAATCTGGTTTAGATTTATTCAAGAATAAGCAGAATGTTTTTATATTAAGGACATTCTCAAAAATTTACGGACTATCATCTCTAAGAATTGGTTGGGGATATGGTTCAAAAAAAATTATTGATGCTTTGAATGTTATTAAACCTCCATTCAATGTTAATGAAGTAGCTCAAAAAGCAGCTATTGAGTCTCTTAAGGATAAAAAATTTATTTCACGTTCAGTAAAACATAATCATATTTATGCAACAAAACTGAAAAATTTCTTGAGCAATTATGATATTAGCTCAAATAAAGTTTCTGCTAACTTTCTATTATTGAATTTTAATAAATGTAAACTAAGAGCTAATAGTTTCTATGAAAAATTAAAAAAAAAGGGAATTATTTTAAGGTCTACTGAAGAAGGTTATAAAATAAAAAATATGCTACGATTAACGATTGGGTCAAAAGAGGAAAATATGAAATTTATCAAAGCAACACAAAATATATTTAGAAAATGAGAAATGTATTAATTATAGGCTGTGGATTGCTGGGTTCTTCTTTAGTAAGGAAGATTTCAAAAAAAAAATTAGCAAAAAAAATATTTATTTATGAAAAATCAAAATCTAATATCACTAAAATAAAAAGTCTCAGATTACCTGGGACAATTGTTAAATCACTTAAAGATGGTTTGGTAAATTCAAACTTAGTGATTGTTTGCACATCAACGAGTGAATATAAAAAACTCATTCTTAAAATTAATAAAACTATTTCGCCAAAGACACTGATTACTGATGTGGGATCTTCAAAAATTGAGTCATCAAAAATTATTAAAAAATTTTTGAAGGGTGGTATAAATTGGATTAGGAGTCACCCTATCGCTGGATCAGAGGTGAGTGGACCAGAATTTGGAAAAGCTGATATGTTTGAGGATAAATGGTGTGTATTGATTAAGGATAAAAAAACAAGTTCTAAGAATTTAAAATTTTTAATTTCTTTTTGGAAAAAGATGGGCTCAAAAACTGTTATTATGAACTCTGAAAAACATGACAAAGTTTTTTCTATCACAAGTCATTTACCACATTTAATAGCCTATAATTTGGTTAAATCGGCTCAAGATTTTGAAAAAATACTCAAATTTGGGCTTATCAAATACAGTGCTGGGGGGTTGAGAGATTTTTCAAGAATAGCTGCTTCAAATGAGATTATGTGGAGAGATATTTTCTTTGATAATAAGGTTAATGTTACAAAAGCGATTGACTTGTTTATCAAAAATTTAATATCTTTCAAAAAAGACATAAATTCTAAAAATAATAAATCAATTTTAAAAAAATTATCTCAGACTAAAAAAGTTAGGTCTAAAATTATTAAATTAAAACAGGATGTAAACAAACCTGACTTTGGGAGAGATTAAATATTACTAATATTACTTACTTTTTTAACTTTCAGATTTGCGGTTTTATCAATTAATTTAATTGTTTGTACTGTTGGCATTATTATCACCTTTTTTTTTGGTCCATAAGCATGAATAAATCTAGACTTATTTAGACATATACCGACATGTCCTTTCCAAAATACGATGTCTCCTTTAAGATGATTTCTACCTCTTTTTCTTTTACAAAATCTTATTTGATCTTTTGTATCTCTTGGAAAAAATATTCTATTGTAATAAAAATAGATTTGAATTAATGCTGAACAATCAATTCCAACACAGGTTTTTCCGCCCCATAAGTATTTTGTGTTTAAAAAACATTTGAATATTTTAATATAATTTTTTTCATGATGATCAATATTTTTGATATCAGTTTTTTTGATCCATTTATTTTTTTCAAATTCTATATACTTTTTATTTTCATTTCGTTTACAAACACCAGATCCATAATATAGATAATGGTTTGAAGACAAAAATCTTTTACCTCTTTTAAAGAAAATTCTAGATTTAATTTTTGAAATTTTATGCGAGGGTTTAAAATTTTCTAAAAACTTATCCTTTTTTATATATCCAATATAATTGTCATAATGAGTTTTTATTTTTATATATTTTTTTCTTTTCAATAGAATCTTAAATTTCTCTCCATATAAAATTTGTGAAACTACCTCAGAATTTGGAGACGGTTTAAAGTAAATGTTAGCTACAGATTTATTTAAAAAATTATTTTTCACTTAGTTGTAGTTTATTTTTCATAATCCATAGGATTATTAAAGAAGGAATGACCATTAGCGCAGTTAAAATAAAAAATATTCCCCAATCACCATTTAACCAATCAACAAGGGCGCCGGAGGAGGAGGCTAAAGTTGTTCTACCAGCGGTGCCTATCGACGCTAGGAGCGCATATTGAGTTGCTGTATAGGCTCTGTCTACGAGCATAGATATAAAGGCTACAAAAGCTACTGTTGCAAATGCAGCAGCTATATCGTCAAAAATAACTGCAATAGCAAATAAAAATTCTGATTTATCGCTCCAGGCCAATACACTAAATAAAAGGTTTGTGCTTGCCATCATTACTCCAGCAAAAAACATCGCCTTTAAAACACCGGATCTTATTACAAAAAGTCCACCTAAAAGAGTAAACGTCACAGTAGTGATCCAACCTAACGTTTTAGAGTAAATAGCGATATCCGACTTACTAAAACCTATTTCTTTATAAAAAATTATAGACATCCTTCCAAGAAATGCTTCGCCCACTTTAAATAAAAAAACAAATCCTAAAATTCCTAAAGCAATCGAAAAGCCATTTTTTTTAAAAAAACTAATGATTGGACCACTAATTGTTCCAGCAACCCAGGTTATCAATTTTGTAAATATATTTTCTTTTTTAAATTGAGATGATATCAATTTATCATTTTCTTTTTGTTGATTATGTCTCTTTAAATTTCCAGACTCGTTAACGAACATTAAGCCAATGTTCATTAAAATTACTAAAATCCCCAAAATTAAGAAAGTTAGTTGCCAATAATTTTCAAAACCAATGTTTTGTATAATATCTGCTGCAAATAATGATAGTACTCCACCTAACTTGTATCCTGTCCACCAACCGACAACCGCCATTGCGGCTCCAGCAGCCATGGATTTTCCCTCATTCTCACCAATCTGTTCAATTCTTAAAGCATCAACTGTTATATCTTGAGTTGATGATGCTATAGCAATTATTAAGCCTACTGAAACAACTAAAGCTAAATTTTCAGATGGATCGAGTAAACTCCAAAGAGCGAGTGAGAGTAAGATGATAATTTGCATCAAAACAATCCATCCTCTTCTGTGACCTATTTTTTTTGTTAAATATGGTATTTGTATTCTATCTATTAAAGGTGCCCATAAATAATTAAATGCGTAAACTGCAAAAATTAATCCAGCCCATCCAACAGTTGATCTACTTAATCCATCTTCTTTTAACCATAAACTTAGACTACTTCCAATCAAAACCCATGGAAAACCTGATATTGCACCAAGCAATAAAATTTTGAGCATTCTTTTGTCAAAATAAACCGAGAACATTTCAGAAAAAGAATTTTTTTTAATTTCTATCAAATTTAATTCCTCCAAAAAGATGGTAAAAATAATACAAGGATTGCAAATAATTCCAATCTACCCAAAATCATACCAAAGCTTAAAATCCACTTAGAGACATCAGGTAGGGATGAAAAATTTCCGTTTGGCCCAATAGTTGAACCTAGGCCAGGTCCTACATTTGAAATAGATGTTGCAGCACCAGAAATTGAGGTAATAAAATCAAGACCCGTCAAAGATAACAATGCTGTAATCGCAAAAAAAATTACCAAGTACATATAAATGAAAGAGATAATTGATGCAGTAAATTTATCATCAACAGGACTTTGATTATATTTTAGAACAAAAATTCCCTTAGGATAAATAATTTTTTTAAGTTGATTCAAAACAAATGAATAAAGTATTTGAAATCTAAATATTTTTATACCACAGGTTGTTGAGCCAGCACATCCACCAATAAACATTAGACCTATAAATATAATTAAAGGAAATCCACCCCAGTTATCAAATTGCGCATTTACATATCCAGTTCCTGTTAAAATTGAGATTACATTGAATAAAACTGTTCTGAAGTTTAGTTCAGACGATTTATCTAAAAACAAATAAATTGATAAGATCAAAATACTTATTAAGATTATTTTCAAAAAAGTTCTAATTTGAATATCTGAAAAAAATATTCTTCTATTACCGTTTAAGAATTTGATATAAGCGATAAAAGGTAAACTTCCCAAGATAATAAAAATCATTGCTGAAATTTCTATTGAAAAACTGTTAAAGAAACCAATGGACTCGTTATAGTTTGAAAAACCCCCAGTTGCTATTGTTGTCATAGAATGGGTTATACTATCAAAAGTATTCATCCCAAGAATTTTATATGATATTGCGCAAAGAGTAGTGAGACCTGAATAAATATAAATTAATCTCAATGCAATTTCTTTTGATTTAGGAAGAATTTTTTCCGATGAGTCACTGTTAGAAATTTTGAATAATTGCATACCACCAACATTCATTATTGGCATCAAAGTGATCGCCATAACAATTATTCCAATACCACCCAACCATTGAAGAATTGCTCTCCAAAGTAAAATTGCTTTGGGCATCTCCTCTAAATTTGGAATGATTGTTGAACCAGTTGTTGTAATGCCTGACATACTCTCAAAAAATGCATTGGTAAACGAAAAATTGACTTCAGAAAATATTAGAGGAAGTGAGCCAAAAATTGCGATACTTAGCCAAGATAATGCAGTCAATAAAAAAGCTTGCTGTAAATTTAACTTCTTATCATGATCAAGATTAGATAAAAAAAATAGTGTACCAAAAATAATTGTAATAATTGAGGCACCAAAAAAAGAGGAGTCAATTTCTTTAAAAAAAAATTGAACAAATATTGGGATCAACATAAAAATTCCAAGAATTATTTGAAGAATTCCAAGTGTAAAAAAAACAGTTTTATAATTAGACATTTTGATAGAACATTATTTTATGGTAAATAAATTTCAACTCTATAAGAATAAGTTAAAGCGTTAATTTAAGATTTTATTTGAATTAATCATGATTAAAAAAGAGAATTTTGATAAAACAAGTGCATGGCCTTTCGTTGAAGCAAAAAAAATGCTTCGAGAAAGAAAATCTTTTATAGAAAAAAAAGGCAAAATAATTCTCCAAACAGGTTATGGTCCAAGTGGTCTTCCACATATAGGAACTTTTGGAGAAGTTGCAAGGACATCAATGATTGTAAATGCATTAAAACATTTGACTGATTTACCAACCGAAATCATTACTTTTTCAGATGATATGGACGGTCTAAGAAAAGTACCTGACAACGTTCCACAAAAAGAATTATTAGAAAAAAATTTACACAAACCACTTACCAATGTGCCTGATCCCTTTCAAAAATTTAATAGTTTTGGTGAGCATAATAATGAAATGTTAAAAAAATTTTTAAACAATTTTAAATTTAAATATAGTTTTAAAAGTTCAACATCACTTTATAAATCAGGTTTCTTTAACTCTTCTCTACAAATTATTTTAGAGAATTATGATGGTATAATGAATATAATACTTCCTACACTAGGAAAAGAGAGACAAAAAACGTACAGTCCATTTCTTCCAATTTGTCCGGTTACAGGTCATGTTCTAGAAATACCTGTAAAAAATATTAATAAAGAAAAATCTATTATTGTTTTTGATAATAATGGAAAAGATTTGGAAACAAGCATTTATGATGGAAATTGTAAATTACAGTGGAAAGTTGATTGGGCTATGAGATGGTATGCACTAGATGTTGATTTTGAAATGTATGGAAAAGATCTTATAGAGAGCGCGATACTTTCAACAAAAATTATCAAATTGATTGGAAAAACAAATCCCTCAGGGTTTGCATATGAACTATTTTTGGATGAAAAAGGAGAGAAGATTTCAAAATCAAAGGGAAACGGCATTACTATTGATCAATGGTTAGAGTATGCTTCCCCTGAAAGTTTGTCGCTGTATATGTATCAAAATCCAAAAAGAGCAAAAAAACTTTACAAAGAAATAGTTTCAAAAACTGTCGATGATTATTTGGATCTGATTGAGAAAGCAAAAAATCAAAATGAGTTGCAGCTACTTATGAATCCTGTATGGCATGTTCATAATAGTTTGGTGCCTAAAGAAAATATGATTATGTCGTTTTCAATGTTATTAAACTTGGTCGAAACAAGTAATGCTGACAGCAAAGAACTTCTTTGGAAATTTGTCAAAAAATATAAAAAAGACATTTCGGAGAAAGATAATCCTATCTTTGATAATTTAATAGGCTATGCAATAAAATATTTTAACGACGTAATAAAATTGAAAAAAAAATATAAAAAACCTAATGGTGAGGAAAAAAAAGCTTTAGAAGCTCTGGTAAAAACTTTAGATAAATGTGACGACAAAATGAAACCAGAAGATATTCAAACAATGATATATTCGACTGGTAAAGAAAATGGATATACTGAGAACCTTCGAGATTGGTTTAAATTAATTTACGAAGTAGTTTTTGGAGACGAAAATGGACCAAGGATGGGTTTTTTTATAAGTTTTTTTGGTGTGAAAGAAACAAAAGATCTTATATTAAATAAAATTAAATAATGTTTTCAAATTTAAGATCTTTAATTTTTAAATTAGATCCCGAGACGGCTCATAGTTTAGCGATAAAGTCACTAAAATTTAATTTTATTCCAAATATTTTAGATGACGAAAAAAATAATCCTCTTTTTAAGACTAAATTATTTAACAAAGAAATAGAAAATCCAATTGGTATGGCAGCAGGATTTGATAAGAATGCCGAGGTATACAATTCATTGTTCAATTTAGGGTTTGGTTTTGTCGAAGTAGGAACTGTTACACCATTAGAACAATACGGAAATCCTAAACCTAGAGTTTTTAGACTAGTAGAAGATGAGGCTCTGATAAATAGACTTGGTTTTAATAATCTAGGTTCAAAAAACATTGTAGATCGAATTAAAAGAAATAATCCAACCGGATTACTTGGAATAAATATTGGACCTAATAAAGACTCAGAAGATAGAACAAATGATTATATACAGTGTTTAAAAATGTTTAATGGGGTCTCTGATTATATTACTATTAATATTTCCTCACCAAACACCGAAGATTTAAGAAACTTTCACGACCAAAAAAAATTAGATGATCTTTTAAAACTAATAGAAAAAGAGAAGAGAGATCTTAACTCTAAAACACCTATAGCGGTAAAAGTATCACCAGATATTAATGACAAAGAAATTATGAAAATTTCTGAAGTGCTTTTAGATAACAAGATAGAAGCTGCTATTATTTCTAACACATCTGATACAACAAGAGAAAATTTACAAAATACTCAAAGCCATCAAAAAGGAGGATTATCCGGGAAACCTATTGAGTTAAAGTCTTCAGAGTTAATCAGAAAATTTTATAAAGTTTTAAAGGGCAGAATTAAAATTATAGGCGTAGGTGGTGTGGACTCTGGCAGATCTGCTTATCAAAAATTTTTAGCAGGAGCTGATTATTTACAACTTTATACAGGCATGGTTTTTAGAGGTCCAAATATTGTTGGTCTAATTAAAAAAGAACTAAAGGAAATACTATTAAAAGATGGTGTAAAAAACTTTAATGAAATAGTAGGAAAAAAGGATTAGAATAATCTAATAAACTTGACGCCATCAATATCTCACTTTATATAGTCGAACAAATTATGACAAAAAAA
Source organism: uncultured Pelagibacteraceae bacterium (assembly GCA_902571015.1). GTDB lineage: Bacteria > Pseudomonadota > Alphaproteobacteria > Pelagibacterales > Pelagibacteraceae > Pelagibacter. Next base: position 109,181 of record CACGAC010000001.1, on the reverse strand, counting down.
TGCGAATTAACTGGAAAAAATCCAATGAAAGGTCATAACGTTAGTCATGCTAACAATAAGACAAAAAGAAGATTCTTACCTAATTTAAAAAAAGTAAAATTTACAAGTGAACTTTTAAAAAGAAGCTTAAAATTAACAGTGAGTAATGCAGGGGTTAGATCAGTAGATAAAAAAGGTAGTTTTGATGAATTCCTAAAATCTGTAAAAAATAAAAATTTATCTCCTAGATTAAAAAAACTAAAAAAAAGTTTATTAATTAAATCTCCATTTCAAAAAAAAACTGCACAATCTAAAACAGCTTAATGAGTAAATCATTTTTACTTCTATCATTTTTGATGGGTGTTGTTGTCCTATCCTCTAATTATCTTGTTCAATTTCCAATTAATTATTATGGTTTAAATGAAATATTAACCTACGGAGCTTTCTCTTATCCGATCGCTTTTTTAATTACAGATTTAGCTAATAGATCTTATGGAAAAAGAGTTGCAAGAAAAATTGTATATTTTGGCTTTGTACTAGGAATTGGTTTTACAGTTTTATTTTCTACTGATTTTGCAGATCTTATATCTATTCGTATAGCTATTGGGTCTGGAATTGCATTTTTAACTGCACAATTATTAGATGTCCAAATATTTGACAGATTAAGAAAGAAAGAATGGTTTGTTGCACCATTAACATCTTCAATGATTGGCTCAACAATCGATACATTTTTGTTTTTTTCGATATCATTTTATGGGACTGGTGTGCCATGGATTACACTTTCTCTCGGAGATTTGATTGTAAAAGTAATAGTAGCTTTGATAATGTTAATACCATTCAGATTACTTTTAAAAACTTTCAAGCCAATTAAAGCTTAAATCAAAAACTTATAAGACAATATTTTATAAGCGAGCTTTGCAACAAGAAAGTTATATGAATTAAAACCTTTAATAGGTGCTAATTCATTGATGTCAGCACCAACAATGTTTGAATTTTTTGCAGCAATTTTAATTATATTGAGTGTCTCATCCCATAATAATCCACCAGGTTCAGGAGTCCCAGTGGCTGGCATGATACTTGAGTCGAAACCATCGACATCAAATGTTAAATAAACTGTCTTATTTTTTATAAGTTTTTTAAATTTTGTTAAATCCCACTTTGATTTATCTTTTGCCCAAAAAATATTTATTCTTGATTTATTCTTTTTTAAAAATGGAATTTCACTCTCTGATATATTTCTGATCCCAAAAGATATTAATGATATATTTTTATGGTCTAAGCACCTTCTAATTGCTGATGCATGAGAGAACTTTTCACCATTGTAACTATTTCTTAAATCAGCATGGGCATCGAAATGTAAGAGACAAATTTTTTTGTATTTTTTAACAAATGGATAAATACATCCGGGTGTAATTGAATGTTCTCCTCCAAACGTGATTGGAAAAAGTCTTTTATCTAAAATTTCTTTATTTATATTTGACATTTTTTCAAGAGCCTTTTTGATATTTCTATGAATTTTAAAGGGCTTTAATGTTTTAATCCCAATTTTTTTATAAGGCTCACAATTTAGCTCTTCATCATATAATTCCACTTGATGAGAAGCCTTTATAATTTCTTTAGGTCCATTTCTGGTGCCACCACCATAACTAACAGTTTTCTCAAGTCCAAATGGAACCACAACAACCTTTTCTTTGAAATTAAATTTATTGTCGACTCCTAAAAATCCATTTCTGTTTGATAAATACTTCAATTTTTACTCAAAAATTTTTGTGAATTTTTTCTTATCTCTATTTTTCCACTCACCTCTGTGATAAGCGTCACTAGCTATTAGGGGTAGTACACTAGTGGCTTCAGCAAATACCATTTGTTCTTTTGTGACATCAACTTTACCCCATGAACTTGCTTCTTTTAATGTTGAACTACTGCATGCACCGTCTCTAGAGTCAGCTACTGTGATTTGCACCGCATATTTATGCATGTCAACTTCCTTGCCTAATAATTCAGCACAAATTACGGTGTCTTGAATAAAATTTTTTGGAACACCACCACCAATCATAAATAGACCTGATCCCTTCGAGCGTATTTTAATTTCAGTCAATTCTCTAAATTCTCTTATAGAGTCAATAGTCATATGCTTTTTTGGATTTTTTTCTTGATGTATAACTAAACCAAATCCAGCACTGGAGTCGGTGAAAGCTGGGCAAAAAATTGGAACATCATTATCGTATGCTGTTTCAATCAAAGAGTCTTTTTTAATAGAATTTTTTTTTAAATATTTACCCATTTCTTTAATAAATTCTCTGGACGTATAGCTTCTAGGCTCCAAGGTATCCGCTATTTCACATATTTTTTTATCACAAATCTGTAATTCATCTTCGTCTATGTATGTGTCGTAAATTCTATCGATATAATTTTTTCTTAATTCAGTATCATCTTGGAATTGAGATCCTTGATAGTGTTTAAAACCAAGAGCTTCAAAAAAATCCATATCAATTATTGAAGCACCAGTCGCTACTATTGCATCAACCATATTATATTTAACTAAATCTTTATAAATATTCATACAACCGGCAGCAGATGTTGAACCTGCTAATGTTAAAAAAATTGTACATTCTTTGTCTTTCAACATTTCATTATAAATATTGGCTGCGTTTGCTGTTTCTCTTGAAACAAAAGACATTTTTTCCATGGAAGAGATAATTTTTCTAGTATCGAATGATGTAATATCAATATGCTCTACAGGTTTTTTTAAGAAATCTTTTTTACTGTTGTGACCAAGATTTTTATTTTCTGACATTAAGCAACTAGAGTAGCTTTGTCTGAATTCTTATCATACATAGACATTATTGGTTTATCCTCAACCTCATAAATCTCATCAGAATAATAACCATTAAATTGAGTTCTAAAAGTTAAACCATAAGATCCTAGTTGACCAAGTTCAATGTAGTCATTTTCTTTAATATTGTTCGGAAGTAGGAAAGGACCTTTCATATAATCCATACTGTCACATGTTGGTCCATAAAAATCAAAAGCAGTCATTTTCTTTGAAATAATCTTACTTGAATTTTCTTTAATTAATTTTGATGGAAAAACTATATTTGGTGTTCCAGCATCAAAAAGTGTACCGTAAGTACCATCATTAATATAAAGTTTTTGTTTTTTTCTTAAATTAACTCTTACAATTGTTGATCCACTTTCTGCAACCAAAGCTCTTCCAGGTTCACAAATTATTTGAGGCATATTCTTTAAATTTAAATTGTCTAAACTTTTTTTAATTTCCTCCATATAACTTTCTAAAGATAGAGGCACAAGATCAGGATAAATTGTTGGGAAACCCCCACCGATATTAATGTAATCTGGAATTATTTTTGTTTTTTTAATTATATTTCCCATTTCACTAATTCCTTTAGAGTATGAAATTGGATGCATACATTGGGAACCAACATGAAAACTCAAGCCAATTTTTTTTGAATGAAGTTTTGCAAGTCTTAACAGTCCTGAAGCTTCAGAATTCAAAGCACCAAATTTTTTTGATAAATCTATTTCAGCATGCTCATTGGAAACAGCAACTCTAATAAATAATTCTAAATCTTTAGCATTATCTGTTGTTTCGATAATTTTTATTAATTCATCTTTAGTATCTAAAGCGAAAGTTTTTATTCCAAAATTAAAATATGCTTCTTTAATACTCTCTCTACTTTTAACTGTATGCATAAAAGAACATTTTGCAGTATTATCAAATTTCTTAACTGCTTTGATTTCTTCGATAGATGCAACATCAAATTGATTAATTCCACTTTTTATCAAAGTTTTGATAACTTCAGGATGGGGATTAGTTTTTACAGCGTATAGTATCTTACCTGGGAACTTATTTTGAAAGAATTTTGAAGCAGAAAGAATAGAATTCTTTCTTATACAATAGACAGGTTTTTCCGGTTTCAGTTGATTAACTAATTCCTCAACTGACTTAAATTTTTGCATTTTAAATGCCCCCCAAAAAAAATTTAACAAAAAAAAAGTCTTTTATTTAAAAAAACTTTAATAATCGAGCAATTAATCAAATAGTTATTCAATGTAAAGCAAATAATGGCCTATTGAAATACGGAAAAAAGTGAACATATATGATCTATGAAAAACCAAGCTCCATTACAAAATCTGGCTGATTTTGACAATAAATCCTTATTAATCGTGGATGATGACAATCCTTTTAGGGAGAGATTAGCGAGAGCGATGGAAAAGAAGGGGTTTGAAGTTTTACAAGCTGAGAGTGTGCAAAAGGGTAAAGACATGGTTAAAGTGAAAAAACCAGGTTTTGCAGTGGTTGACCTAAGGTTAAATGATGGAAATGGATTAGAGGTTGTAAAGGAAATTCAATCATCAAATTCACTAAGTCGAATCATAATGTTAACTGGATACGGAAATATTCCAACCGCTGTAGCTGCAATCAAAGAGGGTGCTATTGACTATTTAGCTAAACCAGCAGATGCGGACGATGTAGAAAAAGCGTTATTAGCTGATCCATCAAAAAAAGCTGCACCACCTGAAAATCCAATGTCAGCAGATCGGGTTAAATGGGAACATATTCATAGAGTATTTGAATTATGTAATAGAAACGTATCTGAGACAGCAAGAAGGCTTAAAATGCACAGAAGAACTCTTCAAAGAATATTATCTAAAAGATCGCCTAAATAAATTTTCTAAATTTAATAATTTTTTTTGCTATTAAAGTAAGTAGACAAATTTTGAAAATCTCAGCAACTAAAAAAGGCAATACACCTAATTTTAAAATAGGTTTGTCCCAACCAATTAATGTACCTAGCCACAGAATACCCAGGATATAAATTGTTGAAACTGAAAATATTAATTTAAAAAAAATAAAAAAATAATTATCATCATTTTTTATGAATGAGGCTAAAAAACACGCTGATAGAAATCCAATTAAATACCCCATTGTTGGACCTGTAAAATAAGCCAAACCAATTCCTCTTTCAGGAGAATTAGAAAATACTGGTAAACCCAATATACCTTCTAATAAGTATAAACTTACAGTGGCTAGAGCTATTTTATATCCGAAACTAATACCTAAAAATAAAACTATGAATGTTTGCATAGTCATTGGAACTGGATAAAAAGGTATCTTGATTTTGGCTGAAATTGTAAGAATTATTGAACCTATAAAGATAATCAATAATGATTTTACAAGCTTGTTTTGAGTATTTTGCTTTATAAGTTCCATAAAAAATAATACTCTTATTTTCATCTTTAATCTATATTAAATTTTAATGAGTAAGATTCAAAAAACAGATCATTTTTATCTAATTGATGGATCAGGTTATATATTCAGAGCATATTATGCCTTACCACCATTAACTCGAAAAAGTGATGGATTACCGACTGGAGCAGTAAGTGGTTTTTGTAGTATGTTGTTTAAACTTCTTGAAGACTCAAAATCAAATGAAAATCTTCAGAAACCAACTCATTTTGCTGTCATTTTTGACTCAGCTAGAAAGACTTTTAGAAATGAAATCTATAGTGATTACAAAGCCAATCGATCTGAGGCGCCAGATGACTTAGCACCACAATTTGAATATATAAGAAAATCAGTTTTAGCCTTCAATTTACCCTCTGTTGAATTAGTTAATTATGAAGCAGATGATTTAATTGCAACTTATGTTGATCAGATTTTAAAAAATGGAGCAAAGGTAACGATAGTTTCATCAGATAAAGATTTGATGCAATTGTATAGAAAAGATGTTCGTATTTTTGATCCAATGAAAAATAAGTTCATCTCTAATGAGGATGTAAAAAATAAATTTGGAGTAGATCCAGATAAAGTTATAGATGTTCAGGCTCTAGCTGGGGATAGCAGTGATAATGTTCCTGGCGTTCCTGGTATTGGTGTAAAAACTGCAGCAGAATTGATTAATAAGTATGGCGATTTAGAGACACTTTTAAAATCGGCAGATGAAATCAAACAAAATAAGAGAAGAGAGACTTTATTAAACAATAAAGATAAAGCTTTAATAAGTAAAAAATTAGTAACATTAAAGCACGATGCTCCAATTGAAATGAAACTCAATGATTTTGAATTAAAAAGAATTGATAAAGATAAACTTTATAAATTTCTAAGAGAAATGGAGTTTAATAGGTTACTTAGCTCTGCCATTTCTGCTTATGGGGAACCAGATTTTAATGTTGAAAAAAAGGATGTTCAGATAAAGGAAAAAAAAGTTGAAATTGATAAGAAAAATTATTTTTTAATAACAGAACACAGTAAAATTGATGCATGGATCAAGGAAGCTGAGGAAATAGGAGAGGTTGCAGTTGATACAGAAACAAATTCTTTAGATCCTCATCAAGCAGATTTAGTTGGAGTATCTTTGAGCTCTAAGATTGGAAAAGCTTGTTACATACCAATAGGACATAATTCAAAAAAATGCATTGATAAAGACATAGTGCTTAAAAAATTAAAACCTTTACTTGAAGATCCAAGTATCAAAAAAATAGGTCAGAACATTAAATTTGATTTTATTGTATTTTTTAATCACGGGATAACACTATCAGCTATGGAGGATACCATGCTCATGTCTTATGTGCTAGATGCTGGAAAAAATAGACACAATATGGATACGTTATCTGAAATTCATCTGAATCATAAAACAATAAAATTCAAAGAATTAGTTGGTTCTGGAAAGAAACAGATAAATTTTAGTGAAGTCGATTTAGAAAAAGCAAAAGATTATGCCGCTGAGGACGCTGACATAACTTATAGACTATATAAAAAATTCTATAAAAGTTTGAAAGAAGAAAAAATGATTAATATTTATGAAATTTTTGAAAAGCCATTACTTAGAATTTTAGCTGATATGGAAATACAAGGTATTAAAGTTGATAAAAAGTTTCTTAAAACATTATCTACCAAATTTGAAAAAAAGATTGAAAAAATTCAGAAAGAAGTTTTTAAACTCTCTAAGAAAGAGTTTAATATTGCTTCTCCAAAACAACTGGGTGAAATTTTATACAATGATCTTAAGATTGCAGACTTAAAAAAAACTAAAAAGGGAAGTTTTGCAACAAGTGCCTCAGTATTAGAAGATCTCGCTTTTAAAGGTCATAAATTTCCACAATTAGTCCTGGACTGGCGGCAAGTTTCAAAACTTAAAAATACCTATTCAGACTCATTACCCGAACATATTAATCCTGATACAAAAAAAGTTCATACTTCTTTTTTATTAGCAGCAACGACTACAGGAAGATTAGCTTCAAGTGATCCTAACTTGCAAAATATTCCAATTAAGTCAGAAGATGGCAGAGATATTCGTAAAGCTTTTGTTGCTGACAAGGATAATATTTTGATTTCCGCAGACTATAATCAAATTGAAATGAGAATTTTAGCTGATTTGGCTGATGTTAAAGAATTAAAAAAAGCTTTTCAAAATAATGAGGATATACACTCTTTAACGGCTAGCCAAATTTTTAATATTGATATTAATAAGGTGAATCAAGATCAAAGAAGAAAGGCTAAAGCCATAAACTTTGGAATAATTTATGGAATTTCTCAGTATGGATTAGCAAAGCAAATAAATGTCTCTAATTTTGAAGCTGAAGAGTTTCTAAATTCATATTTCTCAAAGTTCCCTGAAATAAAAGTTTATATGGATCAAACAATTAAATTTTGTAGAAAAAGTGGTTATGTAAGTAATATTTTTGGAAGAAGATCTCATTTTATAAATATAAATGATAAAAATTATAATGTGAGAAACTTTCAAGAACGTGCAGCAATTAATGCTCCAATACAAGGGTCGGCTGCTGAAATAATGAGATTAGCAATGATAAGAATTGATAAAAAATTAAAAGAGCAAAAATTCAACAAAACAAAGATGTTACTTCAAATCCATGATGAACTAATTTTTGAAAGTCCCAAAAATGAAGTAAAAAAAATATCCAAAGTGATAATTGAAGAAATGTCTAGCGTTGCTGAGAGTGATCAACATTCTTTCTCAATACCTCTCACAGTAGATTTAAACACTGGAGAAAATTGGGGTACATTACATTAATTTATTTGCCCAAATTAGAACAATTTAGTATTTTTATAATTAAGTATGCAAAAACAAACAATTGCCTTAGTAGATGATGACAGAAATATTCTAACCAGCTTAAGTATTGCTCTTGAAAAAGAAGGGTTTAAAGTTCAGACTTACATTGATGGAGAGAGTGCATTAATTGGATTAACCAGGACACCGCCAGATCTAGCTATTGTTGATATAAAAATGCCAAAAATGGACGGTGAGGAATTGCTCAAGAAATTGAGAAAAAAAACCTCATTACCAGTTATTTTTTTGACTTCTAAAGATGATGAAATTGACGAATTACTAGGATTAAAATTAGGTGCTGATGATTTCGTAAAAAAATCAGGTGGTTTTTCAATAAAAGTTTTAATTGAAAGAATTAGAGTTCAACTTAGAAAAAAAGATTCCAAAGAAACTCTTGAAGAAAATAAAAGTATTATATCGCATGGAAAATTAAAACTCGATCCGTCCCAATTAGAGTGCGAATGGAATGGAAAACAACTGCCTGATAAATTGACTACCACAGAATTTTTACTTGTCAAAGAGCTAGCCAAAAGACCAGGGATTATAAAAGAGAGAGCTCAATTAATGGACATTGCTTATAGAGAAGATACAGATATTGAGGATAGAACAATTGATAGTCACGTTAAAAGAATCAGAAAAAAATTCAAAAAAGTTGATCCTGAATTTTCAGCTATAGAAACTAGATATGGAAGCGGATATAGATGGAATGTTAGTTAATGCTCAGCAATTTTCTTAAAAACTTATCAATTTTAAAAAAATTTTTATTCATAAATTCTATTTTTTTCACAATAATAGGCCTATTCACATTCGTTTATTTGAAAAATGTCCAACCAAATTTAATTAAAAAAAAATCCTCAAATCATATTGAGGTTATCAATAATACAATTGATAATCTAACAAGATTAAATGTAAAATTTGTTGAAAAAGATATTAGAAAATTTTTGTTTTCAACAAGATTTCTTTTTCAGAACTTAGATAGAGTAATATTTTTTGATAATAAACTTAATCTAATAGGAGACACTGATACATTAGACTTAGATCCAAGATCATTTTCACAAAGGTTGGATACTATTGAGTTAGAGGTGTTGGACTCAACAACAACAAAAAAAATCACTGAAGAAAAAAATATAGATATTGGAAATGAAAATAATATATCTTTAAATGACGTTCTTTTAAATTACGCAACGTCTAAAAATTTTGGAATCCCTTTTACATTTACCGAGGAAGAATTTAATAAATTTAAATTAACTACCATAAAAAACGTGATGAAGGATGGAGAAAATATAGGATATTTAGCAATAACTGAAAATGCTAATGATATAAAAGCTGCTATAGATGAAAGAAAAACTTTTGTAATTAGGACTGCAATTGCAGTTGGTATCGTAATATTGATTTTTTCGTTTGTTTTAAATAGATATTTTTTAAAACCAATTAAAAATTTAGTCAGTTATACCAAAATCATAAAAAATAAAGACACAAAAAAAACAAATATAGATACATTAAAATTAAGAAATGATGAACTTGGTTTACTCTCTAATTCTTTGGATGATATGACTTCAGAATTACAAAAAAGAATTTCACATGCAGAAAATTTTTCAACTGATCTTGTACACGAAATTCGTAATCCATTGGCATCATTAAAAAGCGCATCAGAAATTTTACATGATGCACAAGACTCTGAGCAGAGACTTAAATTGATTAATATTTTAAGCCACGATGTGCAAAGAATTGAAAGATTGATTACTGATTACTCACAAATGTTAAAAGATGAAGTTGCATTAAGTAAAGAAAAAATAAAAAAAATAGATATTGAGCCAATAATTAAGTCAGTAGTAGATGATTTTAATAATATTTATAAAGTAAAAAGAGGAATTAATATTTCTTATAAAAATGATGGTAAAAATAAATATTTAATTTATGGAATCGAAAACAGAATTGAACAAATCATTGCAAACCTTTTAGATAATGCGATTTCTTTTAGTGATGATAATAAAGATGTAATTGTGCAAGTTTCGAAATCAGAGGATAATAAAGTATACATAAAGATATTAGATGAGGGACAGGGCTTTAAAGAAAAAGACACGAATAGAATATTTAAAAGATTCTACAGCAACAGACCAGATAAATTTGGACAGCATTCTGGTCTAGGGTTAAATATAGTAAAAAATTTAGTTGATTTACATAATGCCACAATCAAAGCAACTAATAGAGAAGATAAAAAAGGAGCGAGTATGGAAATAGAATTTCCAAAAGTTTAAAGAGTTTTATTGATTAATTAATTTTTAATTGTTAGAAGAGCCACGATGGAAGATTATAAAGTAAGAGATTTATCACAAGCAGAATTTGGTCGAAAAGAAATTTCAATTGCTGAAAGTGAAATGCCAGGACTTATGGCTTTAAGGGAGGAGTACGCTGGAAAATCTCCTTTAAAGGGTGCAAAAATTATAGGTTGTTTGCATATGACAATACAAACAGCAGTATTAATTGAAACCTTAGTAGATTTAGGTGCAGAAGTAAGATGGTCATCTTGTAACATTTTTTCTACTCAAGACCATGCAGCAGCAGCGATAGCAAAAGCTGGTATTCCAGTTTATGCGTGGAAGGGAGAAACAGAGGAGGAATATGTTTGGTGCATAAAACAAACCATTGAAGGTAAGAAAAGTTGGAAACCTAATATGCTTTTAGATGACGGTGGGGATTTAACAGCAATGATGCACAATGAATATAAAGATTTATTAAAAGATGTTAAAGGAGTTTCGGAAGAGACAACTACAGGGATAAAAGCTTTGAATAAAATGGAAAAAGAAAATTCTTTGTTGGTTCCAGCAATAAATGTGAATGATTCTGTTACCAAATCAAAATTTGATAACTTATATGGGTGTAGAGAAAGTTTAGTTGATGGAATAAGAAGAGCCACTGATGTAATGATGTCAGGAAAAATTGCAATTGTTGCAGGCTTTGGTGATGTTGGGAAAGGAAGTGCTGCATCATTAAGGCAGAGTGGGGCTCGTGTGTTGGTTACCGAAGCAGATCCAATATGCGCATTGCAAGCTGCAATGGAAGGTTACGAAGTTGTTTTAATGGATGAAGCAATTAGTAAAGCAGATATAGTTGTAACTGCGACTGGTAATAAAGATATTGTTACAGCTGACCATATGAGAGATATGAAGGATAGAGCAATTTTATGTAATATCGGACATTTTGATAATGAAATCCAGGTTGAAGCTTTGAAAAATTACAAATGGACTGAAGTAAAACCCCAAGTACATGAAATCGAACTACCTAGCAAAAAAAGAATAATTTTATTGGCAGAGGGTAGATTAGTAAATTTGGGTTGTGCTACAGGGCATCCAAGTTTTGTAATGAGCGCTTCTTTCACAAATCAAGTTATTGCTCAAATAGAACTATGGAATAATCATAAAAATTATGAAAACAAAGTTTATGTTTTACCAAAACATTTAGATGAGAAAGTAGCTACACTTCATCTTAAAAAAGTTGGTGCTAAATTAACTAAACTTTCTAAAGATCAAGCAGATTATATCAGTGTAGGGGTAGAGGGACCTTTCAAACCTAATGCCTATCGCTACTAAAAGTGATTTTATCAATTTATCTTCAGAAAAAAAAACAGAGGAATTAGCTGAGAAGATTTCAAAGAAATTGAAATTAGGACATGTAGTTTTTTTTGTGGGTGAGATGGGTGTCGGAAAAACCACTTTTATAAGATATCTAATCAACAATTTTCAAAAACAAAATGGACTTAAAATAACTGAAGTAACAAGTCCTACATTCAATTTATTAAATGAGTATCAAATTAAACAAATCAAAATTAATCATTATGATTTATTTAGAATAAATAGTTTAGATGAAATTCACAATCTAGGATTATTTGATGATATTACTAATGCTATTACGTTAATTGAATGGCCACAAAAAATAAAACCAAAACCAAAAAATTTGATAGAATTAAATTTTGAATATGGAAATGATTACAAGAAACGAATATTAAAAATTAAGGGTTTAAATTTGTAATTATAGATAAATGCAAAATCTTAAAAAATTAAAAGGAGACGCGTCACATAGAAAGTTTTTTAGAAAACAATCCAATTATGGTAATTCTATTGTAATTCAATCAAAAAAGGACAAATTTAAAAATCTCCTTGTTTATGATGCAATTAGTAAGATTTTGAATAAAAACAAAGTTCTAGCTCCAAAATTATATCAAGAGAATTATAAAAATAATTATATTGAGGTTGAGGATTTTGGAAATAAGACAATTTTTCAAATTTTAAAGAAAAATAAAAATAAAAGATTATTATATTTTAAAGATATAATAAAATTGCTTAATCAAATACAGTCAATAAAAGATAAAAAAATAAGAAATTTTAGAAATAAATATTATCGAATACCTGATTATAAAAATGAAATATTAATTCAGGAGGCTAATTTATTTTGTGAGTGGTATGTGAAAAAAAACTTGTCAAAAAATAAGAGACAAGACTTTAATAAAAAGTTTAAAAAAATAATTAAAACCTTATCCTTATGCCTTAAGATGAAAAAAAATGTATTTGTACATAGGGATTTTCATGTATCAAATTTAATGCTTGTTAATAACAGAATAGGTGTAATTGATAGTCAAGATGCTTTGATAGGAAATAGAGCTTATGATTTAGCTTCCTTAGTCGATGATGTAAGATTAAAAACCTCAAAAGTTCTAAAAAAAAAGATTTTTAATTTTTATATAGGTACTCAAAAAAAAATTGATAAGAAAAAAATAAAAAATGATTTTGAAATTTTATCTATTTTAAGAAACCTGAAAATAATTGGAATATTTACACGTCTCGCAATCCGAGATAAAAAAAAGGATTACTTAAAATTAATACCTTATGCGTGGGAATTGATTTCTCTAAGAATCAATGAAAATGAAATTTTCTTAGATTTAAAAAAATTACTAAATAATAATTTTAAAAAAAATTTATGAAAATTAATAATGCTTTTATTCTCTGCGCTGGATTTGGCAAAAGACTAAATCCCTTAACACTTGAAAAACCCAAACCATTACTTCAAATTAAAAATCAAACAATTTTAGAGGATTGTATTAATATTGTAATAAAGCTGAAAGTTGAAAATATTTTTTTAAATACTTTTTATTTAAGTGACCAAATTATTGACTTTTTTAAAAATAAAAATTTTTCAGTAAAAATAAAAATTATAGAGGATGGTAAAGAAATTTTAGATACTGGTGGAGGAATTTTAAATTTGATCAACCACTCAGGTTGTGAAGATTTTTTTGTTTTTAATCCTGACACTATTTGGAATGAAAATCATGTGAGTGAAATTAATGATATGCAAAAATATTATTTTCAAAATAAATTAAATAATATTCTTTTATTAGTTAATAAAAAACTAAGTTTTGATAATAACCTAAAGGGCGATTTTGATTTAGAAGATAATATAATAAAACAAAGTCTTGAAAAAAACTTTATATATACTGGTTGTCAAATTTTGAATAAAAACTTATTTAGTGAATATGAGGTAGAAAACTTCTCAGTTGCTAAAATTTGGAATAAATTATTAATGAAACAAGAGTTAAATGGATTTGAGAGTACCAATAAATTTCACCATTTAACTAACTTAGAAATTTTTAAAAAACTAAAAGGTCTTTAGATCTCTCTTTATCTAGATATTTACATTCATTTATTTTCAAATTTTCACCAAAATTAATTATTAAGGGATTTCCTGTTGGAATTTCTAAACATGTGATTTGATTGTTATCTAAATTGAATAGATATTTACATAAAGCTCTTATGGAGTTTCCGTGTGCTGTAATTAATATATTTTTATTTATTAGTTTAGGCTGTATTTCTTTTTTGAAATACTCAAAAACTCTATTGTATGTATCTTTTAAAGATTCTGTGTCAGGAATTAGCTCTTTGGGTATTTTTTCGTATGTTTCAATATTTAGTGGATGATAAGAGCTTTCTCTACTTAGTTTTCCAGGTTTGATATCCCAAGATCTTCGGAATTCAAAAACTTTATCTTCACCAATTTTTTTTGCAGTCTCAATTTTATTTAACCCTGTAAGCTCACCATAGTGTCTTTCGTTTAGCTGCCATGCTCTTACAAAATTGTTTTTTGATTTTAATACTTTTTGTATTATTTTAAGAGTATGGTTTGCCCTCAATTGAAACGAAGAATAATAAAAATCTATATTTATATTTTGATTTTTGATAAGTAGACCAGCTTTCTCAGCTTCTATTTTACCTTGATCTGTAAGATCAACATCAACCCAACCGGTGAATCTTTTTTCAAGATTCCAAATACTCTGACCATGTCTTACTAATATTAAAAAACTCATCTTGTCATATCTAAAAATTATTTATAAAAAAATCATTTAACTAAATGTCAAAATTTTTTTCTACATATAAAGTAATATTTTATATAATTAATGTCCTTTTAATTATTTTATATCTATATCCTGGAAGTCTATTAGGCTGGATAATTTATGACAATAAAAGTACACAACCTCAAATAACACCAGATTTTATTATATCATCAAATCATTTTTATGTATTTGTTTTAATTTCAATTATTGGTTTTTTAACTTTTGCTAATTCCAATAAAAATATCTTATTACTATTATATTTAATTTTTCTTTCTATAACGCTTGAAATTTTTCACCTATTTATACCTGAAAGAACTTTTCAATGGTCTGATTTATTTGGAAATTTATTGGGTGTTATTGTTGTAATTCTTCTTAATAATTTTATAAATAAATATGGTAGATTTAAAAAATAAATTATTAATTTTTATTTATTTTTTTACAATCGGGTGCTCATCAATTCCATCAAACACTTCTAACAGTTGTTCAATTTTTAGCGAAAGATATCTATGGTATAAACATACCAAAAAAGTTGAGCAAAAGTGGGGCACACCTATTTACATTCAATTAGCTATAATAAAAATGGAGTCTGATTTTGATTGGCTTGCTAAACCGGCAAGACAAAAAATTTTTAAAGTGATACCTTATAAACGACCTTCTAGTTCTTTTGGTTATTCGCAAGCAATTAAAGGAACTTGGGAGCAATATAAAAAAGAAACTGGTAATAAATTAGCAATGAGAGCAAGATTTAAAGACAGTGTTGACTTCATTGGATGGTATACAAATAAATCAGAAAACATTTTAAAGATATCAAAGAAAGATGCTTTCAAACAGTATCTTGCATATCACGAAGGATGGGGAAATTATAAAAATTATAAGAAAAATAAAAAAGTAATTGGACTAGCTAAAAAAGTTGAGAGACAATCTAATAAATACAAAAATCAATTATTGAAATGTAAAAGTAAATTAAATAGAAAAAAATATATTATTTTTTAGACAATTCTTTTTTTAGTTCTAAGTCAACTATATCAATCCTTTTAGTATTTTTTGCTAATGCGAGATACATTGAAGGAGTGACATATAAAGTAAAGAAAGTTGAAATAATCATTCCTCCTAATATTGTAGAACCAACTGCTAATCTTGAACCCTCTCCTGCACCTGGGCCAAAATTTCCAATCACTAAAGGCATCATTGCAATCATCGTACTCAGTGATGTCATTATAATTGGTCTAAACCGAACAGCGCACGCTTCTTTAACAGCTAATTCAATAGTTTTTCCACTAGATCTAATTTGGTTTGCGTAATCTACAATTAAAATACTATTCTTAGTTGAGATACCTATTAGTATAATTAATGCAATTTGAGAAAAAATATTTACTGAGCTATTTAAAAATAAAATAAACACTAATCCTCCAAAAATAGCTAAAGGCACAGTTAATATTATTACAAATGGATGAATGAAAGAGTTGAATGTTGCAGCCATAACTAAGTAAGCAGTTAGCAAAGCTAAAGCAAATATTATAAATAGTTCATTACTTGTCTCTTTAATTTCTTCTGATTTTCCTTTCCAAGTAATTTGGTTTTCTGGTGCTAAATCAACCATCACATTTTCAAAGTATTTAATCGCTTCTGTTAATGTATACCCCTCACTAATATTTGCAGAAATTGTTACAGCCCGTTGTCTATTATATCTAGCAAGTTCCTTTGCTGAACCTTCTTCCTTAAAACTAACAAGATTTGCTAAAGATATTAATTTTCCATTGGTTTCAGAGCGAACAAATATTTTCGAAACACCCTCTTTATTTCGTCGATCAGATAAATATTGTTGAACAATTATTGGATATTCTTTACCCAGTTTATTAAAAGTTGTTATTTTTTTACCCCCATAAAGTGTTTCAAGTGTTTCACCAATCGATTTAGTCGAAACACCTAAATCTTTGGCTTTATTTTTATTTATTATTAACTTTACCTCTGGTTTGTTTCGATTGTAATCAGACTCAATTCTTGAGAGATTTTTATTAGATCTGAGTGTTCGTATTACTTTTTTTTGTATCGCTTCAAGTTCTTCGTAAGTATTTCCATAAATGACCATTTGGACTGGTTTGTTGTAATTTGATACTCTAATAGATTGAGGAGATATAGGAAAAGCTAGGGCTTGGGGTAAAGTCACTATTTTTCCAATTGCTTCTCTAAGAACAACTTGTTGACCTTTTTTACGATTTTTCCAATCATCGAGGAGAGCGATTATTATAAAACTATTATATGAATTAGCTGAATTTCCAAAACCTGGAACACGCATTATAAATCTTGAATATGGACTATCCTCAGCTTGTAGCAAAGGAATAAGTCTTGCCTCTACTTTTTGGGCTTGTTCTTGAGTATATTCAAAAGAACTTCCTTCATCAGTTGAGCCAATTATTAGATATGCTCCTCGATCCTCCATAGGCAAAAGTTCTTTTTTTGAGAAACTAAATAAAAGCACTGAAGCAATTATTATAAAAACAATAAAAAAACTTACAGTTTTAGTTTTATTAATAACGTTAACTAAAGTTTCCTCATAAAATTTTGCGAAGTTGGAAAAAATTTTCTCAAATTTTTGAATAAAAATTTTTTTTGATTTTTTTTTGTATAAAAATTTACTTGCAAGCATTGGTGACAAAGTTAATGCAACAAAAGAAGAAACTACAATCGAAAAAGATAATGCAATCGCTGTCTCTCTAAATAATGTTCCAGAAATTCCCTCAATAAATATTAACGGTAAGAAAACTGCTACTAAAATTAGTGTTGTAGCAACGATAGCAAAAGAAATTTGTTTAGAGCCTTTATAAGCTGCAACGAGTGGGGTCTCACCATTCTCTATTCTTCTGTATATTGCATCTGTCATAATTACTGAGTCGTCTGTAATTATACCAATAGCTAAAATAAAACTTAAAAGGACAAAAATATTAATAGAAAGACCAAATATGTATAAGCCTAGAAAGGATGCAATTAAACTCACGGGGAGTGCAATAGCAGGTACGATGACTGCCTTTAAATTCCCTAAAAATAAGTAAATTATCAATACAACTAAGATAAACGCAATGACCAAAGTTTTATATACTTCTTCAATTGCAGCCTCAACATAGTTAGCTCTATTGAACGAAACCCTTAAATCCAATTCTTCTGGTAAAGATTTTTTTACTTCAACAATTTTTTTTTTGATATCATTTGAAAGTTCTACTGTTGAAGCACCGCTTCTTGCATAGATACCTATTCCTACGGTTTTCAAATTTATTTGATCTTTAGTTTGAGCTTTAAAAAGAGTTTTCTCTGATACTGGACCGAATTCAACGTTTGCTACGTCTGATAACTGAATTACACGATTACTAGTTTTTTTTATGGGTATTTGCTTTATAGTATCAATATCGTTATACGATTTATCTAGATTTAGTGTTAAATCGATATTATCTGCTTCTAAAGTTCCTGCAGGCAAACTTACATTTTCTCCACGAATTGCAAATTCAACTTCTTTAATGGTTAAATCATTAGCTGCAAGTTTAATAGGATCAATCCAAACTCTAATGCTTAATTCTCTTAATCCACCAACCCTTATTCTTCCAACATTTTTAACACTTGAAAATTGGTCTACAAGATATCTCTCCGCGTAATCTCCTAACTCAAGGTCACTCCATGAAGATGAGGATAATGACAGCCACATTGTTGTTGTAAACCCTGCAGCTCGTTTAAGTATTTGTGGTGGATCCGATTCAGTTGGCAAGTTATCTACAACTCTTGCAACTCTTTCTCTTATATCATTGGCAGCATTATCTAGATCAATACTCGTATCAAACTCGACATTAATTGTACTTCTTCCATTTTCAGATTTGGAGTCTATATTTTTTATACCCTCTGCCCCACCAATAACATCTTCAACAACTTGTGTGACCTCTTGATCTACTATTGAAGCTGATGCAGACTTGTAGTCTACTTGAACTTGAACAACAGGTGGTTGAATTCCATTTGGCAATTCTCTAACGGGCAATTTCCAAAAAACAAATAAACCAAATATGATCAGTATTAGGGACATAACCCAAGATACCGTTGGTCTTTTAATACTTAATTCAGTAATAAACATTATTTATTAATAGGTTTTATTTTTCCACGAGGTCTTACCTTTTTTAGACCCTCAGCTACAATTATATCACCCGCAGTCAAACCCGAAATTATTTCAATGTTACTATCGCCTCTAAGGCCAGTTTTTACCTCAGTTTTATTTGCAATATTTTCTGCATTGATTTTGTAAACATATGATTTATCGCCCTCTATCATCACGCTCGTATCGGGTACACTTAAAGAATTTCTCAAATCAAATTTAACTTTTACCTCTAAAAGTGAACCTGAAATTAATTCTAAATTTTCATTTTTCACTTTTATTCTTGATAATAAACTTCTGGTGTCTGCATTTATTCTGCTTGAAACAAAATCTATTTCACCTGAAAAAGTTTTATCTTTAAAACTAGATAAGGTAACTTCAACCGGCAGACCTTTTTTTATAAATGTAGAATAACTTTCTGGAATTTTAATATCTGAGTAAATTACTGAGTTATCATCAAGTGTAATGATAAATATGTTATTTGAAACAAGAATGTCTTCAGTTAAACCTGTGTAGCCAAGAACCCCACTATATGGAGCCAATATATTCCCACTTTTTAATTTAATTAAAACGTCTCCTTTTTTAACAAAATTTTTAAGTTTTAAATCCTCAAAAAGATCATCTTTTTTAATCTTAAAAGTTTTTGATTTTTTAGAAATTGCTGTACCGTAAGTTTCTATTTGTTCAGAGAATTCTTTTTCGATAACCTCAGTTACAATTATTCCTGGTGGTGGTCTCTTACTGAATTTTTTTTTAAAATGATTACCAATCATTGATCTTCCAACAATTACAATTGTAATTATTAAAAAAAACACAAATATTATTGAAATTGTTTTTGTAGATCTTTTCATATTAAATTTAAATTAATCCGTATTCGGCCCAAGAGCCATCATATATACATGGAAGATATTTATCATTAATTAAAGAATAAGCTAGTGCCAAAACACACGCTGTAACACCTGAACCACATGAAAAAACAATCTTTTTTTGCTCTAAATTTTCAATGCTTGTTTTAAAAATTTTTTTAAGCTGATCTTTATTTTTAAAAGTTTTATCGTCATTCAGACAGTCATTAAATGGTATACAAAAAGAGTTTTTTATACATCCGCTTCTAAGACCTTTTCTGGGTTCAGGGATTTTACCTTCAAATCTTTCTCTACTTCGAGCATCAATTAATGTGAATATTTTTTCGTCTATATTTTGATCAATTGCTTTTTTACTCTTAACAAGATCTTTTCTCTCGCTACCTTCATAATCTGATTTATCTATATTTGAAATTTCATCAGTTACTTTCTTTTTTTCTTTAAGCCATTTTTTTTAAACCACCATTTAAAACATTTATTAATTTTGGATCATGTCCGTAATAGATAAAATTAAACCAGCCACGACACGAGCTTATAACATCTGAATTATCATAAATGACTATTTCATCATTTTTTTTAATTCCCATATTTGAAACAATTTTATTCCAACTCATTTGGTCAACTAACATATGTGGTAAAGCAGTATCTTTTCTTGAATTTTCATCTATATCAAAAAAAATTGCGCTTGGTATATGAAGAGATTTATATTCCTCAAATCCACTTCTTTGTGTTTGAGGCATATGCCAAGAGCAGTCAATAATTTTCACCTTAGGAAGGTTTTTTTCTAACCAATCAGTTTCAACTAAAGGCATGTTATCGTTTTTCCAAGTATTTTTGATGATATTCCTCAGCTGGACAGTAATTTTTTAGTAAAGATATTCTTGTTACAACTTTTCCAGATAAACGCGCATTCACTTCATTTAATACCTTCTCAGCTATCATTTTTTGATTGTCATTAAGATAAAATATTTCACTTCTATACTGAGTTCCAAAATCTGGTCCTTGAGAATTTAAAGTAGTTGGATCATGAATTTGAAAAAATATTTTTAAAATTTTTTCGTAAGAGATGATTTTTTCATCAAAATCTAACTTTACCACTTCAGCATGATTTGTATTTCCAGTGCAAACCTCTTTATATGTGGTAATAGAGCTATTACCTCCACAGTAGCCAACTTCTGTTTTGATTATGCCATCTATTTTACTGAATTTAATTTCAGGTCCCCAAAAACATCCAAGTGCTAAAACAGCTATTTCCATTGAATAAGATTTAATTTAATTTACAAATTATTCATATGCTAAGTAAAAATCAATTGGGATTTTTGTACATGTTTATGTCCATTTGTGCATTTTCATTAATGGATTTAATTGTAAAGTGGTCTGTAGATTATCCTATTGGGCAGGTTTTGTTTTTTAGAGGTTTTTTTGGAATAATCTTTTATTTTTTTATAATTCCAAAAGAAAGATTTCATAATTTTTACAAAACTCAACGACCAGGATTACATGCTTTAAGATGTGGCTCAGGATTAATAGCTCTAATTGCAATATTTATTGCTTTAAGGCAGCTGCCATTAGCAACTGTTGTGAGCATTTCTTTCGCTGCTCCAATATTTACAACAATATTGTCTATTTTTCTATTAAATGAAAAGGTTGGAATTTTTAGGTGGTTAGCAGTGATCATAGGCTTTGTTGGAATTCTCATAATTACAGAACCTGGCATCACTGAATTAAATATTTATTATATTTTTCCAATTATATTTTGTTTAGGTTTATCCTATGTAGCCATAACTATTAGACAACTGTCAACAACAGAACCAGTGTGGCTAATTTCTTTTTATTTTTCCTTAGCAATTACATTATTAAGTTTTTTAACTATCCCTCAGGGCTGGGTTTTGCCTACTTTAAATCATTTCATACTTTTATCTTTGATAGGTATTTTTGGAGGTGTTGCAAACCTGTGGTTAAGTCAGTCATATAAATTTTCAGAGGTTTCTTTAGTAACACCCCTTAAATATTTAGCTTTAGTTTTCGCTATCATATTTGGATATTTCATTTGGGACGAGATACCCACTTTTAAAACGTTAATAGGGGCTTTATTAGTAATTGTTTCAACACTTATAATTTTTAGACGGGAGATTTATAAGAAAAAAATTATAACATCCAGATCAATAAATGACTAAAGTACCTAAATATTGGAACAAAGCAAAAAAATATTTATCTAAAAAAGATCAAACTCTTTCTAAGTTAATCAAAAGTTACGAAAGTCCCTCAGAAACTATTTTAACTTCAAGGAGAGATATTTTTTTTTCGTTATGCAAGAGTATAATTGGACAACAAATAAGTGTTGCAGCAGCGAATTCTGTCTTTTTAAAATTTAAAAAAAAATGTAAAAATAAAATTAACGCAAAAACAGTATCTAGACTTACATTTGCTCAATTGAAAAGCTGTGGATTAAGCAGACAGAAGGTATTAGGCATAAAGAGTTTAGCGAAGCAAACAATTGAGAGAACATTTAATCCTAAATTGATTGATAAGATGTCTGATGAGGAGGCAATAAGTTATTTATCACAATTAAGACAGATAGGAAGATGGTCAGCTGAAATGATTTTATTATTCACATACAATAGATCAAATATTTGGCCAATTCAGGACATTGGTCTTCTAAGAGCTATTTCTAAAAATTATAAAAAAAAATATTTACCACCCAATAGATTTGTATCACTATTAAAAAAAAGGTTTAGTCCTTATTGTTCTGTGGCCACGTGGTATTTATGGAGAAGCATAGATCCTGAGCCTATTCAGTACTAAACCCCTCAACCACTTGCATATGTCTTTTTGTAGTTTTTTTTGCTACTGCCCAACTATCTTGATATTCTTTAGAAGAATGACACTCTAAAGCTTTGGCATAACTTGGAAATTCCCATACAACAGTTCTACTAAAATCATCACCGTTAAAAGTGTCATGCTTACCACCTCGTATTAATGGCACACCACCGTAACTTTTAATAACTGGTGTAGCTAGCTCTGAATATTTTTTCAGATTTTCTTGATTATCTATTTTAAAATATAAACTAACCCAATAACCCTTTTTCATTTTAATCGATCCATTTTTCAAAATTTTTTAAATTATTTTGTAAAAATTTTGGTAATTTATTTATTGGATATTTTTCTAATTTACTACCGTCACCAATTTTGTTCACTTTTTTATCAACTTTTAAATCATATATTGCCTGTTTATTTTTGATAATTTCATCTATTTCTTTGATCGACATAGGATTTTCATCAAATTCTCTGTGATGAAGGTATGACCTAAGCTTATGTTCTATTTCAAATGGAGTTTTTATATTTGAAAAATGCCATCCTCCGTTGTTGACAAATTTGATATTAATATATTTTGTGTCTGAAAACAAAGTATCTAACCTGTAAATGGGATATTTTCTATCTTTTATATTTCTCAACCACTGCGGAGACTTAAGATCCTTTTTTTTGCATGCTTTTGTTCCTGACCATACTAAATTAGGAAGTTTAAGATTGAATTTATAATAAAACATATCTTGTTTGAAGAGAGCAATCTTATGTTTAAATTTTTCTTTAGAAAAATCCTCTAGGTTTGGGATTTCATCTACATCAGAAATTAAAATTATATCATCATCGCTTGCTTTATTAAGTCCATTTAAAATAAAATTTCGTTGACCATTTTCTCTTAATGAGGCATTTAATATATATTTACGTGATTTTTCACCCCGGTTATCATCATCAAAAATTTTCTCAATTTCTTTTGGATTTTCTTTATAAACAAGGTAGATAATTTTTTTTTTAAATTTTTTAAATTTATTTGAGTTAAAAAGCAATTTTCTCTCCTCACCTCTATGATTGTATATACTTTCAACTACTACAAAAAAATCAACATATTCGTTTAAAGCATTTAGCCTTAAATCTAAAACAATCTCTTCATCAAAATACATAAAACAATCAAAAATTTTCATATTACTTTTTAATCTTTTTTAAATTTTTTTATATGATAAAAAAATATATGGCAGATAAATTAATTATAAATTTTACAGAATACACTAAAATTGTAGAGAAATTAGCTATTGAGATACATAAAAACTACAAGCCAACAGTTTTAGTTGGTATAATGAGGGGTGCAGCTCCTATCATTGATATTCTTTCTAGAATCCTAAAACTCCCAATAGCATATATTGTTATTCAAAGTTATACTGGAAAAGGGTTGGAGGACCAACAAGGTGAGTTAATGTTCGCTAGAGAAATAAGTTCATTAGCCAAAGAGAAAGATTTTGAAAAAATCCTTTTAATCGATGATTTATCAGATACAGGACTAACACTAAATAAAAGTATTGAATGGTTAAAAGGTTACGAACCAACAAAAAAATTTATTAAAGAAATAAAAACTGCTTGTTTATGGAAAAAAAAATCTTCTTCTTTTGAACCAGACTTTTGTCCAATTAAATTAGACTCAGATCCTTGGATTGTTCAACCTACAGAACATTATGAGGAACTTTCTATTGAAGAAATTATAAAAAGAAACTAATTAACGGAGCTAGAAAACTAGCCCCGTTAAATCTTATTTAACTTACAGCAAAACTCACAACACTAAGTACTGCAATAACCCATATTGCTGGAGAAGTGCTTGAAAATTTTCCAGTAAATATTTTAATCAAAGCGTATGAGACAAATGCTAAAGCAATTCCATTACTGATACTATAAGTTAATGGCATAGCAATCATCGCTAAAATTGCTGGAGCTGATTCAGATATATCATTCCACTCTATGTCGGTAATATTTCTAATAAATAAAACAGAAACAAAGAGTAAAGCCGCACCATCAATTTGTTTAGGTAAACTAGTTGCAAGTGGTGCAAAAAATATACATGCTAAAAACAATATACCTATGACTAGAGAAGTCATTCCAGTTTTACCACCAGCTTTTACGCCAGCACCAGACTCCACATAACTAGTAACAGTTGTCGTTCCCATCATTGCACCTGCAACAGTTCCTACACTGTCAGACAACATTGCTTTGTTAATATCTTGAACTTTTCCTTGTTTATCAACTTTACCTGCAACGTTTGCAACAGAAGTTAATGTTCCAGCTGTATCAAAGAAATCTATAAATAATAAAGTAAATATTACTGTAGACATTCCAGCAGTCATGGCAGCGGACAAGTCAAATTCAAAAAGGTATGTCATTGGAGGAGGTGTGCTCGCTAAACCATTAAATTTAGCTAGACCAGTAGCCCAAGCAACAACACTAAAAAACAAAATACCTATAATGATATTTCCTTTTACATTCATTTTCTCAAGTACAATAATTGCAATAAAAGTTGCACATCCAAGAAGAACTAATGGGTCACTTAAGTTTCCAAGCTGTACTAGTGTTACAGGATTATCAACTACAACTTCCATAATTTGTAGTCCAATAATTGCAAGAAACAATCCAATACCCGCACCTATTCCTAGTTTTAAACTTTTTGGAATTGAGTTAATTAACCAGGCTCTAATAGGAGTAAGTGATATAATTAAAAACAATACCCCTGCAACTAAAACTGCACCAAGAGCTTGTTGCGGCGTATAACCCATGCCAGCACAAACCCCAAAAGCAACAAATGCATTTATACCCATACCTGGGGCTAGTCCAATTGGCCATGTTTTTCCGTAAAAAGCCATTATAAAACAAGCCAAAGCTGTTGCCAAAATAGTTGCTGTGTACACTGCGCCGAAATCAAAGAAACCTTTTTCAGGACCGGCGAATTCCCCTGATAAGATGAATGGATTTAAAAACATTATGTAAGCCATTGTTAAGAACGTAGTTGTTCCAGCAATTACTTCAGTTTTAAAATCTGTTTTATGTTTTTTATATTCAAAATATTTTTCAAGCATTTATCCTCCTATAAATCGCAAAATATTTGATTCTTTCCTGTATTACCCGTCAAAACTAATTCTTATTAACAATTTTCAACTCACAAGTTTATATTTATGCCATAATTAGGTTGTTATTATTAAATTATGAAAAAAATTAAGATCTCAATTCTAAGTGTATTTATAATATTTTCTTTATTAGGTTGTCAGACAATAAAGCAAAAAACTGACGCTATTGTTGAAAAGGAAAATAAAAAATTAAGTGCATTTATAGGTAAGTCCTCTCAGGATTTAAAAAGCAGATTAGGTAGTCCAGATGAAGATTTTAAAAATGAAAAAGGAAATTTAGTTTTAGTTTATAACACAAAAAAATACGGAATACCTTGCGAAAGAAGGTTTGAAGTAAACGCAAAATTGATTGTTATTGGATTTGTTTCTAACGGTTGCTTTTGATTACCTGCGGAGAATTTATCTCCGCAAGCAAGGTATACTTATTTAATTTCAATAAGTTTTCTTTTTTTATGCTCTGGAACAATCCTCTCACAAGATATTGTTAAAAGACCATCTTTTAATTCAGCACCATTAACTTTCACATCATCAGCTATAGTAAATGATCTGGCAAATTGTCTTTGAGAAATACCTTTGTGAATTATTTCTCCATCAGCATTATTATTTTCAGATTTATTAACTTGTTTAGTTCTTACAGTTAATAAATTATCTTCAAACTCAACTTCAACATCGTTTTTATTAAAACCAGCTAAAGCAACTTCAATTGCATAGTTATCCTTACCAGTTTTTCTGATGTTATAAGGCGGGTAGTTTGACTGCATAGTCAAAGAACCATTACCAAGCATATTTTCAAATTGGTCAAACATATCGTCAAAACCAATTGAAAAAGGTCTTAGTGAGTTGAATATAGATAAATCCTTACTTGTCATAATATCCTCCTTTGTTAAGCAAGTTTATTTATTGTTAGCCCCATTAGGCGACCAACATTATCTATATGGGAACTATTTGTTTTTTTTCAAGATATCAAATTTAAATTTTTTCAGAGATCTTTAAAATAAATGCGTAGTCAAAAGCTATTTCTTCAATGGCACCATCTCTACCTGACTTACCTCCGTGGCCTGCGTTCATTTCAGTTTTTAACAAAAGCAAATTATTATCAGTTTTTAAATCTCTAAGTTTGGCTGTAAATTTTGCTGGTTCATCGAATAGCACTCTATTATCACTTAAGCTTGTGGTAATTAACATGTGAGGGTAATCCATTTTTTTAATATTATTATATGGAGCATAAGAATAAATATAATCAAAATGGTCTCTTTTATCTTTTGCATTTCCGAATTCATCAAATTCTCCAACAGTAAGGGGCAAAGAATGATCCAAGTTAGTTGTTAATGAGTCAACAAACGGTACTGCCATAACCATTCCAAGAAATAATTCTGGGGATTGATTGACTACTGCTCCCATTAACAAACCACCAGCTGATCCACCCATACCAATAATTTTTCCTTTCGATGAATATCTTTTTTCAATCAAAAACTTTGCTACGTGTATATAATCTTCAAATGTATTTTTTTTATTTAGAAGCTTTCCTTCTTTCCACCATTTCATTCCTTTTTCCATTCCCCCTCTAATATGTGCAGTTACCCAAATAATATCTCTGTCAATTAAACTCAATCTAGTTGAGGAAAAATCTGGAGTCATTGAACTTCCGTATGACCCATAGCCATATAAAAGTAAATTTGCTGAACCATTAATTTTTGTTTTTTTGTGTCTGGTAATTGTAAGTGGAACTAATCTTCCATCATGAGAAGGGCACTCTAGTCTTTCGACTATATAATCATCTGGATTATGACCAGATGGGATTTCTTGTTCTTTTACTAGTTTTTTTTCTTTTGTTTTTAAATTGTATAAATAAGTTTTACCTGGTGTTTTTGGGGACGAGTATGACAAGTAAACTAAGTCAGTATCTTTATTTCTTTGTATTAATGAAACACTAGGCACAATCACAGATTCGTTAGTAAATTTTAATTCTTCCTCGATTCCTGTTTGTTTATTTCTTACAAATAATTTTCCTAATGCATTTGATTTTTCTCCTCTGATAATCCAATCGTTTAAAAATATTAATCCTCCAATTAAAACCTCCTCTTTGGCAGCTATATAAATTTCCCACTTTTGATTTGATAAATCATCACATCTTTCGATTTTGAAATCCTCAGCATCATCATTAGTATGACAATAAAAATATCCACCCCAAGAATTGACTGAATAAATTACACCTTTTTTTCTTTTTTTAATTAATTTTGGTTTTGGTTTTTTTTCTGTTACTTCAAAGTAGTATTGTTCGGAAGTATTATGATCTGATGTTGTTATAAAAAAATATTTTTCGTCTGAACTCAAACTTATGCCCACAGTAAATGCTTCACTTTTCTCTTCAAAAACAAGCTCATCATCTTTGACTGATGATCCAATTTTGTGTCTAAATATTTTTCTTGGTCTATGAAATTCATCAAGCTTTGAGTAAAAAAAATATTGGTCGTCCAAACTAAAAGTAATACTTCCACTTGTTTCTTCTATTTTTTCGGTGACTAATTTTTCTGAAGCAATATTTCTTATGTAAATTGTATAATATTCTGATCCTTTTAAGTCTAAAGAATAACCTAAAAGTTTGTCATTATAACTTACCTCTAAATCACCCACCCCGAAATATTCAGTTTTTAATTTTTCTTTTTCTACATCACCATTCCAAAATTCTTCAACTGCATTACTTCCAATCTTCTTTCTAAGTTTTATTGAATAATTTCCTACTGCAGTTGTTTTAGTCCAATATTCATATTCTTTGTCTTTAAATTTTAATGATTCATCATCTAACTTTATTCTACCTTTAATTTCATCAAATAAGATTTTCTGACATTTTTTTGTGTCTTTTAAATTATGTTCTGTAAAATTGTTTTCTTCTTCAAGATATTTCCTTACATCTGGAAGTAGCTTGGAACTATCTTTTAAAACCTCGAGAATATTATCCTGATGGATCCAACTATAATTATCTTCCCACGTGGTATTGTGACAAGATTTAAGCTCTGGTTTTTTTTTAAGTTGTGGTATTTTCATCAGATCAAAAATATATGAATATAATAATTTATACAGTGGTTATATTAACCATTTTTTATTTTCTATTACGTTTAATAACCAACATTTCATCTAGGAAAATTTCAAAAGGCCTAAGATTTTTTATTATATTGGGATTATTTGCTTTAGCAGTATTGTTTGCCATTGGCGGAAAACTTTTATTAACCCTACCTCTTACTTTGGCAAGTTTAGCTTTATTAAAATTAAAAGGTTTATCTATTTTTCAATTAATTTCTCTTTTTAGACTTATTCAGACATTAAGAAGATCTGGACGCTTTTCTTTTAACCAAGCAGGTACCAATAACGTATCGTCTATATCAGTTTCAGAGGCATACAAGATTTTAAATTTAGATATGAATAAAAAAGTAACCAAAGAAGATGTTAATAAAGCATATATAAAAATCCAAAAAAAGATTCATCCTGACATATCTCCTGAAACTTCAAGATTATCTTCAATTGTGAATGAGGCTAAAGATATTGTGCTAAACGATATTTCTTAAGCAATAATTTCTAAAAATCTCTCAAAAATTTTTTGTGGATTAATTTTATCTTTACCCAAAGTATTATGCGTGACTGTGCTTTCTCCCTCTGGAATTATTGGGAACATTCTTGAACTATAATTTCCATAAATTAAGGGAGTATCAGCCATTAAAGTAATCGTTTTAATACCTAAAGCTGAAGATAAATGACTAAAGCTCGAGTCATTACAAATGGATACATTACAATTCTTAATTAATGGTAAAATTTCTCTAATAGTAAAATTATCTAAGCGAGTACAAAAATTCTTAAATTTAGACTGTAAAATTTCGTTTAATACTTCCTGTTCTTCAGTTGCCTTACCTGTTGCAAGAAAAAATCTGCAATCTTTTATATTTGATATTTTATCAATTACACTTAAGAAAGTTTTCGCAGGAATTCTTTTTGTAGGTCCAGAACCGCCTATGCCCAAGAGAATATTTGTAGTATTTTTATCTATCTGAAATTTTTGTGCTGCTTTAGAAATTGAATCATTATCAATTTGTACTTCAGGATCTTCATTAATGTCTAAATTTAAATTTTCTTTTAAAAATTTTTTAGGAGCCTCAATTATGTGTTGTTTGTTTTTTGTGAACAATGGATATTGGTAAATTTGTGGAATACCTGATATTTTAGCAATTAAGTTAAATCTTAAAGATGAATTAAAAATAAAAATTTTATCGAAATTATATTTTTTTAAATCGGTTGCTAATTTAAAAATACCAAAAAAACCACCATGTCTATTATTCGTTTTATCATCTCTCTCCAGGATGAGAATTTTATCAATATATTTTGTTTGGTGTAAATATTGATTAGCTTTTGAATTTTCTTTTACCAATATATTTATTGGTGAATTAAATTTTTTGGATAAAGCCTTTATAAATGGCAAGAAAATTATGGTATCTCCAATACCCATTCTGCTCTGAATTGCTAATATTTTCATATAGTATTTATAAACTTTACTGAGTATATTTTTATATAAATTTTTATTATGACAAAAATAAGTGGAATTTTTGCTGCTTCGATGTCAGTGCTTAACAATGATTTAAGCTTGAATGTTGAAAAAACAATAATGCATGCTGAGAAACTTATCGATCAAGGCTGTCATGGCACGGTAATATTTGGAAGCACAGGTCAGTCTCAATTAATACCTATTTCAGAAAAAATCGACTTACTTAACAATCTCTCAAAAAGCAAATATCAGAATAAACATATAATTGGCACAGGTCTAAACTCTTTAGGCGAAACAATAAATTTTATGAAGATAGCAATTTCATTGAATCTAAATAAATTTTTAATCATGCCTCCCGCTTATTATAATTATGGTGATACAGAGGTTTTGGATTTTTATTCTAGAATAATTAATTCAGTGCCAGATTGTAAAATTATTCTTTATAATTTTGAAAAACTTAGTGGTTATAAATTTAGTTTAAGGTGTGTAGAGACACTTGTTAATAAATTTCCAGAACAAATAGTTGGAGTAAAAGATAGCTCTTACAATTTATACGAAAATTTAAAACTTAAAAATTTTTCAATTTTACCTGGTTCAGAAATTAAATTGTTAAAAGGTTTGGAAATAGGATGTTCTGGTATAATAACTGCAACATGCAATGTTACAGCAGAATTATCTAGGCAAGTTTATGATGATTTTTTTGCAGGCAAAAAGCAGTTATATAATGATAAGTTATGTGATGTTAGAAGCACTTTTGATAAATATAATCTAATTTCAGGTTTACATACTTATTGTGCTCAAAATGATAAAATATATAAAAATATTTTACCACCACTAAGTCTTTTAAATCGAAATGATGAGGAAGAATTAATGAATAGATTAAAAGATTTAGAATTTTATAACAAATCAACCTTGGCTGCATAAAATGCAATTAGCAAGATTTCTTAATAAAATTTTTAAAAAAGGTGGTTTTGTGTTAACTGATGCTAATTCTAAAGACTATATTATTGGAGAACCAGACAATGACCCTATTAGACTAAAAATTTTAAATAAAAATCTTCATTATAAATTGTTATTTCATCCTGATTTATATTTTGGTGAGGCATATACCAACGGTGAAATTGTAATTGAAAACGGCACACTTACAGATTTTTTAGATCTTGCCTTAATGAATTTTGGAAGGGGAGAATTAAACTTTTTCAGTTATTTAATTAATAAATTAAGGGGATCATATAGATATTTAACTAACTTTAATTTTATTAAAAAATCCAAAATGAATGTATCTCACCATTATGATATTAAAGACGACTTGTATGACTTATTTTTAGATCCAAAAAGACAGTATTCTTGTGCATATTTTAAAAATGAGAATGACAGTTTGGAAACAGCTCAAAATAATAAAATTCAACACATAATTAAAAAATTAAATATAAAACCCAATCAAAAAGTTTTAGATATTGGATGTGGCTGGGGTTCACTTGCCATCGATATAGCCAAAAGTGCTCAATGTGAAGTAACTGGTATTACTTTATCAAAGAACCAACTTAATTATTGCACCCAAAAAGCTAAAGAATTGAATTTAGAAAATCAAGTAAAGTTTAAACTTATGGATTATAGAGAATTAAATGAAAAATTTGATAGAATAGTAAGTGTTGGGATGTTTGAACATGTTGGAAGGAAATTTTATAAAAAATTTTTTAAACAAATCGAAAAAATATTGAAAGAGGATGGGGTTTCACTGATACACACCATCGGATCTGTAAATCCTCCAAGAGATCCTCATCCATGGATTACAAAATATATTTTTCCTGGTGGTTATACTCCGAGTTTAAGCGAAGTAACCAACCCTATTGAAAAAGCTGGCTTAATAGTAACAGATATTGAGGTTTTAAGGCTTCATTATGCCCACACGTTGAGACATTGGAAAGAAAATTGCTTAAAAAATAAAGATAAAATTATCCAAATGTTTGATGAAAAATTTTTTAGAATGTGGGAGTTTTATCTTGCTGGTTGTGAAATGGCATTCAAGTGGGGAGATCAAGTTGTATATCAATTTCAACTTACAAAAAATTATAGATCAACACCTGTGACTAGAGACTATATTTATCAATAAATTATTGATAGGGTCATTTCTTCTTAGAAATGAAAAAAAAACAAAAAAAATCAAAAAAAAAGTCAAAAACTAAAAAGAAAAATAAAGTTAACAGAGCTAAAAGAAAAATAAATAAAATTAGAAAAAGTTCTAAAAAACAAAGAAAAAACAAGTTTGTTAAAAAAAAGAAAAAAAATAAGTCTAAAAAACTCAAAAAAATAAATTACCAGCCAAAAATAAAAAAAAAACAGAAAGATAGCCTAGTCTTGAAACTAGTTAAATTTCAATTATCTCTCAAACCTCAATTTAATTTCAAATTTAATTTTGGTTTGGAAAAAAGCATTCAGAGTTTTTTTGACAAGATTTCAGAGACAATTTCTAATTACAAGGTGTTAAAAACCTTTGAAAAAAGAAGAATAAAAATAGAAAAAATTGAAAGAGAAAGAAAAGAAAAAATCGAAAAAGCAGAGAAGAAAAAAGAAGAAGAAAATTTAAGATTAAAGCTGAGGGAGCAAACGCTAAAAGAAGAGGAAAGATTAGAAAAACAGAGAACGAAAGATATAAAATTATTTTTAAGAAAAGAACAAGCACTTTTAAGAATCGAACAAGCAGAAAAGCAAAAACAATTTTTAAAACAATTAAGATTAGATAAACAAATTGAAAAATTCAGAATAAGAGAAGTTAAAGAACTAGAAAAACTTGAGAAAATTTCCCTAAAAGAAAAAAGAGAAGATTATTCTGGACTACAAGAGAGAATCGATAAACTTAGAGAAAAATACAGATTACTCAGAGATCAAAAAATCAAGGAAAGAGTTGAGGCGCTAGGTGTTAAACTTCAAGGTGACGAAGACAGAGAAACCTTATTAGAAAAAGAAAAAGAATATACATTAGCAAGACAAAAAGTTGAATTTGCACTTGAGAGCTTTTATAGAAGTGCAAGTAGTTTAGTATTTCAACTCAATAAAAGACATATTACCCGAGACATGTCTATTTTTCGATGCATAGATAGACGATTTGAAACTGGAGAGGTTTTTATTAAATGGGACGAATCATCAGATGATGATTGGTTATTATTAATTTATATCAAAAATAATTCTCCAGATGAAGGAATTGTCATTGAGGATAAAACAAACCCTGAAAAAAATCTTTCCCATGAGTTTAGAAATGTGGACATCTTTAAAGCTTCAGACACTATGGTAGACTCTTTAACACAGCTTATTGCAAGGAAAAGAGCCAAAAATAATAATTAAACATTTATAATTAATTAGATATTATCTTAAATGATTTTAGGATCTGCCTTTTTAATAATTTTATATTTAGTTTTCAGATACATTATTGCGTGGATCACATATTATAATAATTTAGACCCAAGACTTGGTGAAAGTACGTGGCGATTTACTTATGATTATCCAGTAGTTGGTGAGAGAGACATTTCTGACCTGGATGATAAGGATTTTGTTAGATTAAGAAGAAAAAAAAATAAAATTATATTATTAATGTACTCAATAGTCTTAGTAATGTTTGTATCCTCCATGTCTTTATTAAGTAAATTTTTATTATTTTTCACAAGTTAGATTTTTTTAGTTGCTTTTTATTTTTTAAGTAAAGAAAAAAGGCTACTATTTCATATACAACTGAAAATATATTAAAGATGATTGGTAATTTAAAAAATTTATAGAGAAATTTATATTTTGGCATTTTTTTCCATAATAATAAAAATGCCTCTGCACCTCCTAAAACTTTCTCACCATCTTTGATATGAAGCCTTCTTAAAAGTTGTTTACTGTCTTTAGAAGTTTCCTTTTCAGCCAACTCATTATCTGTAATATCAACCCAATCGATTTCATCTATTTTTTCTTTTTTATAAAGATCAATTTCCGCCTTACAAATTTTACAAGAATTATTAAAATAAACTTTCATAATAAGTGAATTTATTACTAATTTGTCTCAGATATGTACATGCGTAAAATACTCTAGTTGAAAATTTTATGAAACAATCTATTTAATGTCTCATATGAGTAATTTCTTTGAAAAATCTGACGTATCTAGAAAAGAGGCTGAAAGTATTATTTCTGACACTTTGCAAAAATGTGATGATGGCGAATTGTATCTTGAAAATTCAAAATCTGAGTCGATACTATTAGATGATAACAAAATTAAAAATTCTAGTTATAATTCAGATTTAGGATTTGGTTTTAGAGCTATATCTGATGAAGTGGTCGCTTATTCTCATTCTAATGAGATTTCTAAGAACTCTTTAAAACAATCTTCAGAAAATTTAAAGTCAACTTTAAAATCTGTCAAAGGTACTTACAATCACGAAATTCCTAAATCAAATAAAAAGTATTATGACAATATTAATCCTATTGAACAAAAATCTCTTAATGAAAAAATTAAAATATTGAATGATGTAAATGATTATTTACGATCTAAAGGTGATAAGGTTAAACAAGTTACAGCTAATTTTTTGGGAGAGCAAAAGTCTGTAGAAATAATTAGATCTGGTGGAGAGACTTTGTCAGATGTCCGTCCTTTAGTAAGATTTAATGTGTCAGTTATGGTGGAGAAAGATGGCAGAAAAGAAACAGGCGTATACGGTGTTGGTGGAAGACAATCTTATGATTCATATTTAAAAGATGAAAATTGGAAAAGTGTTTGTGACGAAGCTT
The DNA here is from genome assembly GCA_902571015.1 of uncultured Pelagibacteraceae bacterium. Taxonomy (GTDB): domain Bacteria; phylum Pseudomonadota; class Alphaproteobacteria; order Pelagibacterales; family Pelagibacteraceae; genus Pelagibacter. The sequence continues at coordinate 74,498 of CACGAC010000001.1, read as the reverse complement.
TAAGGATAGCATCAGTAAATTTAGAGAGTAAACCCGCGCCAGCAGGAGAGATGAAGGTTGTACTCGGACCTGGGTGGCCAGCAATATTAATTCATGAGGCTGTTGGTCATGGTTTAGAAGGAGATTTCAATAGAAAGAAAACTTCAGCATTTCATAATCTAATGGGCCAAAAAGTTGCAAGTGAAGGAGTTACAATTATTGACGACGGTACCATTGATAATAGAAGAGGCAGTCTTACAATTGACGATGAGGGAACACCAACAGAAAAAACTGTTTTAATTGAAAATGGAATTTTAAAAAATTTCATGCAAGACAGGCTCAATGCACGTTTGATGAAAACAAGATCTACTGGTAGTGGAAGAAGAGAAAACTATAGACATATAGTTCTACCAAGAATGAGAAATACGATGATGCTAAGCGGTAAGCAAACCCAAGAAGAAATGATTAAGGCAGTCGATAAAGGTATTTTTGCAGTAAGTTTTGGTGGTGGACAAGTTGATATTACATCTGGAAAATTTGTATTTAATTGCACTGAAGCTTATGAAATTGTTAATGGCAAAATTGGATCACCAATTAAGGGTGCAACATTAATTGGAGACGGTCCTTCAATTTTAAAAGAAGTTTCTATGGTAGGGAATGATATGATGATGGACCCTGGAATTGGAACATGTGGTAAAGCTGGACAGGGTGTTCCCGTAGGTGTAGCGCAGCCATCTATATTAATAAATAAGATGACTGTGGGTGGTACGAAACTTTAAATGGTTAAAGATCAAGAATTTTTAGAAACAAAAGCATCATATTGTTTAGGTTTAGCAAAAAAATTAGGTGCAACAGACTCAAGTGTGGTTGTAAAAAATTCAGTTTCTGAAACTGTAAATTTTAGAAATAAAAAATTGGATGAAGCTAATAGATCAGATGATCTAGGCATAAGTATCACTACTTATATTGGTAAAAAAAAATCATCAATATCTTCCTCAAATTTGCTTAATGACAATTTAAATATTTTGATTGAAAAATGTATTGAGACTACAAAAAATACACCTGAGGATGAATTTAATTCTTTACCGGACAGAGATTTATTTGCAAAAGAAGTTAAAGACCTAAATATTTATGATGAAACTCATATAGAAAATAATCAAAAAATATATTATCTAAAAAAATTAGAGGCTGCAGCTTCCAACGATAAAAAAATTGTTAATACTGAGTCTAGTTTTACTCAAAATAAATCTAATTTTGTATTAGCTAATAGCGAAGGTTTTTGCGATGGTTACAAAACATCTTCGTTTACAGCATCAAGTGTAACAGTTGCAAAAGATGAAGAAAGCATGGAAAGAGATTATGAATATTCTAGTAAATGTTTTCTTAAAGACCTAGATGATGCAGATGAATTAGGTAAAATTGCTGCTAATCAAACTATTAGAAAATTAAGTCCAAAAAAAATTGGGAGTGAGAAAATTGCTATAATTTTTGACAAAAGAATAGCTAAGGGAGTATTAAATACTTTTGCAAGCGCTATTTCTTCATCAGCAATATCAAGAGGAACTTCTTTTTTAAAAGATAAAGTTAATAAAAAAATATTCTCAGATAAAATTAATGTATTTGACAAACCTGATATGCTCAAAGGATTAGGATCAAGAAATTTTGATAGTGAAGGGGTAAAAACCGACACACTTAAATTAGTGGATCAAGGAATTTTGAAACATTATCTGATCGATACTTACAATGGAAAAAAATTAAATCTTAAATCTAATGGAAGATGTGGAGGAACAAGTAATCTTTATTTTGAAAATGGAAATATTAGTTTCAAAGATTTACTGAATTCAAATTCAAAAAGTCTTTATATTACAGAAACCATAGGACATGGAAGTAATATTGTGACCGGAGATTATTCAGTTGGAGCAACTGGGTTTTTAATTGAAAATGGTGAGTTTAAATATCCAATAAATGAAATTACTATAGCAGGTAATTTTAAAGACATGTTTCAAAATATTACCTTAGCAAATGATTTGGAGTTCAAATATGCAACTAACTCACCAACCATGTTAATAGAGGGAATGGTTGTTGCTGGTAAATGAGTGAATTTTGTATAATTGGTTCTGGAATATCTGGATCCACAATTGCAAATCTTCTTAATAAAAAATATTCAGTAATTTTGTTCGATAAAGCAAGAGGTCCTGGGGGTCGCGCGTCTTTTAAAAGAATAAAAGGCAAAACAGGTTTTGATCATGGTACTCAGTATATTTCACCAAAAACAAAGGAATTTAAAAAATTTACTAAAGATTTAATAAAAAAAAGAATTTTAAAAGTATGGAGAGGCAAACATGTTTTTCTTAATTCAAAAAAAAAAGAGGATAAAAAACATTTAAAAGTAATTGGTAAAAATGGAAATAATGATATTAGCAAACATTTACTGAAGAAAATTAATTGTAACTATCACAGTGAATTAAAAAAAATCTATTATAAAAATAAACTCTGGTATTTGTTATTTGACGATGGAAAATTAAGATCCTTTAAAAACTTAATTTTGACTTGTCCTTTTCCACAATTAAAAAAACTTTCTAACAAATTTATTAATAACTCTTTTTTAAGAAAATCAATAAAAATGGATGCAAATATTACTACTATGATTGCAATAAAAAAAAACAAGAATTCAAATAGTAGCTATCTTTTTGATGATCCAATTCTTGGTTGGGCAGGAAATGAAAACTCAAAAAAAAGATTTAAATCAAAATATGATTTATGGACTCTTCAAAGTACATTTAAATGGGCAAATAAAAAGATTAATAAAAACAAGAATAACAAAAAAGAAAATTCACAAATTATGATCGATAAATTTTTTAAACTTTCAAATATCGAAAAAACAAAAATTTATTATTCACTCAATCACGGTTGGCGATTCTCTTCAAATTCCAGACCATTTAAAATTAAAAGTTATTGGGATCCTAGGAAAAGATTAGGTGTTTGTGCCGATTGGTTTGTAGGACCTAGATTAGAGTCAGGATGGATAAGTGCACATGACTTATTTAGAAAAATCTCAAGAGAAATTAATTAAAATTTTTCAATTTGTACTCCCAGTTACCCATTCTTGAATATGATACTTTTAATATCATTGAATTTTTACGATCATACCAAATATCAAAATCTAATCTTTTATCTTTCGGTATACTCATATCCTGAGATTTCAGTGTAAAATGATCAACATCATAAACTTTTCCATAAAGATCTATTTTTTCTTTACCTAAAAAAGTTACCACCTGATCCTTAATACTCCCTGAGATAGGACTTATTTGAGAACTCGCTTGTAAAATTTTGTGATTCCACCAATTTCCAATCACGTTATCAGCTGAGGCTTCTCCATTATATGAAGAGCCTTTGATATCAAATTTTTTATTTTTTTGGTCAAATGTTAAATTAACAAACTTCTTTTTGTCATTTTGTAAAGTTTTAGAGTTATAAGAAACTAATTGATCTTTGAAATATTTTTCCTCGCTATAACCCTCAACTTGGAAAACTGTTGCTCCCAAAAGTTTAACTACAAACTTAATTTGATTAGTAACAATAGTTTCTGATCCATTTCTATTGAAAAAATAATGATTATAGCCAATAAGTTCACCATTTCGAAAAATCTCCATCTCAATTTTGTTGTATTTAATGTAATGTCCAATATGAGCGATTGAATTTGTTGAATAAATAAAAAGAAATAAAATGACTATAATTTTTTTCATTTAACAATTAGTTTAATAGACTTTATTAACAATAGAAATAACTTATTAAAATGTTTTTAAAAATTAAGAAAATACCAAGGGTCAATTGGAGTTCAGATAAGCCTTATAACTTTAAACCAAAATTCTCCACATTCTTTTTTTTATGTTTTGGCTTGATGTTATTTGGTCTTGGAGAAGGTCTATTAATTGTATCTTTTACTGGTGCTTCTCCATGGAGCGTATTAGCTCAAGGTATCTCTTTAAATGTTAACTTGAGTATAGGAACAATAACATTTTTGATTAGTGTTGCAGTTTTAATTTTGTGGATACCGCTTGGTCAAAAACCAGGGATGGGAACAATACTTAATGCAATCATTATTGCATTGATGATTGATCTTTGTATAAAATTTGTTCCAACCCCATCTAATTACTTTTATCAATTAATTCTGGCAATAATTTCAGTAATAACCGTTGGGATTGGTGGAGGTATTTATCTAGTATCTAATCTTGGAGCTGGACCAAGAGATGGTTTGATGATTGGTCTTCAAAAAAAAACAAATTTACCAGTTGCTGCCGTAAGAGCATTCTTAGAAATTTCCGTTGTAAGTATTGGATGGTACTTAGGTGGAACTGTGGGTGTGGGAACTTTATTATTTGCTTTTGGAATCGGTCCTTGTGTTGCCTTAGGCCTGTATTTAGTTGATAAAATTTTCGATTAGGCTGCAGCGCCTGATTTTTCACTTCTTTTTCTTTCGTGCGGATCGAGGATGGCTTTTCTTAATCTACAAGAGTCTGGAGTGATTTCCAAAGCCTCATCAGTATTTAACATGCTTAATTGTTCTGCGATAGACATTTTTCTTACTGGTGTTAAAACGACATTTTCATCTGTACCTTGGGTTCTCATATTAGTTAATTTTTTGCCCTTCATAACATTAATAATCATATCTCCAGGTTTAGGAGATAATCCCACAATCATACCTGGATAAACAGGATCATTATGAGTTACAAACATCTCTCCTCTAGCTTGTAAATTAAATATTGCAAATGCAACTGCTTTTCCTTGTTCCATTGAAATAAGTGCACCATTTCTCCTACCTTCCATTTCACCCTCAAATGGCCCATACGCATGAAAAATTCTGTTAATTACACCATTACCTTTTGTAAGTGTTAGAAACCGACTTGTGTATCCCATTAAACCTCTTGTTGGTGCATGAAAGATTAATCTTTTTTTATTTTTACCAGTATCTTTTAATTCAATTAATTTGCCTTTTCTTCTATTCATGGAGTCAATAATCTTTGATGAATGTTCTTCATCGAGATCCATAGTTATTTCTTCTATTGGTTCAAGTTTGTTACCATTTTCATCTTTTTTATAGAGAACTTTTGGGGGACTAACAGTCATTTCAAAACCCTCTCTTCTCATTTGAGTAAGTAAAATTTCTAACATTAATTCACCTCGACCACTTACAACAAAAGAATCATTACCCTCATTTTCTGTAAAAGTAATTCCAACATTATTCTGTGCTTCTTGAAGCAATCTATCTCTTATTTGAGTACTTGTAAGTTTTTTACCCTCAGTTCCTGCAAGAGGAGATGTGTTTACAGTAATGGTAATAGACATTGTTGGTGGATCGATTGGAGTAGCTTTAATAGGATCATTTACCTCAAGATCACAAATTGTGTCAGCAACGTTTGCTTTTTCTAAGCCAGCGACAACTACAATATCTCCCGCCTCACCAATTTCGATTGGTACTTTTTTTGTACCCTCATATCTAAAAATTTTAGTAAGTCTTCCTTCATCCACTTTTTCACCTTTTAGATTTATTGCCTTGATCGATTGATTAGCTTTTGCGGTTCCTTGCGCAATTCTTCCAACTAAGCTTCTCCCTAAGAAATTATCTGCATAAAGAAGAGTAGACAGCATTGCAAATGGTTTTGTTTTATCAAGTTCAGCAGATTTTACATGATCAATAATCTGATCTAATAAAGGATTTAAATTTTCCCTTGGACCATCGATTTCTTTATCAGCCCAGCCAGATCTTCCACTTGCATATAAAACAGGAAAGTCTAGCTGTTCTTCATTTGCATCTAAACTTACAAATAAATCAAAAGTTTCATCTAAAACTTCATTAGCTCTTTGATCTGATTTGTCCAATTTATTGATTACAACAATTGGTTTTAAGCCTTGTTTAAGAGCTTTAGATAAAACAAATTTTGTTTGAGGCATAACTCCTTCAGCAGAGTCTATTAAAAGCAATGCACCATCTGCCATGCTTAAAACTCTTTCAACTTCTGCTGCGAAATCTCGGTGACCTGGTGTATCAATAATATTTATTCTTGAATCTTTCCAATTAATAGATGCAGGTTTTGCTAAAATTGTAATTCCTCTTTCTTTCTCAAGCTCGCCTGAATCCATTAATCTTTCGTCAACAACTTCATTTTCCCTAAATGAACCACTCTGTTTCATTAAATTATCAATTAAGGTAGTTTTTCCGTGATCAACGTGTGCGATTATGGTGATGTTTCTAATATCTTTGCTCATAAATCCTGGCTCTTATACCTTAAAAATTTTTTTTGAAAACTTTAAAAAAACCAATAAATATGGGGATTTTGATCAAAAAATGTCGTTATTTTGTTTTTTTTGTCTTTTCTCTTTTTAATCTTCTTTTTTCTTTAAGAGTAAATTTTGGTTTTTTATTAAGACTTGAGTCCTTGAACGATTTTCCACTATATCTTTTTGACATTAAATTATTTTAATATTTCTAAAAAAAAGGCCATCAAAAGATGGCCTTTAAATTCTTTATATTTGAGATTGGGTTACATTCCCATTCCACCCATTCCACCCATGCCCCCCATGCCGCCCATTCCTCCAGGCATTCCAGCAGGAGCTGCATCTTTTTCTTCAGGTTTATCAGCTATCATAGCTTCGGTTGTTACCAATAATCCTGAGATAGATGCTGCGTCTTGTAAAGCAGTTCTAACAACTTTTACAGGATCAATAATACCTTTAGCGAACATATCACAATACTCTTCGTTTTGTGCATCATATCCATGTGTCTTTTTATTCTGTTCTAAAAGTTTGCCAACAACTACCGATCCATCCACACCAGCATTTTTTGTAATTTGTCTAATAGGAGCCTCTAATGCTCTTCTTACCAAATCAACACCAGCTTTTTGATCTTCACCCTTAGCTTTAACTTTTTCAAGATCTTGAGCGGCATATAACAATGCACAACCACCACCAGTAACAATTCCTTCCTCAACAGCAGCTCTTGTTGCATTCAATGCATCTTCAACTCTGTCTTTTCTCTCTTTTACTTCAACTTCTGTTGCACCACCAACTTTGATTACCGCGACTCCACCAGCTAATTTTGCTAATCTCTCTTGTAGTTTTTCTTTATCATAGTCTGAAGTTGTTTCATCAATTTGTTGTTTGATTGAAGAACATCTAGCTTCTATATCTGATTTTTTACCTGAACCATTAACTATAGTGCTATTATCTTTGTCTACTTTAATTTTTTTACAAGAACCAAGATCATCAAGTTTAACATTTTCAAGTTTAATTCCTAAGTCCTCAGAGATAACTGAACCACCAGTAAGAATAGCTATATCTTCAAGCATAGCTTTTCTTCGATCCCCAAACCCTGGCGCTTTTACAGCAACAACTTTTAAACCACCTCTTAATTTATTTACTACTAAAGTAGCTAATGCTTCACCCTCAACATCTTCAGAAATAATCATTAAAGGTCGTCCAGCTTGAACAACTGCCTCTAAAAGAGGAACCATTGGTTGTAGGTTTGTCAATTTTTTTTCGTGTAAGAGAATAAAAGGATTTTCTAGTTCAGTAGTCATTTTATCGCTATTCGTAATAAAGTAGGGAGATAGATAACCTCTATCAAACTGCATACCTTCAACGACGTCTAACTCTGTTTCAATTCCTTTGTTTTCTTCAACCGTGATAACTCCTTCATTACCAACTTTTTGCATTGCTTTCGAAATCATAGTACCAATTTCTTTATCACCATTAGCAGAAATAGTTCCAACTTGAGCAATCTCATCACTATCTTTTACTTTTTTAGCTGAGGATACAAGATTTTGTTTAACTACATCTACTGCAGCATCAATTCCTCTCTTTACATCCATAGGGTTCATTCCTGCAGTAACATATTTTACACCCTCTTTTACAATAGCTTGTGCAAGAATAGTTGCTGTAGTTGTTCCATCGCCAGCCTCATCATTTGTTTTGCTAGCAACTTCTTTAACCATTTGAGCACCCATGTTTTCAAATTTATCTTCGAGATCAATTTCTTTAGCAACAGAAACACCATCTTTTGTAATTCTTGGAGCACCATAAGATTTGTCCATAACCACATTTCTTCCTTTTGGTCCTAGTGTTACTTTGACTGTATCAGCTAGGATATTAACTCCTCTAATCATTGCTGCTCTTGCTTCTGCATCAAATTTTACTATTTTTGCCATTTTATTTTCTCCTTTAAATTAAATTATTTGCTTGAAATTCCCATAATGTCTGACTCTTTCATTATGCTGTATTCTTTGCCATCAATTTTAACTTCAGTTCCTGACCATTTGCCAAATAAAACTTTATCTCCAACTTTTACATCCATTGGTATCGTTTTACCGTCCTCAGTTTTTGCGCCACCACCAACTGCAACTACTTTGCCTTCTTGAGGTTTTTCCTGTGCTGTATCAGGTATGATTATTCCACCAGCAGTTTTTTCACTGCTATCTAAAACTTCGATTAAAACTCTATCGTGTAACGGTCTAAATTTCATAAATTCTCCTTATTAATATGGTCTTCATATAGAGATTGGCTTTACTATTTCAAGATATACTTAAAAATTAGTTAGTTAAAAAATAAAGGAATTTGAGGGTTTTATGGTTTATAGATTAACTCGATGACTAAAAATTTAGATAATGAAGGTCTAAGTTCTATTGCAGACAATTATCAGCTATTTTATGTTGACTTATGGGGAGTGGTCCATAATGGGGTTACACTTCACCTTGAAGCGATAAAAGCTCTTAAAGAAATTAATAAAAAAAAAAAGGACTATATTTTACTCACAAATGCACCCAGACCTAACCATGCAGTTAAATCTTTTTTAGAAAAACTAGGCATGGAAAAAGAAATTAGAGACCATGTTTTTACCTCTGGTGAGGCAGCTCTTATTTATTTAAAGAAAAATTTAATAGATAAAAATTTTTTTCACGTTGGTCCACCAAGAGATTTTGATTTATTTAAAGACTTTGAAAAAATGAAAATAGATAATATTAAAAAAAGTGAATATATTTTATGCACTGGATTGTTTGATGATCATAATGATGACTTAAATTATTATAAAGATCTGTTTGAAAAAAATATAAAAAAAAAGATGATTTGCACAAATCCTGATTTAATTGTGGACAGAGGAAACACTAGAGAGTTTTGTGCTGGTTCTGTTGCAATGGTTTTTGAAAAAATGGGTGGAGAAGTTGTTTACTTTGGAAAACCTTATCCAGAAGTTTATAATCAATCTACTGACAATAAGAATAAAAAGATTCTATCCATAGGTGATAATTTAAATACCGATATAAAAGGAGCAAACCTTTTAAATTATGATTCTTTGATAATATCAAATGGAATCCACAAAGATGAGATCAAAGAAAAAGGAATCGAAAAAGTTGCAAAATCTTACGAGGCAATTTGTAATTATGTTCAATCAGAATTGAAATGGTAAAATCAAAAAAAACATATAAAAATTTTAATATCAATCCAAGATATAAAAACTCAATTATATTAATCGGTAACTTTGATGGAGTTCACAAAGGACATCAAAAATTATTCTCATTAGCTAAGAAATATAAAAAAAAATATTCCTCAAAAATTGGTGTGCTGACTTTTGAACCAATGCCAAAAATGTTTTTCAATAAGAATTTAGATAATTTTAGAATCTCTAATTTGCAGCAAAAAATTGATAATCTCAAAAATCTAAATGTAGATTTTTTGATAATAAAAAAATTTGATCGAAAATTTTCAAAAATAAAATCAATAACTTTCATTAAAGAAATATTAGGTAAAAAGTTAAAACCAAAATTCATTTTTGTAAGCAATAATTTTAGATTTGGGAATAAGAGAGAAGGTAATGTTAGACAGTTGATTAAATTTGAGAGTATGTGTGGTTACAAGGTAATTAAACCACAACCACTGTTAACTAATAAGAAAATAGCATCTTCATCTTTGGTAAGAAAACTTTTACAAAAAGGAAAATTAGAAAAAGCTAATAAAATTTTGAATAGAAATTGGTCAATTATTGGAAAGGTTCAAAAAGGAAGACAGCTAGGAAAAAAAATCGGTTTCCCAACAGCAAACATTGATATCAAAGATTATATTTTAGCCTGCCCAGGTGTATATGCGGTAAAAGTAAAAAGATATGGCAAAAATAATTTCATAAAAGGGATTGCAAATTTAGGCTATCGACCAACATTTAAAGGAAAAAAAATATTATTGGAAGTTCATTTATTTAATTTTTCTGGAAATCTTTATAATAAGTATTTAACAGTAGAATTTAAAAAATTTATTAGAAAAGAAAAAAAATTTAGAAATGTCGACCAACTTAGAAAACAAATTAAAATTGACTTAATAATAGCAAAAAAATAAAATGAGCAAATCTCAAATAAATCTTCCTAAAACTGCTTTTTCGATGAAAGCAAATTTACCAACCCGAGAACCTGAAATTTTGAAACTTTGGCAGAACATAAAACTTTATGATGAATTGAGAAAATCGAGAAAAGGAGAAGAAAAATTTGTTCTTCATGATGGTCCCCCATATGCAAATGGCAATATACACATGGGAACAGCTTTAAATAAAATTTTAAAAGATATAATTGTGAGATTTCATCAAATGGATGGAAAAGACTCAGTCTATGTTCCAGGATGGGATTGTCATGGATTGCCAATAGAATGGAAAATTGAAGAACAATACAAAAAAAATAAAAAAAACAAAAATGAAGTTCCAATTGTTGAGTTTAGAAAAGAATGCAGAGCTTTTGCAGAAAAATGGATAGATATTCATAAAGATCAATTTAAAAGGTTAGGAGTTGTAGGAGATTGGGATAATTATTACTCTACAATGAGTTTTGATGCTGAAGCTCAAATAGTAAGAGAATTAGGTAAATTTTTAAAAGAAGGAAGTTTGTATAGAGGCTTTAAACCTGTTTTATGGTCTACTGTTGAAAAAACAGCTTTGGCAGATGCAGAGGTTGAATACAAAGATCATAAGTCAGATACTATATATGCATCTTTTCCAGTTAAATCATCAAATATAAATGAATTAAATGACAGTGAAATAGTAATTTGGACAACTACCCCATGGACTATTCCAGCTAACAAAGCCTTGGCCTACAATGAAAGTCTAGATTATTTATTAATTGAAATAAATGATGATGGAGACTTTAAGAATAAAAAAATTGTTATTGCAGATTCATTAATAGATACAGTTGTAAAAGATACGAAAATTCAAAGTTTCAAAAAATTAAAAAATTTCAAAGGTAGAGATTTAAAAGGAACAATATGCAATCATCCTTTTTTAAAACTTGGTTATGAATATAACATACCTATGCTAGAAGCACGTTTTGTTACCACAGAACAAGGTACAGGAATTGTTCATTGTGCGCCAAGTCACGGTCCTGATGATTTTAATTTGTGTATGAATAATGGAATTAAAGCGATTGAAACAGTTGATGGTGATGGAAGATATACAGAAAATGTAGCCCTTTTTGAAGGGATGCATATTTTTAAATCTAATTCAATTGTTATTAAAAGATTAAAAGACCAAAAAAAATTATTATCTAGTGGTGAACTTGTTCACTCTTATCCTCATTCATGGAGGTCCAAAGCACCATTAGTTCATAGAGCAACTCCTCAATGGTTTATTTCTATGGATAGTCATAAACTTAGAAATAAAGCTTTAAAAGCAATCGATGAAACAACTTTCTATCCAAGCAAAGGAAAAGAGAGATTAAAATCGATGATTGAGACAAGGCCCGACTGGTGTGTTTCAAGACAAAGAGTATGGGGAGTTCCATTACCTATTTTTATTAACAAAAAAACAAGTGAAATCTTGGTCGATGATGAGGTCTTTAATAATATTGCAAAAATTTATGAAAAAGAGGGATCTGATTGCTGGTTTTCGGATGATCCACAAAAATTTCTGGGAAAAAAATATAAGGCTGAGGATTTTGAAAAGTCTAGCGATATCGTAGAGGTATGGTTTGATAGTGGATCTACACACTCATTTGTATTAGAAAAAAGAAAAGATTTAAAGTGGCCTGCATCTATGTATCTCGAGGGCTCTGATCAACACAGGGGCTGGTTTCATTCGTCTCTTTTAGAGTCTTGTGGAACAAGAGATCGTGCACCTTTTGAGTCCATCCTTTCTCATGGTTTTGTAGTTGATGGCAAAGGTTTGAAAATGTCAAAATCTTTAGGAAACGTAATTGCACCTGAAGATATCTTAAAAAAATATGGAGCTGATATCCTTAGAATTTGGGTTGCTTCCTCAAATTATGCTGAGGATCTTCGAATAGACTATTCAATATTAGATCAGCATGCTGAATCTTATAGAAAAATAAGAAATACATTTAGATATTTGCTTGGAAATCTTAATGATAATTTTGAGCAAATAGATTTAGAAAAAATTGAAATTGAGAATTTACCTGAATTAGAGCAATTTATGCTTCATAAAATTTACAATTTGAATTCTAAATTTAACAAGCATTTCAAAGATTATGATTTCCATAATTTGTATAAAGAATTATTGAATTTTTGCACCGTAGATCTATCCGCTTTTTATTTTGATATAAGAAAAGATACTTTGTACTGTGATCCAATAAATTCTGAAAAAAGAAAATCTACTCTTATATTGTTAAATGTTATTCTTAACTCTTTATTAAAATGGTTTGCACCAATATTATCTTTCACAACTGAGGAGATTTATCAACTTATTTCAAAAAATAAAAAAAGTATTCATCTTGAAAAATTTTTAAATTTTCCTCAAAAATTTGATAATTCAAAATTGAATTCTAAATGGGAACAATTAATCAAGATAAGAGATATTTGTAATCTCAGTATTGAGCAAAAACGAGCAAGTAAAGATATTGGATCTAGTTTAGAGGCGGCATTAATTGTGAAATTAAATAATCAGAACCAGAAATTTTTGAAAAATATTGATCTTTCAGAACTTTGTATAACATCTTCAGTCAAAATTGAGAATGGTGATACAAATGAAGTAATTGTAGAGACGATAAAAGCAACAGGTGAAAAATGTCCAGTATGTTGGAAAATTAGCAGCACACCTTGTGAGAGACATAAATTATAAATAAAATGTTAAAAAAAAATTTAGTAGATTTTTCAATTATTATTTTTATTTTTTTAATCGATAGAGTAAGTAAATTATTTATCATTAATTCTCCAGAAACTTATGAACAATATGGCATTAGTGTTACATCTTTTTTAAATTTTAATTTGATTTGGAATGAAGGTATTGCTTTTGGCTTATTTTCTTTTGATGAAAAATTATACTATAATTTTTTGACAATCTTTATTTGTCTAATAACTGTCGTTATTATCTGGTTAATGTTTAGATCTGGTGGATTTGAGAAATTAAGTTATATTATGATTATAGGAGGTTCTCTTGGAAATATTTTTGATAGAATTTTTTATTCTGCAGTGCCAGATTTTATAGATATACATATTAACAATTTTCATTGGTTTATATTTAATGTTGCTGATATATTCATTACCATAGGTATAATTTTTTTAATAAGTTTTGAAATTTTTGGCAAAAAAATTAAATGAGATTAATTTATAATATTTTCGTAATTTTAACGTTATCTTCATTTTTATTTTCTTGTGCAGGGTTAAAGTTGAAAAAAAAAGGTGAGTCAGGTCAAGAATTTTTAATTGAAAAAAAGGATCCTTTAATTTTACCCCCAGACTTTTCCAAATTACCCAAACCTGATGAACAACCTGAAGCGATTGATGAGAAGATTAATATCAAATCTGTATTTGATGGAGAACAAAGTAGTACTGAGGAAGATAATGATCAAAACTTGCCAAAATCTAATATCAAAAAAAGTATTTTGGATAAAATTCAAAAACAGTAATGCTGACAAAGAATCTCACTTTTGAAAACTTTGTAAATAAAAAAGTAAACTCAAAATTAAAAAATTATTTGAAAGAACTAATTTCCTCAAAAAATGAAGTTATTAATTCTTTATCAAGAGGTTATAAATATAGTTACACCAAAAAATCAATCAAAAAATTAAAAGGATATAAGGATATTAGAATTTTCGGTATGGGTGGATCTTCTTTAGGGACATTGGCGATTTATGATTTCTTAAAACATAAAATAAATAAAAATTTTTATTTTCTTACAAATTTAAATCAAAAGATAAAATTTCCAAAAAAAAAATATCTTAACTTAGTAATTTCAAAATCTGGAAACACATTGGAAACTATCGTTAATAGCAATTTATATATAAATAAAAACGACAAAAATGTTTTAGTTTCAGATAATAAAAAGAGTATTTTAAGAGAGATAAGTATGAAGCTAAAATCAGATATTATTGATCATAATAACTTTATTGGCGGAAGATATTCAGTTTTATCAGAGGTTGGTATGTTACCAGCAGAATTAATGGGGTTGGACTCAAGTAAATTTAAAAAATTTGATAATCTAGTAGCTAATAAGAAATTTTTAAATTCACTAATAATCAATGTTTCAAATATTTTAGAATTAATTAAGAGAAAAAAATTTAACTCGGTAATTCTAAATTATGATGAAACCACTGAAAATTTTTTAAAATGGTATCAACAATTAGTAGCAGAAAGTTTAGGCAAAAAAGGAAATGGTATTTTCCCAATAATATCAAATATGCCAAAAGATAATCATAGTCTAATGCAATTATATCTAGATGGTCAAAAAAATAATTTTTACACATTTTTTTATACAAAAGATCAAAATTATCAAAAGTTAAACCAAGATATTATTCCTGGCTCTTTAAAATTCTTAAAAAAAAAGAATTTGGGAAATATTCTTCATTCTAAAATTCTAGCAACAAAAAAAGTTTTTCAAAAAAAAAAGATACCTTTTAGAAGTTTTTATTTAAAATCTAAAAATGAGGAGGTCCTTGGTGAATTATTTACATATTTTATTTTAGAAACAATTCTTCTAGCTAAAGCTTTAAAAATAAATCCTTATGACCAACCGGCTGTTGAGCTAATTAAAATAGAGACAAAAAAAATTTTAAAAAGTTCTTAATTTGCAAAATATACTTTAGAGACCCCATAGGTTCGGGTATCAAGAATATTAATTTTCTCAGTTATTACTATTTTATCTTTTTTATGTCTGTGAATAATCAAAATACCATTTTTTTTAAGAAGTTTTCTATAAATAATTTTTTCAATTAACATATTAATTTTCATTTCTTTGTAAGGTGGATCAATAAAGATTATATCAAATTTTTTATCAATCTTTTTGTCAGAGTCAAAATATTCAAAACAATTATTTTTAAAAATTTGAAATTTTTTTTCATTTTTAAAAAGAAGTAGATTTTTTTCTAATACTTTAATTGCCTCAAAATAATTTTCAAAAAAATACACGCACCCAGACTCTCTTGATAAACATTCTATTCCAAAAGATCCACAGCCAGAAAATAAATCTAAAATTGTAGAACCTTTTAAATTTACATTAATTTTTTTTGAATGTTCTAGAAGATTGAAAATTGACTCCTTTACTAAATCTTTTAAAGGTCTAGTGTTTTTATCTTTAGGTAATGATAACTTTTTTCCTTTAAATCTCCCAGAAATTATTCTCATCATGATATAATCTTATAACCAATATCTTTTCTAAAATATCCATTTTGCCAATTTAATTTTTTAATTAAACTTATGGCTTGATCTCTACCAATTTTTAAATTGTCTGATTTAATTACAAAATTTAATACTCTCCCTCCATTAGAGTGTATTTTTGAATTATTTATTTTAGTTCCGGCGTGAAAGATGTATTCATTATTCTGAAGCTTAATTTCTTTAAGACCATTTATTTCTAAATTATTTTTATATTTATCTGGGTATCCTTTTGAAGCTAAAACAATGCAAATACTCTTTTCTTCAAACCATTCTAAATTTATATTTTTTAAATTTTCATTAACAGTGGCAACTACTATGTCTAAAAAATCGGTTTTGAGTCTTGGAAGTATTGTTTGACATTCAGGATCCCCCATTCTTACATTGTATTCAATCAAAAAAGGCTCACCATCTATAATCATTAATCCTGCATATAGAAAACCCTTAAATTTATTATTTATATCTTTTAAGCCTCTTAATGTTGGTTCTATTATTTTCTCTATTATCTTTTTTTCCAGTTTTTCACTTTCCAATCGAGAAGGTGAGTAAGCTCCCATTCCTCCCGTGTTTTTACCTTTATCTCCCTCTAAGGCTCGCTTGTGATCTTGAGCAGTTCCAAATATTTTATAATTGATGCCGTCAGAAATTATAAAAAAACTCATTTCTTCACCTTTTAAAAATTCTTCAATTAAAACTTGTTTTGCTTCTCCAAATTTACCATTAAAAATTTCCTCAACTGCTTTCTTTGATTGATCATTGGTTTCACAAATATAGACACCTTTTCCTGCTGCTAAACCATCAGCCTTAACAACTATAGGAAATTTACATTCATTTAAGAATGAAAGACTGTCTTGAATGCTATTGAAGACACCAAATTTTGCAGTAGGAATATTATATTTTTTACATAAATTTTTTGTGAAAATTTTTGAACCTTCAAGTTGCGAAGAAATACGATCTGGACCAAATACTTTAATTTTGTTTAGCTCCAAGAAGTCGACTATTCCATCTACCAGTGGTTTTTCAGGACCTACTATTATTATGTCTATACCTAGTTCTTTTATAACTCTTTTTAATTCCTCAAAATTATTCAGTTCAATCTCAATATTTTCTGCAATAAAGCTAGTGCCTGCATTTCCTGGAAAACAGTAAATTTTGTCAATGTTTTTTGATTTTTTTAAAGATATACATATGGCATGCTCTCTACCACCGCTTCCTATTACTCCAACTTTCATATAATTATATATAAACTATAAATCATGAAAAAATTAGCTAAATTAAAATATTTACCAAATAATTTCAAAATAATTGAAAATGGTGACCATGTTATATGCGCAGTTTCAGGTAAAAAAATTTCTTTAGATAATTTAAATTACTGGAATGTGGAAACTCAAGAAGCCTATTTTTCTTATAAAGAAGCTCATCAAAAAAGAGAATCAGAAACCTAAATTATTATAATTTCCACCTATTATGTGTCCAAATCCATTGTTTTGGATTCGTGATAATCATTTTTTCTAAAATTTTATTAAGTTCCAGTGTAATTTTTTCGACAGATTCATTTTCAGAAAATTGAATGTTATCAAAAATTCTAATTCTAAAATTATCATCTATTGATCTTTCTATATTAATAGGAACTACTTCAGCATTAAATTTTTTGATGAATTGAGCTGGTATTGTAGTAGTGAGAGCTTCTTTACCAAAAAAATCACATTTTATTCCTTCAGATACTCTTTGATCAATCATTAAAGCAATTGATGTCCCGCTTTTGAACTCTCTAAGCAAGTCCTTGGTACCAGAAATTCCTTTTTTTATTTGTTTTTTACAAATATAATTTCTTCTTATTTTTTCCATAAGTGGATTTAGAAATTTATTATTTAAGGGTCTATAAATCGCAGCTAAATCAATACCAGACTTTTCAATATGCATTGCCATTAATTCAAAATTATCGAAATGTCCTGATATAAAAATTACGGGCGTATTTTTTTGTTTTATTTTTTCCAAACCGCTTTGATTATCTATAATGATTTTTTTTGAAAATTTGGGAGATTGCCTAAAATTTTTGATAAAAATATATTCAGCAAATATTTTACCATAAGTTGCCCACATACTATTTAAAATCTTGTCTTTTTCATTTTCATTTAATTCTGGGAAAGCTATAGTTAAATTAGAATGTGAAATCTTTTTTGATCTAAAATGAGGTCCAATTGTTTTGAAAATAAAACTTGAAAAAGATTGTGATAATTTTAGTCCTAAAATCTTAAATAATAAAAATAAAAAAATAATAAAAATAAACTGTATAAAATATTTAATTAATTTCATTTATCTTTTTTTTTAAAAATTGAATAAGCTTATTTTCATCTTTAATTTTCATGTTTATTTCTAAGAAACTAATTTTTTCTTTAAAATTTTGAGGAATTCTTTTAAAATCTTTTTCAGTTGTAATGATTTCTGCATTATTGGAATTTGCTTTATCTATAATTTCTAAAATATCTTTATCTTGATAAACATAATGATCTGGAAAAGTAATTTCTTCAATTATTTTAAATTTATTTTTAAGTAGTAACTTTTTGAAACTATCAGGATTTCCAATTCCTGAAAAAATAATATAATTTTTATCAATATTAAATTTACTAATATTTTTTATCTCAATATTTGATAAAAAAACTTCAATGTTTGGATTTATTTCTCTGATCTTATTATAAATATAATCTAAATTTGGGTCCTCATTAACTGTTTTTAAAAATATTCCATGATAGTTTTTTAAAGCATTCACTTTTTCTCTTAATGGACCAGATGGTATCAAATGACCATTTCCAATCCATTTCTCGCTGTCAAAACAAGCAAACTTTATATCATAGTTGATCCATTTTTCTTGAAGCCCATCATCAAAAACTATCATATCAAATTTCATTTCGATTGCTTTTTTGATTATTTTTTTTCTATCATTATATGAAATGAAATTTGAATTATCCTTTAGAAATTTCTGTTCATCTATTTGGTTACTATAAAATTTTTTTGCAGTCACTGGACTGATATTCATTTTTTTCAAAAGACTATATAGAAACAACGTTGTAGGAGTTTTCCCAGTGCCTCCAACATATATGTTACCAACGCATATAGTTTTTATTTCAGTAAATTTTTTTTTGGGAATAAAACTTGAGATAGTATTATTAATCTTAACAAATATAGTAAAAGGATATAGCAAATACACTAAAAAATTTGATTTTTTTAAATCCCAAAATTTTGGTTTTTTTAAAATCATTTATTAATTTCTTTATAAGTTTTATTTAAGATATCTATTCCCATCAAATTTAAATCCTTTATTATTTTTTTAGAATTACTTTTTGAATTAAAATATTTAATGATATAATTAACCAGTTGATCCTGATTAGTGATCTTTCTTGATAAATTTTTTTTACCAAGAAATTTATAAATTTCTCTAAAATTTGAAATATTTGGACCATGTAAAACCTTACAACCGTATCTAGTCGCTTCCAATGGGTTTTGACCGCCATGCATAATTAATGATCCTCCTAAAAAAATATTTTTACAAACTTTATAGAATAGTTTTGTTTTTCCATAGGAATTTACTAAATAAATATCTGTATTTGGATTAACTCTTTTTCTAGGTTCATCTAAATGAACTTTAAGATTTAAATTATTTAGCTCAGTCTTAATTGTATCAATTCTATTGATGTGTCTTGGTATAATTATTGTTAATAAGTTTTTGTATTTTTTTTTCAATTTTATGTGTACTTTTCCACAAAATTCTTCCTCATTATAGTGGGTACTCGAGGCGCACCAAGTTTTCTTAGAGCTAATTAAATTTATTAGGTTTTTATCTAAATTATTTTTTTCATTTTCTGATTGACTAAATTTTAAGTTACCAATTATTTTTATATTTTTAGCCCCTAGTTTTCTTAAATATTGCTTAGTCTCAATATTAGAAGAAAGACATAAATTAAACTTACTAAATATTGATTTTGCAAAGGAAGAAAAAATTTTCCAGCGATTATACGATTTATTTGTAATTCTTCCATTTAAAAGAAATATTGGTATTTTTTTTTTAGATAAATTATTTATTGTGTTAGGCCAAATTTCAGAGTCTATAAAAAAAGCTTTTGAGGGTTTCCAATGATTTAAAAATTTTTTAGTAATAAAATTACAATCAATAGGAAAAAATTGATGAATTGTTTTCTTTAATTTCAAATTTTTAATTATAAATGACGAGCTTACGGTATTTGATGTAATCAGTATTTGTTTAATTTCTTTATTTTTTTCAAATTTTTCTATTAAAGGAATAATACTTTGTATTTCACCAACGCTAGCTCCATGAAACCAAATTAATTTTCCTTTATTCTTTTTTTTTGAAAAAAAACCTATCTTTTCCTTAAATCTTGATATGTCTTCTTTACCTTTGAAAATTCGAAAAACTATTATTAATGGAGAAAAAAAAAATACAAAATTTATTAAAATTTTATAAATAATAATCATTAAGATTTAATCTGTTTTTCATAAAAATTTTGATAAATTAATGAGGTATTCATTAGTTCTTTATGACTTCCTTTGGCTACTACGTTACCTGAGTCAATCACATAAATCATATTAGAATTTAAAATAGTTGATAATCTGTGTGCAATTACAATTGTTGTTTTATTTTTTGTGAGATAATTGATGGCTTTTTGAATTTTGTCTTCTGTTTCTGCATCTAGTGATGATGTGGCTTCGTCTAAAAGTATTATTTTACTTTTTTTTAATATCGCTCTTGCTATAGATAACCTTTGCTTTTCACCTCCAGATAATCTAATTCCATTTTCACCGATAACAGTATTATAGCCATCAGGTAATTTTTTAATAAATTCCTCACAATTAGATAATTTCGCAGCTTCAGTTATTTCTTCATCTGAGGCTGTTAATTTAGAATATCTGATATTATTTCTTATTGTATCATCAAATAATGAAACATCTTGACTTACCAATGATATGTTATTTCTTAAAGATCTTAGTGAATATTCATTTATACATTGATTATCGATCAAAATTTTTCCACTAATTGGTTCATAAAATCTTGGTATAAGATTTAAAATTGTTGATTTTCCAGCACCACTATGTCCTACCAAAGCAGTCATTTCTCCACTCTTAATATTCAAATTAATTTTTTGTAAAATATTTTGCAAACTCTCAGAATATTTAAAACTTACATTCTCAAAGTCGATGTTACCTTTTGATATATTTAAATCTTTATGACTGTTTTTATCCTCATTTTCATCTTCGATAATCGGCATTAAACGTTTCGCTGCAGATAATCCTTGATGAATACCCATATTTAACGTAGCTAAGGTTCTCACCGGTTGATAAGCTAACATCATCGCCGCAAGAAATGAAAAAAAATTATTTAGTTCTAATTCTCCTTGAATAATCAAATTACCTGAATAATAAATTAAACCTCCAATCATAAGACCCGTGAGGGTCTCCATGATGGGTGTAGCTCGCGTCATGACAATTTCTATTTTCACAACTTTTTCTTTAAATGAGTTAATAATTTTACTTAATCTACTATTTTCATAATTTTCATTCTGAAAAATTTTGATGATTTTATGATTTTTAATAATCTCTATAAAAAAGGAGTTTAAAAATCCAGAAACTTCCTGAGACTGTGTTGTGACTTTACCAACTCTTTTACCTAGTGACTTTGCAGCTACAGAGGCAAGTGGGATCATGACAATTGCAAAAAGAGCTAATTTCCAATTTTGATAAAACATAACCCCCACTAAGGCAAATAAGGTTAAAGTATCTTTTGAAAATAACAAGATTGTATCGGTAACGAGTTTTTTGACTAGTCCAGCATCATAACTAATGTGGGATAAAAATTTTCCAGAGTGTTTTTTATTCACTTTCTCAATGTTAGATCTTAGTATCGATTGCATAATTTGTAATTGTAGAACTTTTTGAACTTCTCCCCCAACTTGGATTAAAAGGTATTTTGCTAAATAAAGAGAAGTACCTTTAACAGTAAATGCAAATAAAATTACAATAGGTATTAAGACCATTAACCTTTCATTTTTTTCTATAAAAATTTTCTCTATTGCTGGATCCAATAGATAGGCGATGAGTGCTGTACTTCCTGCAACTAACGCAGAAAAAAATATTGAAAGAAAAATTTTTCCCAGGTATTTGCTTGTATATTTTTTATACAGACTTAATAATAATTCTAAATTTGTCATGTTATAAAACTTTGCCTAAAACAATAGATATCAATGTCATAAATCCCAAAAAATTATTACTTTTAAAAATATTTAAACATTTAATTTTGTCATTCTTATTTAGTCGAAAAACTTGGAAAAAAAATAAGTGCATCATAATTAAAAAAACTCCTAGAAAAAAAATTTTATTTAATCCAAGTTTGATACCTGTTATTAATAAAACTAAAATAAATATTAAATAACATATTGTTAATAGAATTTTTGGATTCTCTTTAAATTTAATTGATGTAGATTTAACTCCTATAATTTCATCATCTTCAATATCTTGAAATCCATATATAGTGTCGTATCCCAATGTCCAAAATATGGCACCTAAGTAGAGTATAATTGGAATAATATCTATTTCTCCTTTTATAGATGTCCATCCAAGTATTAATCCATAATTAAAAGTTACGCCAAGAAATAATTGTGGCCAGTAAGTAAATCTTTTCATTAAAGGATAAGTAAAAGCTAGAGGCATAGAAGCTAATGCCAAAATTATTGTAAATAGGTTAAAATTTATTAATACAAAGAATGCCAATAAACATAATATTGTTGAATAAAATAAACCAAGCTTAACAGTTATTTTTCCTGAGGCTATTGGTCTGTTTTTTGTCCTAGATACTTTTTTATCAAATTTTCTGTCAAGAATATCATTAACAATACATCCCGCTGATCTCATAAAAACTGAGCCTAAAAAAAATAATATTAAATAAAAAAAATAATCATTGAGATTTTTTTTAAAATCATAGGCTATGGTTAAACCCCAAACACATGGCCAAAATAACAACATGTAACCTATTGGTTTTTTTAGTCTAATAAGTTCTATAAATAGATTTAATTGGTTCATAAGATTTTACTTGTAAATAACAAAGGCAAGATTGATAATCAAACTGATTCGTATGAATATTGATTATACTGTAACCGCATTAATGTTTCCCGCAATACCATTGATGATGGCAGTTTATAGTAATAGATTTCATTCATTGAGTATCCTCATTAGACAACTTCACGATGAACATGTGTATGAAAAACATATACCACCTGAGTGGAAAAAACAGTTCATAAATTTAAGTGGAAGGATAACTCTATTGAGATGGACAATTTTATTTGCATCTTTTGGCTTTCTGTTTAATATGTTAACTGTTTTTGCCCTTTACTTTGATGAAGTTTTTATAGCGAGGATTATTTTCGGGTCATGTTGTTTGTCGATGATTATTTCAATACTATTTTTTATTAGAGAAATTCATATCTCAACTAACGCTCTTAAGTTACATATGTCTGATATGGACGTAAATTTAGATTAAGGAATTATAACTGCTGGCCCAGTTAATATTCTTGCCTCTAGATCTTTATGAGCTTGAGCAGCATTCTGAAGTGAATACTTATTTGAAATTTCAACATTAAATTTCTTTGATAAGACTGCATCGAAAACTTTTTTTGCTGACTCCACAAGCTCCTTTCTTTTTATAGTATAATGAGCAATAGATGGTCTTGTAAAAAAAAGACCTTTTGCATTTATATCATTTTTAACATCTATGGTATCAACATAACCAGATGCATTACCAAAAGCTACCATCATTCCTCTAATCTTTAATGTTTCTATTGATCCTTTGAAAGTTTTGATACCAACACCATCGTAGACAACGTCAATACCGTTTTTACCGACAATTTTTTCAACCTCTTCAACAAAATTTTTTTCAGAATAATTAATTACATGATGACAACCATTTTTTTTAGCAATCTCCTCCTTAGCTTTTGAGCCCACAGTTCCAATAACTTCAGCACCTAATGCATTAGCCCATGAACATAAAATCTGGCCAAGTCCACCTGCAGCTGCGTGATATAAAACTATATCACCCTTTTTTAATGGATATGCTCTGTGTAATAAGTATTCTGCGGTAATTCCTTTTAATGTAATGCAAGATGCTACCTCGTCAGAGACTCCATCTGGAACAGATACTAATTTTTCTTCAGGCATTATTTGCTTTTCTGAATAAGCACCGATAGGCATTGATGCATGAGTAACCCTATCACCAACTTTGAATAATTTTACTTCAGTTCCAACTTCTTCAATTACTCCACAAGCTTCAAGTCCAATACCGCTAGGTAATGGGATAGGATAAAGGCCTGTTCGGTGATAAATATCTATAAAATTTAAACCAATTGACAAATTTTTAATCAACACCTCTTTTGGTCCAGGCTTCCCTAATTCTACATCTTTTAATACCAAAACCTCTGGTCCACCAAATCTATCTATTTGAACTGATTTCATTATCTACTTTACAAATGTACCATTATGATAATCTTGAACAGCCTGCAAGATCTCTGCTTTAGTGTTCATTACAAATGGTCCACCTCTAGCTATTTCTTCATTGATAGGTTTACCTGAAATAACTAAGAATTTTGCATCAGATTGTGCACTGACTTTTAAGTCCTCACCTTTCGATAGCAAGATCAAAGTACTGTCCTTGACTTTTTCATGTTCTTTTTCACCAATTTTGATTTCACCTTTAATGAGATAGATAAATGTATTGTGCGAAGAGGGAAGACTAAATTTAAAATTTTTGTTTTCATTTAATTCAACATCAAAATAAACAGGTTCGACATTATGTCCTTTAACTGGTCCTTCAGCTTTTTGAAATTTACCTGCAATTACTTTTACTTGCTTATCATCATCTTTGTGAACACTCATTTTATCTGCATCAATATAAATATATTCTGGTTTACTCATTTTTAATTTTGCTGGCATATTTATCCACAATTGAAATCCATGAAGTTTTCCCTCTTTCATAGCAGGCATTTCAGAATGAATAATTCCACTTCCTGTTTTCATCCATTGAACATCACCAGCAGTCATTCTACCTTTTCCACCAGTACTGTCTTCATGCTCAAAGTCACCAGCAAGCATATAAGTGACCGTTTCAATTCCTCTATGTGGATGTGGAGGAAATCCTGCAATATAGTCTTCACTATTTTCTGAACCAAATTCATCTAGCATTAAAAAAGGATCAAAATAATTTGGTTCAACACCAATACTTCTTTTTAATTTAACTCCAGCCCCATCTGATGCTGGAATAGGATCAATAATTTTATTAACTTCAATATTTTTCATCAATTTAAAATAGTTGTTCTATTTTGATTTGCAATGTTACTTTTTGTTATGTGAGCCATCACAAAAAGGTGGATCATTTGTTTGTTTACATGCACAAAAAAATACTCTTTTTGTTAATTCAGCTTTATATACCAAGGGTTTAAATTCTGTTCCTTTGTGCGAACCATCACAAAATGGCTGCTTAAAACTTTTACCACAACTACACCAGTAATAAGATTTTCCCTGTTCAACCTCTATAGCTAATGCGCCTTCCCCAGCTCTTTGTCCTTTATTCATATTATCTATCTTTTTTATTTAAATTAAATCAACAAGTTCGCTTAAATTTTTAACTTGATTATTGGGTTGGTAATCAAGATTGTCAAAGATATTATTATTACGGTTTACCCAAATAGAATGATATCCATAATTTCCACCTCCTGAAACATCCCAAGTGTTTGCACTTAAGAAAGCTGCTTCATTGCTTTTAATTTTGTATTTTTTAATAGGCAAGTCATAAACTTTTGAGTCTGGTTTATAAATTCCAACTTCCTCTATTGAAAATAGATCATCGAACAATTTATCTAAATTATTACTTTCAACTAACTCTTTTAAGAGAGATGGAGTTCCATTTGAAAGTATAGCTAATTTAAAATTTTTTTCTTTTAATTTTTTAAGAGTTTCTGGAACCTCCTTAAAAGGCGAAAGAACTTTATATAAATTCAATAATTCATTTTTCATTGAAGCGTCTATATTAAAGGTCTTCATTGATTTGTCTAAGCTGTCTTCAGTAATTTGCCAAAAGTCTTTATGTCTTTTCATTAAACTTCTAAGCCAAGTGTATTCTAGTTGAGTAGTTCTCCAAAAGTTTGCAAAACCCTCCCATTTATCTCCAATCTTATCTTTACATTTTTCTGCAGCAGAATTTACGTCAAACAGTGTGCCATAAGCATCAAAAATTATTGCTTTAATATTTTTCATAAATTAACTTAACACAAATGAGTAATATTAGATTATTTTTTTCAGATACTTTATCAGTAAACATGATTGATAAACTCGAAAAGGATCAATCACATTATTTAAGCAAAGTAATGAGAGTAAAAGAAAATGAGGTTTTCTCTTTATTTAACGAAGAGGGAGAGTGGGAGGCAAAAGTTTTAGGAATATTTAAAAATATTGTCGAATTTAAAATAATAAAACAACTAAGACAAAAAGAGACAACCAAAGAATTATGGTTAGCATTTTCTCCTATCAAATCAAACTATCAGAATTTTATGCTGCAAAAAGCAACAGAGCTTGGAGTTACAAAATTTTTACCAATTATATTTGATAGAACGGTGGTCAGAAAAATTAACAAAGATCGCTTAGAAAAAATTGTAATTGAAGCTAGTGAACAATCAAACCGTATTAATGTGCCAACAATTGAAGAGGCTCAAGATTTAAATAGTTTTTTAAAAAAAAATTTCATGGATCTAATTTTTACAGATTTAAATTCTAATATTAATAAAGTTGATAAATCAAAATTTACAGATAAACCTGTTTGTGTAATCATAGGTCCAGAGGGAGATTTTTCAGAGACTGAAAGAGAGAAGATTCTCTCTTTTAAGGGCGTTCAACCTATTAAAATTAATGAGAATATTTTAAGGTCAGAAACGGCTGTCATATCTGCAATTTCGATCGTAAATTATGTGATTAATTGATAAATTGTCGCGAAAACTAAAGTGTAATTTTTATAAAAGAGCTTTATATAGCTATTAAAAATGAAAAAAATTTTATTTATATTTTCATCGCTTTTCATATCGCAAAATGCTTTTGCTAACCAGCCTGTTGACTGGCAATTAGGTTTTCAAAAAGCTGCTTCTGAGTCAATGAGAGAGATAGTTGCTTTTCATGATTACCTATTATTACCAATAATTATTGCAATTAGTGTATTTGTTTTATTTTTAATGTTATACGCGTGTGTAAGATTTAGAGCTTCAGCAAACCCAAATCCATCAAAAAGAACTCACAACGTTGCAGTCGAAGTTTTATGGACACTAATACCATGTTTAATTTTAATTGTAATTGCAGTTCCCTCATTTAAAATTTTATACAAACAAGATGCAATACCAAAAGCAGATTTAACAATTAAAGCAATCGGTTATCAATGGTATTGGGGATATGAATATCCTGATGAAAATATTATTTTTGAGTCTTACATGGTAGAGGATAAAGATTTAAGACCAGATCAACCTAGACTTCTAGCAGTAGATAACGAAGTTGTTGTGCCAGTAAATAAAGTTGTAAAAGTTTTAATCACTGCAAACGATGTATTACATGCTTGGGCTTTACCATCGTTTGGTGTAAAAAGAGATGCTGTTCCTGGAAGAATTAACGAGACATGGTTCAAAGCTGAAAAAGTAGGAACCTATTATGGTCAGTGCTCTGAACTATGTGGTATTAAGCATGCGTTTATGCCCATCACTGTTAAAGTTGTGACTGAGGAGGAATATGAGGATTGGTTATCTGAGGCAAAAGAAAAATTTGCAAAAGAAGAAATAGAAAATAATAATCTTAAATTAGTGAGTAAATAAATATGTATACACAAACAGCTTCGCACGACGATCATCATACACCAACAGGTTGGAAACGTTGGGCTTATTCTACAAATCATAAAGACATCGGAACAATGTATCTAATTTTTGCAATTGTTGCTGGAGTTATTGGAACTGCATTTTCAGTTATAATGAGAATGGAGTTAATGCATCCGGGCGATGGAATTTTGGGTGGAAACTATCATTTGTATAATGTGCTAGTGACAGGTCATGGATTGATAATGATTTTCTTTATGGTAATGCCAGCCATGATAGGTGGTTTTGGTAATTGGTTTGTTCCAATTATGATTGGTGCACCTGATATGGCATTCCCGCGGATGAATAATATTTCTTTTTGGTTATTACCCGTTTCATTAACGTTATTAATATTGTCAATTTTTGCTGATGGTCCTCCAGGACAAACTGGAGTTGGAGGTGGATGGACAATATATCCTCCTTTATCGTCAAAAGCTGGACAACCTGGTCCTGCAATGGATTTAGCGATTTTAAGTTTACACTTGGCTGGTGCTTCATCAATTTTAGGAGCAGTTAATTTTATCACAACAATTCTTAATATGAGAACTCCTGGAATGACTTTACACAAGATGCCATTATTTGCTTGGTCAATTTTAGTAACAGCTTTTTTATTGTTATTGTCTTTACCAGTTCTAGCAGGAGCGATAACAATGCTATTAACTGATAGGAACTTTGGAACCGCCTTTTTTGAAGCTCAAACTGGAGGAGACCCAGTGTTGTTTCAACATTTATTCTGGTTCTTTGGCCATCCAGAAGTTTATATTTTAATTTTACCAGGATTTGGAATGATTAGTCATATTGTTTCAACATTCTCTAGAAAACCAGTTTTTGGCTATTTAGGTATGGCTTATGCGATGGTTGCAATCGGAATAGTTGGCTTCGTAGTTTGGGCTCACCATATGTATACTGTTGGATTAAGTACAGATACAAAAGCTTATTTCTTAGCAGCCACTATGATTATTGCTGTTCCTACTGGAATAAAAATCTTTTCTTGGATAGCAACTATGTGGGGAGGATCGATCTCATTTAAAACTCCAATGATGTGGGCACTAGGTTTTATCTTTATGTTTACAGTTGGCGGAGTGACAGGTGTAGTTTTAGCAAACGCAGGAGTAGATACTGCAATGCACGATACTTATTATGTAGTAGCTCACTTTCATTATGTTCTTTCATTAGGTGCTGTATTTGCGATATTTGCTGGTTTCTATTATTGGTTTTCAAAAATGTCTGGTTACGAATATTCAGAGTGGCTAGGTCAATTACATTTTTGGTTAACTTTTATCGGTGTAAATTTGATTTTCTTTCCACAGCATTTTTTAGGATTAGCAGGTATGCCTAGAAGATATGCTGATTATCCAGATGCATTTGCAGGTTGGAATTACATTTCTTCAATAGGATCCTATATAGCAGTTGCTGGCTTAGCTGTATTTTTTGTGAATTTGATTTATGCTTTTGCAAAAAAGAAAGCTGCAGCACAGAATCCTTGGGGAGAAGGAGCAACAACTTTAGAGTGGACCGTTCCATCTCCACCAAATTTCCACACTTTTGAAGAATTACCAAAGTTTGTAGATGATCAAGAGACCGGGAAATCTCATAGCTAGGAATAAAAGCTTTAAAATTGATGAGTAGTTCAAAATTAAAAAAAGATAATTTGTCTCAAGAAGACTTACTAAATTTTTCTGAATTATTTAAATTGATGAAACCAAGAGTAATGTCGCTTGTGATATTTACTTGTGCGGTTGGATTATTAACAGCCCCAACAATGGTTTCAACTCAAGATGCAATAATTGGAATATTACTAGTTTCAATGGGCGCAGGAGCAGCAGGAGCATTAAACATGTGGTATGAGTCTGATCTTGATGCTTTAATGAGTAGGACTTGCCTAAGACCAATACCAACAGGTAAAGTTAATAAAAATCAGGCTCTTATATTTGGAATAACTTTATCGCTTATTTCAGTAGTTGCACTAGATTATTTTACAAATCGAGTATCTGCAGGAATATTACTTTTTACTATTATATTTTATGTTTTAATTTATACAATTTGGCTGAAAAAAAGAACCTCACAGAATATTGTTATTGGTGGTGCGGCTGGAGCTCTTCCTCCTGTTATAGGCTGGACTATTGCTACAGGATCTTTATCTCTTGAACCTCTTGTATTTTTTTTAATTATTTTCTTTTGGACTCCATCACATTTTTGGGCATTAAGCTTATATAAATCAGAAGATTATAAAAAAGCTAATATACCCATGCTTCCTCTAACAAATGGGATAGAGAGCACTAAAGTAAATATTTTTGTCTACTCTTTGATAATGCTTCCAGTGATAATTTTTCCATATGTAATCAACTTTGTAGGACTTGTTTTTCTTATTCCATCATTGTTATTAACTATTTATTATAATTATCTATGTTTCGATCTTTATAAATTTAAAAAAAATAAATTTAGTGCAAAAAAAGCTAAATCAATATTTGGCTATTCGATTTTATATTTATTTTTGGTTTTTGTGCTTTTTCTGATAGATAAGATTTTATGATTATACCAGATAAAAAAACTAAGAAAAAAAATATCAAGACAGCATTAGCGATTATTGCCTTCATGATTTTTCTTTTTTTATTTACATTATATAATACTGGAGTTTTTGATAGAGCAATATGATACAAAAAAAAAATCTTACACCATTAGTTCTTATAGGGATATTTGTATTTATGTTGGGTTTATCCTACGCTGCAGTACCTTTATATGATTTATTTTGTAGAGTAACGGGTTTTGGAGGCACTACTCAAATTTCAAACAGTGCTCCTAAAATAGTTCTTAATAAAGTAGTAAGTGTTAGATTTGATACTAATGTGAATAATCTACCTTGGGATTTTAAGGCAAAATCGAATGTTATAGATGTGAAAGTTGGCCAAGTTAACAAAATAGAATTTGAAGTTGAAAATTATAGTAGTGAACCAACTGCCGGTGTAGCAAGTTTTAACGTATCACCAGCAAGTTTTGGAAAATATTATAGTAAACTTGGCTGTTTTTGTTTTGAAAAACAAGAACTAAAAGCAGGAGAAAAAGCCACCTATGTAATGACTTTTTATCTAGACCCTGAAATGATTAATGATCCAAGTGTTAAAAACCTAGAAGATGTAACTATGTCGTATACTTTTTTCTCGACAGATTATTATAAACAATCATAATTCAAAAAAATGTCAGCTGAAAAAAAACATGATTATCACTTAGTAGATCCAAGTCCTTGGCCTATTTACGTTTCGTTTTCTTGCTTAGTGTTAGCTATAGGTGCTGTGTATTACATGCATTCAGATGTTTCATGGGGAATGTATCTTGGATTAGCTCTTTTAATTTATGGCGCATATATGTGGTTCAGAGATGTGGTCATTGAAGCAGAACATCAAGGTCATCATACCCCAGTAGTCCAAATTCATCACCGTTATGGAATGACTTTATTTATCGCATCTGAGGTAATGTTTTTTGTAGCTTGGTTTTGGGCTTACTTTGACGTTAGTCTTTTCCCAAATGATTTTGTAGGAAACGTATGGCCACCTAAAGATATTGTGACTTTTGATCCTTGGGATATACCTTTGATTAACACATTAGTTTTACTATTATCAGGTACAACAGTCACTTGGTCTCACCATTCATTATTAGAAGGTGACAGAAAAGGTTTTATACAAGGATTAGTGCTAACAGTAATTCTTGGAGCATTTTTTACAGCACTTCAAGCATATGAATATCATCATGCTACATTTGCTTTTTCAGATCATATTTATGGTTCTGTTTTTTACATGGCTACAGGCTTTCATGGTTTCCATGTTATAGTTGGAACAATTTTTTTAGCAGTATGTTTATGGAGAGGAAAATTAGGTCATTTTACCAAAGACCATCATTTTGGTTTTGAAGCAGCTGCATGGTACTGGCATTTTGTTGATGTTGTTTGGTTATTTTTGTTTGCTGCAATATATATTTGGGGAAGTTAATTTGATCCTTGAAACATAAGTTTTTATTTTCTGTTTTTATAATTTTCTTTATTCTGGTTTTTATTGGACTAGGAACATGGCAAATCATCCGTCTAAATTGGAAAAATAATTTGATTTTAGAGATTGAAAATTCATTAAAAAATCAACCAGTAGAATTAACTCAATCAAACAAAGAAAATTTTCTTAAAATTAAAACTTCAGGGTCTATAGATTTCAATAAGCAAATTTATTTATACAATTTAAATGAGTCTGGTACTCCTGGGTTTGAAGTAATAAATCCAATTAAGATTGGGGATGAAAATTTTTTAATAAATAGAGGCTGGATACCATTTGAAAAGAAGGGCACTCAAGAAATAAATGTATTTGATCAAAAAAATATTATTGGAACCCTAAAATTACAAGGTAGAAAAAATATCTTTAAACCAGATAATGATTTAGATGAAAATTACTGGTTTAGTTTAAATAGAGAAGATATCTTAAAATTTACAGGTAAAAATTTTTCTAAATATATTATTTATTTAGATGGAAATTATCAGTTACCCAGTCCAAAAAAAATTACTGCAAATATTTCTAATAATCATCAAAAATACGCTATTACTTGGTTTTCATTAGCGCTTTCAATTCTTTTGCTATATTTATATTTTAGAAAAAAGAATTATTAAATGAATTACATTAGTACAAGAAATAATCAAAAAAACTTTTCTTTTAAAGATGTTTTCCTCAAAGGATTAGCGGACGATGGAGGACTTTTTGTTCCTAAATCAATTAAACAATTCCAAAAGGGAGAATTAGATAATCTAAAAAATCTTGGTTACAATGATTTAGCTGCTGAAATAATTTATCCATTTATAGGAGATTTCATGTCTAAAGATGATCTAATCTCTATGATTTCAAAATCATATTCAAATTTTAGATCTGACGATGTTGTTAAAATTTCAAGTCTAGGAGATTTAAAAGTATTAGAATTATTTCATGGACCCACACTTGCTTTTAAAGATATCGCAATGCAACTGATTGGTAATTTTTATCAATACCATTTAGACCGTGATCAAAAAAAAATTAATATAATAGTAGCAACCTCAGGTGATACGGGTGCAGCTGCCATAGACGCTTTGAAGGGAAAAAATAATTTAAATGTTTTTGTATTACACCCCAATAATAAAATTTCACCTGTACAAAGAAGGTTAATGACAATACATGAGGAGAATAACGTATTTAATATTGCAGTAGAGGGCAACTTTGATGACTGTCAAAATCTAGTAAAAGCAATGTTCAATGACGAAAAATTTTCTAAATCAATTAATATGTCAGGGGTAAATTCAATTAATTGGGCAAGAATTATTGCTCAATCAGTGTATTATTTTTACGCTTTCTTTAAACTTGGAAATGGTCAGCCTTTATCCTTTTCTGTTCCAACAGGAAACTTTGGTGATATTTATGCTGGATATTTAGCAAAAAAATTAGGCCTTCCAATTGATAAGCTAATCGTAGCTACAAATAAAAATGACATACTTCATAGAGCCATATCAGGCGGCGACTATAGTCAAAAGAAAGTTGAGGAAACAAATACTCCAAGTATGGATATACAAATAGCAAGTAATTTTGAGAGGCTTTTATATGATGTAAAAGATTGTAACTCAGAAGTTACAAAAGGTGTAATGGCTGAAATAAAAAATA
The DNA here is from genome assembly GCA_902571015.1 of uncultured Pelagibacteraceae bacterium. Lineage (GTDB taxonomy): Bacteria > Pseudomonadota > Alphaproteobacteria > Pelagibacterales > Pelagibacteraceae > Pelagibacter. The sequence continues at coordinate 41,290 of CACGAC010000001.1, read as the reverse complement.
ATACCTATAAAATTGATAAAAACGATTTAGATAAAATCAAAAAGAATTTTGTATCTGAGATGCTTGATGAAAACGAAACTGTTAAAATGATAAAAACTATCAATGATGAACATCAGATGGTAGTTGATCCGCATACTGCAGTAGGTATTGGTGCTGTTAGAAAATTAGGGTTGGAAAAAAATTGCGTTGTATTATCAACTGCACACCCGTGTAAATTTCCAAAGGCAATAGAAGATGCAATATCAAAAACTGAAAATTTACCAGAAAGTCTCAAATATGTTTATGACAGAAAAGAAAAATTTGAACTTCTTTCAAATGATATTGAAAAAGTTAAAAAATATGTAATGAATTCGATATGAAAATTAAAATAAAAGATCAACTTCCAGACACAGAGATTTTTCAACTTATTGATGGAGAGCCTCAAAAAAGTAACTTAAGAGAAATAATAGGTAATGGAAAAATTGTTTTGTTTGGTTTACCTGGAGCATTTACATCAACTTGCTCCAAACTTCACTTACCAGGTTTTGTAGCTAATGCAGATAAAATCAAATCAAAAGGAATAGAAAATATATTTTGTTTATCAGTCAATGACCCTTATGTAATGAATGGCTGGGGAGAGATTAATAATACTGGAGATAAAATTAAAATGTTATCTGACCCATATTTAACATTTACGAAAGCAATCGGTGCGGAAGTTGATAGAAATGCAAAAGGAATGGGAATTAGATCAAATCGTTATTTGATGGTTATTGAAAATTTTACAGTTATTAAAATTCATGAAGAAGAAGAGACTAAAGAATGCGGCTTAACTTCTGCAGAAAACTTATTGAACAATCTACTATAAATTTGCAGCATCTCTAGCAAGTAAATCCACTTCGTTATTTAATTTATCTGTTGAATGCGCTTTTACCCAGTTCCAATTTATTTCAAATTCACTATTTAGTTGGTCCAATTCCGTCCAAAGTTCTTTATTACTCACCTCTTTTTTATTTGCAGTTTTCCATCCATTTTTTTTCCAATTGTGTATCCACTCTGTTATTCCAGACTTAACATATTTAGAGTCAGTGAAAATTTGAACTTTGCTTCCTTTTGGAATCTTTTTTAGAGCCTCTATAGGCGCTAATAATTCCATTTGATTATTTGTAGTATCTTTTTTACTTCCTTTTATTTCAGTTTTTTTCCCCTCATCTAATATTATTGCTGCCCAGCCACCTTGACCCGGATTGCCAATGCATGAACCATCAGTGTATATTTTAATCATTAATTCAAATAATCTTTATAAGTTCTTAAATTATTGTGTATTACAAGCTTTTGATAATATTCTCTTGGATCTTTTATCTTAATTAATGCTGTCTTAGGAGTATTTGAATAGTCATAAAGTCTAGTCATAAAATATCTAATTGCAGCACCACGACATAAAATATTTAATGATTTCCTCTCTTTAACTGAGATTTTCCTAATTTTTTCATAACCTTTTATTAAATTTTTGACTTTCTTTTTGTTCAACACGAACTTTGATTTTTTTTTATCAAAACATAATGCATTTACACAAATTGCAATTTCATACATAAAATAGTCATTAGCTGCAAAATAAAAATCGATTACCCCTGACAATCTATTATTTTTAAAAAAGATATTATCGATAAACAAATCTCCATGAATTACCCCGTTCGGTAAATTTTTAGGCCATTTCGTTTTAATATCTTTAAAATTATTTTTTAAAAATTTTTCTACATTAGTAAATTTTTTTGACTTAAATCTTATACTTTTCAGTAATGAATTTAGATTTTTAACACCCATAGAGTTTTTTCTAGTAAGATTCATTTTTTTTGTAGATTGGTGCATTTCAGCAATCATTTTGCCAATGTCATAACAGTTTTTAAAATTAAGTGATTTTTTATCTTTTCCATTGAGAAAGGAAACTATGCATGCAGCTTTATTTTTTAAATTAATTAAATACCCACCACCTTTTTTTGTTTGTGGTTTCGGGCAATTTATTTTTGATTTATTCAATTTATCCATCAAATTCATAAAAAAAGGCAATTCTTTTTTTGATACTCTTTTTTCGAAAATTGTTAGTATAAATTTTTTATTCTTTGATTTTAGTAAATAGTTTGTATTTTCAATTCCTTGTTTTATACCTTTAAATTCTAAAATTTTTTCTATATCAAATTTTCTATTAATATAAGAAATGTCTTTTTTACTTATTTTCGTATAAACAGCCATTTTAGTTTAATTTTTTCGGTGCTTTGAAAACAACGTTTTCTTTAATTATTTCTACTTCATCTATACTGACCGTAAATTTATTTTTTAGCTCATCTATAAAATTATTGACCAAAATTTCTGGTGCGGAAGCCCCAGAGGAAATTCCAATTATATTTGAGTCTTTAATTAAATCGAATGGTATTTCACTTTGTGAATGAATTAATAGCGATTTAGAGCAGCCAGATTTTTTTGCAACCTCTACTAATCTAACTGAATTAGACGAATTTCTACTACCAATTACAAAAAATAAATCACATTTTTTTGCAATATTTTTTACAGCCAATTGTCTATTCGTTGTAGCGTAACAAATATCTTCTTTTATTGGTTCTTTTATATTAGGAAATCTATCTTTTAAAATTTGAATTATATCTTTTGTATCATCTACTGATAGTGTTGTTTGGGTTACATATGAAATTTTTTTGTTGTTGTGAGGTTTATATTTTTTGGCCTCATCCTCATTTTGAACAAGATCAATTGATCCTTCTGGTAATTGACCCATAGTACCGATTACTTCAGGGTGATTTTGATGTCCTATCAAAATTAAATGATACCCAGCTTTATGTAAATTTTCCGCCTCTCTGTGTACTTTGGATACCAATGGACATGTAGCGTCTATATAAGTCATGTTATAATTTTTAGCATCCTCTGGTATTTTTTTTGGAACACCGTGTGCAGAAAAAATAACCGGCCTTGTTTTATCTTCTATCTCCTCGAGCTCCTCAACAAAGATTGCACCCTTATTTTTTAAATCGTCGACAACATATTTATTATGCACAATTTCATGGCGAACATAAACTGGAGCACCAAATTTTTTGATTGATTTTTCTACAATTTCTATAGCTCTCTCAACGCCTGCACAGAAACCTCTTGGTGCAGAAAGTAATATTTTCAAATGTTTATTTTTCATTTTTTTCAATCAAATACTCAAGCAATATATGTGGAAAGGTCAAAGACGCCAAACCTATAAATATAATTTTAAGAATTGAACTTTCTAAATTGTAAGTATTATTTAGTAAATAAAGGCCAATTGCACAAAAAATAGCTGTAATAATTGTTAGTGGTAAAGCCTTTTTTAAAAAGATTTTAAATCCATTACCAAGGTCATCCCTGTCTAATTCAGACATTAACGAGATACTATGTCTTACAGAGTGTAAAAAGCAGAAATAAATTGTAAAAGCTGCTAATGGAGAAAAATAATAATTTATTATTATAATTGAAAAATAATCTAAAAATATTGTGAATTTCTTTAGCTCAAAATTTTTTGTAAATAGTAGAATGTTTGCTAAAGTTGATAGAATAATACAATATAATAATATTTTTTTCGACTCTATTAAATCTAAAAAATTATAGAAATTTTCATTTTCAATAAATAGTAATTTGAATATTGATATTGTCTCATTGAAATGGAAATACATTGGTGCAAAAATTATTAAAGAACCTTTTAACAAAAATAAAAATTGATTGTAATAAGAGTTTTTAACTATTAAAAACTGAGTATCTTCTTTTCCAAAATGATATGAGGCAACCGTCAAAAAAATGATTAAAGAAACATATGGTATGAGTATCCACAAAATTATAACTATGATGGCTATTAAAATATATGCCAAGTAAAAAATATAAAATTTTTTAATTTCAAAAATTTGAAAAAGTTTTCTTCCTTTTACATTGTCAAGTGATCCATGAGATATACCGATACTTAAAATTAATAACAAACAAATAAATGGTGAAATTGACAAAGTGTTAAAATTAAAAGCTATCAATGAAAAAATATTACAAACTAAAAAAAAAATGAAAGAATGATTGAAATTTATTTTTTTTGATCTGTTATTCATTTTAAAATTCTACTAATAAAATAACGCTTTTATAAAAGTCAATTTAGGCATTCTTAAAATAATAGACAAATCCTCGAAAAAATTGCTTTTATTGGACAAAAATTTTATAACAGTCTTTGGTGAAGCCTTAAACATTTTAAAGAATATATCGGACATTTTTTCTGGATGTTTTTCAAGAACTCTTAAAAATATTTCATCTAAAAATTGATATTTGGTGCTTATTTTATATTTTTTAACATTAGCAATATTTTCAATATTTTTTCTAATATATTTACTATGTTCTTGAATATTAAGAAAAGTATAACCTGTGCTTAATCTAGTCATACCACCAGCAGTTCCAATATTAATTTTATTTTTTTCATTCTTATCGATTGGATAAAATAAAGGTATCGCACCTTCCTCTTTATAAATTATCTTGTAATCTTTCAAATTTAGATGATTTTCAATGTAGTCTTTTATCTGTTTGTCATAATCTTTTTGAGAATTGTCATTAATTTTAGACAACCAAGTGGTTTCAACTAAAGCAGTATTTTTTGAGTAGGGTAAGGTATAAAAAAAATGAACACTTTCTCTTTGATCACAATCAAAATCCATAAGGTTAAAAATTTCATCATCAAAAAAATCATTTTTAGTTTTAATTTCTACTCCACAAAAATGTTGCCAAAGATTTCGATAATCTTTTTTAATGAATGGTACACTATTAAAAATAAAAGAATTTTTTAAACTAATTTCACTGACATCTTTAAAGAAGGAAATATTTTTATTTTCATTTAGTTTGTTGTTAATTTTTTCATAGAATAAACCACTATCAATACTTTGATATGGTGAACTTTTACACTGCAAATAGTTAGTTTTTTTAGGAATATTAATTGAAAAATTTTCCCAATTTTTTTTTACACAATCATCAAAATTGTGAGATGTTACTTTCCAAAAAGACCAAGTTTTGTCTCTTTTGTATTCATCTCTTGGCTCTATGATCGCCAAAGTTTTATCTTTAAGCTTTTCATGAATTTCCAATTCATATGCTAAAGATAAACCAGCACAGCCCCCACCAATAATGACATAGTCAAATTCTCTCATCTAGATTTATTTCCTCGTTAATTAAAAAATGATCATGTTGAATCTGATTTTCTTTAATATTGGTTAGAGATAACTTTATAAGATCAAAAATTGCAAAAAAAGTCTCTATACTCTTTTCAATATTGGATACATAGATTTTTCCTGAATTTTTATAATTTTCAAAAGTTTTTTTATTTAGAATATTATAGCCTATTTTTCGGTAGATCCTTCTTGCAACTAAAATTGAAAATCTAAAACTTATTGGAATGTCTTTTATAGAATAAAAGGAATTCTTATAAAAGGTATCTGCAAGATCTATAGTCGATGTAATTTCCTCAAAATCTTTATTTATATAAAATCTATTTATTTTTGAATCTTCAATCACATCTCTTGATATATTTGTAAGTTGCATTGCGATACCGAGATCAATAGCTGACTTAAGTGAGCTTTTTTTATTAACTTTTAAAATTTTTGCCATCATTAAACCAACAGTTCCAGCAACTCTGTAGGAATAAATTAAAAGATCTTTTTTTGAATTTAATATCACCTTATCTTTTATATCTGAATTTATACCATCTAATAGATCTTCGATAATTTTTACTGAAATTTTAAATTCATCAATAAGGTCCCACATATTTTTAACAATTTGATTATCAAAATTCTTTTGAACAAAATCTTTTTTAAATTGTTTGAATTTAATTTCTTTAACTTCTAATTTTTCTTCATCGTCTGCAATATTGTCGGCAACTCTACAAAAATCATACAACGCAGAGCATTTTTTATATGTTTTTTTAGGTAAAAAAAAACCTGCCCAATTAAAAGATTTTGCATAAACTGACAAGTAATTTTTATCAGACATCATAAAATCTTTTCTAATACCTTAGCTGACGAAAGCACCCCAGGTACACCTGCTCCAGGATGGGTTCCTGCACCAACAAAATAAAGTCCTTCGTATATCTCAGACTTATTGTGAAACCTAAAATATGCAGATTGAGAAAATTTTGGTTGGATTGAAAAACCTGAACCATATTTTGTATTTAAATCTCTTTCAAAGTAATCAGGGGTTAAATAAAAATCTTCTACAATATTATTTTTGAGATCTGGCATTAAATCATTTTGCATTTTATCAATAACCAAATTTTTCATTTTTTCTCCCTCAACAGACCAATCAATTTTTGATTGATTATTTGGCACTGGGACTAAAACATAAAAGCAATCGTTGCCTTCGGGAGCCATAGTTTTATCGGTTGCAGAGGGTCTGTGAAGATAATAACTAATATCGTTGTTCAATTTTTTGTTATTGAAAATGTCATCTAGATGTTCTTTATATTTGTTACCAAACTTAATAGTATGGTGCTCAACATTATCGTATTTTTTTTTGGTACCAAAGTAATAGACAAATAATCCCATTGAATATTCCATTCGGTTTTTTTTCCATCTAAAAAGAAATGAATTACTTGTATTCCCATTTAACATTTTCTCGTAAACAGCGGGAGGATCAGCGTTACAAATTACATTGCTAGACTCTATTATTGTTTGATCATCTAATTGGATACTGGTAATTTTTTTTTTGTTTGAAATAATTTTGATAACTTCGTGACCTTTAATTATTTTAATCCCGACTTCATCCATTAATTTTTCAAAACCCTTGATTATATTTCCTGTTCCACCCATTGAGTAATGAATACCCCATTTTTTTTCTAGGTATAAGATTAATCCATAAATTGAAGTTGTAGTAAAAGGATTTCCCCCAACTAATAATGGGTGCATACTAAGCATTCTCCTTAATTTTTCATTTTCTATATATGAGGAGACTAAAGAATAAACAGATTTATAACTTTTTAGTTTTAGTAGTGCTGGCAATTGCTGCATCATTACAAATGGTTTATCAAAGGGTACATCAGCAAGCTCCGTGAAACCTTTGTCAAAAATTTTTTTTGTAAAATTGACTAATTTTTCATAACCCTTAACATCTTTTTCATTTATCTCTTTTATTTGTTTTTTCATCTCTAGCTCGTCCCCAGAGTAATTAAATTTTGATTTATCCTCGAAAATGAATTGATACCAAACTTTTAGTGGAGTGAGTTTTATATAATCTTCTGGTTTTTTTTGAAATAATTCAAATAATTCATTTATCAAATATGGAGCAGTTATTACTGTTGGTCCACCATCGTATATGAATCCATTTTTTTGAAATACTCTAGCTCTCCCTCCAAGATCTCGATGTTTTTCGATTAAAGTGACTTTATGTCCTTTAGCTTTAAGACGTAAAGCTGCAGCTATCCCTCCAAATCCTGAACCTATAACAATGGAATTCATCTTTATAATTTATAGTCTTTTTTGTAAAATTGTAAGAGTATTATGAGTTGATTTTTTTTAACTCTTCTTTTGTTTCATCCAAATTTTTTTGAAACAAGTTATCAAGCTTGGACTTATCAACTGATGTTGTAATTATCTTTTTAACTGAATCTACCGCGACTTTAATTGAAGCATCTTTTATTTCTTTTATTGCCGCGTCCTTCATTTGATTGATCTTATTTTCTGTTGAATTTTTTTTAATTTCTGAAGATTTATGAAATTTATCGTTTAATTCAATAATAAGATTATCACTGTCTTTTTTAGCTTGAGCTAATATTTCCTTACTGACTGATTGAGCTGTATCGAGTTTTTTTTGAGCATTATCCAATAAAGTTTTAGCTTCTGTTCTAAGCTTTTCACTTTCATCAATCTCATTTTTAATATCTGAAATTAATTTGTTTAGTAATTCATTTATTTTTTGCGGAACCTTAAGATATATTAAGCCTCCAAAGAAAATAATAAACGATATAGCTACCCAAAATGTTGCATCAATTGCCATAATATTTATCCCCGTTTCTTTTAGATAAATCATCAACGATTGCGGAAATACTACTATTATTAACTTCCGTACCGATTAATTTCACTAGTAACTCTGAAGTAGTTTCGATTGCAATTTTATTAATTTTCTCTGAAGCACCTTTTCTTAATAAATTTATCTCTTGCTCAACTTTCTTTATTTCCTCATCAATTTGTTTATCTAAAGTCTCCTTTTTTACATTTATTTCTTTGAGCACAGCTTCTCTAGCCTCTTTAAAAATGTTATTAGCCTCTAATTTACTTTTTGAAATAATATCATCATACTCTTTAAGCTTGGCTTCACTACTTTCTCTCTGTTTTTCCGCTGCCTCAATATTTTCTTGTATTTGTGATTTTCTTAATTCAAGGTTTGCACTTATCTTAGGTAGTATCAGTTTAGATAATACAATGTACAGAATACCAAAAGTAAGTGTTAACCAAAAAATTTGTGAAATCCAAAATTCTGGATTTAATTGAGGCATACCTCCACTTTCAGCTGCAAAAACCTCCTTTAAAAAAAAGAGATTAAAAAATATTAACTGAAAAAATATTTTTTTAACCATCTATTTAAAATGCAAAAAGAATGATTAACGCTACAACCAATCCAAACAACCCAGTTGCCTCTGCTAGGGCGAACCCTAAAAGCAAATTAGGAAACTGTTTCTGAGCTGCAGATGGGTTTCTCATCGCACCTGATAGATAATTACCAAAAATTATACCTATACCAACACCGGCACCAGCTAGGGCTATAGCCGCTAAACCTGCTCCGATCATTTTTGCTGCTTCTAATTCCATTATATCCTCCTCTGTTAATTAATGGTGTAAGTTTAATGCATCATTCAAATAGATGCAGGTTAAAATTGCAAAAACATATGCTTGAAGAAAAGCAACTAATATCTCCAGGCCAGTTAAAGCAACCGAAAAACTCAGTGGAAGCCATCCACCGACTACCCCAAGACTTATTACAAAGCCTCCGAATACTTTCATCATTGTGTGACCCGCCATCATGTTAGCAAAGAGCCTGACGGATAAACTGATAGGTCTACTTAAATATGAGATAATCTCAATAACTACAATTAATGGTAATAGCACTATAGGAACTCCACTCGGTACAAATAATTTAAGATAGCCTATACCGTGTTTTATAAAACCAATTATTGTTACACCGATAAAAATAAAAGCTGCTAACACAAAAGTAACAATAATATGACTTGTAACTGTAAAGGTATAAGGAATCATGCCAAACATGTTACAAAAAAGGACAAACATAAATAAAGAGAATATAAAAGAAAAATAAGGTTTAGCTTTAGAGCCTGCCGTATCACTAATCATTTTTGAAACAAATGTATAACTTAATTCAGCTAACAACTGAATTTTGTTTGGTAGTAATGAATTTTTTTTTGATCCAAGGTTAAATATAACCAAAATAGCTAGTGAACTAATGACCATAAACAAACTGGCGTTTGTAAATGAAATGTCAAATGCACCTACTTTAATTTCAGGACCAATTCTATAGACTTCGAATTGTGTCATTGGATTTGCAGCCATATTTTTTTCGATCTATTTTTGCATTTTTTTCGCAGATTTAATTACATTTATTATTCCAGTAATCACACCTACAAAAAAAAATATTAAAATTAACCAGGGTTTAGTACCAAAGGTCTTGTCTAAAATAAACCCAATAATTGTCCCTACAACTACTGCAGAAACCAGCTCAGTGCTTAGTTTAAAAGCATTACCAATTGGAGAGGGGTTATGTTTTTTCTTACTTTCTTTCTCAAAAGCCTTTTTTTTTGCAATTTCTAAGCGAGTTTTAAATGGATCTTTGGACATTTGAAATCAGCTTTATTAGGCAACCATACTTTCTGCTTTTTGAAGATCAACAGCTACAAGTTGGCTAATACCTTTTTCGGGCATTGTAACTCCATATAGTCTGTTCATTTTAGACATTGTTAAAGCATGGTGGGTAACAATTATAAATTTCGTTTCAGTAATTTTTGTAAGTTCATCAAGCAAATTACAAAATCTTGTGACATTCGCATCATCAAGCGGCGCATCTACTTCATCTAATACACAAATTGGAGATGGATTAGTTAAGAAAACGGCAAAAATTAATGAAAGCGCAGTAAGCGCTTGTTCTCCACCCGATAATAAAGTTATTGATTGGAGACGCTTACCAGGAGGACTCACCAACATCTCTAGTCCTGCCTCTAGTGGATCATCAGCATCTACTAATTCAAGTTTGGCGCTTCCACCATTAAATAGTTTTGTGTAAACCTCGTTAAATTTTCTATCAACTTTATCAAAAGCCTCAATTAATCTTTCTCTTCCTTTTTGATTAAGCTCATTGATACTTTCTTTTAATTTTACTATTGCTGTAACTAAATCGATTCTATCGCTCTCCATTTTTTTAATTTCAGTTTCATACTTATTCGTTTCTTCATCTGCCTTTAAGTTCACCGAACCTAGTTTCTCTCTTTCTTGTTTTTTTTTGTCTAGTAAGTCCTCTTGATTTACAGCATCGGGCAGTTCCTCAACTCCGAAAAGATTTGAATTTTCTAAAATATTTTCCTCAGATAAATTTAATTCAGAATTGATTCTATCAATTAAATCATTTTTTCTTTTTTTTAGTCCCTCAACTGTTGCACCTGAACTTGCTTTTCTCTCTCTAATCTGAATTGATTGCTCTTGGATTTCATTCAATTGTAATCTTAAATTTTCTATTTTTTCATCTGTTGAATTAATAATTTCTTCATTTTCTTTTTTTTCTTCTTCAGAAATTCTTAACCCTTCAGTTATTTGACCTTTTTTTTCTGCCTGTAATTTTGGTTGATTATCTAATTTACTTAATTGATCATTCAATTTACTTCTTCTTTCGGTGAGCTGGGAAACCATTTTTTCAGAATTTAATAATAGGTTTTTCCAACTTTCTATCTCTGTATCAATTACTTTAATTCTTTCGTTTCTCTTTACAGACTCTTTTTTTATATTTTCATTTTTACTATAACTCCCGGCATATGCTTCAATTAACAGCTTACAATTATCAAGTGCTGAAATAGCCTCCTGATTTTTTTGTGAATTAATAAGTTCTTTAACTTTTTCAATTTCACTTTGTAATTTATCTTTAGAGGTGTTCAAATCATTATCAGACTGTTTTTCAGTCTCATAATATTTGGAGTCAATTTCTATTAACTCATTTTTTTCTTCTTTTAATCTTTTTTCATTTGAGTTCGCATCGATTACTATTCCTTTTTCTCTACCGATATCTTCCTCAAATGTTTGAAGTGTTTTTTTTATATTTTCAATTTCATCTTGTATCCTTGTGTTTTCTTCGTCCAGACTTTGTAGCTCAAGATTAAGTCTCTGTATTTTAGATAAATTTTCAATATTCTTTTCCCTTAATGGTGTGACTTTTTCAGTTTCGGTCTTTATTAAATTTTCAATATCTGCGATCTTATTATTAAAGTCTGTTACTTCAGTCTCTGCTTCAACATTAATCTCATTTTCTATTTTTATTTCTTTATCAATTTCTAATAATTTTAAATAATATAAGCCTGCTTCTATCTTTTTTATTTCTTCAGACATATTTTTATATCTTGCTGCCTCTTCAGCTTGTTTTTGAAGATTAACAAGTTGCCTTTCTTGTTGGCGCCTTAATTCATCTGCTCTTTTAAGATTATTTTCTGCAGCGTTTAGTCGTAATTCAGCCTCATGCCTTCTTACATGTAATCCTGAAATTCCTGCAGCTTCTTCTAAGATTGCCCTTCTATCGGCTGGTTTAGCTGTAACGATTGCACCTATACGACCTTGACTTATCATTGACGGAGAATGTGCTCCAGTTGATAGATCTGCAAAAAACATTTGAGCATCACGGGCTCTAACTTCTTTATCATTTATATAAAATTTTGAGCCTTTATCTTTTTCTATTTTTCTTCTTACGTTTACTTCATCCAATTCTCTATATTGAATTGGCCCCTCATTTTTTTCATTAGTTACAGTAACAGATACCTCTGCAATGTTCTTGGATGCTTTGTTAGATGTTCCAGAAAATATTACATCCTCCATTCCTGATCCTCGCATACTTTTTGCTGATGTTTCTCCCATGACCCATCTTAAGGACTCAACAATATTTGATTTTCCACATCCATTAGGACCAACTATCCCAGTTAAACCATTTTCAATTAAGAAATTAGTTTTATCAGCGAAAGACTTAAATCCGTTCAATTGGATTTTTTTAAACTCCATTAGGAGTTTATATCAGTTTTTCCAGCGATTTTTTTAAATTTTTATAATTAAGGGGTTTCTCAAACTTTTTGTTATTAATAATAATCGTAGGAGTAGCATTAATCTTAAATTTTTTAGTACCCTCGATTCGATCGTTTAACACATAATCCTCTATTTTTTTATCATTTATACATTTTTCAAAATCTAAATCGAAGCCTTGATTTTTAATGAATGTTTTTAAATTATCATTAATTTCCTCCACATTTTTCCCTCTGACCCATGCTTGTTGATTTGAATAAAGGCTATTTAAAATTTTCAAACTTTCATTACTTTTACATTGAGAAATTTTTGATGCATTAAAAGCGGCCACATCTAGAGGAAAGTGCCTAAATTCAATTTTGACTAAACCAGTATCGATATAATCTTTTTTGAGTTGAGGATATACATTTTTATGAAAATCTGCGCAATGACTACATGTTAAAGATTCATAAGCGATTATTGTAATCTTCGCATCCTTATTTCCTGCTATGATTCTATTTCCTTCAGCATTTAAAATACTTATCGACCCAAAAAATAAGAATAATATTAAAAATATTTTTTTCATTTTGTTTTAAACACTTTTGATAACTTTATTAAAGATTTCTTTATTTTTTCATTTTTAACACTATTTATCTTTTTTTGATAATTATGATTTGTCACATTATATGAACTTTCATCATTTGTAGAGGGGTTAATTTTTCCATCATCAAAACTTGTTAGTTTAATTTTTTCAACAACAGAATAACCAAATAAATTATTTAATTTTTCTAATATATCTTTTCTCGAATATTCCAGTTCAACTTCATGCCCCCTTTTAACGTTGATTAACAAAGTGCTAAAACCTAACTTATTAGAATTTTTAAAAGACTTGGGGTAGCAAACTTTAAATAAATTTTCTCCAACAATATATTTCCAATTATTGATAGTTTCAGAGTACACGTGCCCTTTCTTATTGATGACTTTTTTGATATTTTTTGGCAAAGTGTCTTTAAAGGATCTTAAGCCTTGAATGCTATTTCTCTGCTTAGTATATTTTTTGAATTGCATATGAAAGATCAAATAATAACAAAAAAAATTCTTAATTGGTATGATTTAAATAAGAGAACATTACCGTGGCGAAAAAATGTTTCACAATCAAAAAAACATTATTATACGTTGGTAAGTGAATTCATGCTGCAGCAGACACAAGTTGTGACTGTAATTCCTTATTTTAATAGATTTATAAATAAAATTCCAAATCTTAAAAAACTTTCTAAAACCCCAGATAGAGAATTGATAAAACTTTGGGAGGGTCTTGGATATTATTCGAGAGTAAGAAATCTAAAAAAAACTGCTAAAATCATAATTAGTAAATATCATGGAGTAATTCCAAATAATTATGAGGATTTAATATCTCTACCTGGTATCGGCAATTACACTGCTAATGCAATTTTAGCTATTGCCTTTAATAAATCCTATATTCCTTTAGATGGAAACATTGAAAGGGTTTTAAAAAGGTATCTTTATTTAAAAAAAGATAGGGAAATACAAAAAGACAATCTAATAGAAAAAAAATCTATTTTTGGAATTTCATCAAGAGCAAGCGATTATGCTCAAGCTTTGATGGAATTAGGAGCAATGATATGTAAACCAAAAAATCCTGAATGTAGCAAGTGTCCAATCTCAAAAAATTGCAAATCTTATAAGAAGAAAGATTTTGATTTAGCTAAAATTACAAAAAAGAATAAAGAAAAATATTTTATTCTTAAAGTTTATAAAAAAAATCAAAAATACTTGTTAGTAAAAAATACAAGATTTAACTTTCTAAAAAATTTAGCAATTTTTCCGATGGAAGAGCTTTCTAACCCAAAAAATTTTAATGAAAATCTAAATTTTAAAATGTCAAATATGAATATGAACATAAAAATTGAATATCTCAAAAATGCAAAAAGATTTCCCTCATCTTATTGGTTTGATAAAAGGAAATTAGATAACTATATGCTTCCAACATTCACTAAGAAAGTTGTTAAATATTTAGAAAAAAAATAATGAAAAAAGTAGCTGTAATTGGTGCTGGTATTTCAGGGCTATTCATTGCGAATTTATTCAAGAGAAATGAAAAGTATCAAGTAACTATCTTTGAGAGAAATAGCTTAATCGATTTAAAAGAAGGTTACGGAATTCAATTATCTGTCAACAGTATCAAACTTTTAAATAAAATTCAGTTTGATAAATTAGAAAATAATAAAAAATTTAATCCAGACAAAATCAATTTTTACTCAGTTAAAAATTCTAATAAGATATGTGAGTTAAATATATCAAATTTTAATACTGAAAATTGTAAATATACTACTCTTAAAAGATCATCACTTATTGATTTTTTAAAAAAGGATTTAGAGAAAGAAATAAAATTTAACCACACTATTTCAACGATAGAACAACATGATCAAATCATTAAAATCGCTTTTGAAAATAATCAAGCTTATGAATTTGACTATTTAATTATTTCAGATGGTGTCTTTTCAAAGAGTAAAAATCTGTTATCAAAAAATCAAATTCAGCCAAAATATGATAATACGTTAGCCATAAGAGGAATAATACCAAGCTCTTCAAATATAGCTGATAAAAAAAACATCTCATTGTTTTTAGGTTCAAATTTTCACTATGTTATTTATCCAGTATCTCCTGATGGAGATTTAAACTTTATAGCTATAATGAAGTATAAACTTTCAGAGGATGAGCAAAAAGATTTCTCGTTATTTAAAGATGACAACTTTATTAAAAAGATTTTAGAAAAAGTTCCGCAATTAAGTATGGAATTTTTTGATAATATTAATGATTTAAAGATATACCCTGTATTTGTGAGTCATGATTTTTTTGAGTTTAATAATAATAATATTCATCTAGTAGGAGATGCTTTTTTTGCTTTTTCACCATCATTTGCTCAAGGCGCATCACAATCAATAGAAGGTGCATATGAATTATTTGAGAATATAGAGAATAATACTAAGAGTAATTTTTTTAGAAATAGAGTTGATAAAATAAAGATGGTAAATAATCGCTCAAAATTTAATCAATTTGCTTTTCATTTATCTAATCCTTTAAATACATTTTTAAGAAATATTTTTTTGAAAAGATTAGTAAAAAACAAAAAGTTTTTAGAGGGCTACCTTGGGAAGATATATGAAAACTAACTATTAGAAATCAACCTTTGTCTCAAATAATCGATAGGAACTGCGTTTCCATTTAAGTTATAATGCCAATAGGTCCATCCATTACAGCTTTCAGCACCTAAAATTGTAGCTGCTACTTTATGGATTGAGCCTTCAGTTTGAGCATGTTTGATACTGCCATCAGCCATAATTTTTGCACTGATTT
The DNA here is from genome assembly GCA_902571015.1 of uncultured Pelagibacteraceae bacterium. GTDB lineage: Bacteria > Pseudomonadota > Alphaproteobacteria > Pelagibacterales > Pelagibacteraceae > Pelagibacter. The sequence continues at coordinate 25,640 of CACGAC010000001.1, read as the reverse complement.
TCTTTTTATTATCAAAAATAGTGGTGCCTGGTTTAATTATTCCTAATTCAACCAATGATCCAAAAGGTATTCTCGGCTTAGATCTACCATTTTGCAAAGTATCTAAATAATGATCTTCTATAGGTTTTGCTTTCTTTAATCTTTGTTCGGCAGCTTTAAAATAGGTTTTTTCTTTTTCAATTCCATAATAATTTCTACCCAATTTTTTTGCAACTGTTGCTGTTGTTCCTGATCCTAAAAAGGGTCTAAAACTAAATCATTTTTGTTTGATGTTGCTAATAAAATTCTGTGAAGTAGAGCCTCAGGTTTTTGAGTAGAATGGACTTTTTTACCATTCTTTTTTAGTCTTTCGGAACCATTACAAATTGGAAATTCCCAGTTAGATCTCATTTGAAGATCGTCATTTAAGCACTTTAAGGATTGATAATTAAATGTGTATTTTGATTTTTCAGACTTTGATGCCCAAATTAAAGTTTCGTGGGCGTTTGTAAAACGTGTTCCTCTAAAATTTGGCATGGGGTTTTTTTTATTCCAAATAACGTCATTTAAAATCCAAAAACCTAAATTTTGAATAGCTGTTCCAACTCTAAAAATGTTATGGTAACTACCAATTACCCATATAGCTCCATTTTTTTTTAAAATTCTTTTACATTCACTTAACCATGAATAGGTAAATTCATCATACTTTTTAAAATTTTCAAATTGATCCCATTTATCATTTACTGCATTTACTTTAGATCTATCTGGTCTTGTTAATTCACTTTTTAATTGTAGGTTGTAAGGAGGGTCAGCAAAAATTAAATCAAAAGTCTCGTCAGGAATTTTTTTTAGCTCCTGTAGGCTATCTCCTTTAATTAATTTATTTTTAAAATCTAAATTCATTTTGAAATAATAAATTAGACTCCAAAAAGATTCTTGGGTCAACCTATGATTGAATTATTTAGACTCGTTTTGTATGACTTATCATGGCGATAACTACATATTGTGTTTTTACGTGAAAACTATTTTAATCTATTTATAGGAGAGAAGTTTTTCCTGTGATGCTTTGTAATCCCTAAAACTTTTATGGCTCTTAAATGTTGACTAGTACCATATCCAAAATTTTTTTGCCAACTGTAGCCTTTAAACTTTTTACCTAAATTTGAGATCATTTTATCACGTGTAACTTTAGCAATAATTGATGCTGCAGAAATAGATGGAATTTTTTGGTCACCTTTAATAATAGATTTAAGTTTGTAATTTTTTAATTCAGGTAATTTATTTCCATCAATTAATACGTGTGAAGGTTTTTTCTTAAGTTTTTTGATTGCTCTTTTCATTGCTAATAAACTGGCATTTAAAATATTTAATTGTTCAATTTCTTTCAATGATGCCTTTCCAATTGCCCAAATTGAATTTTTTTTAATATGGCTAAATAAGACTTTGCGTTTAGAGCTCGATATACTTTTTGAGTCTTTTAGTAATTTTGTATTTATAGATTTTTTTAAAATAACTGCAGCTGCATAGACTGGTCCAACCAAACTTCCTCGACCGACTTCATCTACACCAGCAATTATTTTCATTAAATTATAATATCTAAATCTTCTACTTTTTTTCTTATTTTTTTTAGGTCCTCCCATGAGAATTTCTTTTTACCCGGATACCTAATTAAATAAGATGGATTAAAAGTGATAATTAAGGGAATTGTTTTGTTTCCAATTATGATTTCTTTCCAATTTCCTCTTTCGTTTGAGATTTGATTACCAAGACCCGTTACTGCCTCCATTGCAGTGGTACCCATCAATATCAAAATTTTAGGATCTATAATTGAAATATGTTCTTTTAGAAAAATTGAATATCGCTTTATCTCTTGAGTAGTTGGCTTTCTATCATTAGGTGGTCTAAAATTAATTGAGTAAGTAGAGTACACTTTCTCTCTTTTAATTTTAATTGCTAAAAGCATCTTATTTAAAAGCACGCCAACATCTCCACAAAATGTTTTAGCTTCCAAGTCTTCTTTTTCATCAGGAGCTTCTCCAATTAACATTATAGGACTATTTATGTCACCATCTCCCATAACTAGATTTTTAGAATTATTTCTTAAATTACAATCTTCAATTGAATTGATTTTTTTCTTTAGTCTTAATATTCTCTCTTCTTTCCCTTTTTTATTTTCAACGCTATTTTCCTTTACAATTTTAAGTCTATTTATTGGTTTATTACTAAATTCAAAATTTGGCTCTACTTTATCTAAAAATCTTTGATCATATTTGGCATTTTGATTTAACATCTTTTTAGTCATAAAGTGCAATTATGTTTGTCAAAAATTTAAAATTTTTATTGATATTATTTTTACTTTATCAAAATCCCTTGCATTCTAAAAGTGCTAGTTTTGATGATTTTGACTCCAGAAACTTATCAAAATATTTTTCTGGAATTGTAGCATTTGAAAATAAAAATAACTCAAAGGCGTTAAATTTTTTTAATACTTCTAAGATTTTATTAAATAAACATGAGCCTTATTTAAAGAGATATGTTTACTCTCTGGTCTTAGAAAATAAAGTAAATCAAGCTATAAATATTGTTAAACAAAATAAAAATAAATCAGAATTTTTTGAAAAATACTTATTATTAACAATAGACAGTATAAGACGAGAGGATTTTTCAAAGGCTTTGGATTACATATCTAAGTCTAAAAAATACATTAAACTTAACCGATTTAACTCAGCAATTTTAGATAATTTGAGAGACTACATTCTTGTATTCAAAGAAAAAAGATTGCCCAATGATGTAAAAAATTACGGAAATCTATCAATAATTTCAACAACCTTTCAAAGGTGTTATTTAGGAGATGCAAAAACCAAAACTTTTTTCTCTAAGCTTGTTGGTGATGACGATGCAGACTTAACTAGGTACACTTTTTTTTACTTAGCATATTTAATTGAAAATAACCAAATAGAGGAAGCAAAAAAAATAACTGATAACATTAAATTTATCAATACTTCTTTACTTTTGTCTCAAGGAAAAAGTTGGATTGAAAAAGGCAATCAAAGAAAAATGAACTCCATTTTTTCATGCAAAAACCATAATGACTTAATTAGTGAATTTTTGTTTTTAATATCTAATTTACATTCTGCTCAAGACGATTTTATAAATTCTAACTTTTATTCATATTTATCTAATTATTTAAATCCAAAATTTCATTATAATTTATCATTAGTCGCTGAAAATCTATATTCAAATGAGGAATTTGATCGAGTTAAAAAAATTTTACAAGAATTTGAAAAAGAAGATGATTTCTATTATTGGTATAGATTAAAAAAAGAAGCTCAAATTATCTCAAAAGAAAGTAGCACAAAAGATTCATTAAAATTTATTAAGTCTAATTTTGAAAAAATTCAAAAACCAAATGAAAAAATCTTATTTGATATTGCTAATTTTTATAAAAATGCGAAAGAGTACGAACAAGCTATAAAATATTACACAATAGTTCTAGGAATAGTCAGTGATGATTTAGAAATTAAATCAGATTTGTTTTATAGAAGAGGAGCGAGCAATGAACGAATGGGAAATTATGAAGAAGCAGATAGAGACATGCTTTCTTCTTTAGAAATTGATCCTGATGATGCTTATGTTCTTAATTATTTAGCATACTCTTGGTTGGAGAGAGATTACAAAATTGAAGAGGCAATGGAAATGTTAGAGAAAGCATATTCTTTAACTGAGAATGATCCATATATAATAGACTCAATTGGTTGGGCTTATTATTTAACAAAAGACTACATAAAAGCAGAAACATATTTAAAAAGAGCTGTAGAATTAATGCCAGATGATGCGATAGTAAATGATCATTATGGAGATATTCTTTGGATGTTGGGTAGAAAAATTCAAGCAAGGTATTTTTGGAAAAGTGTATTTAAAATGGAGGATGTAGATGAGGAATTATTACAAAAAATAAATTCAAAAATAATTAAAGGACTCTAAGATGGGCTATTCCAGGATAAAGTCATTTGCTAAAATTAATTTAGCTCTTAACGTTACTGGAAAAAACTCAAGACTACACAAGATTGAGAGTATCGTAGGTTTTGTCTCGTTATACGATGTTATTCTTATTAAACAAATTCAATCTAAAAAACATATTATTTCATTTAATGGAAAATATTCAAAAAATATTCACAAGAAAAATACAATTTCAAAGTTGTTAAATATTCTAGAGAAAAAAAAATTAATTACAGGTCAGAAGTTTGAGATAAAAGTTAATAAACATATTCCATCAAAATCTGGATTAGGAGGTGGATCAATGAATGCGGCAAATATATTAAAATATTTGATTAAGAAAAAGTTTATTAATCCCAGCAGAGGACAATTAAGTTCAATTTGTAAATCAGTAGGTTCAGATGTAGCTCTGGGTCTTAATTCTACTTTTACAATTCTTAAATCTAATAATCAGATTAAAGAATTTAAAAACTGCAAAAAACTTTATGCACTTATTGTTAAACCTAGTTTTGGGTGTTCGACAAAAGATATATTTTCGAGTGTAAAAAAATTCACAAAACCCAGATTTAATAAACCCTCTAAGAAAATGTTTAGCTTTGATAATTTGAAAAAACTCAATAATTCTCTTGAAGCGATTTCTCTATCTAAGTTTCCCAAATTAAAAAATATCAAAAATTTTCTTGAAAAATCCTCAAATAAGAGTTTCGTAAGAATGACAGGATCAGGTTCTGCAATTGTCGCATATTTTAAATCTAAAAAATTATGCGATGATGTTAAAAAAAAATTTAGTAGAAAATATAAAAATTGCTGGTGTAAAGTTGCAAAAACTATATAAATTCTTTTTTTTGTGTTATACGAAATTAGATTGGGGCGTAGCCAAGCGGTAAGGCACGGGTTTTTGGTACCTGCATCCTAGGTTCGAATCCTAGCGCCCCAGCCAAATATGAAAAACTTTTTAAATAAAATTTTCTCGAGCTCAAAAAACCTTTACTCATTTAAGAATAATATCAAAAAACTTTCATTAACAACACCTGTGAAAAAAATTTTTGAGGCTATAAATTCTCACTCATCTGAAAGTGAGATTAGGTACGTGGGAGGTTGTTTAAGAAAAATATTAAATAATGAGAAAGTTGATGATATAGATTTAGCAACAAATTTAAATCCTTTAGAAGTCACTGAAATCTTAAAAAAAAATAATATTAATTTTTATGAGTCAGGAATTGAACATGGAACAATTACAGCAATCATAGATAATCATAAGTATGAGATAACATCTCTAAGAGAAGATATTTTTACTGATGGTAGACACGCTAAAGTAAAATTCTCCAAAGATTGGAAAAAAGATGCTGCGAGAAGGGATTTTACTATTAACTCTATTTATGCTGATTTGGATGGAAATTTATTCGATCCTTATAATGGAAAAAAAGATATTCAAATAGGTCAGGTTAGCTTTATTGGCAACCCTGAAAAAAGAATTAAAGAGGATTATTTAAGGATATTAAGATACTTAAGATTTTTTTTAAATTACTCAAAGCAGTCTCACAAAGAGGAAATAATCAAAGTAATAAAAATCAATATAAGTGGTATTTCTATTATATCTAAAGAGAGACTATTAGATGAGTTAAAAAAATTATTAAAATCAAATAAATTAGAAAATTTATCAAAAGATAAATTCAGCGTCGACCTAATATTGTTAATTTTTCCAGAGCTAAAGAATATCAAAAGTATTATTGATGCAATTAAAGTAAAGAGAGAACTATTTGTTGATCTGGATTTTATGTTTACTTTATTTTTAATGATAATAGATGAAACAGACAATTTAGAATACTTCTTGTACAAATATAATATTTCAAAAAAAGATCAAAAAAGAGCTTATGCTATTAGTAACTTTTATAATGAAAAAAATGGGTCTAAAACTTTAAATGAAGTGAACTTAAATAAAGTTTTATATTATGATGGAAAACAAGCAGTATTAGATATTATAAATTTTAAGATTATAAAAACAAAGAAATTAGATAAGAAATTGTTGAGCTTACTAGAATTATATAAAAATAAGATTACGCCAAGTTTGCCTGTTGGAGCTAATTTATTAATGACTAGATACAAAATACCAGAGGGAAGACAGTTGGGAAGTATGCTGAAATTGATTGAGGAGGAGTGGATCAGGAATAATTTCAAAATTTCTGACAAACAAATCGATAGTATTGTAAAAGGTTAAAGATATTTGACGTCTTTAATTTCAAAGTTTTTTACTCCAGCAGGAGTATTTATTTCCACAAGATCATTTTTATTTTTTCCAATGAGACCTTTACCTATTGGCGATTGAAAATATAACAGTTTTTTTTTTAAATCTGCTTCATCTTTTCCGACTATTTTATAATCTATCTTTTCACCTGTATCTAAATTTTCCAAAAATACTGTGGCACCAAAAATTACTTTGCCGTCATTGTTTATTTTAGTAACATCAATGACGTTTGCTCTTGCAATAATATCATTTATTTCTGTTATCCTTCCTTCGTTGTGAGACTGCTCTTCTTTTGCTGCATGATACTCAGCGTTTTCTTTTAAATCTCCGTGTGATCTTGCTTCAGCAATTGCGGCGACTATTTCTGGTCTTTTTTTTTCTTTTAAAAAAATTAATTCTTCTTTTAGTTTATTTAAGCCATTTAAGGTAATTGGTTCTTTATCCATATCATTTCCATTTTGCATGAGGAGGTAATGACATTAATATTCCCTCAACATTACCACCTGTTTGTAATCCAAATTTTGTACCCCTGTCATATAGTAAATTGAATTCTGCATATCTTCCTCTTTTAATATATTGATTTTCTTTATCTTTAGAAGTCCATTTTTTTTTAATTTTTTTATTTATAATTTTTTGAAAAATAGTCTCAAAGGTAATACCGACATCTCTGACAAATTTGAAATTTTTTTCAAAATTGTTTTTTTTATAATCAAAAAAAATACCACCTATTCCACGAGGCTCTTTTCTATGAGGTAGGTAAAAATATTCATCACACCATTTTTTATATTTTTTATAATAATTTTTGTCATGTCGATTGCACATATCTCTAAGAGTTTTGTGAAACTGTTCTTTTTCTTTATTATCTTTTTTTGATGGAGTAACATCAATACCTCCACCGAACCAATCAAAAGTTGTGCAAATATATCTAGTATTAAAATGCATCGCAGGAATTAAAGGATTTTTCATATGCATTACAACAGATATCCCTGATGCCCAGAATCTAGGATCTTTTTGAGCGCCAGGTATATTATGTTGAAATTTTTTTGGAAATTTTCCATAAACTTTTGAAAAATTAACACCTACTTTATCAAAAATTTTTCCATCTTTTAAGATTCTATATTCACCACCACCTTCATCTTTTTTTAAATTTCTCTTCCATGAAGTCGACTTAAAACTGATCTTATTTTTTTCAAAATCACCAATAGTTTTGCAGAACATTTCCTGCAAAGATTTAAACCAATTACTTGTCAATTTTTGTTTAATTTCTAGATCCATTTAAATTATTTTATTTTGTTTTAAACACTCGGCCAATATTATAGCAACAGAAGAAGAAATATTTAAAGAACGCTTATTATTTCGCATCGGAATTTTTAACCTATTATTTATCATTTTATGCACAAATTCAGGCACTCCTGCGCTTTCTCTTCCAAATAAAATTGTATCATTTTTTTTAAACTTAAATTCTGTATATGGGCTAGAGGCTTTTGTAGTCATAAGTATAATTCTTTGATTCTGTTTCTCATCAAAAAATTGTTCAGAGCTTTTATAATATCTAATCTCTTTTTCATCCATATAATCCATCACAACTCTTTTAAATCTCTTATCGTTTAATAAAAATCCACAAGGCTCTATTATTTCTAATTTCGCCCCCAAACAGGCGCAAGTTCTTATGATCGCAGCAGTATTTTGAGGGATATCAGGTTCAAATAGTGCAATTTTTGGCCCATCATTAATTAGATTATGTGTCATTCTATCAGTAGAAAAATAATACTTTTTTATTATATGTAATCATATATTAACTACCTAAATCAACATATAGAATTATAAGAACCTATAAACAGTGGAAAAGAAAACTAAAAGAAGAGATTTTTTATTTACAGCTACTTACGCGGTTGGAGCCGTTGGTGCAGGTGCAGTGATTTGGCCTATGATAGATCAAATGAACCCAGATGCTTCAGTAAAAGCGTTAGCGAGCACTGAGGTTGATGTGAGCGCAGTCAATCCAGGAAAAACCATAACTGTGTTATGGAGAGGAAAGCCAGTTTTTATTAGAAGAAGAACTCCAGAGGAAATAGCTGAAGCTAAATCTGTTAAGTTGGAAGATTTAAAGCATCCTGAAAAAGATGAAGATCGTGCAAAAAATCCAGAGTGGCTTGTTATGCTTGGAGTATGCACGCACTTAGGTTGTGTGCCTTTGGATCAAAAAGGTGATTACAATGGATGGTTCTGCCCATGTCATGGTTCTCATTACGATACTTCTGGAAGAATTAGAAAAGGTCCAGCTCCAACAAATATGGAAATTCCAGAATACAAATTTGTTGATGCTAACACAATTAAGATTGGATAATTTTTTATGAGTGAACACGAATACACACCGAAATCAAAAGTTGGAAAATGGTTTAACGACAGATTACCCCTTTTAACTTTGGCAAACCATTTAACCGATTATCCAACACCAAAAAATTTAAATTATTGGTGGACTTTTGGTGGAATTCTTACTTTTTGTTTGATTACTCAAATTGTAACCGGATTAGTTTTAGCAATGCACTATATCGCACATGCTGATATGGCGTTCCAAAGTGTTGAACACATAATGAGAGATGTAAACTATGGATGGTTAATAAGATATATACATGCAAATGGAGCTTCAATGTTTTTCTTAGCAGTATATATTCATATTTTTAGATCTTTGTTTTATGGCTCTTATAAATCACCTAGAGAAGTTATATGGATTATCGGAATAATAATTTATCTGCTTATGATGGCAGCAGCTTTCCTAGGCTATGTTTTACCATGGGGACAAATGAGTTTTTGGGGAGCTACAGTTATTACAAATTTATTTAGTGCAATTCCTTTGGTAGGTGAGGGAATAGTAACATGGTTATGGGGAGGGTATTCGGTTGATAACCCAACACTTACAAGATTTTTTACTCTACACTACTTAATTCCTTTTTTAATTTTAGGTTTAGTTGTTTTACATATTTGGGCTCTTCATGTGCCTGGAAATAATAATCCAATTGGAATTGATATAAAAAAACCTTCAAATGACACAGTCCCATTTCATCCTTACATAGTTATCAAGGATGGTTTTGCGTTGTTGATGTTTATGATTGTTTTCGCTTTTTTTGTTTTCTATACACCAAATATTTTAGGTCATGCTGATAATTATATTGAAGCAAATCCTCTTGTAACACCAGCTCATATTGTTCCTGAATGGTATCTGTTACCTTTTTATGCAATTCTGAGATCAGTTCCGGATAAACTTCTAGGTGTTATAGCGATGTTGTCTGCTATTTTAATATTAGCTGCACTTCCTTGGTTAGATACTTCAAAAATTAGATCCGCAGTCTTTAGACCTTTATATAAGCAGTTCTATTGGATCTTAGTGGCTGATGTTTTAATTTTAGGATATGTCGGAGCTATGCCAGCTGAGGGTCTTTACTTATTAATTGCTAGAATTGCAACAGCATACTACTTCCTTCATTTTTTAGTTGTATTGCCAGTTTTAGGATTCAAAGAGAGGACCACACCTGTTCCCTTGAGTATTACCGAACCAATTTTGGGTGGATCACCTAATCTTGCAGCGGTAAAAAAAAAGGATAGTTTTAAAGATCAGTGAAAAATTTTTTTAGAATTTCGTTTTTAATAGCATTATTTTTTGGATTTCAATTCAACTCTAATGCAGCTGAGAAAGCTGAATATTTAAAAACTGATTGGAGTTTTAAGGGTCCCTTCGGAAAGTTTGACAGAGCTGCACTTCAAAGGGGATATCAAGTTTATCAAGAAGTTTGTTCTTCTTGCCATTCTATGAAATATCTAAGTTATAGAAATTTAGTGGAAGAGGGTGGGCCTGAATTTTCAGTGGAACAAGCAAAAGCCATTGCAGCATCTTTTGAGGTAAAAGATGGTCCAAATGCAGATGGTGAAATGTTTATGAGACCAGGAAGGTTGTCGGATAAATTTGTGATGCCATACGAAAATGAAAAAGCTGCTCAAGCTGCAAACGGTGGAGCATACCCTCCAGATATGACTGTTTTAGTAAAAGCGCGAGGCGGTGGAGTTGACTATATCTATTCACTCCTTCAAGGATATGAAGATCCACCAGCTGGAGTGACTTTAGATGATGGTGTTTACTATAATAAATATATGTATGGAAATAAGATTAAAATGTCTAATCAACTTTCTGATGGTTTAGTAGAATACTCAGATGGAACTAATGCTTCTGTAGAACAAATGGCAAAAGATGTTACAACTTTTTTAATGTGGACTGCAGAACCTCATTTAGAAACACGTCATAAAATGGGTTTTAAAGCAATAATTTATTTAATTATATTAACTGTTTTAGTTTATTTTAGTATGAAGAGAATCTGGTCACGTATTGAAACGAAAGTTTAAAACGTCACCGTCTTTAACAATATAATCTTTACCTTCTAATCTCATTTTTCCGTTTGTTTTAGAATTTACCCATCCATCATTTTCAACAAAATCATTATAAGAAATTGTCTCAGCTCTAATAAATCCTTTTTCAAAATCAGAATGTATTTCACCAGCAGCTTTTGGAGCTAAACAATTTTTCTGAATAGTCCAGGCTCTTGTTTCCTCAGGACCTGATGTAAAAAAAGTGTCTAATTCTAAAATCTTATAACCTTTTTGAATCAACATATCCAAGCCAGTGTCCTTTAAACCAATCATTTCCATGTAGTTTTTTCTTTCTTCACTATCCAACTCGTTGATTTGATTTTCAATATCTGCCGATACAATCAAAGTATTTTCTAAACCAAATTTTTCTAAGAATGATTTAGTGTAACCGTTTCCATTTTGGACACTTTTCTCATCAACATTACAAACAAATATTTTGGGCTTCAAAGACAATAAACCACTTAAATTTAGTTGTTTTTTGTTAAATTCTGATTTTAAAGTTGCTAAATCTTGATCATTATTAATTAAGTCTAAACAACTTTGAAGAATTTTAATTTGGTCCTCATCAATATTTTTTTTGTTATTTTTCTCAAGTCTTTTTTGAATGGACTCTAAATCTGCAAGCTTCATTTCTGTCTCAATTATTTCAAGGTCTCTAACAGGATCAATTGTAGGATTTACATTTTGAATATCACTAGAGTCAAAACATCTAATCATATGTATTACAGCGTCTACTTCTCTGATATGAGATAAAAATTTATTTCCCAAACCTTCACCTTTAGATGCACCCTTTACAAGGCCAGCTATGTCAACAAAAGAAATAGTAGTAGGTATAATTTTTTTTGATTTAGAAATTTTGGCTAAATTTTCTAATCGATAGTCAGGCACACTAACTACACCAATATTTGGATCAATTGTACAGAATGGAAAGTTAGCTGCTTGAGCTTTATTTGAATTGGTTAATGCATTGAAGAGGGTAGATTTACCTACGTTTGGTAAACCAACGATCCCACACTTGAAGCTCATTATTTATTATTTACTGTACTAGAAAAAAGATCTAATTTTTTTTCAACAAGAAAAGAAATTGAGTCATTTATGTGGTTTGATATTTTTTCAATACCTAACGACTCATCTTCATCAAAATTTTGTAAAACGTAATCTGCAACCTCGATGTTTCCTTTGGGTTTACCAATACCTATTCGCACTCTAGAATAATCTTTGCCAATAAACTTATCAATTGAAGCAATTCCATTGTGTCCCGCACTTGATCCTCCAAACTTAGCTTTGATTTTTCCAAATTCCACATCTAGATCATCATGAAAAACTATTACATCTTGAGCATCAATTTTAAAATATTCAATAAGCTCTCTAATACAAATTCCTGAATTATTCATAAAGGTCAAAGGTTTGATGGCATAAACTTTAACATTTCCTATATTGCCAGTTGTTAATAGGCCTTTAAATTTTGGTTTTTGTTTTGATAAACTAAATTTTTTGTTTATAGCATCTATAATTTTAAACCCAACATTATGTCGATTATTTTCGCTGTCTGGTGTTGGATTACCCAATCCTACAAATAAAAGCATGATCTATTGATTAATTTTCAATTTAGTTGATTATTTTTTTTCTTCAGGAGGTTTTTTGTCAGTAGGTTTTTTATCATCACCCTCTTTTTTATCTCCTTTATCACCCTCAGGAGCAGCTTTATCCCCATCGGCTGCAGCAGCAGTTGCACCCTCTGCACCTTCTTCACCCTCCGCGGCCTCTGCTTCAGCAGGTTTTTCAGGTTCTTTCATAACGGTTGGAGCTGCTAATGTTGCTATTACAAAATCTCTTCCTTGAATTGTTGGAACAACTTCTGGATCTAATTTAACTGAAGAGATTTTAAAACTCTCACCAATATCAACACCATCTAAGTCTAATGTTAAATTTTCAGGTATCTTTTCACTTGGACATTTTAATTCTACTTTTCTTCTCACAATGTTTAGCACCCCACCTTTTTTAAGACCAGGAGATTTTTCGTGATTGATAAAATTTACTGGAATTTCTATTTTTATTTTTACACCTGGTAGCACTCTTAAAAAATCTACATGAATTGGTTCATCGGTTAAAATATGATATTTTATTTCTCTTGGTAATACATTTTGATTACTACCATCTACCTTCAGAGTAATTATGTTTGAAAAGAAATTTTCTTTCTCTATGAAAGTTTTAAGTAATTTTTTAGAAATAGATATCTTTTGATTTTTATCTTTACCACCGTAGATAATAGCTGGAACATTTCCACTATTTCTTATAGCGTTTAACTGCCCTTTAGTGGAATTATCTCTAATGTTAGCTTCTATTGAATTCATAAAACAGAGTTTTTTAACTCATGTTTACAAATAATCAAGAAATTTATTTAAATAAATCTGATACGGATGTTGAATTTGAAATTCTCTTTATTGCTTCACCCATAAGACCTGATATGGGTAAAACCTCAATATTTTTAACATTTTTAGTTTTATGAACATTGTCTATTGTATCGGTTATAACTAAATTTTTAATTACTGAACTTTTAATTTTTTTAATTGCATCTCCACTTAAAACCCCATGAGTAATGTAAACATAAACATCTTTTGCTCCTCGAGATTTCAAAGCTTTCGCCGCATTAATAATTGTGCCACCTGAATCAATTATATCATCAACTAAAATACAAGTTTGTCCTTTTACATCACCAATGATATTCATAACCTCTGATTGCCCAGGCTTTGGTCTTCTTTTATCAACAATAGCTAGTCCTACATTCAAAAGTTTTCCAAGTGCTCTAGCTCTTTCCGTTCCTCCTACGTCAGGTGCAACACAAATAATTTTTTTACTTTTAATTTTCTTTCTAGCGTGTCTTGCAAATATTGGAGTAGAAAATAAGTTATCAACAGGAATATCAAAGAAACCTTGAATTTGACCAGCATGTAAATCTACGGTTACCACTCTATCAGCACCAGCTTGAGTGATTAGATTAGAGACAAGTTTTGCAGATATGGAAGTTCTTGGAACAACCTTTCTATCTTGTCTTGCATATCCAAAATACGGTATTACCGCTGTTATATTTTTTGCTGATGACCTCTTTAGAGCATCAATACATAACAATAATTCCATTAAATTATCATTTGCTGGAGAGGAGATAGATTGAACAATAAAAATACTGTTTCCTCTTATATTTTCATTTATTTCAATATAGATTTCACCATCAGCAAATTTTCTAATACTTGAATTTACAAGTTTTGTTTTTAAATATTTAGCAATGTTTTTACTTAAAACTTTATTGCTGTTTCCAGTTAATAATTTCATTGAAAAACTCTAATTAATCATAATTAATGAAATATTTCTACCATAATCATCATGATTTAAACGCAAAGACCTTCTTGCACTAAAAAAATTATTTTTTTTAGGAAAAGTATCAATATTTATCGTCTCTAAATTTGTGATTTTCATTAATTTGAGTTGTAATTTAACATATTTTGATAAATCAAAATAAATTAAGTTTTTTCTTTTTCTAAAAAAAACTTTATTTCTTTTATCTTTTTTTAGGAATTTTCTTCTAAAATCTGCTTTTACGTTATAGCTTTTTTGAGCGATACAAGGACCTATAACAGCAATCATATTCTTTTTTTCACAGCCCTTTTTAATCATGAAATTTACAACTTCTGAAATAATTCCTTTATATGCACCTTTCCATCCGGCATGAATAGCGGCTACCATCTTTTTTTGTTTATCAAAAATTAATATTGGTACACAATCAGCTGTAAGAATTCCAATTGGTAATCTTGGAAGGTCAGTAATCACTGCATCTGCTCTCTTTTTTTTTAGGTACTTAGAATATCTATTGATGAAAACAAATTTATTGCTATGTATTTGATGGAGTAAATAAATATTTTTTGAGTTTTTATTGATTTTCTTTTTTACAATTCTTAAATTTTTGATAACTTTTGTTTTGTAGTCTTTAGAGCCTGGACCACAATTTAAGCTTTTATAAATGCCTTTCGAACACCCACCTTTTTTATTAAAAAAACCATGACTGATCTCTTTAAATTTAGATAATTTTTTTGAAACTATCAATTAAACCCCAATTTATATTTATTGCCTTTGTTTTTGATAAACATTACCTTAAATAAATCTCCCATTTCTTTCTCATCTATGAGTTTTTTTAATCTAAAATAAATATCTGCTTTCTTTGAAAAGCTTTGATTTCGAGATATTATCTCAGCTCTATTTTTTATTCCTAATTTTACTAAAAAGCTCCCTTGAGTTGTTATTAAACCATTTAAGCCACCAAATTGATTGATTATTTTCTTAAATAAAAAAAAATTGATGTTATGAGTAATATCTGAAGTACCAATATTTTCCAAAACACTGGTATGTTTATGATTTGAAATCGATTTAAGAGTATTTTTCATCTTTTTTTCCATATACCCGTAATCTATCATTAGAAGACCTCCGTTATTTTTTTTAACTATTCCAGCAACTTTTTTTAAATAATTTATTCCAATTAATGAATATTCAATAAATTTTTGGTCTTTTGAAATATTATAATCAATTTCTTTTTCAAATTTTTTCATATCAAACTTTCTTTCACAAAAAAAAGCTTTTTTTTGATTTTTGATATTTACATATCTTTCAAACCAAAGATCTTTTTTTTTAATAAATTGTTTTATTGCTATCGCATCAAAAAACTCGTTTGCAATAAAAATAGTTGGAAATTTTTTTATTTGTTTCAGATCAGAAATCCAAATAACTTTTTCTTTTTGTAATTTGTTTTTTTGAATTTTCTTTAATTTTAGACTTTTTTCATGAATTAAAATATTACATGAACTTAAAAACGCTGGAAATTTTTTAAAAGTTTCTAAAAATATTTTTATCATTTCACCGTTTCCTGCACCAAGTTCCACCAAATTAATTTTTTTTGGGTTTCCTAAATTTTCCCAAAAACCTAAAATCCATACAGCTATCATTTCAGAAAACATTCTTGAAATATTTGGTGCAGTTATGAAATCACCCTTTAACCCGAAAGGGTTTTTTTGCATATAGTATCCTTTTTTTTTATCATATAGAGCAAAATTAATAAATTTATCTAAAGAGATTTCAAAATTATTTTTGACTGTCATATTTTTTTAAAGTCAAATAAGAACCAAATATAAAAAAAACTAAACATAAAATTTGCCCCATACTTAAGTTAAATAGAACGTAACCTAATTGTTCATCTGGCATTCTTAAAAATTCTATAAAAAATCTGAAAAAAGAGTAAAATATTAAAAATATTCCAGATAAAAAACCAGGATTTTTAGCTGAGGACGCTTTTCGAAAATATATCAATATAAAAAATAATAACAGTCCCTCAAAAAAAGCCTCATAAAGTTGAGATGGATGACGATATATTTCATCAATTTTTTCAAATTTAATTCCCCATGGTAAAGTTGTTTCTTTGCCATAAAGTTCTGAATTTATGAAATTTGCAATACGTCCAAAAAAAATTCCTATTGGGGCGACTAACGAAACAATATCAAGATAAATATAAGAACTATGATTATGTTTTTTTGCAAACCACATGCTCATCACAATTACACCCAATAGTCCACCATGGAATGACATTCCTCCATTCCAAATTTTAAAAATTTCAAAGATGTTTTCTAAATAGTAATCTAAATTATAAAATATTACGTAACCTAATCTTCCACCAATTATAATACCTAAAATTATATAAGTAATGTAGTCATCAAATTTCTCTTTTAAATTATCATCTTTTAAAAAAATTTTTTTTGCCAAAACCCACCCAGCGAGAATTCCAAATATATATGATAAAGAATACCATCTAAATTCTAATGAAAATAAACTAAATGCAACTGGGTCAAAATTATTAATGAACATTTTTAATTATAATAATAGATTAAAGATATAATAACTAATTTAATAAATATATGAAAAATTCAAAATTTGTATTTGATAAATTTACTAAACTTCTAGAACAAGGATTAATCTCATCTAGAGACCTAAAAAATGAAATAGTAAACATTTTAAAATCAAAAAGAGATGAAATCGTATTCAAAATGAAATTAACGAGTAAGGATGAATTTGATATCCTAGTTAAAAGAGTCGAAAATTTAGAGAAAGAACTTGAAAAAAAAAAGGTTTTAAAAAAAAGGATTAAACGGGTAAAAAAATCTTAACCTCAAGTCCATTCAAATTGGATTTATTCAACTTTATATTACCACCATGAGAACGCACAATGTCAGAGGCTATAGACAGACCAAGCCCTACACTTGATTTGGAGTCTGCTCTTCCTTTGTCTATTTTGTAGAAAGGTTTAAATACATTATCGTATTCACTTTCTGCTATTCCCGGACCATCATCCTCAACTTTTATTATTAAGCTTGTTTTCTTTTTTTGAAGTTCAATATTTATCTTATTCCCGTACTTAATTGAATTTTCTAAGAGATTATTAAGACATCTTTTAATTAAATTTTTTCGACCATTTAAATAGATCCTTGGTAATATTTCTTTTGTAATGTTTTCATTATTGTATTTACTTATAATCTCATTCATCAATTCACTAAGATTGAACAGCTCATCTTTTTCCATAAATGAGGAACTTGTAAACTGTAAATATTCATTAAGCATTTTTTCCATCTCATTTATATCTTCTGTTAACTTCTTGGCCAAGGATTTATCTTTTATAAACTCAGTTTGTAATTTCATTCTTGTTAAGGGTGTTCTCAAATCATGACTAATCCCAGATAACATTTCAGATCTTTGATTTAGATGTCTCAATATTCTTTTTCTCATTCTATCGAATTCATAACCTGCCTGGCGTATCTCAGCTGCGCCAGAAGGTTTAAATTCATCAACATTTTCCCCTCTTCCAAATTTTTCGGCAGCTTTAGCTAAGGCTGTAATTGGTCTTGTTTGATTTTTCAAAAATATAAGTGAAATAATCACGACTACGAATGCAGGAACAGTTATCCATAATCCAAACAATCTTGCTGAAGTGCTAGTGAGTCTATCCTTTGGGACTATAAATTTAAAAAAACCATTTAGATATTTAATTCTTAAATCAACTAACTCTTTATAACTTGTAGTGTCAAACCAAAACATTTCTAATCCAAATCTAGATTTTAATTCTCTCCTCAGTGTCCTATCTATTGGACTAAACCATCTTTCATTGTATGAGAAATTAAAATTTTCATCCTCAACAAATTCAATATTTAAATCCTGATATAATGAAAAAATATTTTTTATTTCATTTTTTTCATAATCATCATTACTATAAACCTCAATAAAAGTTTGTATTTCACTGACTAATGCTCTTGTCATTCCTTTGTTAGTTTTTATCCAAAGGCTATCAAAAAAAACAATTGTAATTATTAATTGAATCAAAATTACCGGGATAGCAACTATAAGCAAAGCTCTATAAAATAATCTTTTTGGTAATAGATTTTTTATAAATTTATTCAATCCATAAAACATAGCCTGCTCCTCTTATTGTCTGAAGAAATTTTGGATTTTTTGGATCTAGTTCAATTTTTTTTCTCAATCTAGTTATGATAACATCAATTGATCTCTCTTTATCTAAGTCAATTAATTTACCAATTTCTTCCCTTTCAAAAACTTTTCCTGGGTTATTAATCATTTTTTCTAATATTGTTTTTTCAGTGTTATTTATTTTAAATTCTAAATTACCATGAAAAATTATTTGCTTACTTAGATCTATTTTAACATTTTCAAACTTTATTATTTTTTTTAAATTATTTTTTTTTGTTTTGTTAATTATGTTTTTAATCCTAAGATCAAGTTCTTTCGGTTCGAAGGGTTTAGGTAAATAGTCATCTGCCCCCATTTCTAATCCTTCTATCCTTTCATTTGGTTCACCTTTAGCAGTTAAAAGTATAATTGGCGTATCAATATACACTTTATGTTCTCTTAAAAAATCAAGCCCACTTTTTCCAGGCATCATGATATCTAGGATTATTAAATCAAACTTAATAACTTTTATTTTTTCAGAAGCATTTTCTGCGTTATCTGCCGTGGTAACTAAATATTTTTTTTCATTTAAGTATTTTTTCACTAAAGATCTTATCCCCTCATCATCATCAACCACCAAAATATGAGCTAGAGGACTATCCATTAATTATTCTTTTTAAAACCTCATCAAAATTAAGAACTTCTTGAGAGCTTGAATTAAGTAATGCATTATAAATTCTTTTTTTTTGTATTTCAAAAATCTCTTTAAAAATTTTTTTACCTTTTTCATTTAAAAAGATGTGTTTAATTCTTGTGTCAGTCTCATCTTTATTAAAAAAAAACCATTTCAAGCTTGATTAAGTCTTTTAAAACTCTATTGAGGCTTTGTTTAGATACTTTAAGTTTTCTCATAAGTTCAGAGATTGATATTCCTTCATACATAGATATTAAATGAATAGTTTTTTGATGAGCTAAGCCAATATGATATTTATTGAGAATTTTTTTTGAGTCTGAAAAAGTTTCTCTATAACTAATAAATAATTTTTCAATTAAATGTTTTAATTGTTCATCTTTTAAATATAAAAGCTCTTTCATCACAGGTAAGTTATATTGACATATTATATATACATAGATATTTTTCAGTAATAATTTTATATTTCATACATGATACCTTACGATAAAAGATCTGGTAAAATATGGTACAACGGCGAATTAGTAGATTGGTCGAATGTTAAAGTGCATGTTTTAAGCCATGGATTACACTACGCTAGTTGCGTATTTGAGGGAGAAAGAGTTTATGATGGTTCAATCTTTAAACTAGAGGAACATACCTCAAGATTTTTTCATTCAGCAAGACGAATGGGTTTTGAAATTCCTTACACTGAGGCAGAAATAAATGCTGCTTCAAACACTATAATCAAAAACCAAAAAGTTGAAAATGGTTATGTTCGTCCAGTTGCATGGAGGGGGAGTGAGATGATGGCGATCTCAGCTCAACAAACCAAAATTCATGTTGCAATAGCGACATGGGAATGGGGATCTTATTTTGACCCAAAATTAAAAGTTGAGGGGATTAGATTGAATATTTCTAATTGGAGAAGACCAGCTCCTAATACAATTCCCTGGGACACGAAAGCTTCAGGTCTTTATATGATATGCACTCTTTCAAAACATGAGGCAGAAAAAAATGGTTATACAGATTCTTTAATGCTAGATCATGAAGGTAATATTGCTGAAGCTACTGGTGCAAATATTTTTTTTAAAGATTCAAATGGCGAGTTACACACGCCGTTACCAGACTCTTTCTTAGATGGAATTACTAGAAGAACAGTAATTGAAATTGCGAAATCAAAAAATATTAAAGTTCATGAAAGAAAAATAAAACCCTCAGAGTTAAAGAATTTTGTTGGATGTTTTTTAACCGGAACCGCAGCAGAGGTAACCCCGGTATCTTGTATCGCTGAAAATGAATTTAAAGTCTGTGATTTAATTATTGGTCTTAACGAAAGTTATCAGAAACTTGTTAGAAAGAAAAAAGCAGCTTAATCTTTGTTATCTTCTGAGATCGCGTGGTCAATACCTTTTCGCATATATTCATATCCTGTAAAAAGAGTTAAAGCAGCCGAAAGCCACAAAAGAATTATTCCAATAGTTTGTGCATTATAATCTTGAAAATTAATAATTTTGTTTCCAGTTTCACCAGAAAGTAAAAGTGCAATAGCGATCATTTGCAATACTGTTTTTAATTTTGCTAGATTTGAAACTGGTAGTTTAATTTTTCCCTTTGCCAAAAATTCCCTTAATCCAGATATCAAAATTTCTCGAGTTAAAATAATGATTGCTGCTATTACCTCGTAATTTCTTATAGTTCCGTCCATTACTAAAAGTATTAAAGCAGTTGCAACAATAATTTTATCTGCAATAGGATCAAGTAATTCTCCAAGTTTAGACTCTTCCCCGAGAAATCTTGCTAGCATCCCATCTAAAAAATCCGTGAAAGATGCGACTATGAATAAAATTAACGCTGTCAAATCCCCATAAAAACCTGGCAAATAAAATGCTAATACAAAAAAAGGAACAATTAAAATTCTTCCTATAGTTAAAATATTTGGTATTTTTTTAAGCATATTTTTTTTTAATCATGAAAAAAGTTATATATTTTTTTTGCAACTTTTTCTTCAACCCCTTCTACAGATTTAATTTCATCTAGACTTGCAGACTCAACTGCCCTAGCTGATCCAAAATGATTTAATAAAGCTCTTTTTCTTATGGAACCTATTCCGTCAATTTGGTCTAACAGCGATTTACTAATACCCTTCTTCCTTTTTGCTCTATGAGCACTAATTGCAAAACGATGAGATTCATCTCTTATTCTCTGTAGAAAAAATAAAGTAGGATCATTTTTGATGAATTTAAATTCCTTACCATTATGATAGAAAGTCTCATTTCCGCTATTTCTATATTTACCTTTAGCAATCGCAATTATTGGAATATCATGAAGTCCAAGTTCATTAAGAGTTTCCCTAGCTACTGAATATTGTCCTTTTCCTCCATCTATCATTACTAAATCAGGAAAAGTTAAATAGTTATCTTTTTCTTGTATTGCTCTTTTAAATCTTCTATTCAAAACCTCTTTCATCATTCCATAATCATCTTGTTCATTCTTTTTTAGCTTGATGTTAAATTTTCTATATCTTTTTTTAATAAATCCATCATCACCATAAGCTATCAATGCACCTACACTGTTTGTTCCCTGTATATGACTGTTATCATATACCTCAATCAGATTAATATTGGTCTCCAGATTAAATTTACTTACTACAGCTTCAAATAATTCCTTATTATTTTGACTTTCATAAAGTTTTCTATTTAAACTATCTTTAGCGTTTTTTATTGCTTGGTTGATTACTTTTAATTTTGATCCTTTTTTAGCTATAGATATAGTAACTTGTTTTTTTTCTTTAAGAGATAGCGTTTTTTCGATTAAAACTTTTTCTTTTATCTCTTGAGATAATATTATTGAGGAGGGGACACTTTTATTTTCATAAAATTGTGTGACAAAAGAATTAATTATATTGCTTAAATTTTCATCTGGATCATGTTTTGGAAAAAAAGATTGATTACCCCAGTTTTGTTTTGACCTATAAAAAAAAACCTGAATACACGCCTTGCCGGACTCCTTATAACCTGCGATTACATCAGCCTCTATAAGATTAGCTTCATTAATTCTTTGTGATGATTGAATAATATTTAATGACTTTATTCGATCTCTTAAAATTACCGCTTTTTCAAAATCTAAATTTTCGCTAGCTTTTTCCATCTGCTCCGAGAGACTTTTTTGTATTTTCCTTGATTTACCGGAAACAAATTCAATAGCATCATCTACAGTATTCTTATAATCCTCACTTTCTATGTAACCAACGCAAGGGCCAGAGCATCTTTTAATTTGATATAAAATACATGGTCGTTCTCTGTTTTTGAACACAGTATCATTGCAAACTCTAAGATGAAATATTTTTTGGATCATTTTAATTGTCCAGTTAGCTGATCCAGCAGATGCAAAAGGTCCAAAATAAAAACCTTCGGTAGTTTTTTTTCCTCTGTGTCTTTTTATTTGTGGCCATTTATCTTTGTTGCCAATGAATATAAAAGGGAAAGATTTATCATCTCTAAGTAAAATATTAAATTTTGGTTTATATTTTTTGATTAAATTTGCTTCTAAAAGTAAAGCTTCACTTTCATTAGAAGTAGTTGTGATCTCCAATTTTCTAGTTTGTGACAACATTCTTTCGGTTCTAATAATGTGGTTTTTTTCAGCTACATAACTTTTTAGTCTATTAGGTAAATTTTTAGCTTTACCAACATAAAGAATTTCCTCTTTTTCATTTAACATCCTATAAACACCAGGAAGTTTTGGAATTAAGGGGAGTTCTTTTTTTATTATTTCTTTTCCAATATCAGAACTTATCATGACTTCTCTTTTTGGTAATTTGAATACCAACAGATGAGCATTCTTTTAAAATCTCTAATTTTTCAATTTTGAGCATTATCTTCGCAATTCTTTTATCTTTAAATAATTCGTCAAAGACAGCCTCTGCAAGAGTTTCTAAAAAGTTATAATGTTTTTTCTTAACCAGTTTTCTTATCAGTTTAACAATAGTTCCATAATTAACTATTGATTTTAAATCTTTATCATTTGATGGTTTTTTATCTTGATAATCTATTTCAAGGCTAAATTTTACTTTTTGAGCATTTTCTCTTTCAAAATCATAATATCCAAGTTTTAAATTCAGTATTAACTCGTTTATGAGGATCTTTTTTTCGTAATTGAATAGGGATTTTTCTCTATCAATTTTAACAATTTTAAAATTATTTTTTTTCATTCTTTACCTAGAACATCTGGTGTTTGCCAGTTTAAACTTTGGCCACTATCAATTGCCAGCACTTGACCAGTAATAGATCTGCTTTTTATAAAAAAGTCAACAGCATTACAAATCTCATTAACATCAACCTGTCTTTTTAAAGGAGTAGCAAGATATTGTTTTTTAAAATGTTTTTCAGTCTGTCTTTGATTTTTAATGGTAGGTCCCGGGGCAATACCATTTACCCTTATTTTAGGAGAAAGACTCATAGCACTAGTTTTTGTCAAGGTATAAAGACCAGATTTACTAATAGTGTAAGAAAAGAAATATGGAGTTAGTTTAAAAATTCTTTGATCAATAATATTAATAATATTGTTATTATTTCCTCTAATATTTTTGGAAAATTCTTTAGTTAAAAGCGCAGGTGCTTTCAAATTGGTTGATATATGTTTTTCCCAACTTTTATTATTAAAATTTGCTAATTTATCATTTTCAAATAATGAAGCATTATTAACAAGACAGTCAAAATATTTTAATTTAGATTTTGCTAATTTGATAATTTTGATAATATCTTCTTCTTTACTTAAATCACCTTTAACTAAATAAACTTTAGCCCCAAAACCCTCTAATTTTTTTTTGAGATTTTCTGCTTTAGATTTTGATTTATTAAAATGGAGAACTAACTCTTTGTTTGGACCTGAAAGTTTTTTTGCAATTGCTGCACCTATTCTTGTTGCTCCACCTGTGATGATTATTTTACGTGCTTCCATTTTTTATCTTTTTTTTTTGTTACTTTTGTACCAGGCATACCCATAGTGGATCTTCCTTTGGGATAAAGTTTATTTTTAACATCATACTGTCTTATTTTTGGATTTAATGTTATTTCTAGTTCAGTACTCTCTAATTTTCTTATTTCATCTCTGATTTTTGCTGCTTCCTCAAACTCAAGATTGGAGGCTGCTTCTTTCATTTTTTTATCCAAAGCTTTTAAATGTTTTTTTAAATTTCCACCAATGTTTGAACCCTCACTGATTTTTACATAATCTTTCTCATAAACACTTTCTAGAATATCATTAATTTCTTTTTTTACTGTTTTCGCATCGATCTTATTTTTCTTATTATAAGCTAACTGAATTTTTCTTCTTCTTTCTGTTTCTTGTATAGCTTTTTTGATACTTTTTGTTTCTTTATCAGCAAACAAAATTACCTTGCCATCAACATTCCTTGCAGCTCTTCCGATAGTTTGAATCAAGGATGTTTCAGATCTTAGAAATCCCTCTTTGTCTGCATCTAAAATTCCAACTAGAGCACATTCAGGAATATCTAAACCCTCTCTTAATAGATTTATGCCTACAAGCACGTCAAAAACACCCATCCTTAAGTCTCTCATAATTTCTATTCTTTCAAGAGTGTCAATATCGGAATGAAGGTATCTAACTTTCACTCCATTTTCATGGAGGTACTCAGTTAAATCTTCTGCCATTTTTTTAGTAAGCGTTGTAACTAGAACTCTATGATTTTTTTCTATTACCTTTTTACATTCATGCATTAAGTCATCTACTTGGTTTTTAGCAGGTCTTATTTCCACTGGTGGATCAATTAATCCAGTTGGCCTTATAACTTGGTCAATAAATTTCCCTTTTGTTTGTTCTAATTCCCAAGGCCCTGGTGTTGCTGAAACAAACACTGTTTGTGTTCGCATTAAATCCCATTCCTCAAATTTTAATGGTCTATTATCCATACAAGATGGAAGTCTAAATCCGTATTCAGCTAACGTACTTTTCCTTGATCTATCACCTTTGTACATGCCATTAAGCTGGGGAACTGTTACATGACATTCATCAACAAAAACTAAAGTATTATCTGGAAAGTATTCAAATAAAGTTGGGGGTGGTTCACCTGGTTTTCTACCTGACAAAAATCTTGAGTAATTTTCAATTCCAGCACAAGATCCAGTTGCCTCAATCATTTCAAGGTCAAATTTAGTTCTTTCCTCAAGTCTTTGAGCTTCAAGCAATTTATTTTCTGCTTTATGTTTTTTAAGAGTAATTTCTAATTCTTTTCTTATATTTAAAATCGCTTGCTCAATAGTTGGTTTAGGAGTTATGTAATGACTATTTGCATAAACTTTAACTAAACTTAATTCTCTAACTTGGTCACCTGTGAGAGGGTCAAACTCTTCAATTTTCTCCAGTTTATCACCAAACAAATTTAATCGCCAAGCTCTATCTTCTAAATGAGACGGAAAGATTTCTAAATATTCACCACGAGCTCTGAAAGTACCTCTATAAAAATTTTGATCATTTCTTTTGTATTGTAACGCAACTAGAGACTTTATTATTTGTTCTCTATTATAATCGTAGTTTTTTTGGAGTGTAAGAGTCATTTTACTATATGCCTCAACAGAGCCTAAACCATAAATACATGATACACTGGCCACAATTAAAACATCATCTCTCTCCAAAAGTGATCTTGTTGCTGAATGTCTCATCCTATCTATTTGTTCATTAATTGATGCCTCTTTTTCAATGTATGTGTCAGATCTTGGGACATAAGCTTCTGGTGTATAGTAATCATAATAAGACACAAAATACTCAACCGCGTTATCAGGAAAAAATGTCTTCATCTCTCCATAAAGTTGAGCA